>DASXSF010000026.1:0-17312 GCA_036506155.1 Jatrophihabitantaceae bacterium
CGGATTGACGGTCGATGCCTACGTGCACTTCAATCTCGCCAGCAACTACGAGCTCATCAAGACCAGCACGCTCAGCCAGGCGGACCTGTTCCGAGTCGAAGGCGCCATCGCCATCGTCGCCGCGCTGCTACTTGTGGTCCGGCCGCGTCGCTACACCGCAGCGATCGCTGCCGTGGTCGCAGGCTCCGCACTACTGGTGCTGTTGCTCTACCGCTACAACGACATCGGCCAACTCGGCCCCATCCCATCGATGTATGAGCCCATCTGGTACACCAAGAAAACCGTCGCCGCATTCGCCGAAGGCGCCGCGCTGATCGCCGCCGTGGCGCTGCTGTTGGTCCTGTGGGCACAGTCCGCCCGAACCGTTGATGACGCCCGCGAGCAAGCGGACAACCCGCAGCCGTGAAAATGAGATGTCGCCGACTGCGACGTCGGCGAGCAATGACCTCATCGCACCGACCTCGACAGCGGGACGGCCTCGTCTGATCGCATCTGAACGATGACCACGTGCCACAAGCGTGTGGCTACCGGGCACACCGCAGCGCGCCCGCGTCGGCGCTTCGATGCGCGACGTGACCCAGCTCTGTTGCGTTGATCGACCGCAAGACGACGGGGCAGATTCGAGCGAACGTCGCAACCCTCAGCGGAACGCCCGGCCGTTTCATGCTGACTAATGTCACGCAGGTTGCTGCGCCGCCGTCAGCGAGGGCCGGGGTGGTTTCGCGAGGGCGGAGCCGGCCTTGACCGCCCCGAGTGCAGGTGAGAGGTTAGCTCTCGACCTCACGAGCCTGGCGCGGGGCACCGCGTCGAGGGGCCCGCCGTCCGATGGAGGCTCTCATGACCGTATCCGAGAAGGTCGATGCCCTGCAGAAGCGAGTCGCCGATTTGAAGAGTTCATTCGAGGCGGCACGCACCGAAACCAACGAACAGGTCCGCGACCGAATCACCAAGGTGAAGGCCGATGCCGCTCGGGCACAGGACGAGGCGAACGCGAAGGCTGCGGCGGCTGCTGACAAGGCGCAAAGCCGGTGGGCGGCGATAAGGGCGGACGTCTCGGCGAAAGTGAGTCAGATGCAGGAGGACATCGACCGCAAACGTGACGAGCATGACGTCAAGGCCGCCCAAAGGGATGCCGACAACGCTGAGGATAACGCCTTGGATGCGCTCGATTTCGCTGCCTGGGCCGTCGATCAAGCCGATATGGCCGTGCTCGATGCGATAGATGCCAGGGCGTGGGCCGACGCCCGCGCCGCCGCGTCATCGTCAGGCTGACCCTCCAAAGACCGAGTCCCCCGACGCTCGCGTGCAGCGCTGGTCCGTGCGTTCGTTGAGGCTGCGGTCGGGAATCGAGACCACAGGAGGATGGGCGATGAGCGCAACGGCACGGACGATCTTGCGCGCCGCGCTGCTAGCCGCGGCCGCAGCGGCCCTGATGGCTGCGGCGGCGCAGCTTCGCGAGACGCGGACGCTGGCCGATCAGACCGTCGCAGAGATCGAGGATCAAATCGCGGCGCTGGATCCCGCGACACGAGCGGCCGTGCTCGGACGACTGACGGCGGACGCCGCAAAACAAGCGAAGGCACGGATCGACCGGTAGCCATCGCGACGTGCCAGTCGCATGCTCGCCGACGACGAGATCGTCGTTCATAACACGCCTAGCGCGGTCGGGTGGAACCTCGATGTTCGGCTAAACCTCGCGTGGGCTCGCATGATTGGGTCGTGCAGGGACTGACTGCTGCAGCTCGAGGACCAGGCCATCGTCGAGCTGCGCATGCTGACCGCCCAGCGCGCCGATCTCGCCGCCGATCGCACCCGGATGATCAATCGGCTACGCGCGCGGCTGCTGAGCGTTTTCCCTGCTCTGGAAAGGGCGTTGGACTTCACCAACCAAGGTCCGCTGGTGTTGATCAGCCAGTTCCAGACACCCGAAGCTATCCGCGCGATCCGGCCCCACGAGCTCGAGTCATGGCTTCGTAGCCGCAAGGTTCGAGGTGCCGGCAAGCTCGCGACCGCGGCTGCTCAAGCCGCCGCCGCGCAACGCACCCGCATCCGCGGCGAGGCCATGGCAGCGGCTCTCGTGGCCGACCTCGCCGGCAACGTCCTCGAGCTCGACCGCCAGCTCGCGTTACTCGACAAGCTCATCTCCGACCGGTTCCGCGCTCACCGACACGCATCGATCATCGCGAGCATGGTCGGTATCGGCGACCTCCTCGACGCCGAGTTCTTGGCCGCAACCGGCGGCGACATGACCGCCTTCGCGTCGGCGAATCACCTCGCCGGCTGCAGATATACAGCGGCAACGGCCCCCACGAGGAGATGGATCGTCGAGCGATCGCCTGCTTCGATCAGGCACTCGCCGATGTCGGCCGTGCCGGCGACGACCGGCTCCGACAGGTGCTGCACGACTATTTCGCGTGGGCGACCACAACCACGATGTCCCGCTATCACCGGTCCGCCGATGATGTCCCGGACGGGCTGCGTATCCCGCGCTGGTCGTGGGACGGACTCGTCAACGAGGCGAGTCCCCACGACACACCTGATCGCAGAACGCCGCGGGGCCAGAACAGCTCCCGCACCAAGGCCTCGATCAGAGCGATCGCGGTCTTCGGTGTGCGGGGGTCTGGCTGAGCGCCGGGCATCCACCCTGTTGACCCTGAACGTGCAGGACCAGGACCTCGTCTTCGAGACCCAGTGGCCGATCGGCACTGAGCGAACCATGGCACTGAGAATCATCGACGACGTACCCGCACAAGCCGGGCGAGCTTTCGTTGACGGGAGCCCGATCGGCCCGCTGCGGCGGAACGCGCCGGCGCACGACGTCCTCCCGATCACCCGCAACTCCGCGAACCGTCGCCACCCGCGCTCGCAGCCCACGAAGCGGAAGTGCAGCTGCCGACGCGCATCGCACTGCCAGTGAGCGCGTCAAGATGTAGCGGCAGGAATCGGACGCCACGGATAGGCATTGCTTGCGGTGTCATGGACACGCCTGGCACGAGTGGGCAGAAGTTGGAGTTTGCGTCCATCACCGTGGTGGACGAGCTCACCGCCGGTGCGTGTGGCGTCGTTATGTGAGGCGCAGTTATCCCGAGCGCTACGCCGCTGACGGTTGGCCGGCCGCTTCCCATGGGAAACCCGATCATCAAGCCGTACAGCACGCCGAGCGCCGGTTCGCCGCCGTGGGATCTACACGAGATGACACGGTTTCGGTGATCGGAGTCGCGACCCTGAGCCCTATGGCGCCACTAGGTGGACTTCGACTGGGTGTGCCATTTCGCTGCGGCATTGACCGGCTCGAAGCGAGCTTGTCCCATCCGGCGATGTCCGGTGGGATGTAGCGACGGATCCACCGGCACGGTGCTCGGCGATGTCGTCGCACGTCCCTAACGTCTAAGCCACGCCGCCGGGCGCAGTCGCCGTCCGCGAGGCGTTTGCGCAGCGACGATCCCGGCATCGACGAGGTCAGGTCGACTTCGCTGATCATTTCAACTCGCGCCTCAGATTGAATGACGACTGGCAGGCGCGTAGCGGACGTGCTCTGCGTCAATGGCACGCATAACGTCGACCGCCGACCTGATCAACACCAGGGCTCGGTGACCGGCAGTTGCCGTCGCTATGTGCGCGGCTATTGGCAAAGGCGTCTGTGGCTTGGACGCGGAGCGCGGCCATGAGTAGATCGGGCAGCGATTCCGTGCGAGAGCGGGGCGCTTCGCTCGCCCACTGCGGAGCGTCGGTTGCCGACGTCATGCTCGGGCACGGTCTGGGCATGCAGCCTTCGGGCGATGCCGTGCTGGAGGCGACCGGACGGCGCCCGGGCACCGTGTTCGCGCCGCCGGGCAGCGCGGCGCGGACACGGTACGGATCGCTCAGGCGCGGGCTAGGTCGATCGCGACGGGCACGGGGTTGCTGACGATGTCCCGGACGGGCGAGTAGCGGGTGAGGCTGGCGAGTTCGGCGAGCTGGTTGTCGTCGAAGTCGCCGGTGACCTTGAGGGTGACGTGGATCTGCTCGTAGCCGGGCCGGACATTGCTGTCGAGGCCGAGGAAGCCGTGCACGTCCAGGTCGCCGTAGATCGTGGTCTCCACGCCGTCGAGTGCGATGCCGCGGGCGGCGGCGTGGTAGACGACCGTGCCTGACAGGCATGCCGCGAGGGCGTGCAGGACGTATTCGACGGTGTTGGGTGCCCGGGTTCTCGCCAAGCAGGACGGGCGGCTCGTCGGTGTCGACGGTGAACGGCTCGGTGCGGGTGGCGTCTTCTTGGCCGGCGCCGTAGAAGCCCTTGATCGTCGTGCGGCTGTAGCCGCCGTCGATCCAGTGATTACCCGCCCGAAACTGAAACCGCGCCAGCGCGGGTTCGGCGGTGACGTGGTCGATCGTTGCGGAGAGGCGGTCGAGGTCGACGCCGTTGACGATGCTGGTGACGGTCATGGTGCGCTCCTTGTTGAGATGGGCTATTTGGCCGGTGGCCTGCCGAAGCCTCCCACCGACGTAGCACGATCGGTCGTGCTAACAAGCACAGTACGACCGGTCGTGCTATCTTTGCAACCGTGATTACTGCGACCGGGAACCGGCGCGACCGCACGCCACGGCAGCCGCGGGCCGACGGGCAACGCACCCGCGGCGCGATCCTGCGCGCCGCCGCGTCGCTGGCCACCGTCGACGGGCTGGAGGGCCTGTCGATCGGAAACCTGGCCGCCGCGACCGGCATCAGCAAGAGCGGCCTCTACGCGCACTTCGGCTCCAAGCAGCAACTCCAGCTGGCCACCGTGGAGGAGGCGGAGGGGATCTTCGACGCAGAAGTCGTCCAGCCCGCGCTCGCGGCCCGCCCCGGCCTGGCCCAGCTGGCGGCGGTATGCGAGGCGTACCTCGACTACCTGCAGCGCCGCGTCTTCCCCGGCGGCTGCTTCTTCGCCGCCACCGCGCTGGAAATGGGCACCCACCCAGGGCCGGTCAAGGAACGCATCGCTGCCGTCCAGGCCGGTTTCACGGCCAGGCTCCGCGATTTCGCGGCCACCGCGCTGGAGCAGCAGGAGCTTCCCGCCCGCGAGGACCCCGACCGCCTCGCCTTCGAGCTGCACGCGATCCTCCTGGCCGCCGACACCAAATTCGTCCTGCACGACGACCCGGCAGTCCTGGACCTGGCCCGCCAGGTCGTGCGCCAGCGGCTAGGACTCGACGAAGGCAGAAACCTCCGCGAAAGCTGACGCCGGGGCAACAGCCCCGCTTGCCTCTCGGTCGCCGGCCGGGCCCTGAGGATCGGCCGCAGGGCCAAACGCCCCCCGGCCGCGGCCATCTCCATCCGTTCACCACCGCGTCCACGGTCAACCAGGGCGCGGCAAGCCCACGGCCAACAAATGCCCGCTGATCAGACGCAGACGGCGCGCGACTACCAAATGCACGGCGAGATCGCGGCGCGTGCCCGATTTCCCAGAACGTCGGCAAGGCCACACAGATCGAGAGGGTTCGCGCGCCGCGTGCTCGGCTGTGGTGCATCGGCTCACGGTTCCCACATAGCGGATCCTCAACCGCACGTCGGACGCGTTCGGGGTGCCTGGTGTACCGGAATAAGGGCCTGTCCGCATTCGTTTAACCGGTATTAACGCGCGAGGCGCTTGCTGATGCGCGATTGCGGGTGTGAGACGAGCAAAGCAATGACCAGTCCCGATACGAAGGAGCCGATGAGAGCCAACCCGGTGGCTGCGCAGCGGCCTGGTGGTCGAGCCGTGCCGGGCATTCCGTTGGGACGGTGGCGCGGCGTGCCGGTGTCCGCTCGCTGGTCGGTGCTGTTCACCCTCGCTCTGTTCGCGTACATACTCGCCACCTCGGCACTTCCAGCGGCACGACCGGGCGAAGCCACCGGTGCCTACTGGCTCGCTGGGTTGTTCACCGCGACCGTCTTTCTGGTCACTGTGCTGGCCCACGAGTTCGCCCACGCCGTCGCTGCTCGGCATTACGGGATGCGCGTAAAGGGGATCACCCTGTGGGCGCTGGGCGGCTTCACCGAGCTCGACGGGGAATCACCGTCACCGCGCGCCGAGGCGCTCGTCGCTGTCGCCGGACCGGCGACCAGCATCGGGCTCGGCGCCGTTAGCGGTGTGCTCGCGTGGTGGGCCGGAGGTTCGGGCCTGCTTGGTGCCGGGCTGAGCTGGCTGGCAGCCATCAGCGTGCTCCTCGGTGTTTTCAACCTGCTGCCTGGTGCGCCTTTGGACGGCGGGCGGCTGTTGCGTGCCTTGCTCTGGCGCCACTATCACGACCAGGCCCGGGCCAGCCACGTCGCGGCGCGGGTTGGGCGAGCGCTCGGGTACGTCCTGATCGCGCTGGGATTCGTCGAACTCCTCGCCACTCGTTCATTCGCAGGCGTGTGGATCGCCGTCGTCGGCTGGTTCATCGTCGGCGCTGCCACCGCCGAAGAGCACGCCGGTCGAGCCGAGGGTCTGAAAGGACTGCGCGTCGATGACGTGATGGCGCACTCGCCGACGGTGTTGCCCGAGTGGTGGACGGTGGAGCAGGTCCTCGCCCAAGCCGCACCCGATCACGCAGCTACGCAACCCTTCCCGCTAGTGGACTTCGGGGGGCAGGCCACCGGTGCTCTCACCCTCCGCGATCTCCAACGGGTCCCAGTCGAGCGGCGCGCGGAAATGCGCATACGCGACGTCGTTCGTGCGCGCCGCGTGCAGCCGCTGATTGTGAGACGGGAGGCCTTGCTGACCGAGATCGCCCTGCCCATGCGCCAACGCGGAGGCATCGCCGTCGTCGTTGACGACGCGAACCACCCCATAGGCGTCCTCACGGCCGACGACCTGACACGGGCCGCGCGATCCGTCGAACTCCACCGTCGCACCGTCGCACCGCATTCGATCTGAGCCGGCGTCCTCCGGAGCACACCGTCACGCGTACCGGTGTCCACACGCGGACAGGAACAGTCCGGACGTGGGCTCGACTGGTTGACCTTCGCCCGGCTGGTGACCCGCCCGGCCGCTCCTCGAGTTCGAGGCACACCGGTTTGCAGACCGGCGGTGGCGCGCGATCCTGTGCACGACCGCCCGGCTCGCAGATCGGTCGGGGTGTGCCCGCTCGCCGCGCGGAGCGACGACCGGGTCGGGCTTGTGGAAGCCTTGGTCGGTGACGGTTGATGACCGCCCGTCGCGCGTCTTGGACGCCGTGGACGATTCCGCGCCGGAGCTGGTGATGTTCCTCGCCGGCCTCGTCCGGATGCCGAGAGTCGGCGGCACCCCGTCGAGAACAGCGCTTAAGTGCACCTCGCGGGCGTGTTCGACCGCGCCGGGCTGGACGTCGACCACTGGCAACTGCCGCTCGCGCAGCTGATCGCCGAGCCGGACTTCCCTGGCTGTCGCACCACACCGGGCGTCGATGTCGACCGCGACGAGCCCTGGGGGCTGGTCGGCCGGCTGCCCGGGCGGGCGGCCGGTCGCTCATGCTGGGCGGCCACGTCGACGTGGTGCCGCCGGAGGCGATCCCGCGACCTGGACCGGTCGTGATCCGTACTCCGCTCGCGTCGACGGCGGCACGCGCTATGGACGCGGAGCCTGCGACATGAAGGCCGGCCTGACTGCGGTGCTGTTCGCGGTGCGCGCGCTGGCTCGCAGCTGTGTACCCCTGGGCGGTGACCTGCTGCTGGCCAGCGTCCAGGGCGAGGAGGACGGCGGCTCGGTACGCGCTGATCCGCCGCGGCTGGTGCGCCGACGCGTGCGTGATCCCTGAGCGGACTGTCCTCGAGATCGTCCCGGCAACTGCTGGCGCGCGGACCTTCCGGCTGCGTGTGCGTGGACGGGCCACGCATGCGGCGGGCGTGTCGGCTCAGCACCGGGCGATGAAGTCGATTCTTTCACCGCGCCGAGCGGGACGATGCTGATGCTTGCCTGGTCCGGGCGGAAACCGAGGTAGCCGTCCGAGCCCAGTCGCCGGGTCTCCTCGGCGAACGACGTCAGGTCGGAGCCGAACCGGCCGTAGGCGCCGTGCAGCGGCTACAGGTGGCTGGCGTCGAAGTCGATGGTTGCCTGTTGGATAAGGTGAATGGTTACGTGCATGCGGGCGGGGGGGCGGTCTCGGTCATCTGCTCATCATGGGCCGTGCGGCCAGGCCACGTCGGTGCTGGTCCGGTGGTGGATCACGGGAAACGGTGCGCCGAGGCCGGGTCCTGTTCGACGTCGACCGTGTCGCCGCGGCATATGCAGTGGCGGGTGAGCGCCATCCGTTGGGTGGCTTCGCAGTACCGTCGGCCGACCTGATCGTGGAGCGCGACGGGGTGCGGGCAGGAATCGCACATCGGGTTCTCGTCGGTGGCGGGCTCGGTAGTGTGTCGAAGCTGAACGTGCAGCTCGGTGGTGGCCATCGTGGAATCCTGGCGACCCGTCAATAGGGTCCTATGCGTGTCGCCGCGGCGAGGCTGACCGGGCGTCAGCGATGACGAGCCGCGGTGCGTCGACTGTACGCGGGAACCATGCACGAGCTTCAGCCGTTGGACGAGACGGTCGCAGGTTTTGTGTTCGTGGTTTGCAACCGCGCCCGCGGAACTAGGTTTCCGCGGGCGTCGTGCTTTTCCGATCAGGCAGGGCAGGGCGCTGCAGGGGATTTGCGGCCCAGGCCTCGCATCGTGCGGGGCTGCCCACCCTCTCCTGAAAGGAGATCCCCACATGGCACAGGGAACTGTGAAGTGGTTCAACGCCGAGAAGGGCCTCGGCTTCATTGCCGTGGATGGCGGCGGGGCGGACGTGTTCGTGCACTACTCCGCGATCGCCGATACCGGCGGCTACCGCAGCCTCGCCGAGGACCAGCGGGTCGTCTTCGAGACCACCCAAGGCCCGAAGGGTCCGCAGGCCACCGACGTTCGCGTCCTGTGATCACTGCCGCCACCGGCGTCGCGGCTGATCTCGCGCCTCCCACCCGGCAACGGGTGGGAGGCCTCCTCCGCCGGGCGGCATGACTCTCGCGCCGCCTGCCTCCGTTGTCGCCGGTCGGGGAAGTGACTACGCGCCGCTGGCCAACCAGATCAAGCAAGCCCGCCTGCTTCGTCGCAGACCCGGTTACTACTCGGCGAAGATCGCGGTCACCGCCGGACTGTTCGCCGCCGGCTGGACGGGCTTCGCGCTGCTCGGACGTTCCTGGTACCAGTTGCTGATCGCCGCGTTCCTGGCGATCGCGTTCACGCAGATCGCGTTCCTCGGCCACGACGCCGGGCACCGGTAGATCTTCGCCACCCGCAAGGCCAACGACCTGCTCGGCTTCGTGCACGGCAACCTGCTCCTGGGGCTCTCGTTCGGCTGGTGGATCCGACAAGCACGCCCGCCACCACGCGCATCCCAACACCGACGGCGTCGATCCCGACATCGGCGAGGGCGCGCTCGCGTTCACGCTCACGCAGGCGCACGGCCGCAGGTCGACCCTCGGCCGGATGGTCGCCCGCCACCAGGCCTGGCTGTTCTTCCCGATGCTGCTGCTGGAAGCACGAACGCATGGCCGAGTGCGAGCGTTCGGGCCGAGCGGATCCGTTTGAGTCCGCGCATCGGTCGCAGCCTCGCCTTGAGCCTGCCATGGTCGGCCTCGATGACGTTGTTGGCGTGCCGCTCGAGTAGGTGCCGCGCGGCAGGCACGACTTCGTCGATCACGCGCGGGTAGACGGGTGCTCGATCGGTCGTAACCTCGACCGGCGCCGTGCCGAACGTCATAGCGCGGATGAAGAAAGCCCGCGCCGCCGCATCTCGGCGCTCGCAGACCAGCACGTCGATGACCTGCCCGTGCTGATCGACGGCCCGGTAGAGGTAGGTCCAGCGGCCGGCAACCTTGACATACGTTTCGTCGGCGAACCAACGATCCCCGACGGCGTGTCGGCTCGGGCTGCGCGGCGTCGATGAACTCCGGCGTGAACGTTTGTACCCACCGGTAGACCGTCACGTGATCCACTGTGATGCCACGTTCAGCGACCAGCTCCTCGACGTCCCGGTAAGACAGGCCGTAGCGCAACTACCAGCGCACCGCTACCGCGATCACCTCCCGCGGGAACCGATAACCCGCAGCCGCAGACGCGGACAAAGACGAAGACAACTTAGTCACGGCTCAGTCTCGCCGACCACGCACGGCGACGACCAACGCAACAGAGCCCGGTGGATCAACTCGTCCTGATCTGGGCGACGGTCGGCTTCGCTAGCACGTCGGGTCAGTGTCCACGAATCCGGGTAACTTCGACCCGAAGCTCGGTCGGATAAGCGGAACTGAAGGCCTCTAGGGTGCCGCTGACGCGGAGCATGTCGTTGCGGTACTTGCCGACGTACGCACCGGCCCGGTGTGGCGGGGTCGCGCTGCCGAGGATTACGGCCCGCCCGGTCAGCACGACGATGTCGCCGCCGCGTCCGTTGCCGTCGAAGTGCAGCGACACCCTCGGGTTGGCACGGAGGTGGTCGAGCCGCCTTGCCTGCGGACGGCTGTAGATCAGGACGCTGGTTGCCCAGTCCCACAGGAACCAGACCGGGTTGGGCTGCGGGGTGCCGTCACGCCCGACCGTGGTGAACCAGACGACGCGCTCCTCGCGCAGGCGGTGACGTACGCGCTCGCCGAACGGGCTCGCCGGATCGGGCAGGACGGTGCTGCTCACGGCGGTACGTTAGCCGGTTCCGTCCAGATCAGCTGAGAACGCATCCGTGCTGCCCTGCGGCGGCGTCGTGATCGTGTCGGCTGGGTGTCGATGCCGAGGAGCCCGAACAGCGACGGGCCGCTGCCGAGGAGACATGTACGAGGTGGAGGACCAGCCGGTCGAGGAGTCCGGTACGCAGGCACTGCTGGGGTGACGTTGATGCCGTGCGGTAGCAGCTCCTTCGTCGCCGGGCAGCGCCTCTCGCCTGGGCGACGGCCGACTCGACGCCTTCGGTGACGAAGGCATACCTTCCCGTACTCTCGGGACCCAGTCCTGCGGCTCATGGATGAGGATGAACACCGGTGTGCCGTGGCGGTCGTCGCCCTAGTCGTACACCAGGGTGTTGCCACGGCAGAACGACGAATCCCGCAGCCCTCGGGGCGATACGCCGGGCTCGCGAGGGAAAACTAAGCTTGTCACGCGCCTCCCTCTCGGCACGTCTGGACCCCAAATCGGTCGTGCCAGCGTAAATGAGTAGCGGGGCTGCTTCCGTCTATCCGCGCGGTTCGCGGCGTGCATGCGCGCCGCGACGTGACCCTGGTGTTCGTGCACGGGAGGCAGTCGGTGCGCAGTTGCCCGCGTCTCACTCGATTGATCGTCCCGCTCCCTGTTTTACATGCTCGCGGCGTCGTCGCGGTCCGGCGCTCGCTGCACCTGGTCGGCGTGGTAGCGCATCCAGTCGCCGAGCTCACTGTGCAGCCGTCGTGAGCCGGCGACGGCCCCGGTCATCTGGAAGAAGCCGTGGATCATCCCTTGATATCGGCGCAACTCGACCTGCACGCCGGCCTCGCGCAGGTTCTCGGCGTGGCGTTCGCCCTCGTCGCGTAACGGATCGCATTCTGCGGTCACGATCAGCGTGGCGGGTAGGTCGCCGAGACCGGCGTCGAAAAGCGGTGACACCCGCGGCGAGCGCCGATCGAGGCCCGGTGGTAAGTATTGGTCGAAGTACCACCGTGACTTCTCCCTTGAGAAGCCATAGCCACTGGCGAACTGGTCGTAGGAAGCTGAACTCGCGGTCGCGTCGAGCATCGGGTAGATGAGTACCTGAAACGACGGTGGCACACCCTCGCGGGTCAGCGCGTGGGTGACGGTTGCCGCGAGGTTGCCGCCCGAACTGTCACCGGCCACCCCGGGTGCGGCGGGTGCCGCGCCCAGCGTACGTGCGTCGGCATTGAGCCATCGCGCTACGGCAAGTGCATCCTCGACGGCGGCAGGAAACGGGTGTTCCGGGGCAAGTCGGCACTCAGGCGACACGATCAGGCAGCCGCTGGACAGGGCCAGCTCGCGCGACGGCGCGTTGTAGCCTTCGCGGCCGATCACGAAGCCGCCGCCATGCAAGAACAGCACGGGATGCAGCAGTCCCGGTCCCGGCCGATACACCCGGACGGGCAGCGGGCCCGCCGGGCCCATGACCTCGACATCCTCGACGCGATGCAGCGCACCGGGATCCCGCTGCAGCGTGAGCACACCGAGATCGTCCTCGCGCACGGCACGCGCGGTCAGCTCACCGACCGGCACACTCGGCTCGGCCGCCCACTGATCAAGCAGCTTGCGAACATCTGGCTCAAGCCGTGTCACGTAACGGCAGCCTACGGAAGAGTCCCCTCAGATCAGCCGCCTTGCCGGGCGGGTATGAGCGCGGCGGCCAGCACGGCCGCGGTCAGGGCGAACGCGGTGGTGTAGCCGGCCCACCCAACCAGCAGGCCGACGCCGACGGCGCCGACCCCCATCCCGCCGTCGGAGGCGATGTTCCACAGCGCGCTCACCCGGCCAAACTCCGATTGCGGCACCCGTTCGAGCATCACGGCCAGGGTCGTGTTCTGCGCCACGCCGAACCCCATCCCAAACAACCCCATACCCGCGATCACTGCAAGCGGGCTGCCCACCCAGACCAATGCTGGCCGTGCCGAGCGCCGCTGCTAGCACGGCGGGCACGAGCAGGCGGGAGAACCCGTGGCGGTCGCCGTACCGGCCCGCAGCCCAGCGCGCGACGGGGGTGAGACTGGCCTGGGCCAGCAGCGCCACCGCGGCGAACTGCCGCGAGCTGGCCGGCACGGCCAGCGGCAGAAACGTCACTACCACACCGGCGGCCAGCATCACGGCGGCGAAGACCACGGCCGGGCGGACGGGGCCAGGCACGCGGAATGTGCCCAGGACCGCGCCGTGGCGCTGCACCTCGGCCCGACGGGCCGGCAGGCCGATGGTGGCGAGCAGCCCGGCCAGCGGCAGCGCAGCACCGGCCAGGAACACCGGAGGGTAGCCGACGTGGCCGGTCAGCCACACCCCCAGCGGCAGGCACGCAACGGCAGGCGCACCCGCGGCGACGCCATACACCCCTAGCCCTTCGCCCCGGCGCTCGGCGGGGACGATCTCGGCCGCCAGTGCAGTGCCGGCCACGAGCACGATCCCGAGCCCAGCCCCGCGCGCGAGGCTGGCCGCCAGCACGAGGGGAAGGGTCGGCGAGGTGGCCAGCGTGGCCGCCGGCGCCCCGAGCAAGATCAGCCCCAGGGCCATGACCGCCCGGTAGCCGACCCGGGCGACCATGCGCGGCACCGCCAGCTCCGGCAGCACGGTGGACAGCATCATCGCGCCGGTGGACTGGCCGACGCCCGCACCGTCCGCCCCGGCCGTGGCGGCGTAGAGCGGGACGACCGGCAGCGGCAGGCAAAAGCCCGACAGCGAGCCGACCGCAAACAACCAACTCGAGGGTCCGGTGTCCGATCAGCAAGGCCGGCCAGAGCCGAGCGGTGGGAGCGATCCACATATATGACCGCTGGCCTGAGGCTGCATCGCTGCATCGCTGAGGTCTGCGGCTACCCTGAAAAGCATGGGTCAGTCCGCGTCTGAGCTGCCTGCCGACACCCTGGCCAACGCCGTTGACAACGCCTGCCACGGTGTCGTAACGCACATCACCATCAAGAACCAGCACGCGGCCGCGATCGTCCCCGAATCTACCCTGGCGATGTCGGAGCTCCTTGCTGTGTTGCTGACCAATGAGATGGCTGCCGATGCTCTCCCCGCGGTTCTGCCGGCGGCGTTTCCCTGGGCTGGTTCCCTCCCAGATGATCACCTGAACGCGTTCGCGGGCGAGCTGCGCGAGGCCGTCGTGGCCAAGTCGCACGAGCGGGTAGAGCGCGTTCTGACTGACTGGCAGGCCGTCGCGGACGTTCGCGCTGGAACGCGCTCAACATGAGACGGCGTCGATCTGGGAACTGACCGCGGCGTACTCATCGGCGACAACCCGGTTGGCGATGCGCGCACAGATCAGCCGCGCAGCCGGATCCCCTAGGTGCGCGCGCTCATGGCCGATGTCCGTGCGTTGAACTCGACTTTCGGCTACGTGGGAAGGGTGAGCGCACTGAGACGGCTGCTCCTCCGTTCGAGGACGGCGGCGAGGACGCTCTGTTGCGCGAGCTCGTGGGAAGGATCCCTGGGAAGCACCGCCGAATATCCGGCGCTTGCTGTGTAACTGGCTAGCCCGCGGCTGATGGTGGGCGACGACGGCGCAGCTTTGCGCGCAGGGCGCACTGGGCGATCGGGGGGAGTTCGTCGGTAGTCTCCACGAGCGTGCCGAGCTGTTCAAGTGTGGAGAGCGCGTGGTGGGCGGCGCTCCCGTCGACGCCTTCATAGAGTTCGAGGCCGAGCAAGCCTGGCTCGGGTCAGGCCGGTGGAGTCGACGAGCCCGGTCAACGCGCTGCCGTTGAGTAGGCGGCGGATCACGGTCTCGAGTTCGTTGTTCCAACGTGTCAGGCGGTATCGAGCGGTCGCGGCGAGTCTTTCGCTGCTTTGGGCGCCGGCCGTGAGTTGCGCCATCATCGCGACGTTTCCGGCGGCGCATTTGCGCTCGTGGACTTTGCGGCCGATCTCGAGGAGGTCGGTGAACGAGCTGACGGTGGCGACCGCTCTGGGTAATCGGCGATGCTCGCGTCGACCCTGCCGCGGCTGGCAGAGTCGATGAGGACGGTGACGCTGCCGAGTGGTAGAAGATCAGGGCTTGGTTGACGCCGGCCCGGGTGGCGACCGCGCGGGCCGATAGTTGGGCGAGGCCGTCCTCGCGCAGCGTGTCTGTTGTTGCGGACATGAACTGGGGCGCGGGTCCCGTCGGCGCGCGGGGCGGGCTTAGGGGTCACCGCCACCGACTTATCAGTCGATGCGAGCACGCGAGGCCCGCCGCTGCTCCGATGATGGCGCCTGGCACGGCTGCGAGTATCGCTCCCGCGACCACCGTGCCGGCGTAGCTGGGTGGGAAGGTATAGGTGTTGAGTCCGATCGCCAGCCCGACGACAGCGCCACACATCCCCGGCGAGCAGAGCACCGCACGCTGCGTATAGCTCGATCGTGCTCGGCTTCGAGTGTCTTGTGCCGCTGACCCGCGGACCGAGTAGCGTCCCAACCCGGATGCACAGGCAGATGTACGTCGGGGTTGCCGGCGTAAACGCATCAGCTGCTCGGACAGTCACGCACACCGCGCAGGCACCGGATGTGGTCGCGGCCGCTATCCGGGATGCACCAGCTGACCGATTCCGGTGCGACAGCACCGCAAGCACGACACCGTTAACCGCGCCGAAACCGGCGCCGCGGCCGAGCACTCCCGCGTGCAGAAAGGCTTTGATCAGCGCCAGGACACGTTTGTCACCGATCCGTCGACGGAGCCGGCCGAGCAGGGCCGGGTGGTCGATCGAGTCGAAATCGTGTCGCTCGAAGCGGTTTTCCTCTCGACCTTCGTCATGATCGGCCAGAACCGGCAGGCGGCGTTTCAGCAGGCGAAAGCCGACCACGATTTCGTCGCGCAGTAACAGGAACTTCAGGCCAATACGGATGTGACTCGAGCCGTTTATCGGGTGCAAATGTCTCCAGAACAATCCACCTCACATGTCCCGAGACCTCACACAAGCGCCTCAACATGGGGAATTACCTGAGCGCCGACAGTCCGGCTGAGGCGATCGATGCGTCGTAGAGGCTGCGCTTGCTCTTCGAGCCGGACGCGTGTCCCCCGGGCTTGTCGCACAGCCGGATCCCGTCGCGCAGACCAACGAGCGGCTCAACGGCGATGACCTCACGGCCGTGAACGTGCGCCACCACCCTAGGCTGGTGAGGAGGGGTGATGGCTATCAGGCGTCCAAGCGGACCTGGCCGAGGCGTCCGTGGAGGTCGCGCATTACGACCCAGGTCTGTTCGTCGGAGCCGGTGGTGGTGCCCGGCGGGTTGACCAAGATGGGGGCGGCGGGGCCAAGCAGATCGCGGAGCCGGTCGGCCTCGACCGGATTGCTGGTCGCGAACGCGACGACCGTGGACAGCAGGGAGCCGATGCCGGTGAGGTCGGTGACGACCTGGGCGCTGTCGGCGGAGAGGCCGAGCGCGGTGGTGCGGTCCCGGGCGGCGCGGGTCATCCGCTGTAGCTGGGCGACGAGCGGCGCGGGCACCTTGATGGTGCTGGGCAGGTCGATCTGCACTAGTCGCGGGTGGTCGGCCCGGGTTGCGAATTGGCTGAGCAGATGCGCGGCCTGCGCCGCGGACAGTGCGCTGGCCAGCCCGCTGTCAGCGGCGACGTCCACGACGGTGACGTGCCCTGGCGGTGGGAGTCGCGCGCTCCCGGCACCGAGCAGGCCACCCAGCCCGCCGCCGGCCGATAACCCGGACAGCATCTCCCACAATCCACCCAATCCGGCCGTGCCGCGGGCGAGCTCGTCGAACGCTGGCATTGTCGGTACGTGCGGCCGGACGACGTGCACGTTCTTGCCCAGGCCGCGCGCCCGCGCGCAGAGCTGACCGGACACGTCGAGCAGCACTACGGCGGCGCCCCGCGACGCGGCGTCCTGCGCCACGTTCAAGGTCAGCCGAGCGCGCAGATCACCCTGCCCCAGGATCGCGAACAGCGGGCTCTTCCCGGCACGCACCGCCGCGTGCGGGTCGAAAGATACCGCCGCGCCGTCGACGGTCGAGCCGATCCGACACCCTGCATCATCACCGAGCCCCGGCTCGGTTTCGGGCTGGTCGACCGTCTCCGCCGGCCGCTCCCGACTCGCCGACTCGGCAGAGGCCACGGCCGGGTCCGCGTCCTCAGCCGGCGTGTCGACCGCGCGATCAGCCGACACCGCCGCCGCCGCGGCGTCACGGGCTGCCGCGCTGAAACCAGCCTCCCATGCCAGGCTCTGTTCCCCGGTCAACGAGTACAGGTCGTCGGGCAACGCCTCGGCCGGGATCTGCTCGAGCTGCGGGTTCCGTACCAGCGCAAGCAGCTGCTCCGGCGACGCGGACGCAACCCACGACTCGCCCGCCTCCCGACCCAGTCGCAGCTGCGCGCGGATCGCCTCGTCGAAGCGGCGGCCGCGGTTCTCGGCAGCCTCCACCGCGGCCAGCAGCGCCCGCTGACACACCTCGGAGACCGGGATCTGCGCCGCCTTCACCCTGCGTTCGAGCTCATCCGACAGATAGACGTTCGCCCGGCCCACAACCGCCTCCAGGAATCTATGCACACCTGTGTGCATAGCCTACGCACGTACAGCCCGGTCGAGTGCAGGTCATACCGGCGCTGTTGCGTTGATGATCGTTGCGCACGCCGGCCTGGGCTTGGCGGCATCGTGCCGTAGTCAGAGACAGGCTGCGAGTTCGTCGAAGGCAGCGCGGACCCGGTCGTGCACTGCGAGCTCGGCGGTGATCGCGTAGT
>DASXSF010000027.1:0-1835 GCA_036506155.1 Jatrophihabitantaceae bacterium
GGCGGTATCGGTAGGGCCTCCCACCGTACGACGACGCCGGCGTCGCGCGGTGTTGCACTGGAGGCATGAAGACGTTGCACTACCGGAAGCCGCCGTGGTGGCTCAGGTATATCGGTAACCGCTTCTCTCCCCGCAACACGATGCTGGTCGCCCGGCTGTCGGTACCGGGCCGCACGAGCGGGCAGTGGCGGACCACGCCGGTCGTGGTCCTCGATCACGATGGCGAGCGGTACCTCGTCGCCCCGAGCGGGCAGACCGAGTGGGCGCGCAACCTGCGGGCCGCCGGCAGGGGTCGGCTGATCCGGGGCGATCTCGTCGAGGAGTTCGTCGCCGAGGAGCTCCAGCCCCGGGACCGGCCACCGGTGCTCGCGGCCTACTTGGACCGGTACGGCCGGATGCCTACAGTCAAGGTTGGTTTCCGCGCCTTCCCGGATCCGGCGGACCATCCGACATTCCATCTCAACCCGGGCAGCACCACGGGCGGCTAGCGAGCGGGCCACGGGCGGTGATGGGTGGCCGGCCAACGGAGCGGGATGCCGTCGGCGTCGTCGTCAGCGCCGACGACGAACAGGGTCGGGGCGCGGCGGCGCGCCACGTCCGGGGCGCGCGCGACGAAGTCGAGCTCCGCCGCGACCTCGCGCGAATCGTCGCTCCACGGGTAGGCCACCGCGAGACGACGTTCGTTGGCGGCGACGACGCTTGCAAGCCGCAGCGCCGGACTGACTAGGGCTATCGCCGAGACCGGCGGCTGGCCGGAAGCGACCAGGCTGAGGGCGACGAGAGCCCCGACCGAGGCACCGACGACGGCGATCGGCCCCTCGGCCAGCCCATGCCGCCGTCGCAGCTCAGCGAAGGCCGACGGGAACTCGTCGATCGCCTGGTGCACGGTCGGTCCGTACAATTTCAAGACTGCGTCGGTGTAGCCGAGGGCGAAGAACGCGTTGAGGCCGCCGGCGGGAAGACGGCTGCTACTCAGCGGCAGGCCCAGATACACCCGCCAGGCATCGAGGCCGCGCAGGGGAAGCGCCGCCGCCATCGCTCGCTCGCTTCGCGGCGGATCGTGCAAGTGCCAGACGATCACCGTCGCCACCTGGTCGCGACCGCGGTTCGGAGGAAGCACGACGATCGGCACCCCCGGCCGCCTCGCCGGTCAACGCGTTTTTGTCGAGCGGACTGGACCACTCATCTCCCCACCACCGGTATCACATCCACGACTTGTCCTGGTCGGTTACATACAGCGTGACGATCCTGATCCGCATAACACTCCTCCTCGATACGAGCGACGGGCCATCCGCTACTCGCTTCGACTAAAGGAAACGCCCATCCAGGTCTGCATGTGCGCCTCGGCCACCGCCCAGGGCCGCTGACCGGCGTACTGCGGGCGGCTCAGCGTCCCGGTGCCATGGCCGATCGAGGTCGGTTTGACGACGCTCGGGCCGTAGTGCGCCACCAGCGGCGCGATGCCAGGGCGGCCAGCCCGGCGCCGGCGGTGTTGAGCAGTACGTCGTCCACAGAGGTCACCCGGTCCAGCCGCAGGACGTACTGCGCGGTCTCGACCAGAATCGAGCAGCCCGCCGTGAGCGCCAGAATCCGCGGTAGCGACGCCAGCGCCGCGAACCGCAGCGGGGCGAAGAACCCCAGGGCCGCGAACACCAGCAGGTTGCCGATGACCTGGCCCGTATCCATCGTGAGCAGGTCCCGTAGCGGTACCGCGCTCACGACCCCGCCGGTCTCGTCGCCTGGCAGCATGATGATCCAGATCCACGGCACCGTCCCGTAGACGATGCCGACCTCGGCCAGCGACATCCGCCACGCCCACGCCGGCGTGGTGCCGG
>DASXSF010000028.1:0-1615 GCA_036506155.1 Jatrophihabitantaceae bacterium
CCGGTTGGGCCCGACCCGCATCTGCATGAAGGCGACGATCCGGCGCTCCCCCCAAATCAGGAGCAGCACGGTCACCACCAGGAAGATGAAGATCACCAACGCCTTGATGAGCACCAGCCACCACGGGTCGGCGCCGAAGACCGCTAGCTCCGAGGGGGGCGGCGTGTCCTGGGTGCCAAAGAAGGCGCCGGCCTGGGTGGGGACAGCAAGTGTCATAAGGCACCACCGATGCCGAGGTGAGGCGGGGGCGGCTGGATCACGCGGCACCTCCTGCGGTCAGACGGACCAGCGAACCGGACTCCGCGGCCAGGTCACGCCGCACCCGCGACCGGCCCGAATTCGCCGGGAGCCAGACGACACCGTCCGGCATCTCCGTGATCTCGAGCGGCAGGGTGATCCGACCTCGGTCGTTACCGACCGTCACGTCGTCGCCTTCGGCTGCTCCGATCGCGGTGGCGGTTTCCTTGGACAGCCGGATGACCGGCTTCCTGGCGGTGGCGGCGAGATAAGGCTCGCCGTCTTGAAGCCGTCCATTGTCGAGCAGCAGCCGCCACGTCGACAGGATCGCCTCGCCGCCCGCTGGACGCGGCGGCAGCCCGGGTGAGACCAGCGGTTCGGTCGCACGAAGACCTTGCCAGGTGCCGAGCATTTGCAGTTCCGCCACGGCGACAGAGACGTCGGGCAACCCCAACTCGGTGCCCATCTCATCGGCAATCCCATGCAGCACGTGCAGGTCGCAGACACCGCCGGCGTTGCCGAGTGAGGCATGGAACGGTCGAGCGCGGCCCTCCCAGTCGACAAACGTCCCGTCCTTCTCGGCCACTGCGGCAATGGGAAAGACCACGTCAGCGAGCTCGGTGACGGCGCTGGCGCGTAGCTCCAGGCTGACGACGAACGGAACGGTCTCGATCGCTGCGAGTGCGGCCTGTGGGTCGGCAAGGTCGTCCACCTCGACGCCGCCGACGACGAGGGCGGCTAGGTCCCCCCGCTTGGCGGCGCCGATGATCGCGTCCGTCCCACGGCCGGGTGTCGCCGGCAGGTCGTCAA
Organism: Jatrophihabitantaceae bacterium; assembly: GCA_036506155.1. Taxonomy (GTDB): domain Bacteria; phylum Actinomycetota; class Actinomycetes; order Mycobacteriales; family Jatrophihabitantaceae; genus DASXRA01. Next base: position 1,048 of record DASXSF010000028.1, read on the forward strand.
CACCCCAGACCGTGGCGACCTCCGACCGCGCGGTTGGGTCCACGACCGGCCTGCCGCCGGGCAGGAGAGTCGGCAACGCACCGGCGTCGAGGGCCCCGCGTTCTCCGGCCCGGCGCGGCACCCAGCCGAGCGTCGCCCCCGTGGCTCTGACGGTCCTTACCAGCGCCGCGAACAGCCCGACTGACGACGCCGCCCGCTCACCGACGAGCACGATGGCCCCTGACTCCCGAAGTGCTGCGGTGAGCTCCCTGAGCAGCGCACCGTTGAGAGAACGGCTCGGTCCAGCGGCCGCACGCGGCCGTGCCGCGTCTTCGTCGTCGTCCCTTGATGCCGACATGACGTCCTCGAGCAAGGCCGCTTCGCCGCCCGGCACGCACGGGACGAGCGTCCCGTTCATCTTGTCCAACCCGCGGCTGGCGAAAGGCGCGATCGAATAGACCTTGGTCCCACGCTTGGCTGCGGCTTTACGCAGCCGCAGGAACACGATCGGAGACTCCTCCTCCGGCTCGAACCCGACCAGCAGGACCGATGGCGCCCTCTGTAGCGCCGCGTATGTCGGCACCGGGCC
>DASXSF010000029.1:0-1607 GCA_036506155.1 Jatrophihabitantaceae bacterium
CGGCCGGCCACCTACCGGCCGGCCACACGGCCCAGAACCAAGAACACCGTGACCCGGCGTGGGTTCACGGTGTCCTCGATGTCTTGCGAGATCACACTGCGCCCCGAGCAGGATTCGAACCTGCGACCTACTGCTTAGGAGGCAGTCGCTCTATCCACTGAGCTATCGGGGCCGGGCGAGCCGGTCGGCCCGACCAAGCCTAGGGCATATCACGAGCGGGTATCCTGCTGGACCGTGCCGAGGGGCCGCGCGCGCCGACGCAACGGGGGCCTAGGGGTTGGCAGTTCTGGCAGCGACCGGAGGACAGGAGCAGAGCGCCGTGCAGGTACGAGATGTCATGACCGAGGCGACCATCACCGAGTCCGAGGCGGACACTCTCAGGGCGGCCGCTGAGCGCATGTGGCGGAACCAGACGGGGTCACTGCTGGTCGTGGACGATGACCGGCTGACGGGTATCATCACCGAACGCGACGTGCTGCGGGCGGTGGCTCTCGGCGTCGACCTGGGCGCCGCTACCGTCGATGAGGCGATGACGGTGGAGGTGTTCACCGTGCCGCCGGACATGTCACTGAGGGAGGCGGCCCGGGAGATGGCGGCGCGGTGGATCCGGCACCTGCCGGTGGTGGAAGAGGGGCGGCTGCTCGGCGTGGTCAGCATGCGCGACGTCACTGGGGTCTTCGCAGCGTTCGCGCCCGGCGGCGTCAGCGTGGAGCACGAGTTCGATCAGCTGGTGCGGGAGCGGCGGCTCGCCCGCATCGAGCACGGCGACCTCGACTGAGGCAGTCGATCACGGGAGCTCGAACGGCAGCGTGATGCCGCTGAGCGCGTCGGGGCATGGGCAGCGGCGCTCGGGTGGCAGTGCAGCGATGATCGACAGGACGAGCTCACGCAGCCTGGCCACGTTCTCCCCGAACGCGCGGAACACCTCTTCCTGGGTGACGCCCTCACCTTCGGCAACGCCCGCGTCGGTGTCGGTGACCAGGCTCAGCGACGTGTAGCACAGGGCAAGCTCTCGCGCCAGAACGGCCTCCGGGTGGCCGGTCATCCCGACCAGGGCCCAGCCCTGTGCGGCGTACCATTGCGATTCCGCGCGGGTGGAGAACCTGGGGCCGTCGATCACCACCAGCGTGCCGGAGTCCTCGACGTCCCAGCCCGACGCCCGTGCCGTCGCGGCGGCCTCAGCCCGGCCCCGCGGGCAGTAGGGGTCCGCGAACGGCACGTGCACGGCGCGGTCGGCGTCGTAGTAGGTCTGGTCGCGGCCGGTCGTCCGGTCCACGATCTGGTCCGGGATGACGAGGGTGCCCGGCCGGAGGGCAGTGGTCAGCGAGCCGACGGCGCTCGGCGCCAGCACCTGGCGGACACCCAGCGAGCGCAGAGCCCAGAGATTGGCGCGGTAGGGGATGCGGTGCGGCGGGAACCGGTGATCACCTCCGTGCCGGGGCAGGAAAGCGACCTGCCGCCCGGCTACCTCGCCGACCACGATCGTGTCGCTGGGCGCGCCGAACGGGGTCTCGGCCTTGATCTCCTCGCCGGATGCCAGCAGCTCGTAGAAGCCCGACCCGCCGATGACGGCGATGCTCGGCTTGCCGGCCACCGGCTCAGGCTAC
>DASXSF010000030.1:0-5811 GCA_036506155.1 Jatrophihabitantaceae bacterium
GGGAGGGCACAGCGGGGCGTCTCTAACATCCAGCGCGGTCGACCTGCCCCCGCACATCGACACTTCGGATCAGCCACTTCCCGGACCCGCGGCATCGACGCTACCCGGCACCAGCGCGCTTGCGAAGCCCCACGCGGCTTCGGCTCCTCGCCCCTCGCGCCGACCCGCCAGAGCCGTCCACGTGGAGCGCCCCACCGGACGAACGACGTTGACGACGACAAGCGCCGGCGCACACTCCAAGACGCCGAAACCGCGCTCTTGACAACAGAGGGGAGCCGGAATGATGCGGCTCGAACTTCCGCCCATGCCGATGACAGCGCGTCCTCCTCTGGCGAGGCGACTACCGTCGACGTCATGGCCAGGGTGCTTGTGACGGTGGGGAAGACCACCCTCCACGAACTTCGTCGCCGGGGCTACCTCACGGTCAACACCGACTATGACGGGTGGGAGCTGCCTGACCGGACGTGGGACGAGCGCCGCATGGATCGGCTGCTGGCCCGATACCCGGACGTGATCGTCTCCGGCACCGTGGAGATCCAGGGGCGCTTCTACGACCGCTTCGAGCACGTGGTCCTTCTTAGCGCGCCACTGGACGTCATTCTCGAGCGGGTGAGCAGGCGCTCGAACAACCCGTACGGCAAGACCCCGGAGCAGCGGACCGAGGTCGCGGGTTACGTGCAGACCGTCGAACCGCTGCTTCGGCGGGGTGCGACCCTCCAGCTGGACGGGCAGCGTCCCGTATGCGAACTGGCCGATGCCATCGAGCGGCTGGTGACAGGAACAATCTGATCTGCCGCGGTGCGGTGGCGCAGATCTGGCGGGTCGATGCCCATGGAGCAGTTCGTATGCTGCTGAAGTGAGCCAGGTCGATCCGGACGACGACAACATCCGCCGGCTCATCGTGCGCCACTACCGATATGACCCGGACCGGCACGAGCGGCGGCACCTGCTCGTAGCGGCGTTCGACAACGAGCGCGAGTTCGACGCCTGTCTGGAGGCAATGGAAGCGGAGCTGAGCCGCCGCCGGGAGCGCGGTGACGCGGTGGATCCGCGGGAGCATGTCTCGGGTGTGGTGCACGAGCCGGGCCATCGGCGCCGGCAGCAGAATGCGCGCATCCTCGTGCGGGCGAGCAGGCACGGTGTGGTGCCCGCGAACTGGCACACCCTCGACCTGCCATCGAACGTTGCGATCCTGTCGGCGGGCCGGCCGGAGCGGACCGCAGCCGCGTGGCGGCGCCTGCTGCGGTGGCTTCCGGGTCGCCGTCGATAGCGCGTCCACAATCGGCGGCGAGACCAGGTTCGGTCTCGACCCCGAAACCTCGAGCAGTCAGGCGACACCGAGGGAGACGCTGACGGCGGTGGACGGGCGGCGGCAGATGAGCGCGATGGTCCGCGTTTGGCCGTCGGGTTGTGCGCTAGGCGGCCGAGGCCACCGGCGGGCGCCGATCTGTGGGTGCGCGGCCGCACACTGATGACATGCCACGCGCGCTGGGCTTGTGCAGTCGGACCGGCTCAGCTGTCGCCGTCGCGGTCGACGGGGTCGCGCTGGTCGGTCGGTGGGCGCTGGATCTGACCGAGGGACGGGCTCCGGGTCAGGTCTACCACGTCGTGGCGGACCTGCCGCTGCCGCAGGCCGAGGCGTTGGTGCGCCAGGCCATCGACACCGTGACCGAGCTGGCCACGCGCCGGCTTCGAGAGCTGCAGGCCGCGGTTGGCACGCTCGACGCGGTGGGGGTGGTAATCGGCGACCACCCGGTGCCCGAGTCGATCCCCGCGATTCTGGCATCACACCCGTTGATGCACGCCGCGGAGGGCCAGCTCTACCGCAATGCGCTGCTGGACGCGACGGCCCGAGTGGGGCTGCGCGGGATCGGACTGGCGCGCGGGCAGGCGGCACACAAGCTGGCCGGTGACCTTGCCGGTCCAGTCCGGAGGCTAGGCACCGCCGCCGGACCGCCCTGGCGCAAGGAGCACAAGCTTGCCGCCGTCGCAGCCCTGACCGCTGGCCGGCTTCGACCGGTGGCGCGTAGGCACTCATTTGCCGCAGAGGGGTGACCGGCATCGCAACTGGAGTACTCGGCGGCGTGACAGCTTGCGCGAGATTCAAGATGCCGACCTGCCAAGTCCGTGGTCGGCTGATAGTGCCGATTACGGGTGCCGAGAGATGATTGGAAGGGCGCGGAAGGAGTCGCTGTGATCCCGACACTGATCCTGTTCGGCCTGATCTTCGGGCGGTGGTGGCGGTTTGCCCTTATCGCCGCCGCGATCGGGTGGCCTGTCGTGCTGGTCGTTGGCGACGTGATGGCGTTCGGGTGGGGTCTAGTCGGGGCGGCCGGGCTTGCGGTGGCCAACACGCTCGTCGGTGTGCTGGCACAACAAGGTGTCCTGTGGGTGGCCAGACAAGTTCGCCACCGGCACGCTGCACCCAAGATCGGCTGAGGATTCGACCTGGCGCGTCTCCGTCACTACGAACGGCTGAGGCGAGTCTTCCCGTCCACCCAGCGCGGGGAACGGCGCGTGGGGAACGCACTCCTCTAATGGCGCGAGTAGCGCGGCGGTCAGGTGATCCCGTGTGCGTGGGCGGTGACGCGTTGGGTAACGAGTGCGCTCGCTGGCCAGTCTTGACGGCCCGGTCGGGTTGCCGCATATGTGCGCCGTAGCGGGCCATCGGCCGACATCGGCACGAGGTTGACGCCCTCGCGCGCCGGCACGGAGGCCGGTACGAGCGCGATCCCGAGGTCGGCGGCTACGAACTCGAGGATGAGCTCCAGACTGTCGACCTTGTGCACGATATCGGGACGGATCCCAGACGCCGCACAGACCCGGTCGACGAGCTCGCCGTCGTCGTCGCCGCGGGAGTTCACCACCCACGGCAGGTCTGCGACGGAGGCCAGTCCCTGTGGTGAGTCGATGATCTCGGGCGCGGTCCGGCTCGTGGGGACCGCGAGCACAAGTGGCGCGGCGAAGATGAACCGCAGCGCTCCATCATCGCGGAAGCGGGGGACCAGGCTGTAGTCGTCGACGAATCCGAGGTCGATGCGGTCGTCCGCGAGCAGCTGCATGACCTCGGTCGGCTCCCGTTCCTGCAGCTCGAGCCGCAGACCCGGAAGGGAGACCGCCAACTGTTGCACGACCGGGACGATGTCGGCCGACAGGACGCTCGCAAACGCACCGACCCGAAGCAGGCCGGTGGACTCGGTGCCATGCAGTGCGGTCCGCGCCGCTTCCACCAGGGCCAGGACCTGCTCGGCATACCCGACGAGCTGTCGACCGGCCGCGGTGAGCCGCACGTTGCGGCCAACCTGCTCGATCAGCTCGACACCGAGATCACGCTCCAGGGCGGCCAGCTGCGCCGAGACGGCCGAAGTCCCGTATCCCGTCGCCGCGGCGACCGCGCGCATCGTGCCCCCGCCGGTGCAGCTCGACCAAGGCGCCGAGCAAGCGAGTCTCCACCCGGCGCATTGTCCACCATTCATGGACAATAAGTCCATGAACTGGTGCTAGACGCGGACGGTCCGCCAGGGTCGGATTGGGGCATGGCTCTCGTCCGCGACGCGGCTCCGCCCGCCCCGACCGGTGCACCCGATGGCCGCACCGCGGCCACCCGGCGGTCCGTGCCCGGAGTCGGTCTCGCGGTGGCGTCCGTGTTCTGCGTGCAGCTCGGCGCCGCGGCCTCGACCTCCCTGTTCGCCGCGGTCGGCCCGGCCGGCGCGGCCTGGCTCCGCCTGAGCTGGGCGGCGGTGATCTTCGTACTGGTCACGCGGCCTCGGGCCTGGGCGATGGCGCGCCGCGACCTGGTCGCCGCCGTCCTGCTTGGCGTCGTCAGCGCCGGCATGACACTGCTCTTCTTCGAGGCGATCGCGCGCATCCCGCTCGCGACCGCGGTCGCCTGCGAGCTGATGGGTCCGCTCGCGGTCGCGGTGGCCCGACGGGCCGGGCGGCTCGGGTTGGCCTGGCCGGCGCTGGCCGGCGCGGGCGTGCTCCTGGTGACCCAGCCGTGGCGGTCGTCGGCGGATCTGGTCGGGATCGGCTGTGCCCTGGCCGCCGCGATCTGCTGGGCCGGCTACATCCTGCTGACGCAACGGGTCGGTGACCGCCTCACCGGCCTGACCGGGCTCGCGATCTCCATGCCGGCCGCCGCACTGGTGGCCGGGGCTGTCGCCGCACCGCAGGCCCTGCCCCGGGTCACCGCCGGGGCCGTGGTAGCCGCGGCCGGGCTGGCGCTGCTGCTGCCGGTGCTGCCGTACGCGCTGGAACTGATCGCACTACGCCGGCTCGAGTCCGCGGCGTTCGGGACCCTGATGAGTGTCGAACCCGCGGCCGCGCTGCTGGTCGGTGTCGTCGTGCTCGGGCAGGTTCCACAAGCGATTCAGGCCCTAGGCGTGCTGTTGGTAACCGCCGCAGCAGCCGCCGCCGCCCGAACCGGCCGGCGCCCCTCCGCTCCGCCAACACAGACCCCTACCTAGCGAGGAATCATGATCAACGGAACGCATATGATCATCTACAGTCGAGACGCGGCTGCGGACCGCGCGTTCATCCGCGACATGCTCGGCTTCCCCGGCGTCGATGCCGGTGACGGCTGGCTGATCTTCAGACTCCCCCCGGCCGAGATCGCCGTCCACCCCACCGACGGCGAATCGAAGCACGAGCTGTACCTGATGTGCGAGGACATCGCGAGCACGCTCCACGAGCTTGCCGCCAAGGGCGTCGAACCCAGCCGCCCGATCAGCGACGAGGGCTGGGGGCTGCTCGCCTCGGTCAGGCTGCCCGGCGGGTCGGAGCTCCTGCTCTACCAGCCCCGCCATCCGGTGGCGTACAACCTGGATCGCTAACCGGCTCCCCATCGGGCACGACGCACTCATTTGCCGCTGTAGGAGCGTGTAAGGGACGGTCCGACGCGCCCGTTTCGTAGCCTTCGCGTGTGGCCGCGGTGAACCCGGATGACGACACCATCCGCCGGTGCGTGGTCCGGCACTACCGATATGACCGGACCGGCACGAGCGTCGCCACGTCGTCGTGGGTGCGTTCGACAACGAGGCCGAGTGGGACGCTTGCTTGGTCGCCGCGGAGGCGGCGCTCGGCCCGGCACCTTGAGATCACGAAGAAGTCCGGCGCGCTGCATGCGAACCGTTGACATCCTCCGAAGCCGGGGCCGATCCTCAGGCGAGCGGAGGACAAGGAGATCGGATGAACGCTGCCATGAAAAGGCTGATGAGGGCCGGCAACGGCCTCGCCGTGTTCGTGTACCGCCGGTCGAACGGGCGGATCGGCGGGTCCGCCCGGGGTGGGACCCCGGTCCTGCTGCTCACCGTGGCTGGTCGCAAGACCGGGATCCCCCACACAACGCCGGTCAGCTACTTCGAGGACGAGGGCGGCTACGTGGTCACTGGCACCGCCGGCGGGACGAAGCAGGATCCCCAATGGTTCCGCAACCTGCGCGCCGCTTCCCGAGCACACGTCGAGTTGGGTCCCCGGCACCTGGACGTCGATGTGCACGTGGCATCGGCGGCGGAGCGCGACCGTCTCTGGCGCGAGGTCGTCCTGGCCCGGGCACCGTCCTTCGGCACGTACGAGGAAAAGTCGGGGCGTGTGATCCCTGTCGCAGTGCTCACGCCCGTGTGACCGTCGTGCGCGTCACCGAGCAACCGGGACCTGCCGCATCGGGTCTAACGTCTCCCCGGAGGGAAGTGTGACGTCGTGGTCCAGCACGCCGAAGTCGTTGCGCGGCGCGAACGTTACCGTGACACGCCCCATCGGAGACTCCGTGAACCAATGCGCCCCGTCATGCTCAACCCTGGAGCCTGCGAGGCC
>DASXSF010000031.1:0-2021 GCA_036506155.1 Jatrophihabitantaceae bacterium
AGGTAGGTGATGTCGCCGACGAGCCGTTCGCCCGGCGCGGCGCTGGCCGGGTCGAAGTCCCGGCCGATCAGGTCCGGTGAGTCGACGGGCTGCTCGCCGGGCAGGGTGGTGCGCTTGTAGGCGCGTGGCCGCACCGCTTTGCCCTGTCCAAGATCGTTAGTACACCCCATACGCGGCGAGGATGTAGTTCGGGTGCCGGTCGAGGTTGTTGCGGGCGCGGTCGTAGCGCATGGTGGTGCGCGGGTCGGCGTGTCGGGCGGCGATCTGGGTGTCGCGCAGATCAACACCGGCATCCAGCATTGTGGTCACGAAGGTATGTCTGAGCATGTGCGGGTGCATGCGGGCGATCCGCACGCCGGCGACGGCTTGCAGGGCTCGTAGCCGGCATTGCGGCGCCGTTTCACCCGTGGCCGGGTGTGCTACCTCGCCTTGGCCGTCCTGATCCTTGTGGGTTACGGCCTGGCGGCGCGGGCGCTGTGGGCCGGACGGGGCTGGGATTCCACCGGCCCGCTGTCCTTCACGGCGGCGCCGAGCACGTTCGAGCCCCCGCTGTTATTCGACGAGGACGACACGCACGTGGCCTGCGCCTTCCAGGTACCGCGAGGGCGGCAGGTCGTCCGCGCAGCGGTAATTGACGGGCAGCCCATGTATGCCTGCTACAGCCTCGACCGGTCCGGCAAGGTGACCGACGCGTGGGTGATCCGGGAGACCGGGGACCTGGTCGAGGATCCCGCGGTGCTCAAGCGGGCCGGGCATGGCAGTGGGTGGGACACACCGAATCGACCAGCACCATCGTCAGCGGGGGCGAGCTGTTCAACGTCGGCGTCATCATCTTTCTCGTGTCGCTGTTCTGGTTAAGCTACTACTGGCTGCCCCGCCCGGGCCGGCCAGCAGATGCAAGCCGGTGGTGGCAGCGATCAGGCGTGCTGTTCGGGTTCGCGTTCGTTCCCCTCGTTGGGCTCGTGTTCCTGCGGTACCTGCCGGGCATCAGCCGCGGGCGCGCCTACCGGGCCTTGTGGCAGGCCGCCGCCGCGTGGGGTCTTTTCGTCTTCCTGTTGACCACGGTGGACGGGCCGCAGGACGACTTGACCGTGCTGGTCGAGGTGACGCTTGCCAGTGCGTACGTGTTCGGCGTCATCGGCGGGCGGCTGCTCGTGGCCCCGCAAAGCTTTGGGCTGCCGGAGACGGACCCCCAATACAAGTGGAGCCTGACGCTTCGCGGGTCTCGCGAAGACCGGACCGGCGACGTGGACGCCCAGCCGCAGCAACCCGCGCCGCCGGCCGATCGACTGCCCTAGGCGCGCGTGCGTCGTCCTGCCTGGTCGCGTGCGCGCCCGCCACCCCGTAGCAAGTTCGTGAACCGCATGCGCCGGACCTTCATCTGCGCGGCTTTGACTTCCGACTTCGAAAATGACGTCCCCGCTCGCGGCGACGATGCCGGCAGACTATGCCGGCCATCGCATCTTCATACGGATAGCGAGCCGTCCGCACATCGGCACGGTCGCGCACAACCAGCGGCATGTGCGAGCGATCCTCGACCTCTCACGTAGGACTGGGGATTGGCCTTGAGGTTGCCCCGGACGTCGTGGAATTTGAATGGCATGAAGCCGGCCCGGTCCTCGGTGGGACGCTGCGGATGTAGCGGATTCCCAACTCTTGAAGGAGGTCGTCGCCGATGTTGCAGGTGGGTCTGGACCTGAGCAGGCATCGTGTCGACGTACACGTTCTCGACCCCGATGGTGAGCGTGTGCTGGTCACAAAGGCGCCGTCGGACGCGGATGGGCTTCGGCGGCTGGGTGAACGACTAAATGAGTATCGGCGGCCGGTGCGTGCGGCGATCGAGTCGATGAACGGAGCTCGGTTCGTGCACGACCAGCTCAAGCTGGCCGGCTGGGACGTCGACATCGCCGACGCGCAGAAGGTCAAGGGCTTGGCGCCGCTGGCGTGCAAGACGGATCGCATCGATGCGTGGGTGCTTGCTGAATTGTCCCGGCGGGATCTGGTGCCGGCGATCTGGCTAC
>DASXSF010000032.1:0-8706 GCA_036506155.1 Jatrophihabitantaceae bacterium
AGCTGCACGCGGTCGCCACAGCGGACACCGCCATCAACGCGACCAAGACGAACAGTGCGCGGCGAGATCGTTCGGAGGCCGCAAGCGCGCCCGCGCCAATTGTTCGGACCATGGTGTGCCCCTGTCCCAGGCTGCGCCGTAGAAGAAGAATCACGCGAAGCCGGCAACCCAGCTTCATTGCCGGACCTTCCCCCCGTGACATCTTCGGTCGATGCAGGTCACAGGGTGCGCGCGTCGATACCCATCGTCAACGGCAACAACCGCCGACGTTAGCCGGCGTAGCTTTCCCCAGCGCCGTTGGTCGGCTCGTCGAGCACCAGTAGGCAGGGCCTGCCCACGAGGCTGGCGCCCAGGTCGAGCCGGCGTCGCAGCCCACCCGAGGACGTCTTCACCAGCCGGTCGGCCACGTCCGTCAGGAACGCGTCAGTGCTAGCCGCGGCTTGCTGACGAGGGTGGCCAAACAGCCGCGACAATGCGCAGGGGCCTGAAGAGCGTGGCGCTCACCGCGGTGCTCACCTTCGTCGGGATGGCGTTCGGGGTGCGGTTGGCGAGCGGACCGTTCGCATGGCGGCTCGCTCGACTACGGTCTCCAGCTCCTCCAGGAGCCAGTAGCACTGCTCCGGCAGGTACGGAAGCGCGCGGCGTTGCGTCCCGGTCGGCCAACGGCTTCGGACCGTCGAACAGCGCAGCAACCAGCGCAGACACCGGCACGACCTGATCCGCAGCGTCGATCCCGAGCGTCTCCGCCATTGATGCCGTACGGGATCCTCATCAACGCGGCCGACGCCGCCTACACCGGCACCGACTTCAACAACCACCGCGGCACCCAGACCGTCACCGAACACACCGACGCAATCGTCCACCTGGCAACCCTGCCCCCAGACCAGACGGGCCCACCGGCACCGTCCAAGACCGGTACGGCACCGTTCTCTGCTAGATCACGGCCAACAGCCGCATGATGCCGCTCAGCCAAAACCGGCGCTGGGCCTCCTTGCGAGGCAGTTGTGGCGGCGATCCGCACTATCCGGTCACCGATCCGCTTGCGGTTGTCGTGCTGCCGAAACTCACCCCAAGGCGGTGCGGCTGGATGGGTCTGGTGCGCAGAGTGCAGACGCGCTTCGATGGGCTGGCGGACGGTCGGCAACGGGTTGGCCGGCGACGCGATCGGGGAGCTCACATGGACTTTTCCGCACAGCTCGAGAGAATGCAGGAGCGAACCAGCCAGACCGTCGCGACGGTGCGCGCCGCGAGCGCGGAATCACGAGCGCAGCTGAAGCAGCGCATCGACCAGGCGCAGATCGACGCGGACCTGGCCCTCCAGGACGCCGAGCAGGACGCTGGCCATGCGGCCGATCGCGCTCGCAGCAAGTGGGCTCAGACGAAGGCCGACGTCGCAACCAAGATGGGCAACGTCAAGGCGAAGATCGACAAACGGTCCGACCAGATCGACGCGAACGTTGCAGCGTCCGACGCCGACCGAGCCGAGGAGGAGGCATCGTCCGCGATTGACTTCGCCGGGTGGGCGATCGACAACGGACGACTGGCCGTACTCGACGCGTTGGATGCGCGCGCGTACGCCGACGAGCGGGCCAGGATCGCCCGCTCGTAGCCAGGTCGACGGCCCGTGCGGCGTTAGAGCTCGATGTGTGACCCCATGACCACCGTGCGATTGTCTGGCAGTTGAAGTAGGTGGCTGGGGTTGCCGCGTTGTGTGCAAGCGCGATGAAGAGCCGCTTTCGCGAGGTCCTCATGACGGGGCTGGTTTCCCGCTGGATGGTTATTCGGAACAGGAAGTAGGACGCTCCGTCGGGGTCGAATTCGAGTGCGGTATGCGTTCGGCTTGCGTGGCGCAAGGGTTCGGCAAGTGACTGGCGGCCGGCCCGGAGGATCCGACGTTGCCCTCGAGGAACGCGTGACGATCGATGAACTCGGCTACGCCGACGACCGCGTCTAACACTTAACGATCCGGGTCGGCTTCCAGAACGAGCAGGACGTCCCGGGGATGCTTGCGGCGGGTCGATGGCAGCGCTGTCTCGTCGCGGCCGGCCAGGCTGGACACGGGTGGCGGCGTTCGGGGGGCGAACGCGCTACCGTTCGCGGTGTGCCTCCAGGCGGGATGCACGCAGGGCGGTCGCGGGGAGGTTGCCGTGCCGTATCCGGAGACGATTCTCGCCGACGACGAACGGGTCGTGGCGCACCTGCATCCACACTGGATCACGCTGGTTCCGGCGACGTTCTGGTTCCTTATCATCTGCGGTGCCGCCGGCGTAGCCATCGCGTACCTGCCGTCCGGTAGTGCGCACACCCCGCTGCTGATCGGCATCCTCGCGGTCGGGTTTCTGCTGCTGTACCGGCTGACCTTTGTGCCTTGGATCAGCTGGCGAACCACGCACTACGTGTTCACCACGCACCGGGTGCTGATCCGGCGCGGCGTGCTGCGTCACGTCGGGCACGATATCTCCCTGCAGCGCATCAACGATGTCGGGTTCTCCCAGTCGTTGCGGGACCGCATCGTCCGCGCCGGAACGATCACGATCGAGTCGGCCGGCGAGCAAGGCCAGGAGACACCCCACAACATCCCCAGAGCCGTCCAGCTGCAGCAGATGCTCAACGGCCCCATCGAGGAGGACGCAGACCGGCGCGCCCGCGAGGCATACGGCGACCCAGCCCAGTACCAGGGCCCTCCCGGCTCGCCGCCCCGGCACCATCCGCACCAGCGGTACCCGCCCGAGCTCTAGGCAGATCGACAGCGGCCACGATCTGGTGTGCGCCGGGTGGCACAGCGGCCAAGGAGCGCCGGACCTACGGGCGGTCGCTGAGTGCCACATTTGCACGTAAGGTTCCCAGCTGGTGCGCTGACCCGCGGGGCGCGCCTGGATGCACCGAGTGGACCCGCGCGGGAAGCGAACCCCCTAGTACTGCAGCCGTAGTTCGTGATCATCGAAGCGCGAGGTGTCGGCGGTAGTGGCATTGGCGGCCTCGGGTTGGTGTCCTCGGCGCCATCGCGCCCTCTGAAGGGAGCCAGGAGGCCACCTGCCGACCACGCCGTTACGTGGTCGCCGGGGGTACGTTTGCCACTCCGGGTGAACTTGGTCGACCGGCGTTGTGGAGGCGGTCCCAGGAGTACCAACCTGCTCGGTCCCAGCCCATCTGCGCAAGCCACCGCCCGACCCGCTCGGCAGTTCTCGTCGCGCGGTCAGGATCGCGGCTGGGTGGGTGTGTCTAGGAGTCGGTTGTGGAGTTCGGTGGTGAGGGTGTGGATCTCGCGGGTCAGCTGGGTGTTGGTTTTGAGTTCGAGTTCTTGTTCGGTGAAGTCGTGGTCGGCTTTGGCTTGTTGGAATGCCGCTTGCCGGTTCTGACCGATCATGACGAACGTGGACAGGAAGATCGCTTCGAGGGACACGATCAGGGTCAGGGTGGGCCAGGGTGAGGATTCGATGAACAGCATCCAGATGGCGAATAGCGCGATGTGGAGGTAGACGAAGTTCATCGACCCGGCGAACGCGGTGATCCGGTCGGCGATGCGCAGTTGAACGTCCTCGGCTCGTCGGGCCTGCTCGGCCAGCACCGCCGGGTGGTGCCGGTTCGGGTCCGGCGGCGCGGTGTGCCCCGCATTGCTAGCGGCGGACGCCGCGCGGGCAGGGAGGTCGGCGGGCCGGGTCTGCGTTGGCCGCTGTAGCTCCGGGCCTGGGTGTTCCGTGCCCTGGTCGGTCGTGATCATGGTGGTGCCTTTCGTGTTTGTGTGCGGTCGGCCGGGGTGCGGGCGCCCGTCGGGTGGGCTGTCGGCGCCCGTGGCCCCGGGGTGTCCGGCCTAGGCGGCGGCGGGCAGTACCGAGTGCAGGGTGGCCCCGGTGCGTCGCAGTTGCACGCCGAGCACGATTTCGGACACTCCGTAGATCAGGCTGTACAGGCCGAACAGCAGCGCGAGGGTGACCGCGCCGATGTCGGGACGGGCGCTGAGCACCACACCGAACGCGATCGACACCAGCCCGGTCACGATGAATAGCGCCCGGGTGCCCGCGGTCTCCCAGTTGCCGAAGGCGAGGAAGATCTCGGTGAAGCCGGCCACGAACGCCCAGATCGCGACGACCAGCACCAGCGCCAGCGCCGTGGGGCTGGGCCAGACCAGCGCGACCACACCGGCGGCCAGGTCGATCAGCGCGAGCAGCAGGTGGCCGACCACCGGTCCCGCCGTGGCGCTGCTGAACGCCCGCGCGGCCTGCACGCCCGCGGCGATAAACGCGTAGATCGCGAACACGATGACCAGCGCGGCAATCGTCACGCTGGGCCAGGCGATGGCGATGATCCCGACGATGACGCTCAAAACGCCAAGCAGGATCAATGAGGTGGACGATGACTTGAACATGACAGGTATTCCTTTCTTCCGGCTCTCGTTCCGCACCCGTCTTGGGCGGCATGGTGAGGCCATCAATAGTTATTCGCAGGAGAAACGAGCCCGGCGCCACCGGCTAACATCTGCGGCTTAATAGGCGTGGCTGCTGCCTTTTTGGTGGCGGCTTTTCGCGACCGCCAGCCCGGTCGGATCGGCGCAGACCGAGCGGGCAACGCAAGCTGCCGATTGATCCGGGCATTCGGTTGGATCAATCGTCGGGTGGATGCTCGGGCGAGCCCCGGCACCCAGTGGTCCGAAGATGGTTGGCGGAAGGTGGTCAGCCGGTGACGTAGATCTCGTCGCGGACGTCGAAGACGCCGCTGGCCATCCAGGCGGCGCCGATGGCCGCGTCGTGTTCGGCCCAGGTGCGGACGTGGCCAGTGAGGGTCACGGTGTTCCCGCTGGAATCGACGAACACGTCACTGTCATCAGGGATGAGCGCGTAGCGGTCCAGCGCATCCTGGACGCGGACGGTGACAGCTATCGGGTCAGCCTCGTCCCAGACCTCGACCTCGTTCTTCACGTTGCGGACACCGGTCAGCCCGGCCACAGCCGATTCGGCGGCGGCGCGCTGCGGTCCGAAGTTCACCGTGCCAGTAAGCGTCAGGTTGCCGTCTCGGGCGGTCGCCTCGACGCCGTCAGGAACCGTGACGTTCGCGGCCAGCGCATTGTTCGCCGCGGTGGTCAGCATGGCGTCATCGCGATAGTCGATGTCCGGCAGCAGCACCTCCAAATGATTGTGCACGTCGGTCACGCCGGATACGCGCTGCGCAGCGGCGGCCGCCTCCAGGTACTGCGGATAGCTCGGTACGGTGCCATTGAGCGCCACCTGCCCGTTGATGTTCTTGACGGTGATGTCTGACGGGTCAACCAGCGGATCGAACTCCAGTTCAGCCTCGACCGCCTCGCGGATATCCTTGATCTTTCCCATTGTCGTGTCCTTCCTCTGCGGCGGCGTCTGCAACGCGCCGATACAGCCACGGTCGCGCTGATCCGCGCGCGTCGTCCCCGTGGAGGACCCGGGTCTGGACCCGTGGCGGCGCCCCGGAGGCACCTTCCTCATGGGCCAAGTAACGAGTAGGACCGTCACGATCGCCGGGTCTTCGGTGTCCTACACTGCCCACATCGGCGAGACTTGCCAGTGGAGCGGCAGGACCATCGACCATGGGCGTCTCCAGCGGTGATCCCGGAACAGGGCTGCTAGACCGGCGCGGCGAGCGCGCAGCAGTGGATCGACTGCTCGACCGAGCGCGGGCCGGCAACAGCGCCGTGCTGGTCGTGCGCGGAGAGCCCGGGATTGGCAAGACGGTCCTGCTGGACTATGCGGCGAGCCGGGCGTCGGCGTCGGGGTTTCGTGTGGTCCGGGGCTGGGGCGTTGAGTCGGAAATGGAGCTGGCATTCGCCGGGCTGCACCAGTTATGTGTGCCGTTGCTCGGCCGGCTCGAGCACCTGCCGAAGCCGCAGCGTGACGCGTTGGCGGTCGCGTTCGGGATGCGGGACGGGCAGGCTCCGGATCGTTTCCTGGTCGGCCTGGCCGTGCTGAGCCTGCTGGCCGCGACGGCGGAGGATCAGCCGCTGGCCTGCGTGGTGGACGACGCGCAGTGGCTCGACCGGGCGTCGGTGCAGTGCCTGGCGTTCGCGGCGCGGCGGCTGCTGGCCGAGCCGATCGCCCTGGTCTTCGCGGTGCGCGAGCCCGGCGACGATCAAGAACTGGCCGGGATGCCCGGGCTGACCGTCACCGGGCTCGGCCTCGACGACGCGCGCACGTTGCTGGCCACCGCGATCAGCGGACGGGTGGACGCGGACGTGCGGGACCGTATCGTCGCCGAGACAGGCGGCAACCCGCTCGCCCTGCTGCAACTGCCCCGCGGACTGGGTCCGGGCGAGCTCGCGGGCGGTTTTTGGCTGCCCGACCCGCGGCCGCTTGCCAGCCGCATCGAAGACAGCTTTTACCGACAGTTCCGGTCGCTTCCGCGCCAAACACGGCGGTTCTTGCTGACCGCCGCGGCCGAGCCGACCGGCGACGTGACCGTGTTGTGGCGCGCGGCCGAGCTGCAGGGGATCCCACCCGACGCAGCAGCGGCGGCCGAGACTGCTGGACTGGTCGAGCTCGGCGCCCGGGTCCACTTCGGCCATCCCCTGGCCCGCTCCGCGGTCTACCAGGCGGCCTCCGCAGGTGACCGACGGGCAGCGCACCGGGCTCTGGCCGAGGCGACCGACCCCGACGCCGATGCTGACCGGCGGGCGTGGCATCTGGCCCACGCCGCGCCCCGGCCGGACGAGACAGTGGCCGCCGAGCTGGAACGCTCAGCCGGCCGGGCGCAGGCGCGCGGGGGCCTAGCCGCCGCCGCCGCGTTCCTCGAGCGCGCGGCGGCGCTGACCCCGGACTCGGCGCAGCGGGGCGAACGTGCGCTGGCCGCGGCCCAGGCGAAGATCCAAGCGGGCGCGTTCGATGCCGCGGTGAAGCTGCTCGGCATGGCCGAGGCCGCACCGCTCGACGAATTCAAGCGTGCTCGCGCCGATCTCCTGCGGGCACAGCTTGCATTCGCGGCAAGCCAGGGCAGCGATGCCCCGCCACTGCTGCTGAAAGCGGCCAAACGACTCGAGTCCATTGACGCCGACCTGGCCCGGGCCACATACCTGGACGCGATGATGGCCGCACTTTTTGCATGCCGCCTGGCCGGTCCCGATGGCGATATGCCGGAGGTGGCACGCGCGGCCAGTGCGGCACCGCGGTCGCCGCACGCGCCTATCGCGCCCGATCTCCTCCTCGACGGCCTGGCCGCGCACTTCACCGAGGGGCCTTCGGCCGGAGCTCCCATCCTGCGGCGCGCGCTGAGCGCCTTCGACCGGGAGCCGTCCGGAGAAGTGGACTTTCGCGGGCTGTCGTTGGCGTTCACCGTGGCGATGAACATGTGGGATGCCGAGCGCTCCGAGATGCTCTCCAATCGGTATGTCCAGCTCGCGCGTGAGGCCGGCGCGCTCAGCGAGCTTCCTCTTGCCCTCACCCAGCACGCCCACGTGCTGTTTCTCGCTGGCGAGCTGGACGCCGCGGCGTCACTGGTAGAGGAAGTGCAGGTCGCGACGGAAGCGACGGGGAGCACGTTCGAGCCGTACGCCGCCATGAGCTTGGCCGCGTTGCGCGGCAGCGAAGTCGAAGCATCCGCCCTCATCGAAGCCATCAACAAGGATGTGCGACGGCGCGGCGAAGGAATCGGGATAACCGTTGCCGAGTGGTCGAACGCCGTGCTCAACAACGGCCTCGGCCGCTACCAGAAGGCGCTGTCCGCGGACGAGCGGGCCACCGAGAACTACGACGGGGAGCTGGTCTTCCCGAGCTGGGGTCTGGTCGAACTGATCGAGGCGGCCGCCCGGTCCGGGTCACCCGAACGCGGGACCGCGGCCATGCAGCGGCTCGCGGAGTGCACCAGCGTCAGCGGCAGCGACTGGGCGCTCGGCGTCGAAGCGCGCTCACGAGCGCTGCTGAACGACGGCGAGTCTGCCGATCGGCTGTACCGCGAGGCGATCGAGCGGCTTGGCCGCACCCGGATCCGCGCGGAACTGGCCCGCGCGCATCTGGTCTACGGCGAATGGCTGCGACGCGAAAATCGCCGTACCGAGGCACGCGAGCAGCTCCGCTCCGCGTACCAGATGCTGACTGCGATGCGCATGGAGGCCTTCGCGGACCGCGCCCGCCACGAGCTGCTGGCCACCGGGGAAACCGTGCGCAAGCGCACGGTCGAGACCCTCACCGATCTCACGGCCCAGGAGGCCCAGATCGCCAAGCTGGCCCGGGACGGGCGCACCAACCAGGAGATCGGCAGCCAGCTGTTCATCAGCCCCCGCACCGTCGAATGGCACCTGGGCAACGTCTTTACCAAGTTGGGCATCACCTCACGCAAGGACCTCCGCTGACGCCACCGCCCGATCCGCCGGTGACCTCCCGAGCAGCAGTCACCTCGCCGCAGCGCCTGCCGGGCCGCTGGGAGCAAACGTAGAGGCGGCTTCGCCGGTACCCGTGCCCGGGCACAACCCGGGGGCCTCGACCCGGGGCTGCGCCGGGGACGACCCGCGCCGATCGGCGCGACCGTTACTGCATGAACGAGACCTGCGACCGGTGCGGGCCAGCCGTCCGCGCGGTGTACCGCGCCGAGCGCGCCGGCGAGCTTTGCCGGCTCTTCGGTTCTAAGCGTGGTTCGGTCGCTGTCGGTAGGGCCGTGATGCGTCGGCGACGAGCAGGATGCGCAGCCGATAGTTGCTGAAGTTGCGGAAGCCGTGGGCGAGTCGTCGGGTCTTCTCAATGAGCAGGTTGA
>DASXSF010000033.1:0-9420 GCA_036506155.1 Jatrophihabitantaceae bacterium
AGCTGCACGCGGTCGCCACAGCGGACACCGCCATCAACGCGACCAAGACGAACAGTGCGCGGCGAGATCGTTCGGAGGCCGCAAGCGCGCCCGCGCCAATTGTTCGGACCATGGTGTGCCCCTGTCCCAGGCTGCGCCGTACAAGAAGAATCACGCGAAGCCGGCAACCCAGCTTCATTGCCGGACCTTCCCCCCGTGACATCTTCGGTCGATGCAGGTCACAGGGTGCGCGCGTCGATACCCACCGTCAACGGCAACAACCGCCGACGTTAGCCGGCGTAGCTTTCCCCAGCGCCCTTGGTCGGCTCGTCGAGCACCAGAAGGCAGGGCCTGCCACGAGGCTGGCGCCCAGGTCGAGCCGGCGTCGCAGCCCACCCGCGGGTCCGGGGCCAGTCACCCGTAGCGGCGAAGGCGGGCACCTCGCAGGCCACTCCCGGCGGGGACGTCACTTATTGCCAGGTCGTTAAAACGGCAGGTGACTGCGTACACACCGGCGCCCGTTGCATCTACGATCCCGACCCGACGCGACCTATCACTTGGCTCACCGACTGACGGGCGGCGGAGTTCGGTCGCGGCGCGGTGATCTTCGATCATTCGGATAGCGCGAATCCGGTGCGAACGCCGGGTTGCCTCGGCGGGTGGGTCGTGTGTTGCCATGCGGTGGGCGTGATCGATCGTCTCAGGCGATCCCCGCGTTGCTGCCGCTCGGCGTTGCTAGCGCTGTCGTGGTGATCCGTAGGTGCCGCGGTACTGGCTGGGGCTGAGGCCTGTTGTCAGCTTGAACGCCCTGCGGAACGCAGCTGGGTCGAGGTATCCGGTGCCACGGCGGATCTCGTCGATCGGGTCGCTCGTCGTCTCGAGCAGTCGCTTGGCGTGCTAATGCGGGTGTGTTGCACGTAGGCCTGCGGCCCGCGCCCGGTGGCTGATTCGAATCGGCGTGACAGGGTGCGCCTGCTCAGCGCGAACTGCGCCTCCAGCTTGCCGATCTGGAGCGGTTCGTCGAGGTGCGTGTCGATGTATTGCTGGATCAGGTGAACGACCCGGTCGTCGTGGAACCGTCCGGGTAGGGCGGCGAGATAGGGCAGTTGGCTTCTCCGGTGGCCGTCGACGAGCAGCACTTTGGCGGCCAGGTTGGCCCGCTCATGGCCGCCGACGCGCTCCACGAGGTGCAGCACGAGGTTAAGGAACACGGTCGCGCCGCCGGAGGTGATCACATCGCCGTGGTCGATGACCATCCGGTCAACTCTGACCTCGACGTCCGGGTAGCGCCGGCGTAGGTCGTCGGCGAATAGCCAGTGGGTTGTGGCCGGTCGTCCCCTGAGCAAGCCGGCGTCGGCGAGTAGGAATGCGCCGGTGCAGGAGCTGGCGATCCGGGAGCCGCTCGATCATGTGCAGATTCTCAAGGGCAACGCACCCTTCTGAACAGGGCGAGCCGAACCGCAGAAACCACAGGGCGTTGATGGCTACCTGCCGTGAGCGTCGAGCAAGCGCGACTACCCACCCCTGTCACAGTGACGCCGAGGATCGCCGATCCTGCTGCACCTGGTCGTCGCGCGCTTGACGATCTGGTCGGGGTCTGACCTTGACACGAGATTTGTAGTGCCGCGGCCGGGCGCGGGACAGTTCCCAGAGGTGCGGTGTTGGGTGCCGCTAAGTCGAGGGGGTGTCGCCGTGGTGGTACTTGATGCGCGGCAGGAGGAGCTTTGCCGGCAAGATCGTTGGAGCTTCGGCGACCTGCGTGCCATGTTCGTCAATTGCACTCTGAAGCGCTCGCCCGAGCTGTCGCACACGCAGGGGCTGGCCGCGCTATCGATGGAGATCATGCGACGACAGGGCGTGACGATCGACGAGATCCGCGCCGTCGACCACGACATTGCCACTGGTGTCTGGCCCGACATGACCGAGCACGGCTGGCCCTCTGACGAGTGGCCCGCGATCTTCGAGCGTGTCCGGGCCGCGGACATTCTGGTGCTGTGCACCCCGATCTGGCTGGGCGAGAAGTCCTCGCTGTGCACCAAGGTGATTGAGCGCCTCTACGGCAACTCCCACCTGCTCAACGAGCAGGGACAGTACGCGTACTACGGGCGTGTGGCCGGCTGTCTCGTCACCGGGAACGAGGATGGCGTCAAGCACTGTGCGATGAACATCCTCTACTCGCTTCAGCATCTCGGCTACGTCATCTCGCCGCAGGCCGATGCCGGCTGGATCGGTGAGGCCGGTCCCGGCCCGTCTTACCTCGATCCCGGCTCCGGCGGACCCGACAACGACTTCACCAACCGCAACACGACGTTCATGACGTGGAACCTGCTGCACCTCGCGCGCATGATCAAGGACGCCGGCGGAATCCCGGCGCACGGCAACCAGCGCTCGGAGTGGGATGCCGGCTGCCGCTTCGACTTTCCGAACCCAGAGCACCGCTGACCTGTACGGCTTCCGCAGGCGCGTTGGCGTTGTGATGAGCGTCCGGACGATGCCCGAGACCGATAGGGCGTGTCCGTCAGGCGATGACCGAGCGTTTGGTTCGTGCGCCGGAATGACCGCCCTGTAACAGTTCCGGACCGGCGCGTATCTGAACAAGATGTCGGCGCGGAAAGGAGAGCGACGTGGTCGAGGACATGGCGTGCAACGAGCTGGTCGAGATCGTCACCGACTACCTGGAGGGCACGCTTCCGGCGCCCGAGCTGGCTCGAGTTCGTGACCACCTGGCGTCTTGTGACGGGTGCGAGGCGCACATCGCGCAGGTCCGGGCGACGGTGCGCGTCCTGCGCAGTGCTCCCGCGGAGCGGACATCGCCGGAATTGGCGAACGCGCTCGTCGAGATGTTCCGCGAATGGGCCGGTACGAGGTGACGACGGCCGACGACACCGACCTGCTGGACGCGCTCCGGCGCGGCGAGGAGCAGGCGTTTCGCGAGCTCATGGGGCGTCACCAGCCGATGCTGCTCCGCCTGGCCCGGATATACGCGCCCAGCCGGGCGGTCGCGGAGGAGATCGTGCAAGAGACGTGGCTGGCCGTGCTGCGCGGACTCGCCGGTTTCGAGGGGCGCGCCGCGCTGCACACGTGGATGGCGCGCATCTTGGTCAACATCGCGCGCCGGCGCAGCGGCCGGGAGGCACGGTCGATGCCGTTGTCGGCGCTCGCCCGGGCCGAATCCGGGGGCGTCGAGGCCTCGGTCGACCCGGACCGCTTCCTGACCGGGGGACCGTATGCGGGTCACTGGGCGTCGTTTCCGGACGACTGGTCGGGTGTGCCGGAGAATGTACTGCTCTCGCAGGAGGTGCACGCGGTCGCGTGTGCAGCGATCGCGAGGCTGCCCCCAGCGCAGCGGATGGTGATCACGTTGCGGGACCTGCAGGGCTGGTCGCCGCCGGAGGTCTGCGCGGTGCTTGAGATCAGCGAGGCGAATCACAGGGTGCTGCTGCACCGGGCCCGGGCCAGGGTTCGGCAGACGCTCGAGGACTATCTGCGGCAGGTGTAACAACGTCGGCCCTCGGCGCCACTGGATACCTGATCGCCGCATGGACTGTTGAGGAGAACCGGATGAGCCGGGCCACACGGCGCGAATGGATCGGCCTCGCCGTCCTCGCCCTGCCGTGCGTCGTGTATGCGATGGACCTGACCGTGCTGAATCTCGCCGTCCCGTCACTGAGTGCCGACCTGCACCCGAGCAGCACGCAGTTGCTGTGGATCGTCGACATCTACGGCTTCACCCTTGCCGCTTCGCTGATCACCATGGGCAACCTGGGGGATCGCATCGGGCGCCGACGGTTGCTGCTGGTCGGAGCTGTGGTGTTCGGCATCGTGTCGACGGTCGCCGCGTACGCGACGAGCGCGGCAATGCTGATCGCGGCGCGGGCGCTGCTGGGCGTCGCAGGTGCGACGATCGCGCCGTCGACATTGTCGCTGATCCGCACCATGTTCGCCGACGCCCACCAACGCACCTTCGCGATCGGCGTGTGGATCACTAGCTTCTCAGCCGGTGGCGCGGCCGGCCCGCTGCTCGGCGGGGTGCTGCTCGAGCAGTTCTGGTGGGGCTCGGTGTTCCTGCTCGCCGTGCCGGTGATGGGGCTGCTAGTCGCCGTGGGCCCGCGCCTGTTGCCGGAGTTCCGCGATCGCGACGCGGGACGTCTCGACCCGTACAGCGTGGCGCTCTCGCTCGTCGCGGTGCTGACCGTCGTCTACGGGCTCAAGCAGATCGCGCAGCAGGGGCCTGGGTGGGTCCCCGTCGCAGCACTGCTCGCCGGGCTGGCCGTCGGGACCATGTTCGTACGCCGTCAGCGCCGGACGGCCGAGCCGCTGCTCGACCTGCGGCTGTTCCGGCTACCGGCGTTCAGCGCGGCGCTGGCGAGCTATACGCTCGGCATCTTCGTGGTGTTCGGCTTGGATCTGTTCATCGACCAGTACCTGCAACTCGTCCTCGGCCTCTCACCCCTTCGCGCGGGTCTCTGGCTGCTGCCTGCCGCGCTCGGGTTCGTCGTCGGCTCGCTGCTCGCGCCACGGCTGGTGCGTCACCTGCGCCCGGTACACGTCATCACGGCCGGGATGGTGCTCGCCGCTGCGGGCTTCGCCGTCCTGACCCTCGTCGGTAGCCGATCCGGGCTCGCGCTGCTGGTGAGCGGGTCGACCGTCTTCTCAATCGGTCTCGCGCCCGTGTTCACTCTCGCGGCCGACGTCGTGGTCGGCGCCGCCCCACCGGAACGAGCCGGGGCCGCGTCGGCCATCTCCGAGACCGGCGCCGAACTCGGCGGCGCCCTCGGCATCGCCGTGCTCGGCAGCATCGGCACCGCCGTGTACCGCAGCCAGGTCCCCGACAGCGTGCCGACGGCCGGCCGCGACACCCTCGGCGCAGCCGTGCAGGCCGCCGCTCGGATGCCCGAGCGCATCGGCGCGCCGCTGCTCGACGCGGCCCGGGTCGCCTTCACCCACGGGCTGCAGGTCATGGCCGGCGTATGCGTCGTCGTGGTTGTGGCGGGCGCTGTGCTCACGGCGATGCTGCTCCGGCGAAGCGGTCTCGACCGGTCGCAGCCTGATGTTGTCGACGCCGGCGTACAACCCGAATTCGCCGCGCAGGGCTAGCCGCGCCGCTGATACAGGGCGTTCGTGAGAGGCGCGAATACTGCGGTGAGGACGGCTGTTGCAGCGATCTCCTTGATCAGAACTGGAGGCGGCGGGTGTTGGTAGCCATGTGTGAGCGGGTCTTACCCAGGCGGGCGACATTGTGAGCCGCGGCATTGATTCCGTTACCGTCGACGGTTTCGACGTTGAATCGCGGGAATGGGTGTCCGCGCTCGGCCGGGCCAGCGGCCCCGACCGGCACGCGGCCGAAGCGCGGCTGCACGCGATGTTGCTGCGCGTCGCACGGGGCGAGCTGCGTCGTCGCAGTCCCTCACTGGGCATCTCCGGAGCTGAAGTGGACGACGTTGCTCATCAGGCGGCCGCCGACGCGATGATGGCGATCATTAGCAAGCTGAGGACCTTCCGTGGCGAGAGCCGGTTCACCACCTGGGCGTACCGGTTCGTAGTCCTCGAGGTGTCTACGAAGCTTGGACGGCACTTCTGGCGCGAGCACGGGGTGTCATTCGACCCTGGGGACTGGGACCGCCTGCCGGACCGCTTCGGCGTTCATCCCGCTCACGTGGCGGAGGCGCGCGACCTCGCGGCCGCGCTGCGTACGGCGGTGGAGACCGAGCTGACGGAGCGGCAGCGCCAGGCGTTCGTCGCGATCGTGCTCAACGGCACTCCGCTGGACGCAGTCGTCGTGGAGTTCGAGACGAACCGCAACGCGGTGTACAAGATGATGTTCGACGCCCGACGTAAGCTACGGGCCGCGCTCGTCGCTAAAGGTTATCTGAGCAGCTTTGATGTGAGGCAGGTCGATGAGTGAGTGGGGCGCGCTGGACCGGTTCCTGCAGACCGATCCCCGGGATGTCGGATGTGAGCAGGCGATGGCGATCCTGCACGTCTATGTCGACCTGGTCGCCAGCGGCGCGGACGCCGAACAGCGCTATCCGGGCGTCGCCGCGCATCTCGCCGCATGCGGCCCGTGCGACGAGGACTTCCACGGCTTGCTCGCCGCGGTTCGGGCTGCGGACTGATCCGCCGAGGTAAGACCTGGCCACGTGCCGACGCTCATTCTGTGACAACTCATCGACCCTGGAGCGAAGGCATGACCGAACGACTCGCGTTGCTCGCACAGTTGGAGGCCAAGCCGGGCACGGGGGACCGGCTCGGCACCGTTCTCGAATCGGCGCGCGCGCTGGCGGTGGCCGAGACCGCGACGGTGAGTTGGTACGCGTTCCGGATCAGCGACACCCGGTTCGGCATCTTCGACACGTTTGAGACCGACGAGGGGCGCCAGGCGCATCTCAACGGCGAGATCCCGGCAGCATTGGGCCAGGTCGCAGACGATCTGCTCGCCGGTGCTCCGGACATCCAGCCGGTCGAGATCGTCGCCGTCAAGTAACCGCTGTGTCGCCGACGGTTCTGCCCGGGCAGGAGACCCTGCTGGCGTGTTGGAGCGCGTTAGCCCAACTGTCTTCCGGCGCGTCGATCCACCACGATCCGCTCGTCACGGCAGCGGTGTTCCCGTCGTGGGCACCGTTGAACAACGCGATCGTGCTCGGCGGCTCGGGTCTTGCCGCGGCGGACCGGGCGGCGCCCCTTTACTGCAAGTCGGGTGTCGACGTGTGGGCGCTGTGGCTGCCCAGCCGTATCACCGACCTGGAGGCACCCGACCAGATCGGCGAGATCGGCGCCCTCAAGCGTGATACCACGACCCTAGTCATGCGGGCATCGCTGTCGGCCGGGCTGCGGCACGATGAGCGGGTGGTGCGCACCTCGATCGCCACAGCTACCCGGGCCGGCGACGAACCGGTTCCTGTCGAGGACCTGGGCGAACCCGACCGCCTGCCATGCCTCCGCGCCTGGGCGCTGGTCCGCGACGAGCAGGCTGTCGCAGCGGCTTGGAGTTTCGTGCACCGGAGCGACTGCGGGATCTACGCGGTCGGCACCGTTCCGGCGATGCGGCGGCGAGGGTTTGCCCGGGCCCTGGTTGAGCACGTACTCGCCGACGCGTGGCGCGCCGGGGCACGGACTGCCAGCTTGCAGTCGACGCTCATGGGCCGGCCCCTCTATGAGTCGCTGGGCTTCGAGCCCGTCGGCCGCTACGAAGAATGGATCTCCCGCTGACATTGCTAGGTCGACGCCATCTGCTGCTCGAACGCCGCGTGATCCGCTCGCCAGGCCTGGTAGCCCGCCTGCGCCATCGGGTCGGGGAAAATATCGCTGTGGCCGGCCTCGATGCCGTCGAGGATCGCGGCGGCAACGTTCGGGGCAGCGGTCTTCGTGATAGGGAAGTCGCGGATCATGTCAGTGTCGACAGCGCCCGGGAACACCCCGTGCACCGTGATCTGCTTGCCGGCGAGTTGGGCGCGCAAGGCCTGCGTGATCGATGCGGCCGCAGCCTTGGAAGCGCTGTAGCCACCCATTGGCGGCACGGACCCGAAGACGACCAGGCTGAGCACGTTGACGATGCCACCGCCGCCGTTGTCTTCAAGCACCGAAGCGAAGGCCCGGGACATGGCGAGCGTGCCGAGGAAGTTGGTCCGCATGTCGGACTCGAACGCGCCTAGATCGCCGGACAGTGCGTCGGCCAAGGCGAGCGACCCGCCGTTGTTGACCAGCAGCGTGGTGTCCCTTGCCGCCTCGGCTGCCCGGGTGACTTGGTCGGCGTCGGTGATGTCGAGGCGCACCGGCACGGTGCGCGGATCACGCAGATCGTCCAGCGTCTCGACGCGCCGCGCGGCGGCGTACACCTTGGCCGCGCCGCGCTGCAGCAGGGCCTCGACGAGGGCGCGGCCCAGCCCTCGGTTTGCTCCGGATACGAAGGCGATGGTTCCGTTGATGTGCATGGTCGTTCTCCTCGAAGTGGTCGGTTCCGCTGCTCAGCATCGATCGGCCGCGGAACGGGGCCCGGTGCTCTGTTTGACCGGAGGCGCCGCCAACCTGGGTCTGGCAGAACCAGGTAACGGGCGTGCCGGCTCGGCAGACTGAGCGTGATGGACCGACGCACCGAACTCGCGCAGTTCCTGAGCTCGCGCCGGGCCCGCCTGCAGCCCGACGCGGTCGGCGTCGCGCCGTACGGCGGCCGACGTCGGGTGCACGGCCTGCGCCGCGAGGAGGTCGCCCAGCTCGCCGGTGTCAGCGTCGACTACTACGTACGCCTCGAGCAGGGTCGGGCCGGCAACGTATCCGAGGCGGTACTCGGAGCCGTGGCCCGCGCACTACAACTCGACGACCAGGAGCGGGATCACCTCGCACGCCTGGCCCGGCCGGGCCGGCCTTCCCGCAGAACTCCCGCGCCGCAGCGGATTCGCCAGTCCGTTCTGGACCTGCTGGACGCGATGAGCGATGCCGCCGCATTCGTGGTTGGGCGGCGAACGGACGTCCTGGCGCGCAACCCGCTGGGTACCGCATTGATCGCCGACTTCAGGGGCTGCCTGCCCGGCAGCGCAACTTCGCCCGCCTGATGTTCTGTGACGGGCAGGCCCAGGCGCTGTTCGCCGACTGGCCCGCCAAGGCGCGCGACCTGGTGGCGTTCCTGCACGTCGACGCCGGCCGGCACCAGGACGACCCGGCGCTGGCCGAATTGGTCGGGGAGCTGTCCGTGCGCAGTGAGCTGTTCCGCAGCCTCTGGGCTGGACACCCGGTGCGCGACAAGGGTCACGCCACCGTTCGTATCCTGCACCCAGTCGTCGGCGCTATGGACCTTTCATACGAGGCGCTACGACTGCCGGATGCCGACCAGACCCTCGTCACCTACAGCGCCCCGCGGTCGTCCGCGGCCGCCGTCACGCTGCGGCTGCTCGCGTCGTGGCACGCCGACGCGCATCCGACCACCTAAACCGACCGGCCGGCCAGCAACGACGGTGTCGACGGGCCGGCCGGACTGCGGGAGATCAGCCGGCGACGATGTCCTCGCCACCGTCCGAGCCGGGAACGGTTACCGAGCCGATGGCCGACAGGGTTCTGTCGGTATCGATGCGGAACTCGTCGAGGACGACGCCGTGCGTGCTTAGCTCGCCACTCTGCCGCACGCGGCCGACCGCAGCGGGCAGCCTGGAGCTCGGACAGACCAGCCGAGGCGCACGGCACTCGTACTGCGTCACGGCGCTGAGCATCGTGCCGGGCGCCGAAACACTTCACCACATTGGTGCATCGGCGTGACATGAGAACGATCGATCTAGCTCGATAAGGCGCATCTCTCGCTAGCAGGAAGATGAAGAGCCGCGGTGTTCGCCGCGGCTCTTCAGGGTCGCCTCCGTCCGCCGTTCACTGCGCGGGAGGCTGTTTTCTTGCCGTTCTGTGGTGAAGCCGTTCGGGGTCCGCCACAGACCGGAGTTTCGATCTACCTGGGTGGGA
>DASXSF010000034.1:0-2044 GCA_036506155.1 Jatrophihabitantaceae bacterium
GCAGGTTGTCCAGATGGTCACCGTCGAGTCCGTCGTGATCACGCTGTTCGGGGCGCTGCTCGGCCTAGCCGTCGGCACCGCGCTGGGCGCAGCGGTGGTCGCCGCTCTCGGCAACGCGGATGTGCCGCTGGTCACCGTCGCGCTGCCGTACGGGACCATGGCCGCGGTGCTCGGGTTGGCGGTCGTCGTCGGGCTCGTCGCGGCGGTGCTCCCTGCGGCGCGGGCGTCCCGTGTGGACGTGCTGCGGGCAATCGCATACGAGTAGCGCGGTCCGCGCCCGCCCGGCCACGAGGAGGATCGCACGAAGGGCACCTTCACCCGTACTTATCGACTGAAGGTGCCCTTCATGCGTTAGGGCGGGCGGTGGGCGTCACGCTGGGGTGGTCGGCGAGTCGAGCCATGCGTTGATGAGCGGTGTGAAGTCATGGCCGGTAAAGCCGTTGACGAACTTCGTGAACGACGCGCGGTCTTGGGTCGTGTTCCTGTGCTCCTGGACCCAGGCCGCCGCCATGGCGAAGAACCGCTGGTCGCCGATCTGCTGACGAATCGCATGCAGCATGAGGGCAGGCCCGTAGTAAACGTTGGGGGAACCGAAGTGTCCGCTGTTGTAGTGCCCGGGCGGTCCGTGCTCCGCGCGGAGCTGGGCGTCCTGGGCGCGGAAGCCCGCCAGCCGCTCGGCCAGGTCAACGCCGAGCCGGTCAGCTTCGTACAGCACCTGCGCGTACATGGCCCAGCCCTCGTTCAGCCACATGTCCCGCCAGTCCCGCGGCGTGACGGCGTCCCCGAACCACTGATGAGCCAGCTCGTGCAGTAGCACCTCCTCCGGTGCATCCATCGGCAGGGTGATCATCGTCTGGGTCTCCATGCCGGTGTTCGCGTCGATGTGCATCACACCGGCGGAGGAGAACGGATACGGTCCGAAGCGCTCCTCGAGCCACCCGATCTCACTCGGTGTCTCCGCGAAAACGCCGAGACCCTCCCGGCCCTTCGGGATCCAGTAGGACACCGGCAGC
Source organism: Jatrophihabitantaceae bacterium (assembly GCA_036506155.1). Taxonomy (GTDB): domain Bacteria; phylum Actinomycetota; class Actinomycetes; order Mycobacteriales; family Jatrophihabitantaceae; genus DASXRA01. The sequence goes on from DASXSF010000034.1 coordinate 1,014, forward strand.
CCGTGCGGCCCGGTGTCGGTCACCTCGCGATAGCGCCCGATGCCAAGCGCCAGCAAGTAGGTGGCGATCGGCTCGGTGGCCCGCCACCGGTAGGTGATCGTTCCGTCGCCCGTCGTGGTGCCGGTCAGCGTTCCGCTCGACACGCCTGCCCAGCCGGTCGGGACGGTTACTGCGACATCGAACAACGCCTCGTCAGACGGCTGGTCGTTGCTCGGGAACCAGGTGAACGCGCCGTACGGCTCCTGCAGCGCGAACACCTGCCCACGCGGGTCGGCATGCCATCCGACGGTGACGAGATCCTCCCGGACGACAGGACCGGGTGCCCCCTGCGGGGTGCCGTGATACCTGACGGTGAGGGTCACCGGCTCGTCTGCGGCCAACCGCCGCCCCGCGGGCACGACGAGGTCATCGCCCGCTTGCAGCGCGGACCGGACCTGGCCGTCGAGGCGGACATCATCGACGTGGAGTATGTCGTCGAAGTCCAGGCGCAGCTGCTCGGCGGGTTCCGTGAGCCGGATGGTAAGGGTCGCGACGCCGGACAGCAGCTTGTCCGATGGACTCCAGCCGAGAGCGAGCCCGTAATGCAGCACGTCGACGCCGGGATTGCCGTAGTCGGGATAAACCGGGTCGGCGACTGGCTGCGACCTGCCCAGTGCCAGATCACGTGCCGCGGCGCCGGGTGCCGCGGGCACGCCGATCGTGCCGCTGGGCTCGCCGCGACTGTCGCTGCCGCCGGTACATGCCGTTATGACGGCTGCGGCGACTATCGCGGCGACCGGTCGCCAGAGCGATGTCATCCAGCTGATCCGGAGGCAGCGGTGGCCAGCTCCTCGAGTGAGACGTCGGGGTCGGCGAGACGCTCTGCCGCAATCTGCGCTCGCGCCGTCACGATCGCTCGCAGCGGCTTCATCGCATCCCATTCGTTCACGTGCATCGCCGCCTGAACGCGACCATCAAGCAACCAGAAGGCCACGAACCGGTGGGCGCCGACGTCGCCGCGAGTGATCACGCGGTCGTAGCCGCCGGGCTCG
>DASXSF010000035.1:0-202819 GCA_036506155.1 Jatrophihabitantaceae bacterium
ATCTCGCCGCCGATGACGTCGAATACGAGGTCGACGTCGCCGACGTCTTCCAGCGCGTCGTTCTCAAGGTCGACGAACTCGGCCGCGCCGAAGTCGAGCGTCTTCTGACGGTCGGCCGCGCGTCCGGTGCCGATGACATACCCGCCTGCCTCGCGCGCGAGTTGCGTCACCATCGTCCCGACTGCGCCGGCCGCGCCGTGCACGAGGACGCTTTGCCCCGTCTGAAGACGGCCGTGATCGAACAGTCCCTGCCACGCGGTCAGGCCCGAAATCGGCAGGCTCGCGCCCACCGTGAAATCGACGTCGCCCGGCAGCGGCGCGAGGTTGCGCGCCTCGACGGCCACGTACTCCGCCAGGGTGCCGTCGCGATGCCAGTCCGCGAGGCCGAACACCCGCTGTCCCACCGACAGCCCCGTCGTGCCATAGCCGAGGGAGCTGATCACTCCGGCCAGCTCGTGCCCAGGGATCGACGGTGTTCGGTCACGATCGACGCGATCGGTCCAGGTCGAAGGCCACTCCAGCTCAGTCGGGACGAATCCCGACGCATAAGCCTGAACAACGACGTCGTTTATCGCTGCCGGCGGCTCGGGCCGCTCCACCAGCGTCATCCCGGCTGTTCCCGCAGCCTGGTCCATCACCACGATCGCCTTCATGGGACTTGTCTCCTCGGTCATGTGTCTCTTTGGCGGAAATGTTGCATTGATGGTCGTGTGTCGGTCTTGGACGTCGTTGATCGCCGCCTGCGGCGCAGGCCGCTCCACCAGCGTCATCCCGGCTGTTCCAGCAGCCTGGTCCGTCACCACAATCGCGTTCATCGGGCACCTCCCCTGTACCCAGTCCTCGGTACGCGGCATCGTGCGGCTCACGAGCGTTAGTGGCAACAGATCTCGGTGTCATCACAAGCTGATCGGTACGCGTTGTGGCGCGAGGACGTTGACGAACGAACTCCGTCACGAAGCGGTTCGATGTGCCCCCGGCGCCGGCGTGCACTAGGCGGCATGGAATGGAGACTAACCGGCTCTCATTCCTCAACCCATTCCATGAGGCGTAGCCGACGGTCTCGGCCAGGGCTTCAACGGCCCCGGCTTGCGGGAGTGGAGACGAAGGGACTTGAACCCTCAACCCCCGCCTTGCAAAGGCGGTGCTCTGCCAGTTGAGCTACGTCCCCGCGGGATCAGCTTAGGACGGAGATGCGTTTGTTGCGCTCTGTTCGGTTGCCTCCCGCCACAGCGTGGCCGTGGCCTGATCCGACGCTCGCTTGCGCAGCACCACGGCACCTCCGGCTACGACGGCCAAGAGCAACAGCACTTTGAGCACGGGAGCACCTTTCGTTGACGTGCGTGGGCCTGGGAGGACTTGAACCTCCGACTTCATCCTTATCAGGGATGCGCTCTAACCGCCTGAGCTACAGGCCCGCGGGACCGACGTGTCAGCTTACCGGCCCACGATCAGCCGCCCAACCAATCATCACTCGCGCTCGGACAGGGTGACCTCAATGCCACCGACCAGATCAGCGCACAGGTTGTACACGACCGAGCCCACTGTGGACAACGCGATGAACAGCACCATGTTGATCACGCCGATGATTGCTGACCCGCCGAACACAAGCCCTGGTGTGATCGGATTCTTCGAGTCGCTGCCGTTGATGGTGGTGACGGCGTTGTTGATGTGGTCGATCACTCCGGCGGCCTGCAAGATGCCGTAGAGCAGGCCGATGGTGATCAGCCAGACGAAGAACAGCGCCACCGACAGCACGCAGGAGAACTTCAGTACCGTCCAGGGGTTGATGTGCCGTAGTTGTAGTTTCGCCCGGCGCGGGCCACGCCCCCGGGGTCCGACGCCACGTGCCTGCCGACCCGACGGCGCAGCGAATCCGGGCGGCGGTCCGGAAGGTGGAGCGAGCTGCGGCGGCGGGGCGGAGGGCGGGGCCATCCCGGGTGGCAGGGCCATGCCAGGCGGCGGGCCCATGCCAGGCGGCGATGTCATACCGGGTACAGGCCCCATGCCGGGCGGCGGGGCCATGCCCGGACCCATGCCACCTGGAGGCAGGGCGAGCCCCGGCGCGGTGCTGATGTCCATCGTGGAATCACCGTAGCCGCCTGGCGGCCCGGACAGGCTGATCTGCTGCTCGAATACCGGCCGGTATGCCTCGTCAAGCACCGGCGGTGGCCCGTCGCGGAATGGGGGCGGGGCGGAGCCGGCCAGCGTCCGCGCACCGAACCCATCATCGTCCATCGGGGGCGGCGCCAGAGTCGGATCCGATTCGAACGGCCCAGCGCCCGGGACGCCGAATGACGTGCGGGGCCGCGTCTCGTCCTCGTGGTCCGGCGAGTCGCCATTGGCCGAGGACTCGTGCTCGTCGATCGGTAACGGGAAGGACTCGGTCGGTGCGAACGCCTCGCCCGGATAGCGCGGGCTACTCATATCGCCGTACCGCTCACTACTCGCTCACTCCTGCTCGTCCGGCTCATCAGCGTTGCGGGCAATGGCGACGAGGTTGACGCCGTCGGGCAGGTTCATCAGCCGCACGCCCATCGTCTGCCGTTGTGCCCGGCGCACCTCCGCGGCCTTCGTGCGGATGACCACGCCGTCAGACGTGATCGCGTAGATCTCGTCCTCGGGACGGACGGCGACGGCGCCGACCAGCCCACCTCGCGTGGACACGATACGCGCCGTCAGGACCCCCTTGCCGCCTCGGCCCTGTTGCGGGTACTCGTCGATCTTGGTTCGCTTACCGTATCCGCCCTCGGTGGCCACCAGGATTTCCATGTCCTCGCGCACCACCTGCATGGCGAGCAGCTCGTCGCTGTCGGTGAATCGCATGCCGATGACGCCTGACGTGGCGCGGCCCATCGGGCGCAGCGTGTCATCGTCCGCCTTGAACCGAATGGACATTGCCCGCCGGCTCACCAGCAGCAGGTCGTCGTCGGGTGAGATCAGCGCGGCGCCGATCAGCTCGTCGTCGTCGCGCAGGTTGATCGCGATCACGCCGCCGGACCGGGTTGAGTCGAAGTCCGTGAGCTTCGTCTTCTTCACCAGGCCGGCCTTGGTGGCCAGCACCAGGTACGGCGCGACCTCGTAGTTCCGGATCGCGATGACCGACGCGATCCGCTCGTCCGGTCGGAACGCCAACAGGTTGGCCACGTGCTGACCGCGCGCATTGCGATTCGCTTCGGGCAGCTCGTACGCCTTGACCCGATAGACCTGCCCCCGGTTGGTGAAGAACAGGATCCAGTCGTGCGTCGAGCTGACGAAGAAGTGCTCGACGATGTCGTCGGTCTTGAGACCTGCCCCCTGCACGCCCTTGCCGCCGCGGCGCTGCGCCCGGTACAGGTCGGTCTTTGTGCGCTTGGCATAGCCGGTGCGCGTGATCGTGACCACGACGTCCTCGTCAGCGATGAGGTCCTCCAGGCTGACGTCACCGTCGTACGGCACGAGCCGGGTGCGGCGCTCGTCGCCGTATTTCCCGACGATCTCGCTCAGCTCGTCCCGTACGATGGCCCGCTGCCGTCCCGGCTTGGCGAGGATGTCGTTGTAGTCGTCGATCTGGGCGGCGATCTCGTCGTGCTCGTCGATGATCCGCTGCCGTTCCAGGGCGGCGAGCCTGCGCAGTTGCATGTCGAGGATGGCGGTGGCCTGGATTTCGTCGATCTCGAGCAACTGCATGAGGCCGGTCTTGGCCTCGTCGGCCGACGGCGAGCTGCGGATCAGCGCGATGACCTCATCCAGTTGGTCGAGCGCCTTGAGCAGCCCGCGCAGCACATGGATGCGTTCCTCGGCCTTGCCGAGCAGGTAGCGCGTGCGGCGGACGATGACCTCGACCTGGTGGTCGACGTACTGGCTGACGAACTGGTCGAGGCGCAGCGTGCGCGGCACCCCGTCGACGATTGCCAGCATGTTGGCACCGAAGGTCGTCTGGAGCTGGGTGTGCTTGAACAGGTTGTTCAGCACCACCTTGGCCACGGCGTCGCGCTTGAGGGTGACCACGATGCGCATGCCGATGCGATCGGACGACTCGTCGTTGATGTCGGCGATGCCGGCGACCTTGCCGTCCTTGGCCAGCTGGGCGATCGACTCGACGAGGTTGTCTGGATTGACCTGGTACGGCAGCTCTGTTGCTACGAGGATGGCGCGGCCCTTGACGTCCTCCTCGACGTTGACCACAGCACGCATCCGGATCGCGCCGCGGCCCGTGCGGTAGGCCTCCTCGATGCCGTCGCGGCCCAAGATCAGGCCGCGCGTCGGGAAGTCGGGGCCGGGGATCAGTTCGATGAGCTTGTTCAGCAACTCCTCGGACGTGGCATCCGGGTGGTCGAGCGCCCAGGTGACACCGGCCGCGACCTCACGCAGATTGTGCGGTGGGATGCGGGTGGCCATGCCGACCGCGATGCCCTCCGAGCCGTTCACCAGCAGGTTCGGGAACCGCGCCGGCAGGATGACCGGTTCCTGGGTGTTGCCCGCGTAGTTGGGGACGTAGTCGACGGTTTCCTTGTCGATGTCCGCCAGCATGTGCATGGCCAGTGGGGCCAGCCGGCACTCGGTGTAGCGATAGGCCGCCGCCGGGTCGTTGCCGGGCGAGCCGAAGTTGCCCTGCGGGTCGATCATCGGGTACCGCAGTGACCACGGCTGAGCCATCCGGACCAGGGCGTCGTAGAGCGCGGTGTCGCCGTGCGGGTGGTAGTTGCCCATCACGTCCCCGACGACGCGCCCGCACTTGACGTAGTTGCGGTCCGGGCGGAACCCGGAGTCGTACATCCCGTAGAGGATCTTGCGGTGTACCGGCTTGAGCCCGTCACGGACGTCGGGCAGTGCCCGCCCGATGATGACTGACATGGCGTAGTCGATGTAGCTGCGCTGCATCTCCGCCTGGATGTCGACGGGCTCGATGCGATCGAAGCCGGTTGTTTCAGTCATACGTGTGCCTCTCGAAGCCGTCTACGGCAAGAATCAAATATCCAGGAACCGGACGTCGTGGGCGTTTCGGACGATGAACGAGCGCCGCGCCTCGACGTCCTCGCCCATCAGCACGCTGAACAACTCGTCCGCTGTCGCCGCGTCGTCGAGGGTGACGAGTCGCAGGATGCGCCGGGCCGGGTCCATCGTGGTCTCCCACAGCTCCTTGGCGTTCATCTCGCCCAGGCCCTTGTACCGCTGGGTGGCTTCCTCCTTGGGCAGCCGGCGGCCCGCCTCCAGCCCAGCCTTGAGCAGCCCGTCCTTCTCTTTTTCGGTGTACGCGTACTCCGGTTCTGACTTCAGCCACTTGATCTTGTAGAGCGGCGGTGCGGCGAGGTACACGTGGCCGTTCTCGATGAGCGGGCGCATGAACCGGAACAGCAACGTCAGCAGCAGCGTGGTGATGTGTTGCCCGTCGACATCGGCGTCGGCCATCAGGATGATCTTGTGGTAACGGAGCTTGCTGATGTCGAAGTCGTCATGAATGCCGGTGCCCAGCGCGGTGATGAGCGACTGCACCTCGGTGTTTTTCAGCACCCGGTCGATGCGTGCCTTCTCGACATTGATGATCTTGCCACGAATCGGCAGGATCGCCTGGAACATGGAGTCACGGCATGACTTCGCGGAGCCACCCGCGGAGTCGCCCTCGACGATGTACAACTCGCTCTCGGCCGGGTCGGTGGAGCGGCAGTCCGACAGCTTGCCCGGCATGCCCATCGTGTCGAGCGCGTTCTTGCGGGCAAGCCGACGCGCCTGCTGTGCGGCCTTGCGCGCCCGCGCTGCCTGCGACGCCTTCGTAACGATGATCTTGGCCTCGCCCGGGTTGCGGTCGAGCCAGTCGGCAAGCCAGTCGTTGCACACCTTCTGCACGAACGACTTCGCCTCGGAGTTGCCAAGCTTGGTCTTGGTCTGGCCCTCGAACTGCGGCTCCGCGAGCTTCACCGACACGATCGCGGCAAGCCCTTCGCGGATGTCGTCACCGGTGAGCCGATCTTCGCGGGTGTCCTTGATGATCTTCTTGTCGATGCCCCACTTGTTCACCACACTGGTGAGCGCAGTGCGGAAACCTTCCTCGTGCGTGCCACCCTCGTGGGTGTTGATCGTGTTCGCGAACGTGTAGACGCTCTCCGAGTAGGTCTCGTTCCACTGCATGGCGACCTCGACCGACATGCGGTAGCGACCGTCTTCGCGGTAGTCGTCGCTGAACGAGATCACCGATTTGTGCAACGGGTTCTTCGTCGCGTTGAGGTGCTTGACGAAGTCGGCGATGCCGCCGGGGTAGGAGTACGTGACCTCCTTCGGCCCGCCGGTCGTCGTGCCGTCCTCACGGATGACGCCCGGGCGCTCGTCACGCAGCACGATGGTCAGACCCTTGTTGAGGAATGCCATCTCCTGCAGTCGGCGGCTGATCGTCTCGAAGGAGTACGTCGTGGTCTCGAAGATCGCCGGGTCGGCCCAGTAGGTAACGGACGAGCCGGTTCTGCGGCTCTTGCCTACCTTCTGAAGGGGTGCGGCCGGCTTTTGCGCACGGTACGGCTGGAACCATTCGTAGCCGTCACGCCAGATGGTCAACTCGAGGTTCGTCGAGAGAGCATTCACGACGGAGACGCCGACGCCGTGCAGCCCGCCGGAGACCGCGTAGGCCTTGCCGTCGAACTTCCCGCCGGCGTGCAGCAGTGTCAAGATCACTTCAGGGGTGGGGCGTTTCTGTGTGGGATGCATGTCGGTCGGGTAACCGCGGCCGTTGTCGACCACGCGGACCCCACCGTCAGCCAGCAGCGTCACCTCGATGCGGTCGGCATAGCCGGCCAGCGCCTCGTCGACTGCGTTGTCGACGACCTCCCAGACCAGGTGATGCAACCCACGCTCCGACGTCGACCCGATGTACATGCTCGGGCGCTTACGGACCGCTTCGAGTCCTTCGAGGACGGTGATGTCGCTGCCGGTGTAGTTCGATTTGCCGTTTCTGGACCCACTGGCCACCGACGCGACTCCTTTGTACTACGTTGGAACATGAACGAGGGGTTGACACTGCGCCGATAGACCCGGCGCGGCACCGACCCCACATCGACAGTTCATTCTAGTGCATGGAGCCCCCAGACCGCCCGTGCGACGCGTCCTGTCGCGCACACAGAGCGCCGTGTAGCCAGGGGGTCACGGGAACCCACGTGCCCCGGGGGGTGCCGAGGCTATGCGGTCGTCTCAGCGCGATCGCAGACTCAACCCGCTGTCCGCGAAACGAGGGTCGCTCATCCGTACGTGTCCCTCGGCCCACGTCCGCCGGACACCGACCAGGCGCCGTGCCTCCAACTCGGTCCGATCGGGCCACTGATCGACAGCCGGGTCACCACCTGCGGGCCGAGCTCGGCAACGAGGCGGCTGAGCAGCGCGCCGGCGAGCAGGCGCAGCTGGGTGGCCCACGCCGTCGACTCGGCAGTCAGTCGCAGCTCGCCCTCGCGGAGGCTCAGCGGCTGGCAATGCGCGGCGATCTCGGCACCGACCAGCGAGGGCCAGTCGGCAAAGACGCGGGCCTCAGCGACCGGTCGCTCCCAGCCGCGCTCGGCGAACAGCCCGGCCGCCACCTGGCCGATAGGCTCTGGGTCGCGCTCGTCGGGGCCGGCGCTGGAGTAGCCACCACGTGAGCGTCCCCCGGATGGCCGGTGGCGGACCGGGCGAGATATACGTTGTGCGCCGGACAGAGCACTCTGCGCTAGATCTGCCGAAGGTTTAGCCACGTATGGTGAGCGTTCATCCACAGGAATTGTGGGTTTTCCACTGTCCACTGTGGACAAGGGTGTGACGTGCGTCTCATTTGACCCGTGTTTATCGGACACGGCGCACCTCCCCGTCGTGGACGTCGAAGCGGGCGCCGGCCAGCGACTCGGGAACATCGGAGGCGACGGCTGCTGTGATGATCGTCTGCTCCGCCTTGCCGGCAACGAGGGCCAGTTGGTCGCGTCGGCCGGTGTCCAGCTCGGCGAAGACGTCGTCGAGGATCAGCACCGGCTCGACGCTTTCGTCACGTAGCAGCTCGTACCCGCCGAGTCGCAGTGCCAGGGCCGTCGACCACGACTCGCCGTGACTGGCGTAGCCCCGCAGCGGCGTCTCGCCAAGGGTGAGCGCCAGTTCGTCGCGGTGCGGGCCGACGAGGTTCACGCCGCGCTCCAGCTCGTGGGCGCGGACCCGGGCCAGCTCGGAGAGCAACGCCGCCTCGAGCACCGCGGGCTCGCGCTGCTCCGGAAGCGATGTGGATGCGACGTAGGAGAGCCCCAGGGGCACGCTGGCAGGGGCAACCTGCGCGTACGCGGCGGCGACGTGGGGACGCAGCGCATCGACCAGGTCCAACCTGGCGGCGAGCAATTGGGCGCCTTGTGTGGCCAGGTGGCCGTCCCAAACGTCTAAGGTGCGCAGGTCGCCGGTGCCGCCGCCACGGCGGGCCGTCCCCGCTGACTTCAGCAAGGTCGCGCGCTGTTTGAGCACCCGCTCGTAATCGGCGCGCACCCCCGCCAGCCGAGGAGTGCGCTGCACGAGCAAGTCGTCAAGGAAGCGCCGCCGCTCGCCAGGATCGCCGCGGACGATTGCGAGGTCTTCCGGCGCAAAGGTCACGGTGCGAAGAACGCCCAGGATCTCGCGCGGCCGGGACACCGGGGCGCCGTTCAACCGTGCACGGTTGGCTCGTCCGGGCGCGATCTCGACCTCGACGTGCAGTTCGCGGCCGTCCGACACCACGGCTGCACGGGCGATGGCCCGCTCGGCGCCGGCGCGCACCAGCGGCGCGTCGGTCGGCACCCGGTAGCTGCCCAGGGCCGCCAGATACCCGATCGCTTCGACAAGGTTGGTTTTGCCCTGACCGTTCGCGCCGACCAGCACCATCGGCCCGGGCTCGAAGGCCACCTCGGCGCTGGGCCAGCTGCGGAAGTCGGCCACGGAGAGGTGCCGGACATACATCAGCTGTCCACTTGGCTCTTCGCGCGCGCGTTCATCGCGTCAACGCGGCAGGCGCATCGGCATGATCAAGTAGTAGTACTCGTCATCCGACTCGGCCGGCCGCAGCACCGTCGGCTTGTTCGCGGACGGGAACAGCAGCCTGGCTGTAGACGCGTCGAGGACGCCCAACCCGTCGAGTAGGAACGACGCGTTGAACGCGATCGTGAGTGGTTCGCCCTCGAAGCGCACTTCGAGATGTTCCTCGGCGCGGCCTTCGTCGTCGCCGCCGGCGGTGAGGTTGACCCCGCCCTGTTCGAACTCGAGCCGCACGGGCGTGCTGCGATCCGCCAACAACGCGACCCGCTTGACGGCCTCGATGAACGGCCCGACCTCGACCTCCGCGGTCGATGCCCACTCCGTCGGCAGGAGCGTGCGGTACGGCGGGAACTGCGGGTCCAGCAACCGTGTGGTGGCTCGGCTGGCGCGTCCACCGGTCATGCCGGTAAAGCCGATGATGCCGTCGCCCGCGCCCGCCGACACCGACAGTGCAATTGTCAGCTCGTCGCTGTGCGCCAGGCTCTTAGCCGCATCGGCAAGCGTGCGGGCCGGCACCACGACTTGCGCCGCTGCCTCAGTCGGGTTCGACGGGCTCCACGCCAACTCTCGCACCGCTAGGCGGTATTTGTCCGTCGCGGCGAACGTGAGCTTCTCGCCATCGATTTCCAGCCGCACACCCGTGAGCATCGGCAACGTGTCGTCGCGTCCAGCCGCTACAGCCACCTGCCCGACGGCGCCGGCAAACGCGGCGGCGTTGACAGTGCCCGCGGTGGTCGGCATCTGCGGCAACTTGGGGTAGTCCTCCACCGGCATCGTCGGCAAGGTGAACCGGGCCGTACCGCACGCGATGGTCAGGCGCGCGCCTTCGACGGCGATGTCGACCGGGTGGGGCGGCAGTGCCCGGGAGATGTCGGCGAGCAGCCGGCCGGACACCAGAGCGGTGCCCGGGGTCGACGCGTTGACCTCGAGATCGACCTGGGTGGACGCCTCGAGGTCGAAGCCTGAGATCGACAATGTCGAGTCGGTCACGTCCAGGAGCAGGCCGGCGAGGACGGGGATGGTGGGGCGCGCGGACAGGCTCCGGGCCGCCCACGCCACGGCGTCAGCCAACGCGTCGCGCTCGACCCGGAACTTCATGGCGCCTCCAGTTCTTGGTATTTACCTTCTAGGAAGGAGAATCCTGCGTTGTCATCGTCGCGGCTGTGGATTTTGGGGATAACGGCTTGGTGCCCAGTAAACACGCGGGGTGTGACTGTGCACGATAGCCGTGGATAAGGCCGTGCGGCGTAGCGCGGGCCGGTGGACTCAGGAGTTCTCTTGAACGTCGTCCACAGCGGCCGCGAGATAGCCCACAGCGATACCCACAGTGTGTGCATAGCGTGATTCAAGCGCGTGCTCGGGCCTTGATGCGACTGGTCAGCTCGGCGACCTGGTTGAACACCGAAAGTCGTTCTGCCATAAGGCTGCGCACCTTGCGGTCGGCGTGCATAACGGTGGTGTGATCGCGGCCGCCGAACGTCTGTCCAATCTTGGGCAGCGACAGCTCAGTGAGCTCACGGCACAGGTACATCGCGATCTGCCGGGCATTGACGAGCACCCGGCTCCGCGAGCTGCTCGTGAGGTCGTCGATCGAGACCGAGAAGTACTCGGCAATCACGGCCATGATGTGCGCGGCGGTGATCTCGGGACTGTCCGACTCGCTGATCAAGTCCTTGAGGACGATCTCGGCGAGCTGCATCTCCACGTCCTGCTTGTTCAGGCTGGCGAACGCCGTGACCCGGATGAGCGCACCCTCGAGTTCACGGATGTTGCTCTGAATTTTCGTGGCGATGAACTCGAGTACCTCCGGCGGCGGGCTCATTCCTTCCTGTGACGCCTTCTTGCGGAGGATGGCGATGCGCGTCTCGAGGTCAGGCACCTGCACATCGGTTATCAAGCCCCACTCGAACCGGGTTCGCAGCCGGTCCTCCAACGTGGACAGCTGCCTCGGTGGCCGGTCGGAGCTGATCACGATCTGCTTGTTCGCGTTGTGCAGCGTGTTGAATGTGTGGAAGAACTCCTCCTGGGTGCGCTCGGCGCGTTCCAGGAACTGAATGTCGTCGATGAGCAGCAGGTCCTGACTGCGGTAGCGGCCCTGGAAGGCCTGCATCTTGTCGTCGCGCAGCGAGTTGATGAAGTCGTTGGTGAATTCCTCGCTGGAGACGTATCGGACCTTGATGCCTGGGAACAGGCGCTGTGCGTAATGGCCGATGGCGTGCAGCAGATGCGTCTTACCCAGCCCCGAGTCGCCGTACACGAACAGGGGGTTGTAGGCCTTGGCCGGCGCCTCGGCAACCGCGACCGCAGCGGCGTGGGTGAACCGGTTGCTGGACCCGATAACGAAGGTCTCGAAGGTGTACTTCGGGTTCAGTCGCGCATCGCGGTCGCTGGACCGGCTCGCATCGCCGTTGACCAGCGACGTCGCTGCTGACCGGCTGGCACCTGCCCACTCGTTGAAACGGATCTCCGGCAGTTCGTTGCGCGGCGGATCGGGTTCGACGGTTCGTTCGGACGGCTGATCGTCGGTGTGCTGGACGGTGACTGCCACCCGAATCTCGCGGCCGAGCTCGTCGGAGAGTGCCGTAGCGATAAGCGGGCGTAGCCGGTTCTCCAGGTAATCCTTGGCGAATTCGTTCGGCGCGGCCAGCAGTGCGGTGTCTTCGACCAGCCCGAGCGGACGGGTCAGTCCGATCCATGCGCGGTGGTGCGGTCGGATCGTGTCGTCGTCGAGCCGCCCGATGGCACGCGTCCAGACTTCGCCGAGATCCGTGGTGTCGTCCACTAGCCGAGTCCATCCCCCACATGCGAGAGCTATCGGTGGTCGTTGTTCGACCATCTCATGCGCACTGATGCCCGGCACGCCGACCGGGGGCGAATCGGCACGACGCTACATGCACAGTCCACACCGTTGTCCACAGCCTGTGGAGAGCGCACGTTACAGAAGTGCTGCGCCTTCCCCTCGCGTTCGCAGCGGCGTGCGCCACGCATCGGCGAGTGGCACGGCCAGAAAAACTAACAGCGCACGCCGAAGGTCACAACACTACGCGGCGTGTCGCTACACATCGAAATGGGTTACGCACCCTGGGGTAGGTGTTTTGCTGTCGCACCGGGCCACTTGGCCTTGAGGAGTGCACGTCCGGTACCGTGAAGCGGTCCGAGCGGACGCCGAGTTGTTCTGCACGCAAACCGTCCCGGGCCTCGAACATCGGCAACGACAGATATCGATGGAGCCTTACCGTGAGCAAGCGGACCTTCCAGCCGAACAACCGCCGGCGTGCCAAGACGCACGGCTTCCGCTTGCGGATGCGCACCCGCGCGGGCCGGGCGATTGTCACCGCCCGCCGGCGCAAGGGTCGCGAGAAGCTGTCGGCGTAAGCGGTCTGGCATTCCGTGTTGCCGCAGGCTTTTCGGATGCGGCGGTCTGACGAGTTCACGTCAGTCGTCCGTGCTGGTGCGCGCACCCGGCGTGGACATCTCGTGATTCATTTCGACCCGGATCTGGGCGGGGCTTCACCGCGGGTAGGCCTGATCGTCGGCAAGTCCGTCGGAGGCAGCGTGGTGCGGCACCGTGTCACCCGGCGGCTGCGGGCGGAACTCACGCCGTGGCTCTCGGCGCTACCCGCCGGGTCCGGCGTCGTGGTGCGAGCGTTGCCCGGCGCCTCGACGGCGACGTCGGTCCAGCTCGGCACCGACCTTGCCGCGGCCCTGGGGTCGTTGTTGACGGGTCGCGATGAGCGCTCGAGCTCTTCTGGCTCGCGTGGAACTCTGCCCGGCGGCGCTCCACGCGGTATCGGGCCGCTGAGCCGCGTCGCACTGGGTGTGATCCGCGGCTGGCAGGTGTTCGTCAGCTCGTGGCGTCCGCCGTCCTGCCGGTTCACCCCGTCCTGCAGCGTCTATGCGGCGATGGCGATCGAGCGATTCGGGCTCGGGCGCGGCGGCTGCCTCGCGCTGCGGCGGCTACTACGCTGCCACCCTTGGCATCGCGGTGGGCACGACCCAGTACCCCCAGTCGTTGGCGGTTCGGTGCCCACCTCCGTTCCAGCCCGTACCTAGGAGACTCGTTCCGTGCTCGACTTCCTGTACACAGCGGTCTCCTGGGTGCTGCTGCGATGGCACCAACTGTTCACGGCGATGGGCCTGGACAAGGACAGCGGCCTGAACTGGGCGCTGTCGATCGTGTTCCTGGTAATTACCGCCCGCTTGCTGATGTTCCGGTTCTTCGTTAAGCAGGTGCACTACCAGCGCAAGATGCAGCAAATGCAGCCACGCATCCAGAAGCTGCGCGAGAAGTACAAGAACGACCGTCAGGCGATGCAGCAGGAAATGATGAAGCTGCAGCAGGAAGAGGGGTTCAACCCGCTCTCCGGATGCCTGCCGATGCTGCTGCAGATCCCGATCTTCATCGCGCTGTACCACGTGTTGCGTCACCTGGCCAACTCGGTGCACCTGCCACCAGGTGATCCGAAGCTAACGCTGTACACGTTCACCGAAGCCGAAACATACAGCGCGGCAAAGGCGAAGCTGTTCGGAGCGCCGCTGGCAGCGTCGCTGCGCGACAACGCCGAGAAGATCACCCAGTTGGGCGGCGACGTGACCAGCACGCGCGTCGTCATCATCGTGCTGGTCTTGGTCAGCGCTGCTGCGACCTACTTCACGCAGATCCTGGTACGCCGGGGGCAGGCAGCTCCGCCGGAGGGCACCGCGGCCATGGTGCAGCGCCTCATGCTGTACTTCATCCCGGTCAGCGTGCTGTTCTCGGGCTTGATCTTCCCGCTGGGTGTGCTGCTGTACTGGTTCACGAGCAACACCTGGACGCTGGGCCAGCAGGCCTACATCAACAAGTTCCACCCGCACACCGAGCCGGAGAAGACGCCGGTCGGGGAGCTCGGCAAGACGCTCGGCCCCAAACCGGGGCAGAAACCGGTGCGGCCGGACCGGACGATCACCGTCAAGCCCGTCGAGACCAACGAGGACACGGGCGCCGCCGCGCCGCGTACCTCAACGCCCCGACCCGGTGCTCGGCCGAACCGCGGCCCTAACCGGCCCGGCGGCAAACGTCCGAGCCAGGCAAAGAAACGCCGCTAGGAGGACCTTCGTGAGCGACCTCGACGTCTCGCCGGAGACCGAACCGGCCGAGGCAGCCGCCGACAGCGATCTGCTGGTGCGCGAGGGCGACATCGCCGCCGACTACCTGGAGCGGTTTCTCGACATCATCGACTACGACGGGGACATCGACCTCGACGTTGAGAACAGCCGAGCTGTTGTTGCGATCGTCGGCTCGGACCTCCAGCCGCTCGTGGGTCGCAACGGCGAGACGTTGGACGCGCTGCAGGAATTGACCCGCCTGGCCGTGCAGCAACAGACCGGCGAGCGCAGCCGGCTGATGCTCGACGTGAGCGGCCACCGGGCGGCACGGCGCGCGGAGCTGAGCGACCTGGCGGAGCGGACCGCGCGGCAGGTGCTCGAATCCGGTGAGCCGGTCAAACTCGCGCCGATGAACCCGTTCGAGCGCAAGGTCGTCCACGATGCCGTGGCGACGATCGATGGGGTGCGTAGCGAGTCCGAGGGCGAAGAGCCTGAGCGCAGGGTTGTGGTGCTCGTCGAGCAGTGACCGCCACGGCGGCGCTGCCGACTCCCCCAGCATCCGCAATCGAGGTCTTCGGTGAACGGCTGCCGTTAGCGGTTGCCTTCGGGCAGCGGCTGGCAACCGACGGAGTGCTTCGAGGGCTGATCGGCCCGCGGGAAGTACCACGGCTGTGGGAGCGGCACCTGCTGAATTGCGCGGTAATCACCGAACTCGTGCCGCGGGATGAGCGCGTCGTGGACGTCGGCAGTGGCGCCGGCTTGCCGGGACTGGCGATGGCATGCCGTCGCGGGGACCTGAGAGTCGATCTCGTGGAGTCGCTGGCCCGGCGGGTGGCGTTTCTGCGGGAGGTCGTGGCCGGGCTGGGGCTAGACGAGAGTGTGCGTGTCGTGCATGGTCGAGCCGAGGACCCGACGGTACGTACGGCGGTGGGCGAAGCCGCATGGGTTACCGCCCGGGCGGTGGCGCCGCTGGAGCGGTTGGTGAGATGGTGCGTGCCGTTACTGCGTCCGGGTGGCACTTTGCTGGCGATCAAGGGTGAGCGGGCGGACATGGAGATCGATGGTGTTCGCGGCAGGAAGTGGGTGGACGTGTCGACGGTCCGATGTGGCGTCGGCACCTTGGACACGCCGGTGACCGTGGTCGTGGTTCGCCGATCACGGACGGCGCGCGCGAGAGACTGAGGCAGATCGTGCAGGCGAGTGGCAAGGCAGAGCGATGAGCAGCCCATCGCAGGGCATGGACCCGGTGGAGGTTTCACGTGAAACAGAAGGCCTCGGTGTTTCACGTGAAACCTGGTCCGACTCCCCGATCGCGCGTGAAGCAATGCAGGCGCTCCAGGTGCTGAACGTGCGTCAGGAGCGTTGGCCACGTCCCGCTACGACGCGCGTCATCACCGTCGCAAACCAGAAGGGCGGCGTCGGTAAGACGACGACGGCCGTCAACCTGGCTGCGGCGTTGGCCCTGCACGGGCTGCGAGTGTTGGTGGTCGACCTCGACCCGCAGGGCAATGCCAGCACCGCCCTCAGCGTCGACCACTCCGTCGGCGTTCGATCGACTTATGACGTGTTACTGGACGGCCGCCCACTTGCCGAGGCAGTCGTACCGGTCGACGTCGCCGACACGCTCTGGTGCGTGCCGGCGACCCTCGACCTGGCCGGGGCCGAACTGGAACTCTCCTCGCAGGTGGCTCGTGAGCACCGGTTGGAGCGTGCCCTCAGCGCCTACTTGGCAGATGCGTCGGCAAGCCTGGACTACTTGTTCATCGATTGCCCACCGTCCCTCGGCCTGCTCACCCTGAACGCACTCGTCGCGGCACGCGAGGTGCTCATCCCCATCCAGTGCGAGTACTACGCACTCGAAGGGCTGGCGCAACTGCTCAGCACGATCGAGATGGTGCAGGCGTACCTCAACACGACGCTCACGATCAGCACAGTGCTGCTCACCATGTACGACAGCCGCACCCGGTTGGCCGACCAGGTCGCCGCCGACGTGCGCAGTCACTTCGGAGAATTAGTCATCGAGTCGCTGATTCCCCGTAATGTCCGCGTGTCCGAGGCGCCGGGCTTCGGGCAAACCGTAATGACGTACGACGCGGGCTCGCGCGGAGCGATCGGCTACCTGCAAGCCGCGCATGAGCTCGCCGAGCGGGGCCGCGAGGCGAACCGCCAGGAGGGGGAACGATGAGCAAGACTCGCGTGGGTGGGCTGGGCAGGGGCCTGGGTGCATTGATCCCCACGGCACCCAGCAGGCAACCCGACGGGTCGTTCGCGGCCAGTGCCATCGCCACACCGCGACCGGTGGACGGGCCCCTGCCGGTGTCCGGCGCGATCTTCGCGGACCTACCCGTGAGCACCATCGCGCGCAACCCCCGTCAGCCGCGCGAGGTCTTCGACGAGGAGGCGCTCGCCGAACTTACCCATTCGATCCGCGAGTTCGGCATGCTCCAGCCGGTGGTGGTACGCCGGCGTGACGAGGGCTACGAGCTGGTGATGGGAGAGCGCCGGCTGCGCGCCGCAGTGGCCGCCGGTCTCGGCACGATTCCGGCGATCATCCGCGACACCGACGACGACGCAATGCTCCGTGACGCGTTGCTGGAGAACGTCCATCGTGTCTCACTGAATCCACTCGAAGAGGCGGCGGCGTATCAGCAACTGCTCGACGAGTTCGCGACGACGCACGAGGAACTCGGCCGGCGCATCGGGCGCAGCAGGCCGCAAATCACGAACACGATCCGGCTGCTCAACCTGCCGCTCCCCGTGCAACGCCGGGTCGCTGCCGGCGTGCTGTCGGCCGGGCATGCCCGGGCGCTGCTCGGTGTCGACGAGCCGAATGCTCAAGAACAGTTGGCCAGCCGCATCGTCGCCGAAGGGCTGTCCGTGCGCGCGACCGAGGAACTTGCCGCATTGCACGCCCGTGGGCATACCGACAAGGCACGCCTTCGCAAGCCGGCCGTGCCGCACATGGTCGCTCCCGGACTGGCCGACCTGGCCGAGAAGCTCTCGGATAGACTTGACACCCACGTGCGTGTCGAACTCGGCCGCCGTAAGGGCAAGATCACCGTGGAATTTGCATCCGTGGATGACTTGGAGCGCATCGTCGCTCTGATCGCCCCTGGACTGGACGGACCTTAGAACGAGCCGTACACCACGACCTGCGAGAGCGGACGCCGGCCGCGTCGCAGCGACGGCGAGCGACGATCTCGTGCCCTATAGCCAAGGCTGATCGCCCCGATCGGCGTCAGTTGGTCCGGCACGCTGAATGCCTTACGCAATCCGGCCCAGAGGTCGTGCGGTATGCCGAAGAAGCAGGCCGCCAGCCCGCGGTCGACCGCGCCGAGCAGTATGAGCAGTGACGCCATGCCGGTGTCGATGTGCCAGTACGGCACCGGCCAGCGTGACTCGTCGCGATCGGTCCAACCCTTGTCCGGCTCGGCGTATCTGTCGAGGTAGATCTGCTTGTCGGAGAACACGACGATCAGTACGGGAG
This sequence comes from Jatrophihabitantaceae bacterium, assembly GCA_036506155.1. Lineage (GTDB taxonomy): Bacteria > Actinomycetota > Actinomycetes > Mycobacteriales > Jatrophihabitantaceae > DASXRA01. Next base: position 17,549 of record DASXSF010000035.1, read on the forward strand.
CGGTGCGCATGCCGGCAAGCCACGGGTCCGGAACGCCGCCTGGGTCCGTCGCGGTCCAGAACGCCTCCCGCTGCGCGTCAGCCTGCAATACGAGGAAGCGCCAGCCCTGGCTGAAGCCCGCCGACGGCGCGTGTGTCGCGAGCTCGAGCAGTTCGTCCACCACGCCGTGCGGAACTGGACGGGACGGGTCGTAGGCACGCACCATCCGGCGGCGGTGCACCACGTCGGCGAACTCCACTATCGAACCTCCTTCCCACCCCAACGGACGAGCTGTCGGTGCGCGCGCTTCCGATTCCCTCCACGAGCGTTGCCCATGCACCCATCCAACCGGCTTGTGCGATCGTTGTGCAGTGGATCTGATCCAGTCGCGCAAGCTCGAGAACGTCCTCTACGACATCCGCGGCCCTGTGCTCGAAGAGGCTAAGCGGCTCGAGGAGGAAGGCCGCCGCATCATCAAGCTCAATATCGGCAACCCGGCCCCGTTCGGCTTCGATGCACCGGAGGAGGTCCTCGTCGACGTCATCCGGAACCTCCCTGCGTCGCAGGGCTACTCCGACTCGCAGGGCCTGCTGTCGGCGCGGACGGCCATCGTGCAGCACTACCAACAGCGCGGCATCGGCGGCTTCACCGTCGACGACGTGTGGCTCGGCAACGGGGTCAGCGAGCTGATCCAGATCTCGCTGCAGGCCATGCTCGACGATGGCGACGAGGTGCTCATCCCCGCGCCCGACTATCCGTTGTGGACAGCCGCCACCAGCCTCTCAGGCGGACGAGCGGTGCACTATCTCTGCGATGAGGAGGAGGGATGGCTGCCGGACCTGGACGATCTGGCGGCGAAGATCTCCCCGCGCAGCAAGGCGATTGTCGTCATCAACCCCAATAATCCGACCGGCGCGGTATACCCACTGGGGGTATTGGAGGGAATTGCCGAATTGGCCCGCCGGCATCGCCTCGTCGTCATGGCTGACGAGATCTACGACAAGATCCTCTACGACGACGCGACGCACATCCCGTTCTCGGCGATCGCCCCCGACGTGTTCACGCTGACGTTCAACGGGCTGTCGAAGGCGTACCGCCTCGCCGGTTTCCGCAGCGCCTGGATGCTGGTCACGGGCCCGAAACGGCATGCCGCGAGCTATCTCGAGGGCATCACGATGCTCGCCAACATGCGGTTGTGCGCGAACGTCCCGGCGCAGCACGCCATCCAGACCGCACTCGGCGGCCGGCAGAGCATCCACGACCTGGTGCTGCCCGGCGGCAGGCTGCGCGACCAGCGCGACGCCGCCATGGCGGCGTTGAAGGCGATCCCCGGTGTGACGTGTGTGCAGCCGCGGGGCGCACTCTACGTGTTCCCACGATTGGACCCCGCGGTCTACCCCATCCACGACGATCAAGACTTCGTGCTGCAACTGCTACGCGACCAGCACGTACTCGTCGTCCAGGGCACCGGCTTCAACTGGCCGCGGCCTGATCACCTCCGCATCGTCACGCTGCCCAGGGCCGACGACCTCACGGAGGCGATCCGCCGCATCGGGGTCTTCCTAGCCGACTACGGCTGACCTGATCCCGCTGTTTCATCCCGCCTGCGCGGTCGCGTCGCGGCGGCGGGGCTCCTTCGCGCGAGCGCTCATCGCCCGGCGGCGGTCGCCACTTCAGGCGGGTGGGCGCAGAATCGAGTCGTGGCCCGCCGGCTGGCGAACATTACGCTCGACAACCTCGACGACCTGCCGTCGCGTTGCCGCCGCTGCGTCTTCTGGGAGCTTGACCCGGTGGCCGGCGAGCGCGCCGAACAAACCGGCGGCACAGAACTCGAGAAGGAAGCCTGGATCTCCGACACGCTGCTCGAGTGGGGCAGCTGCGGCAAGATCGTCTATGTTGACGAGACCGCCGCGGGATACGTGCTGTTTGCGCCGCCGGCGTACGTGCCGCGCTCGGTGGCATTCGCGACTTCGCCGGTCAGCGCAGATGCCGTGCTGCTGATGACGGCGCAACTGCTGCCTGCGTTCCGGGGCCGCGGCCTCGGCCGGGTGCTCGTCCAGGCAGTCGCCGGCGATGTCGCGCGACGCGGGCTGAAGGCGATCGAGGCGTTCGGGACCCACGACTCGGGCGGCTCGTGCGTGCTGCCGGCCGACTACCTGCTCGCGGTCGGCTTCAAGACCGTGCGCCCGCATCCGCACTTTCCCCGGCTGCGCCTCGACATCAAGGCAACGGCGTCCTGGCGTGAGGACGTCGAGTACGCGCTGGAACGGCTGGTGTCCTCGATCGCGCCGCCGGCGCTCTCCCGGCCGTGACTCAGCTGGCGATGGCGGGGATCCGCATGACGCCGGTCGGCGGGTCCTGCGCCTTGGGAAGGTACAGCCGCTGCACCGCGACAAGCAGCCCCTCGGCGATCGTGTCGCGAAACGCGGGATCGACCAGGCGCGCCCGGTCGACGGGAGAAGTCAGATAGCCGACCTCGATCCGGACGGCCGGCATGCGGGTCAGCCGCAGCAGCGCCCACGTCTTGGGGTGCACCCGGCAGCTGAGCATCCCGGTGCGGGCGACGATCTCACGGTGGGCGAGATCGGCTAGCCGCTCGCCGATCGTCGAACTCGACTCACCGGCGCCGTAGTGGTAGCTCGCAACGCCGTTCGCCAGCGGGGACGGCGAGCCGTCGACGTGCAGCGAGAGCAGCGCGTCGGCGCCGACCTCATTTGCGAAGCCTGCCCGAGCCTCGTCCGTCTTGCCGTTGGACGGTCCCCGGGTAAGCCAGGTCGTGACGCCCAGGGCGGTGAGCCGGCCTTCGAGACGAGTGGCGAGGTCCCAGACGATGTCGGCCTCGCAGACATCGCCGGCCACGACGCCCCGGTCGGCGCCGCCGTGACCCGGGTCGAGTACGAGCCGCTTGCCGAGCAGGCTGGGTCCGGATTCGGCGACGCGCATCTGCTCGCGCAGGAGCTGCGGGCGCCCGCCGATGACGCGCCGGGTCAGCTGGCGCAGGGCGCGCAGCGTGGCAGGTCCACAGATGCCGTCCGGCGTCAAGCCGTAGTCGCGCTGGAATGCGCGCAGCGCGCTCTCGGTGTGCCGCCCGAATACGCCGTCCGGACGGGACACGTCGTAGCCCATCTCGAGGAGCTGCTCCTGGAGGGCCACCACGTCGTCGCCGGCGAACGGGCTGGTCGCGTTGTGCGCCAGGACACGGTCCCCGAGCCGCCACCGGGCGCCCGCCAGCGCTGTCCAGGTCTCACGGCCCACGATGCCGTCGATCGACAACCCGCGGCGTTGCTGGAAGTGCCGTACCGCCAGTTCGGTCGCCTCGTCGTAGAACGACTCGGCAGCAGGATCGAGGTTGGCGAGGAGTCCGAGCCCGGCCAGTACGCGTCGCACTTCGGCGACGGCGTCCTCGTTGGCGCCGCGGCGCAGTGGCTGCATCGGTGTTGAGACCTCACGGAGCTCGTCGGGGGTGCTGGCCGGTCTCATTGTGCCGCAGGCCGACTCGGATACCGAACCGGCCGGACCCCGCGAGTCGGGGGCTTACGGGCACATAACAGAAAGGCGGTCACCGTGGTGACCGCCTTCTGAGAGTGCCCTACGCAGGCTCAGGCGATGTAGTCGGACAGCTCTCTGAGAATGGCTGCCTTCGGCCGGGCGCCGACGATCGACTTGACGACCTGGCCCTTCTGGAACACCGACATCGTGGGGATCGACATGATCTGGTAGTCCCGCGCGATACCGGGGTTCTCGTCGATGTTGACCTTGGCGACGGTAATCTTGTCCGGATACTCACCGGCGATCTCGTCGAGCACCGGCGAGACCATCTTGCACGGACCGCACCACTCGGCCCAGAAGTCAACCAGCACCGGACCGTCGGCCTGTAGGACCTCGTCGGCGAAGGTGGCGTCGGTGACGGTCTTGGTGTTTTGACCCATGGGAACTCCCTGAAGTGTTGGGAATGCGGTGATGTAACAGCGGTGCTCAGCCGGTCATTCCACGGGCGGCGGGGACGCCTGCGAGGTCCTGGAGCCGGCTCAAATGGCGTTCGGCGTCGAGGGCGGCCTGACAGCCGGTGCCCGCGGCGGTCACCGCCTGCCGGTAGACGTGGTCGACGACATCGCCGGCGGCGAACACGCCGTCCAGGTTGGTCTTCGTGGAGGCGGGCTCGGTGAGGATGTAGCCCTCGGCGTCCAGATCGACCTGGCCCTTGACCAGGTCGCTGCGCGGCTCGTGCCCGATGGCGATGAACAGCCCCTGGACGGGCACTTCGCGCTCGGCGCCGGTGACGGTATCGCGCAGCCGGATGCCGGTGACCGTGTCGTCGCCGTGGATGTCAACCACCTCGGAGTTCCACGCCCAGTGGATCTTGTCGTTCGCGAACGCACGGTCGGCCATGATGGCGGTGGCTCGCAGTGCATCGCGGCGGTGCACCACGGTCACAGACTTGGCGAATCGGGTGAGGAACGTTGCTTCCTCCATCGCGGTGTCGCCGCCGCCGACGACTGCGATGTCCTTGTCACGGAAGAAGAATCCGTCACAGGTGGCACACCACGACACGCCGTGCCCCGACAGCTGCTCTTCGCGGGGAATGCCAAGCTTGCGGTAGGCCGAGCCCATCGCGAGGATCACCGTATCCGCAGTGTATTCGGCCGAATGGGTGCGCACGGTCTTAACCGGAGCAGTCAGGTCAACCGATGTCACGTCGTCGCTGACGATCTCGGCGCCGAACCGTTCCGCCTGGGCACGCATCTTCGCCATCAGGTCCGGGCCATGGATGCCCTCGGGGAAGCCCGGGTAGTTTTCGACCTCGGTGGTGGTCATCAAGGCACCGCCGAACTGCGCGCCCTCGAACAGCAACGGCTCAAGATCGGCGCGGGCGGTGTACAAGGCCGCCGTATAGCCGGCCGGCCCCGAGCCGATGATTATGACATTTCGGTGCTGCGTCACAGCCACAAAACGATCCTAGGCCGCCCGGCATTCCCTGGACGATTAGCCGCCACGCGCAGCGCTGACGATCTCCCGCACCTCGGGGATACGCATCCGGAAGGCGGCCAAGAGCATCACGGCCAGCCCGACGATGCTGCCGGTCACGACGCCGATCAGCGCGCCGGTGCGTCCGTCGCCGGCCACGGCGATGCCGAGCTGGACCATGCCGTACGCCGCAGCGCCGCCGAGCACCGAGGCGATGCCGACGCGCACCGTGGTCCGCACGACGCGACTGAAGCCGAGTCGGCCGAAGCGTCGGGTGAGCAGCCAGTGGCCGATCACGGCGCCCACCACGTACGAGCCGGACGTGGAGACGTTCAGCGCCGCGATCACGGCGTCACCGTGCAGGGTCTCGGCGGCGATCAGCACGAGCGCGATCTTGCTGGCCACCATGCCGAGGTTGATGAGCGTCGGGGTCCTGGCGTCGCGCATCGCGTAGAACACCCGCATCTGCAGCATCACGATCGCGAACGGGAGCAGACCGAACGACGCGAGCGCCAGGCAGGTACCGATCAACCGGGCCTGGTGCACGTCCGTACGTCCGACGAAGATCGCCATCGTGAACGACGGCCCGAGCACGATCAGCCCGACCGTGACCGGCACCAGGACTGCAGCCGACAACCGCGCACCCACCGACAGGTGCTCGATGACGCCGGCTCGGTCGCCGCGCGCCGCCGCGCGGGACATGCGCGGCATCAATGCGGTCAGAAGCGACACACCGAGGATGCCGTAGGGCACCTGGAACAACAGGTCGGCGTAGGTGAAGGTCGTGACGCCGTTGTGGTTGTAGCCGACCTTGAGGATGAAGCTCAGCCCGATCTGGCTGGCGACCACGTAGCCGAGCACCCAGCCGGTGAGCGGGCCGACATCGTTCATGCGCTGCTCGCGCCCCTCGGCACGGAACCGCCAGCGCCATCGGAACCCGACGGCGCGTAGTGACGGCAGCAGCACCAGCGCCTGAGCGGCGATTCCCAAGGTGGTGCCGATGCCCAGCACCATGATCTGTGTGTTCGTCATGGTGGACGGCACCAGCGTCTTGGGGCCCGGCAGCGCCCAGAACACACAGACGGTGGCGATTGTGATCACGTTGTTCAGCACCGGAGCCCAGGCGCCGGGGCCGTACACATTGCGGGTGTTCAGGATGGCGGTGAACATGGCGCCGAGGCCGTAGAAGAAGATCTCCGGCAACAGCAGGGTGGCGAACGTCGTAGTGAGGTCGCGCTCGCCCGGGTTGTTCACGAAGATCGTCGCCAGCAGCGGGGCCGCCGCGACCGCAGCGAGCGAGGCCAGGGCGAGAGCCACCGTGGCGACCGACACGAGTCGCTGCGTATACGCCTCGCCGCCGTCGTCGTCGTGCTCCTCCGCATGGACGAGCAGCGGGATCAACACGCTGGACAGCAGCCCGCCGAGCATCAGCTCGTACACCATGTTCGGGAAGCTGTTGGCGCCGTTGTAGGCGTCGGCTACCAGACCCGTGCCGAGCGCCGCCGCGAGGACGACGCTGCGCAGGAATCCGGTGGCGCGGCTGACCAGGCTGCCCAGCGCCATCGTGCGGCTGGACGCGAGCAACCCGGGCTCGGCACGCCCGCGCGCGGCGGGTTGCGGCTGCGGTCCGCGCCGGCTCCGGCCGACGTAAGTGGTAGCGCCCCACTGCTGCTCGGCGTGCGACCACTCCTCCTCGGAGGCGTGCTGCCACGCCGGCATGAACACGCCCGTCATCGACGGGTCTTCGGTGAACATCCGCGGTTCGAAGGTGATCTGCCCGCGCCCGCGGCCGTAGTGGGACGGCTCGCTCCAGCCGTCGTCGCGCTGCTCGCTCACGTGCCGGCTCCGATCGGCTCACGCTTGATCGGCTCTGCCGGTTGCGTCTTACGGCTGCGAATCCGGCGCACCACCCGGATCGCCAGGGCCAGCACGAGGACCCCGACTGCCACGGCGGTGATGATCACTCCGACGGCACCGAGGGCCGTGCTGTGGATCGAGAGCGGGACGGAGCTGCCCAGTGCCACGCCGTCCGGCGTGAGCAGCACGGCGTTCACCCGGAACGTTCCGGCCCGCTGCACCCGCGTGGGGATCTTGAGCGTGTCGCGCGTCGGGCTGGTCGGCGACGCCGCCCGTGGGATGGTCACCACGCGGGTGTCGTCGGCGTGGAACCCCGAAACGTCGTTGGCCGTGGTCACCCGCACTCGAATGTGCACGTCCACCGGCATCGTGTTGACTACGGTGATCGGCAAGGGCGCATCGTTGGATGCCAGCGTGTAGGTGCCACTCGACGGACGGCTGATGTAGACGCCGCGCTGAATGGCGCCGACCAGCCCGTCGAGGCGGCCGGCGAAGTCGATGCCGCGTGCCGGGTCGACGATCCATGCAGCCGACGCGGCGCGCTGGATCGCGGCGGGCAGGCCGCCGATCACCGTCTGGACGTCGGCAGGGTTCAGTGCGCTGCTGAACGAGTGCATGAACCGGGTCGCCTGCGTGGCAGCCGTGACGTTGGCGCTCGGCAACTGCGGCCGCTGGGACGGCTCGACCAGTTGCCCGTGATCGACTGGTTTGACGACGCGCGTCGCCTCGCCCAGATTCAGCGACGTCGACCACGACGCGGCTGCCGTAGCTCGAAGGATCCGCTCGGCAAGCTGCGGCTGCACGTCCACGTACCGGTCGGCGGTGATCACGACGTAGTGCGGGTGGGTCGGCTGTTCTGCGGCACGCACCGCGAGCTCGGATGCTAGATCGGGAAGCGCCGCGGCGCCCGACCCGTTCTGGCGCAATGTCCGTGCCACCAGCGGCTGCACCGCACTGTGCGTGACGGCGGCGAGCGTGCCGGCCGTGCCGAACTGTGCGGTGAGTGGGGCCAAGGCGTCGGGGCGGGGGGTCGTCTGCCGCGCGCCGGGGAGTGCGGCGTCGCTGAGCACGACCACTGATCGCGTGCCCGGACTGAGCACCTGGCGCAGTGCATCGGCGGTGATGGTCCCGCCGGGTGGCCAGACGACATGGTCGCTGGGCAGCAAGCCGAGGGCGCTCTGTATTTGAATCTGCTGGCTCGCGCCGAGGCCGTCGGACCAGCCGAGTCCGGCGCGGCTGAGCGACGTGATGTCCGGGTCGGCGTACGGCGTGAGGCTCACCTGCGTGAAGGCGACGACCGACTTGAGCCGCCTGAGCCAGGCCTGGGCCGCCGAGGTGCCTGTGCCGGCGACCGTCTTGGCCCCGGATTCGACGACGTACCCCTGGCTCATGGTCCACAGTTCGTCGATCAGTTCGGGGTCGATGAGCAGGGTCAGGTGCACCGACGGCGCAACGTTCTGGACGACGTCGAGTGCCCGGTACAGCCGACCGCCTGGGCTGACCGAGCGCGCCAGGTTGTCGTCGATGAACGTATTGCCGTCGACGAGGCGATGCGGTCGGTCGATCAGCGGCCAGACCCAGCTGACCTGCACAGGTTTGGGTTTGTCTTTGAACGCGGGAATGTAGGTCTGCCCGAAACCGACCTGCGTCGTGGTCGCGTCCGGGTCGGCGGCGGCGGACACCGTGAAGTTGATCGGGTAGATGCCGCCACCGGTTTGGAAGCACAGGCAGATGCCGTTTCCGTCGTTGTGCAGGCTGGTCGTGGTCTTGTAGCTGAGAATGCGCGTCTCGTAGGGGGTCAGCGTCTGTGTGGCGATCGTGGGCAACGGCGACAGCGCGTTGTTGTCCGGAGTCTGCACCGGTTTGGCGATGAGCTGCTCGAGCCGCGCCTGCTGCGTCACCGGTGCGTCCCGGTCGACGTCGATGCTGACGTTGTAGAGCGGCTGGTCGGTGGTGTTGGTCAGCGACAGTGTGATCGTCAGCGGTCGGGGCTTGTCGGTGTAGGCCGGCGTGGTCGGCGACACGTCGGTGACGGCGACGGTGACGCTCTGGTCGTTCAGAGACGGCTGCGCGTTCGCCGGCGGCGCCACGACGAGAAGGGCGAGCAGCACGCCGGCGCCGGCGGTGATGCTGCCGAGCGCGCGTCGAGGTGGTCTACGCCTGGCTGCACGTCGATCGGATCGGCGCCGTGCCGCGTTGTCGCCGCCGCTCGCGACGAGCAGGACGCGATCGAAGCGCCCTGGCCTCACGCGCTCTCCGCGAGCAGCCGGCCGGCCGCGTCCACCAGGCCGCGCTCGTCGGGATAGGCGAGCTGCTCGGTGATCTGCGTGAGTGGCACCCATGCCACCTCGGCGACCTCGTAGTCCTCGTCGGAGAGCTCGCCGCCGACGGCACGTAACAGGAAGTGATGCACCGTCTTGTGGATCCGGCGGCCCTCGGCGATGAACCAGAAGTCGATCGTGCCCAGGCTGGCGAGGATCTCGCCGCTGATGCCCGTCTCCTCCTCGATCTCCCGAATGGCGGCTTGCTCGGCGGTCTCGCCCGGCTCGACGTGCCCCTTCGGAAGGGACCAGAGCAGCCGGCCCCGCCGGTCGAGGCGCCCGATCAACGCGCCCCGCGGAACGTCGCCCGCCAGGTCCACGACCAGGCCGCCCGCGCTCGTCTCGTCCACCCGCTTGAGTCTCGCCCGTCCACGCCGTGACCGATTGCCGCCGGAGCGCCGGGGCGACGGCGAGTTGGAGCCCCGGGACATGCGCCGATGGTAGCGACCGGCCGGTACGGTGGCCGCGATGAGCGCGCGTGGACCGGCTGACCTGATCACCGTGCCGGAGGAAGCGCGGCGTCTCGGCGCCGCGTTCGCCGAGGCCGGGCATGAGCTGCATCTCGTCGGCGGGACCGTGCGCGATGCGCTCATGGGACGCAGCGACTCCGACCTCGACTTCACCACCGACGCCCGCCCCAACGAGGTGCTCGCGATCGTGGCGCCGATGGGCCCGACGTGGACGACCGGCATGGAGTTCGGGACGGTGGGCGTCCAACTTGGCTCGCGGCAGTGCGAAATCACCACATTCCGGGCCGACCGCTACGACCGGATCACCCGTAGTCCCGAGGTCGCCTACGGCAACTCACTCGTCGATGACCTCCGCCGGCGCGACTTCACCATGAACGCGATGGCGCTGTCCGTGCCGGGCCGGGTGTTCACCGACCCGTTCGGCGGGCTGGCCGACCTCGCCCGTGGCGTGCTGCGTACTCCGGGTACGCCCGAGGAGTCGTTCGCGGACGACCCGCTGCGCATGCTGCGCGCGGCCCGATTCGTGTCGACGCTGGGAGTAGGCGTCGCGCCCGAGGTGCGGGCGGCGATGACGGCGATGGCCGGCGAGATCGTCCGGATAAGTGTCGAGCGCGTCCAGGTCGAGCTCACCAAGCTGCTGCTCGGGGCCGCACCGCGGCGTGGCCTGGAGTTGCTGGTCGACACCGGGCTCGCCGACTACGTCCTGCCCGAACTGCCGGCGCTGCGCATGGCCAACGACGAGCACGGCCAGCACAAGGACGTCTACGCGCACACCCTTCAAGTGCTCGACCAGGCGATCGACTTAGAACAACGCAGCGGAGTCGCTCCTGATTTGGTGTTGCGGTGGGCGGCGGTGTTGCATGACGTCGGCAAGCCGGCGACGCGCCACTTCGAGCCGGACGGACGGGTGACGTTCCATCACCACGAGGTGGCCGGCGCACGTTTGGCCCGGGCGCGGCTGCGTGAGCTGCGGTATGCCAAGGAGATCGTCGACGACGTCGCCCAGCTGGTCTTCCTGCACCTGCGGTTCTACGGGTACGGGCGCGGCGAGTGGACCGACTCGGCGGTGCGCCGCTACGTCGTGGACGCCGGGCCGCTGCTGCCCAGGCTGCACAAGCTCGTCCGCTCCGACGTCACCACCCGCAACGTGCGCAAGGCGGCGGCCCTCGCAGCGGCGTATGACGCACTCGAGGAGCGCATCGCGCTGCTGAGGAAGCAGGAGGAGCTCGACGCCATCCGGCCGGATCTCGACGGCAACGAGATCATGGCGATCCTCGGCATCACACCCGGGCCCGCGGTGGGCCGCGCGTACCGGCACCTGCTCGCGTTGCGCATGGAGCATGGTCCGCTCGGCCACGACCGCGCCGTGGACGAGCTCAAGAGGTGGTGGGCGGGCGAGCCGCCGTAGCGAGTGGCTCCGGCGTGAACTCCGTGGACGGTAGTCGGCTCCCGGCGCGCAGGTACACGAAGCCGGTCAGGGCGTAAATGACGCCGAGCGCGATGACCGAAGCGGGCGAATACCCGGTGTCGGGCAGCAGCACCGCGGTGACGACGGCGGCTAAGACGAACGTGATGTTGAACAGCGTGTCGTAGAGCGAGAACACGCGGCCCCGGAAGTCGTCCTCGATGACCTGCTGCACCAGGGTGTCGACGCAGATCTTGATCCCTTGCGCGGCAAAGCCCAGCACGAACCCGGCGATAAGCAGCAACTGCATCGTGTAGGGCAGGCCGAGTGCGATCTCGCCGGCGGCCGCGACACCGAGCAGCAGCGCCGGCCAACGCACGAAGCCGAGCCGGCGCGACGCGGCCGGAGTGACGAGTGCGGCGATGCCGGCTCCGATGGCTACCGTGGCGATGATCTGCCCGACGCCGGCCAAACCCGCACGAAAGAAGCCTTCGTCGTGGAAGTAGTTGCGGTACAGCAGCAACGCGCTCACGGTGCTGACGCCGTAGCAGAAGCGATGGAAGCCGATCATGATCAGCGCGTACAGCACGGACTTGCGGGCCGCCACGTGTCGGGCGCCGGCCACCAGCCCACGCGCCACGTCCCGGAACGTCTCGCGGTTGCCGCGTTCGACGGCGTCCGGGCCCAGCACTTCACGGCCGAAGCCCCGAGCCGTGAACGACGACGCGAGATAGGGCAAGGCCGCGGCCACGGCGATTGCGGCGTACTGGATGTTGTGGCTACCGATCAGGCCACGCACGACGATGGCCACCGTACCGCCCAGGGTGGTGGCGATGGCCCCGCTCGTCGTCGACAGCGCGTTGGCCGTGACGAGGTCGCGTGGATCGACGACGTGCGGGAGACCCGCGGACAGCCCCGACAGGAAGAACCGGTTGATCGAGAACACCACCAGGGCGCTCAGGTAGAAGGGCTCGCCGTGCAGGCCCGCTGCGATCTCGGCGCCGAGCCCGAGGACGGCCAGCGCGCGAAGCGCGTTCGAGATGACCAGCACCCGCTGCCGCCACCAGCGGTCGAGCAGCACGCCGGCGAACGGCCCGACCAACGAGTACGGCAGCAGCACCACGGCGAAGCCAGCCGCGACGTCGGCGGCATGGGCCTGCCGTTCCGGGTTGAACAGCACCGCGCCGGCCAGTGAGGCCTGGAAGACGCCGTCGCCGAATTGCCCGAGCAGCCGCACAGCGAACAGCCGGCGGAAGTCGCGGCGGCGCAGCGCTGCCCGCACGTGGCCTCTGGGTTGCACCCTCTGACGGTAGCCGCGCGAGCTAGCCGTGTATTAGGCAAGATGAGCACGAGCGAGTAGCGCTAGGTCGGGAAGCGCGGCGCCTGAGCGCTTGCGCGAAGAGCGGAGGAAGACGGTGCCGGCGGAGCAGTCGACCCCGTGCGCGTGGACCGGACGCGTCCCCGCGTCCGGCAGGCTGCTCGTCGCCAGCCCGGCGCTACGCGAGTCGACGTTCGCGCGCACGGTTGTCTACCTGCTCGAACACGATGGCGGCGGCACGGTCGGCGTGGTGCTGAACCGGCCGAGCCATACGCCGGTGGGGCAGGTGCTGCCGGACTGGCACGAGGCGGTCTGCGACCCGGACGTGGTGTTCGGCGGTGGGCCGGTCATGCCCGACGGCGCCTTGTGCCTGGCCCAGGTCAAGCGCCGCGACGCCGACAACGGTCCGGGCGTACGCCCGGTCGTAGACGAGCTGGCCACCGTCGACCTGGATGGCGACGTGGACGCCATCCGGGAAGCGACGAGTCGGATGCGAGTCTTTGCCGGGCATTCCGGGTGGGCACCAGGTCAGCTCGGCGACGAGATGGCGACCGGCTCGTGGTACGTCGTGGACGGCGACCTCGACGACGCGTTCACCGCCGAGCCTGCATCGCTGTGGCGGCGGGTACTGCGCCGCCAGCCCGCCCCGCTACGGCTGCTGTCGACCTACCCCCCGGAGCTCGGGCTCAACTGATTCGCCGGGGCGCCCGCCGCTGCGACCCCGACGGCGGGATGATTTACCGCTCTACTTCGCCGCGGATGAATTTCTCGACGAGTTCGCGCGCCGCGTCGTCGGAGTACTGCACCGGCGGCGACTTCATGAAGTAGCTCGACGGCGAGAGCACCGGGCCGCCGATGCCGCGATCGCGCGCGATCTTCGCGGCGCGCAGGGCGTCGATGATGATGCCGGCCGAATTGGGTGAGTCCCAGACCTCGAGCTTGTACTCCAGGTTCAGCGGCACGTCTCCGAACGCCTTGCCCTCCAGCCGGACGTAGGCCCACTTGCGATCATCGAGCCAGGGGACGTAGTCGGACGGGCCGATGTGGATGTTGCGCTTGCCGAGGTCGCGGTCGGGAATCTGCGAGGTGACGGACTGCGTCTTGCTGATCTTCTTGGACTCCAGGCGCTCGCGCTCGAGCATGTTCTTGAAGTCCATGTTGCCGCCGACGTTGAGCTGCATGGTGCGCTGCAACTCGACACCGCGGTCCTCGAACAACTTGGCGAGCACCCGGTGCGTGATGGTCGCGCCGACCTGGGACTTGATGTCGTCACCAATGATCGGCACGCCGGCGTCCTCGAACTTCTTGGCCCATTCCGGGGTACCGGCGATGAACACCGGCAGCGCGTTGACGAACGCGACGCCCGCGTCGATGGCGCACTGGGCGTAGAACTTGGCTGCGGCCTCGGAGCCGACCGGCAGGTAGCAGATAAGCACGTCGACCTCGGCCTTGCGCAGCGCCGCCACGACATCGAGCGGCTCCTCGTCCGACTCCTCGATGGTTTCCCGGTAGTACTTACCCAGCCCGTCGAGGGTGTGGCCGCGCTGCACGGTGATGCCGGACGGTGGCACGTCGCAGATCTTGATCGTGTTGTTCTCACTGGCCGAGATCGCCTCGGACAGGTCGCGGCCCACCTTCTTGGCGTCCACGTCGAACGCGGCGACGAACTCGATGTCGCGTACGTGGTACGGCCCGAACTGGACGTGCATCAGCCCCGGCGCCTTCTGGGCAGGGTCGGCGTCGCGGTAGTAGTGGACGCCCTGCACCAGTGATGCGGCGCAGTTACCGACGCCTACGATGCCGACTCGAATTGTGCCCGTGCCCATCGGGTACCTCCTCATTGTTAGGTGACTGCTCGTTCTCGATCAGCTCGGTCAGCCAGCGGACCTCCCTGTCGGCGGACTCCAAGCCGTGCTCCTGTAGCTGGAGCGTGTAGCGGTCGAGCCGCTCACGAGTGCGAGCCAGCGCGGCCCGCATCCCCTCCCGGCGTTCCTCCAGGCGGCGCCGCCGCCCTTCGAGGATCCGCAGCCGGACATCCGACCGCGTCTGCGCGAAGAACGCCAGCCGCGCCCCGAAGCCCTCGTCGTCGAACGCCTCCGGTCCTACGTCGGCGAGCAGCTCGGCGAGGTGCTCCTTGCCGTCGGCCGTAAGCCGATAGACCCGCCGTGCCCGTCGCGACCGCGTGGCCGGCGCGGTCTCGTCGTGCTCCTCGGTGATCCAGCCGGCCTCTGACAGCCGTCGCAGCGTCGGATAGAGCGAGCCGTAGGAGAACGCCCGGAACGCGCCGAGCAACACCGCGAGCCGCTTGCGCAGCTCGTAGCCATGCATCGGGCTCTCGTTCAGCAGCCCGAGAACGGCGATCTCCAGCACGACCTGTCCCTATCGACGTGATGTATCAGCACGATACATCACCCCGACAGTTAAGCAAACATACGCGACGTATGTAAGGCCGGTGAACCCCCTGGCGTGGCGGCACGTGCCGCAGGAGAGTTACCCCGTCCACTCTCACAGGAGGTACCCATGCGCCGCCGCCTCATCGCCGTCTCCGTCGCCGTGGTCGCGCTCGCCGGCACGGCCATCGCCGCGAGCGCCGCCACGCTGCACTTCGGCTATCACAACGTCCGCCAGGGATTGCCCAGCGGCATCGGACACTTCTCGCTCAGCAGCACGGACATCCAGCAGGGAAGACCGATCCCGATGCAGTTCTGGGGGTGCACCGACACAGGCATCTCCCCGGAGCTGTCCTGGTCCGGTGCGCCGGCGGCGACGCAGAGTTATGCCGTCACGATCTTCGACCCGGACGCGCCCACCGGCAGCGGCTTCTGGCACTGGCAGGCCTGGGACATCCCGGCCACCACGACCTCACTGCCCACCGGTGCCACCCTGCCGGCCGGCGCGGTGAACGGACGCAATGACGGCGGCGGCTTCGGGTACACCGGCCCGTGCCCGCCTGCGGGCGACCTCACCCACCACTACGACGTCACGGTGGTTGCCCTGAACGTGCCGAGCCTGGAACTTCCGGCCGACACGCCTGACGCCGTCGTGGGCTTCGTCCTCGGTCAGGACGCCATCGCGTCGGCGTCGCTAACCGCCACAGCGCGCCAGTAGGTCAGTCGCCGACGACAGCGAGCAGGTAGCCGTCGTAGCCCTTGGTGCCGACCGTCTGGATCGCCGTGGCCGACACGCGCGGCTCGGCGGCCACCACCTCGACCAGGCGGCGGCTCCCCTGGACGGCGGCATCGCCGTTCGCTGCGTCGACGACTGCGCCGTTGCGCACGACGTTGTCGACAACGATCATCGCGCCCGGACGGGACAGACGTAGCGCGTGCGTGAAATAGCGGGCGTTGTTGGGCTTGTCGGCGTCGATGAAGATCAGGTCGAACGGGCCGGCGAGATCGGGCAGCGTCTCGAGCGCCGCCCCGACCCGGACCTCGACACGATCGGCCACGCCGGCATTGCCGATGTTGCCGCGGGCGACCTCGGCGTGGTGCGGGTCAACCTCCAGGGTGATCAGCTCGCCGTCCTGCGGCAACGCGCGGGCCAGCCATATCGTGCTGTATCCGCCGAGCGTCCCGATTTCGAGAATGCGGCGGGCGCGGATCGACCGGGCGAGCAGGTGCAACTGCTTGCCCTGTGTGGCGGAGACCTGGATGGCCGGCAATCCCCCGGCCTCGCTCGCCTTCAGCGCGGCGGAAAGGGCCGGGTCGGCCGGTGTCAGCGCGCTCTCGAAGTACTGGTCGACTGCGGTCCACACGTCATCGTTCATGCACCGACCCTAGGGTTCGCGTTCGGGGAACAGGTGCGCGGGCACCCGACTTTCGGCGCTACCGCCGCCGAGGGTGTACACCCCGGCCGCACCGCCCCACAGCAACGCCGTCAGGTACTCCGCGAGCTGGTCCCTGCTCATTGCCGCGCGGTGATCGAGCCACCAGTCGCCGGCCGCGCGGATTAAGCCGACCATGGCAATGCCCCAGGGCGCGGCCGCGGCGGGGTCGCGGCCCTGCTCCGTGAGGTGCTCGCGCAGCCGCTGCGTGATGATCTCGCCGATGCCGGCGGTGTAGTCCCTGACCACGTCGTCGACAGCGTCGCTCTGGTGGGTCATCGCGAAGCGATACAGCTCCGGGTCCTCCTCGAGGACGGAGAGGAATGCGTCGACGCCGGCGGCGATCTCGGCACGTGGCTCGGTCACCCCGTCCATCGCGGCGACGATACGGCCCAGCAGGGAGCCCGCCATCTGCGTGACGACCGCCCGGTACAGGTCGGCCTTGTCGGTGAAGTAGCGGTAGATCACGGGCTTGCTGGTCCCGGCGGCCCTGGCGATCTCGTCCATCCCGACATTCGCGCCGTGCTCGCGAACCGCGTCCGCAGCGGCATCGATCAACACGAGGCGACGGGCGGCTCGATGCTCGGCCCACCGAGTACGGCGCCCGTCCGTGTGGGCGCCTCCGGCGGCCACCGCCGCCGGCCTCGCTGCGGGGCGCTTCACGTTACGGACGGTACTAGATACCGTTGCGCACATGCCCGCACGCCGTGCCGCCGTTGTCGGCGGAAACCGCACCCCGTTCGCGCGCGCCGACGGCCCGTACGCGCACGCCTCCAATCAGGATATGCTGACCGCCGCCCTCGACGGCCTGATCGCTCGGTTCGCGCTGCAGGACGAACGCCTCGGTGAGGTTGCCGCGGGCGCCGTGCTCAAGCACAGCCGCGACTTCAACCTGACGCGTGAGGCGGTGCTCGGCTCGCGACTGGCCGCGTCGACGCCCGCCTACGATGTACAGCAGGCCTGTGGAACTGGTCTGGAGGCGACGTTGCTCGTCGCGAACAAGATCGCCTTGGGCCAGATCGAAGTGGGTATTGCCGGAGGCGTCGACTCCGCCTCCGATGCGCCCATCGCGGTGAACGAGGACCTGCGCCAGATCCTGCTCGACGTCAATCGGTCACGCTCGATGAGCGGGCTGGTACGCGCCCTCGGCAGGCTTCGGCCCTGGCAGCTCAAGCCGTCCATCCCGCGCAACGCCGAGCCCCGCACCGGGTTGTCGATGGGCGAGCACGCTGCGATCACCGCTCGGGAGTGGGGGATCGGCCGCGCCGAGCAGGACGAGCTGGCCGTCGCCAGCCACCACAACATGGCGGCGGCGTGGGAGCGCGGGTTCTTCTCCGACCTCGTCACCCCGTTCCTGACGTTGGCGCAGGACCAGAACCTGCGCCCGGACACGTCGCTCGAGAAGCTCGCGGCGCTTCGACCGGTCTTCGGCGACACGATGACGGCCGGCAACTCGACGCCGTTGTCGGACGGGGCATCCACCGTGTTGCTGGCGTCCGACGAGTGGGCCGCCGAGCGCAGCCTGCCGGTCCTCGCACACGTCGTCGACGGCGAGACCGCGGCGGTCGACTACGTGCACGGCGACCCGCGGGCGGACGGCCTGCTGATGGCGCCGGTGTACGCGGTGCCGCGGCTGCTCGAACGCAACAAGCTCACCCTGGCTGACTTCGACTTCTACGAGATTCACGAGGCGTTCGCGTCCACCGTGCTGGCCACCCTGGCCGCCTGGGAGGACGCCGAGTTCTGCCGTACCCGGTTGGGCCTTGCCGGGCCGCTCGGTTCGCTCGATCGGTCCCGGTTGAACGTAGCCGGCTCCTCGCTGGCTGCCGGTCACCCGTTTGCCGCCACGGGTGGGCGCATCGTCGCGACGCTGGCCAAGCTGCTTGCCGAGAAGGGGTCGGGCCGGGGCCTCATCTCGATCTGCGCGGCAGGGGGCCAGGGCGTGGTGGCGATCTTGGAGGCAGCATGAGTGATCGGTACCTGTCTCTGGTGAACTCCCCGGCCGGCCGCGCGGTAGCGTCCCGGCTGGGCCTGCCCCGGCCGGTGGTGCTGCGCCGCCACCAGCCGGGCGTGGGGCTGCTCCCCGGACCGGCCCTGCTCGCCGGACCGGCCTTGCTCCCCGGACCCGCCCTGCTCGCCGGTTCTGGGACGGCCGACGTCCTCAAAGCCATGGGCGTGGACGTCCGCGACGCCGACGACGGCGATACCCGATGGGCAGCCCTGCTGTACGACGCCACCGCCGTGGCGGCGATCGGCGAGCTGGCCCGGCTGCGCGACTTCCTCCGTGCGCCGCTTCGCCGGCTGAGCCCGTGCGGCCGGGTGGTCGTCATCGGACGTCCACCGGACGGCGTCGATCCGGCGGTGGACGCCGCCCGGCAAGCACTCGAGGGCGTCGTCCGCTCGCTGGGCAAGGAACTGCGCGACGGCGCGACCGCCAACCTGGTCGTCGTCGACGGCGACGCCTCGCCGGAGTCGGCGCTCCGGTTCCTGCTCTCCGGGCGTTCCGCCTACGTCGACGGACAGGGGATCCGCATCGGCCCGGGAGGCGCGCCCGAGGATCCGGCGAAGCCCCTCCAGGGCAAGGTCGCCGTCGTGACCGGTGCGGCGCGCGGCATCGGCGCTGCGATCGCCGGGGTGCTCGCCCGCGACGGGGCGCGCGTGGTGGTGGCAGACCTGCCGGCCTCCGGGGAGCGCCTCGCGAACGTCGCCAACAGCATCGGCGCTTCCGCGCTGCAACTCGACGTCACGAAGGCCGACGCGCCGGCCACCCTGCTCGGCCACCTGGGTGAGCGGCACGGGGGCGTCGACATCGTGATCCACAATGCGGGCATTACCCGAGACAAGCTGCTCGCCAACATGAGGCCCGAGCAGTGGGACGCCGTGCTGGCCGTCAACCTCGAGTCGCAGCTACGCATCAACGCCGCGCTGCTCGGCAGCACGGTGCTGCACGACGGCGCGCGCGTCGTGTGCCTCGCGTCCACCAGCGGCATCGCCGGAAACCGGGGGCAGACGAACTACGCCGCCAGCAAGGCGGGTGTGATCGGCATGGTCCGTTCGTACGCACCCGCGTTCGCCAAGCGCGGCGGCACGATCAATGCGATCGCGCCCGGGTTCATAGACACCGAGATGACGCAAGCGATGCCGCTGGCGGCCCGCGAGGTAGCTCGCCGGCTGAACAGCCTGCAGCAGGCAGGCCTCCCCGTCGACGTCGCCGAGACGGCTGGCTGGCTGGCGTCGCCGGGCGCGGGCGGCGTCAACGGGCAGGTCATCCGGGTGTGCGGGCAGAGCCTGATCGGGGCATGACCGTCGAATCGCGCAAGAATCCCTCGCCTCAGACGAGGAATCCTTGCGCAATCGAGTTGAGCGGGTTGCCGGGCCTGCTGCCCCTCTACGCCCGGGCGGTACTCGGGCGCCATCACGGCACCGGCCTGCCGACCACGGAGGTGGTGCTGCGGGAGCAGGCGATCGACCCCGAACACGTGGTGGCCTATCAGCGGACCTGCGGCTTTCGGGTCCGGGACGTGTTGCCGCCGACGTACCTGCATCTGCTGGCGTTCCCCCTCGCGGTCTCGGTCATGGTCGAGCCGGAGTTTCCGTTTCCCGTCGTCGGGCTGCTGCACCTCGCCAACGTGATCGAACACCGCCGTCCCGTCCGGATGGACGAGCTCGTGTCGATCAGTGCGCGTACCGCCGACCTGCGTGCGCACCACGCCGGCCGCACGGTGGACCTGATCGCCGAAGCCACGGTCGGTGATGAGACGGTGTGGCGCGAGCGCAGCACCTACCTCAGGCGGGAGAGGCGCTCCGGCCCGAGACCCCCACGGGTGGCCGCCAATCCCCCATACGGTCCTGTCATACGCATTCGGGTACCGGCCGATATCGGCCGCCGCTATGCCGGGCTGTCGGGCGACCGCAATCCGATCCACCTTCACCCGCTCGCCGCCCGCGTCTTCGGATTCCAGAGGGCGATCGCGCATGGCATGTGGCTCGAAGCCAGGGCGCTTGCCGCTGTCGAAGCGCGCCTGCCGGAGGCGTTCACGGTCGACGTCACCTTCAAGGCGCCGGTGCCGCTGCCGTCGACTCTGTCGCTGGTCGCGGTCCGTGACGGCGACGCGTGGCGATTGGACGTGCGCAGCGCCAGATCCGGCAAGCCGCATATGACCGGCTCGGTCACGCCCGGCAGTTAGCTGCCGTTGCCCTTGTGACGAGGCGCGGCTGCGCAGAGGCTCGGCGTATCCAGCCTGGGCCCCAAAGAGAGAGGAACCAGATGCGCATCTCGCGCGCCACCCTCGCGCTACTCGCCGCAGTGGCAGTCGTGTCGGGAGCTGCCGTAGCCGCTGCCCAACCGG
The DNA here is from genome assembly GCA_036506155.1 of Jatrophihabitantaceae bacterium. GTDB lineage: Bacteria > Actinomycetota > Actinomycetes > Mycobacteriales > Jatrophihabitantaceae > DASXRA01. Next base: position 38,036 of record DASXSF010000035.1, read on the forward strand.
GCGGCGACACGCTCGTGACCGTAGGCAGCCCTACCACGCCGTTCTCGCAGAACAAGCAGAACGAGCCAGCGATTGCCATCGACCCGATGCACCCGAACGTCATGGTCGCCGGCGCCAATGAAGAGATCGACATGGAGTCCTGCGCCGCTGGCGCGCCAAACACCTGCCCGTTCACGCCGGGAGTCGGCGTGTCCGGCGTGTACTTCTCCTTCAACGGCGGCACGTCGTGGAGCCAGCCGACCTATCAGGGCTGGTCGGCCCGCGGCTGCCTCGGTCCGGCAGCCTGCACGCCGCAGGTGGGCCCGATCGGCACCCTGCCGCACTACTTCGAGAACGGCCTCGTGTCAGACGGCGACCCGGCCGTCGCGTTCGGCCCGCGGCCCGGCGCGAACGGCACGTTCTCCTGGGACAACGGCTCGCGGCTCTACTACGCGAATTTGACCTCCAACTTCGACTCGGCCGGGACGTTCAAGGGCTTCGAGGCGATCGGCGTCTCGCGCACGGACAACCTGCCGGCTGCAGCCGCGAATGATGCCTCGGCGTGGTCCGCGCCTTCGGTGATCTCCAAGCAGACCAGCACCACGTTCTCGGACAAGGAGCAGGTCTATGCAGATAACGCCACGTCCAGCCCGTTCTTCGGACGCGTCTACGTCTGCTGGGCATCGTTCCGCAGCCAGGAGAAGGGACGAGCGTTGCCGGTGCCGCTGACCGTGGCCCGTTCCGCTGACGGCGGTGCGACCTGGACGGTGTCGCAAGTGGGCCCGGCCGCCACTAACCGCATCAACCAGCAGGCCGACGGCTGCACAATCCGCACCGACAGCAGCGGCAATGCCTACGTCTTCGGTGTCGGACGTCGCAACGGCGTCACCGTCCAGTTGATGTACAAGTCGTCCGACGGCGGCGCGCACTTCACCGGCCCGACGATCGTCTCGACGGCCGTCGGCACAGGCGTCTTCGACCCGGTGCAGGGTCGGCCCGTCATGGACGGCCTGGGCGGCGCCCGCGTCGACCTCGGCGTCGGCGCCAGCGTGGACGTCGCGAACGGGCGGCCGTCCGGCTCTGGCGGCACGAATGAGCTGTTCATGACCTGGGCGGACGGGCGCAACGGTCTCAACAACGAGCAGTTGATGCTGACCTGGTCGCGCAACGGCGGTGCCACGTGGGCGACGCCGATGGCGGTGCCGCTCGCCGCAGGTGACCGGCCGGTGTACGTCGCGCCGGGAGTCTCCCCGGACGGGTCTGACCTGTACATCGTCTACAACGCCTTCACCACGCCGTACCGCAACGACACGACCAGCCCGCGCGGCCTCGTCGGCGTTGTGCTGCACGCGGACGTGTCCGGTGGCGTGCCCGGAGCGTTCGGCGTGCTGCACCGAAGCGCCGTGGGCGACCCGCGCGGGGCGTCGGCCAACGCGTTGACCGACGAGTTCCTCGGCGACTACGTCTACGCGTCGGCGACGAACGATGCCGTTGCCGCGGTGTGGAACGACGTCACGAACGCCGCCGAGTGCCCGGCGATCGACGCGTTCCGTGCATCGCTCTACACGACGCCGATCGCGGCACCGAACGTGCTGGCATCCTGCCCGGCGACGTTCGGCAACAGCGATATCCGGGGCGGTACCTACGCCGATCCGACGCCGTAACGCGTAGCGGCGTCAAGCGCCGCGCCCAGGAACCGGCCGACGTCCGCAACGGCGTCGGACGCCTCGCGGACGAGGCCGGCCTGGGCGTGGGCACAGTGCCACAGTCCGGGCAACTCGCGCAGCGTGGCGTCGACGCCGGCCGCGCGTAGCCGGGCGACGAAGCGCAGCACTTGCTCGTAGAGCAGCTCGCCCGGCGCTACGTGAATCAGCGTGGGCGGCAACCCGGAGAGCTCCGCGTGCATCGGCGCGAAGCCGGGGTCGTGGCGATCGACGCCGGCGGCGTACCCGGCCGCGCTGATCCGGGCCTGCGTCAGGTTGACAACGAGATCGCGGGCGCGGCGCGCCGTGTCGTCGCCCGGATCAGTCCACGGCGAGAGCAATGCGAGCGCCGGTACCCGCACGCCACCGTCGAGCAGCCGCCGCGCGGTAGCGACCGCCAGTCCACCGCCGGCGGAGTCGCCGGCGATCGCCGCGCTACCCAGGTCCCAGTAGGCCGCGACGGCATCCTCCAGGGCGGCCGGGTAGGGGTGCTCGGGCGCCAAGCGATACGCCGGCGTATAGACGGCGGCGCCCGTGGCCTTGGCGAGGAAGGCCGTCAGCGAGCGGTGCGTGCGCGGCGAGCAGGTGGTGTAGCCGCCACCGTGCAGGTACAGCACCGTGCGCTCCCGTATGGTGGCCCCGACCGTGATCCGTTCGGCGGGGCGTCCACCCAGCGTCACCTGGCGCACGACCGTGCCGCGTGGCAGGGGCAGCGTGCGGGCGCCCGCCTCGAGCAGACGCCGCTGCACGGTGAAGGGCAGATGCGCATCGAAGGCCACGCGGTAGAACACGGCCGTCTCGGCCATGACGAGCCGGCGCGGCAGCATCAGGGCGCCAGCCGTTTCGCCAGGGCGGCGCCCATGCGCTGGTAGCCCGGGCCGGCCAGCCGTACCAGGATGTCCAGCACCCGCGCGTCGGGACCGACCAGCGCGCGGGCGCGTCCGCGCTCGGCCGTTCGCAAGATCGTCCGCGCCGCCCGCTCCGGCGAGGTGCGGGCCAGGCGCCGGTCGAAGAACGCGCTGAGGGCGGCGGCATCCCGTCCGTGGGCGGCGCCGGCGTTGCGCGCGATCCGGGTCCTGATGCCGCCGGGGTGCACACAGGTCACTCGCACCGGATGCCCGGCGACGAGCGTCTCCTGGCGCAGCGCCTCGGTGAAGCCGCGCACGGCGAACTTCGCCGCGTTGTAGGCACTCTGTGACGGCGCGGCCAGCAACCCGAACACCGACGAGACATTCACCAGGGTGCCGTCCCCGGACGCGATCAGGCGCGGCAGGAACGCCTTCGTGCCGTTGACGACGCCCCAGAAGTCAACCTCCATGACCCGCTCGATGTCTGAGAACGCCAACTCGACAACATCGCCGGTGAATGCGATGCCGGCGTTGTTGATCACCAGATGGACACCGTCGAACGTGTCCGCGTAGCGCAGCACCGCCTCCCGGTCCGTGACGTCGAGGCGGTCGCAGCGAAGCGTCGCGGTCATCTGCCGCGCCCGGGTCGCCGTGGCGGCGAGCCCCGCATCGTCCACATCGGAGATCGCGAGCGTCGCTCCGCGGGCCGCCAACTCCCAGGCGAGCGCCCGCCCGATACCGGAGGCCGCCCCCGTGACAACAGCCGTCCGGCCCGCGAAGCGGCTCACGTCGCAGCCGTCGAATCGTAGGCGGCCAGGTCGAACCGGCGCGTGAACTGCCGGAACGTGAAGGTGAACCCGGGCCACAGCGTGGTGTTCACGCCGCGTGAGTCGAGATACCAGGAGGCGCAGCCGCCGGTCGTCCAGATCGTGCGGGCCATGCGCCGTTGCAGGGCATCGTTGTAACGGCGCTGCTCGTCGCGGCGCACCTCGACGGTGGCGAGGCCATGCTCGTCCATGGTGGAAAGCGCGTCCAGGAGGTAGTTCAACTGCGACTCGATCATGACCACCATCGAGTTGTGGCCGAGTCCGGTGTTCGGACCCACCAGGAAGAACAGGTTGGGGAAGTCGGCCACCGTCGAGCCCTTGTAGGCCTGCATCCCCTCCGCGGACCACACCTCGCCGAGCGTGCGCCCCTCGGCGCCCTTGATCTTGTGATGGGCAGGCGAATCCGTGACCTGGAACCCGGTTGCCACCACGATCGCATCGACCGGGCGCAGCGTGCCGTCCGCGGTGATCACGGCATCGGGCCGTACCTCGGCGATCGCGTCGGTGACGAGCGAGACGTTGTCGCGCTCCAGCATCGGATACCAGTCGTTCGAGAGCAGGATGCGCTTGCAACCGATCTGGAAGTTCGGGGTCACCGCTTCGCGCAGTTCGGGATCGTGGACGCCGCGGGCGATGTTGGCCAGCGCCAGCTTGCGCGCAGGTGCGGCAAGCCGCGGGTTGACGGCGAAGCCGAACACGAACGTCTCGCGTCCCCAGTAGATCGCCGTCCGCGCCAGCCGCTGCAGCCCGGGAACGTGCCGATACGCGAAGCTCTCCCATGCGGGGTAGGTGCGGTCGCGGCGCGGCACGATCCACGGCGCGGTGCGCTGGTAAACGTCGAGACGCGAGACGATCGGTGCGATCTCGGGGCCGATTTGGACGGCGGACGCGCCGGTGCCGATCAGCGCCACCCGCTTGCCGGTCAGATCGATGCTGGCGTTCCACCGTGCGGAGTGGAAGACGTCACCGGCGAAGTCGTCGATGCCCTCGATGTCCGGCAGCGCCGGCTCACAGAGTGTGCCGGTCGCGCTCACCAGGACCTTGGCGGTGAACGGGCCCTGCGAGGTTTCGACGGCCCACCGGCGCGCCTCGGCGTCCCAGGCCGCGGCGAGCAACTCGCAGTCGAACACGAACCTGTCGAGTACCCGGTATCTGGCGGCGACGTCGCGCAGGTACTGCTGGATCTCCCAGCCGTCGGAGAACGACCGCGACCACGTCGGGTTCAGCGCGAACGAGAACGAGTACAGGTGGGACGGCACGTCGCACGCCGCGCCCGGGTAGATGTTGTCGCGCCAGGTGCCGCCGACCTCGTGATCCCGTTCGATCACGACGAAGTCGTGGCGACCGGCCTGGCTCAGCCTGATCGCGGCGCCCAGCCCAGCGAACCCCCCGCCGACGACGAGCACCTCCACGTCTCGCACGCGGTCACCGTACGAGCCAACTGAACGCGAGTCAATAGCTGCTGACTCAGGTTCAGTAGGCCGCTACCATTTGGTCGTGAGCAAACGGGTACGGCTCCCGCCTGACGCGCGTCGCGCCCAACTGATCGAGCTGGGCGTACAGATGCTTGCGACCCGCCGCCTGGAGGACCTCGCCGTCGAGGCGCTGGCCGACGAGGCCGGCATCTCGCGCGGCCTGCTGTTCCACTACTTCCGGTCGAAACAGGAGTTCCACCTCGAGGTGGTGCGGGCCTGCGCTCGCGAGTTGCTCCAGCGCACCGAGCCGGACCCGGAGCTGCCGCCGTTGGAGCAGCTTCGGACTTCGCTCGGGGCCTATATCGACTACGTCACGCAGAACCGCGACGTGTATGTGTCACTGGTGCGAGGTGCCGCCAGCGGCGACGCGGCCGTTCGTGAGGTGGCCGACGAGACCCGCACCGAGCAGGCCAATCGCGTGCTCAAGCACCTGGACGCGCTGGGCTTGCCCGGCGCGGCGCGCACCGAGCTGGCCGTGCGCGGCTGGGTGGCGTTCTGCGAGGAGGTGGTGATCAGCTGGCTGGCATCCAACCGGCGTCCGCCCCGCGACGAGCTGCTCGCTCTGCTCGCGGATGCGTTGCCCGGCCTGGTGCGCACTGCCGACCCGCACTGACTGCGCAATCTCTCGTGACCACGACCGCCGAATTGGCCGCGCCGCTCCCGAGTCCCGGTTATTAGGATGACCAACTATGGCGTTCACGGTGCAGCGCAACCCCCATCCCACCCCGGCGGAACAGCGCACGGCTGCGCTCGCCGACCCTGGGTTCGGCCGTTACATGACCGACCACATGGTGCGCATCGACTGGACCGGGGCCGACGGCTGGGGTGAGGGGACCGTCCTGCCGTACGGGCCGCTCACCCTCGATCCGGCCACCGTCGTACTGCACTACGGCCAGGAGATCTTCGAAGGGCTGAAGGCGTACCGCCAGCCGGACGGCTCGATCGCGTCGTTCCGCCCGGACGCGAACGCCGAACGGTTCCAGCGCTCCGCGCGGCGCATGAGCATGGCCGAGCTCCCGACCGAACTGTTTCTCGAGTCGCTGCGCTCGCTCGTCGAGGTGGACCGGGAGTGGACGCCCGCCGGAGGTGAGCAGTCGCTGTATCTGCGCCCGTTCATGTTCGCCACCGAGGTCGGCCTGGGCGTGCGGCCGTCCGGCTCGTTCACCTACCTGCTCATCGCCTCACCTGCCGGCGCCTATTTCTCGGGCGGCCTCGAGCCGGTGCGGGTGTGGCTCTCCACCGAATACACGCGGGCGGCGCCCGGCGGTACCGGCGAGGCCAAGACCGGCGGCAACTACGCCGCGTCGCTCGTCGCGCAGGCGCAGGCCGCCCAGAAGGGCTGCGATCAAGTCGTCTGGCTCGATGCCGTCGAGCACCGCTGGGTCGAGGAGATGGGCACCAACAACCTCTACTTCGTCTACGGCGCCGGCCCGTCCGCCCGAATCATGACGCCGGCTCTCACCGGCACGCTGCTGGCCGGTGTCGTCCGCGACTCGCTGCTCACCGTCGCCAAGGACCTCGGTTACGCCGTCGACGAGGGTCGCATCTCCACGGACGAGTGGCAGGCCGAATGCGCGACCGGCGGCATTACCGAGGTGTTCGGCTGCGGCACCGCCGCGGTGATCACGCCGATCGGCGAGGTGCGCAGCGCCGCGGCCGACTGGACGATCGCCGACGGCCGTCCCGGCCCGATCACCACACAGCTACGTAAGGCGCTGCTCGACGTGCAAACCGGGCGCGCGCCCGATGCGCACGGCTGGATGCACAAGCTGGTGTGAATGCAGATCAGCGAGCACCTCGGCCAACTCGAGCGCGACGGCGTGCGGCTGGCCGACGCGGCGAGCGATCTGTCCGCAGCGGTACCACCGTGTCCACAGTGGACGGTTCGCGACCTGCTGACGCACCTCGGCGGCGTACATCGGTGGGCGGCGTCGATCGTGCGCGATCGCGTCGATCACGACCCCGCGCCGCGGGAGGAGGACCTGGCCACACCAGGCTCCCGCGACGCCGTCGACTGGTTCCGTGAGGGACACGCAGCATTGCTTTCCGTCCTACGAGCCGCCGACCCCGACATGCAGTGCTACACGTTCTTCGCAGCGCCGTCGCCGCTCGCGTTCTGGGCGCGTCGGCAAGCACACGAGACCGCGATCCACCGCGCCGACGCCGAGTCGGCCGGCGGCGCCATCACGCCGTTCCCCGCGGACTTCGCTGCTGACGGCATCGCCGAGCTGCTTACCGGGTTCGCCGCCCGGCGCCGCTCGTTCTCCCGCGTCGACCGGGCCCGGACGCTCGCGCTACGTCCCGCCGACGCCGAGGCGTGGACGATCACGCTGGCGCCGGACGGCGTGCGCTCCACGCCGGGCGCCGGCCCGGCCGAGGCGACCGTGAGCGGCACCGCCTCTGACGTATACCTCTGGGTGTGGAACCGTCCTGCCGGTGCCGTGGTCGAGGGCGACCAGGACGTCGCGACGCTGTGGCATCACGTGCGGGTCCGCTGGAGCTGACCCATCGCCGGCTCACGCGATGAGCGCTCGCGCGAAGAGCTCCGCCGCCGCGACGCGGCCCGCGCCGGAGGCGCGGAGCGGAGCTGCGGGTCCACCCGAGCGCAGCGAGCGGTGGGAACGCAGATTCGCGCACGGCGGGATAAATCAGCGCTCGCCTAGGTGGCTGACTACGGTTTCGGTGATGTCGCCGAGCGCCTTGATCTGCGCCGGTGACAGTGCGTCGATGATGTGCCGGCGCACCGACTCCACGTGGTGCGGCGCGGCTTCCTCGAGCGTGCGCAGTCCCTCTTTTGTCAACACGATGACCGAGCCACGCGCGTCCGACTCGCAATCCTCGCGCCGCACCAGCCCGCGCTGCTCCATGCGGCTGATGTGATGCGAAAGCCGGCTCTGCGACCACAGCATCCGGGCGGCGAGCTCGCTGAGCCGGCCGCGATGATCGGGAGCGGAGGAGAGATTCGACAGGACGTCGTAGTCCGGCTCGGACAGTCCCGAGTCGCGGGCCAAGTCGCGGTTCACCGCGGCGTTCAGCAGCAGGAACATGCGGCGGTAGCCAAGCCAGGCACGCATCTCCGCATCGGTCAGCCACTGCGTCATGTCGCCCAGCCTACCGTTTACTTGACACGTCAGGTAGATTCCTTGACATGTCAAGCAGACTGGTGAAGCTGTACGCGGGGCTCGTGTTGTTCGGCGTCAGCATGGCGCTGATGCTGCGTGCCAGGCTCGGCCTCGATTCGTGGGACGTGCTGCATCAAGGGATCTCGCGGCGCACCGGCCTTCCGTTCGGCTGGGTGGTCATTGCCGTCGGCGCGCTGGTCCTGCTCGTGTGGGTGCCGTTGCGGCAGCGTCCCGGCCTGGGGACGGTCAGCAACGTCATCGTCGTGGGTCTCGCCGTCGACGCCGCGCTCGACGTCCTGCCCGCGCCGTCGCCGATGTGGGCACGCGTGGGCTTCCTAGCGGTCGGCATCGTCGCGAACGGCGTGGCCACCGGACTGTACATAGGCGCCGGTTTCGGCCCCGGACCGCGCGACGGGCTGATGACCGCGCTCGCCGCGCGCGGCCATTCGATCCGCCTGGTCCGCACCTCGATCGAGGTGACCGTGCTCGGCGCCGGTTGGCTACTCGGCGGGTCGGTCGGCGTCGGAACGGTGGCGTATGCACTGGCGATCGGCCCGCTGGCGCACTACTTCATTCCACGGTTTGCCGCACGGCCTATGACGTCGGCCAGCGCCGGAAGTTCAGGTAGGAGCGGCTGGGCGTCGGTCCCCGCTGCCCCTGGTATCGGGAACCGGCAGCAGCCGACCCGTACGGGTTGCGCGCCGCGCTCGACAACCGGAACAGGCACAGTTGACCGATCTTCATGCCTGGCCAGAGCATGATCGGCAGGTTCGCCACGTTCGAGAGCTCCAGCGTGAGGTGGCCGCTGAAGCCCGGGTCGATGAAGCCCGCCGTTGAGTGAGTCAGCAATCCGAGCCGGCCTAGTGAACTCTTCCCCTCGAGCCGGCCGGCCAGGTCGTCCGGCAGAGTGACGATCTCGAGCGTCGAGCCCAGGACGAACTCGCCCGGGTGCAGCACGAACGGATCGTCGCCCTTCGGCTCGACGAGCGTTGTGAGTTCGTCCTGTTGCAGGCCCGGATCGATGTGGGTGTACTGCGTGTTGTTGAACACCCGGAAGTAGCGGTCCAGCCGCGCGTCAACACTGGACGGCTGCACGAGTTCGGCGTCCCATGGGTCGACGACGAGCCGGCCGGCTTCCACCGCCGCGATGATGTCGCGGTCGCTCAGCAGCATGACAGCACAGGCTAGTCGGGCGGAGCGTCGAGCCACCCGGAGCGTACGGCTTGCACACCGAGTTGGAAGCGGCTGTTCACGCCGGCGCGTGCCTGCAGACGTTCCAGGTAGCGGAAGAACGTACGGCGGCTGATGCGTAGCGTCCGGATGATTGTTTCGTCAGCGACGCCGGCCGAGAGCAGGGCAAGCAACCGTTGTTCGATCGGCTCGAGCCGGCTGCCCGTCTCGCCGGACGGCATGATCGGCAACGCGGCACGCCAGGCCAGCTCGAAGAGCCCGACCAGCGCTGAGAACAGGCTGCTCGGCCGCACGATGAGCAGTGACCGGTTCGCCGCCGCCTCGCCGATCGGCAGCGCGACGAGGGCCATCGTGTCGTCGACGATGCTCAGCTTGACCGGCACGTCGTGCACCACACGCGCCTGCTCGCCGGCCTTCATGCACGGCAACACGTTGCCGTCGAGGTAACCCTCTTGCTCCAGTGACGACTGCGAGTAGACGACGCGATAGCGGATGCCTCGTGCGAGGTTGTCGAGCTCGGTGTCATTGCCCGTGCTGGGCATGTAGTACGGCGGCGAGTCGAGCCGGCGTATCTCGTGGTGCACATTGCGTTCCGCCTGCTCGACGCGTTCGAGCATTGCCGGACCGGTGACGACGTCGACAAGGTGGTCGGTCGCCGGCGACAGCCGGGTACGGCGGAAGTCGGCGTAGGCGTTGAGTGTCGCCACCATCGCGGCATGCATCTCGGACTCGCGCCGAGCGGTCAGCACCCTCAGCCCGGCATCCGGAGCAACCGGCGCGTAGCGCTCGTCAGCCGCACTGGTGCGCCCGACCAGTCCCGCGTCGATCAGCTCGGCCAGCGCCTTGTGTACCTCGTCCGTGGACTGGACGTTCGTCTCGGCCAGCTCGTCCAGGCCCGCGGCACCGCCGTCGAGCAGGGCGCGATACACCTGCGCGGCCTGATCGTCCAGCCCGAGCAGGTTCAGATGACTCAGAAGATCATCTGCGTGCATCACACCACCTCAACGGCTATCCTCCCGACTCCATCTAAGCCTTCGGATCGCCGGCTTGTCGCCCGAGGGCCGCGCTTTGGCCGCATGTTGCCGATTGTGCCGTTGGCGTTGCGGTGCCACGCGCGGGGGCACGGCACGTGGTGGCGGTGCGAGCCGAGTCGGCGGCTCCCGCAGGCCGCCGCTGTGACGGAGGGCAGGTACCCGGCGCCTCACGCGCGCCGCATCGCCGGCACCGCGCAGCCTGTAGCATGACGCGGGTCCGCGGGTGTAGTTCAATGGCAGAACATCAGCTTCCCAAGCTGACAGTGCGGGTTCGATTCCCGTCACCCGCTCCAAACGCAAGAAGCCTTACACGACAAGGGAAAAGCGCCAGCGGGGGACTTCGGTCGACGCTCTCCGAACCGGGCAATATGTCCGGTGGTGCTGTCCAGGTGCTGGTACGGGGCTCGCTTGCCCCGGCCGGGCTAGCCGAGCAAGAGGGCAGCTACCAAGGGCACGCCGGGACTATGCCTGCAGGCCGGCGTGACGGATGGTCGCGATGCTCAGCGTCCGAACGCCCACGCCAGCATCAGCGGGAACTCTTCTCTCCAGAACGCATCGCCGTGCGATCCCACCCGCTCGGTCATGACAACATCCGCACCCGCGTCGCGCAGCGCGACAGCCCACCGTGTGGCGTTCTTGAGGAAGAACGGCTCCTGTGTGCCGGCGACGAGGTACGTGCGCGGAAGCCGCCTCGGCATCACGGCAGGCGGGAGGTAGCCTCCGCCCGGCGACGCGGCGAAGACCGCGCCGTAGATGTCGGGATGGCGAACTCCCATGGCGAGCGCGAGTTCTGCACTCGCCGAGACACCGAGCACCGCGGTTCGGTCGGAAGGCAGCGTGACGTTGAAGCGTGACTGCGCCCATCGGCGCACGTCCTCGACGAAGAACTTCTCGTGCCCAGCGAACCGGTCCGGGTCAAAGGCGAAGGCGGGCGTGCTTTGGCCCGGTGAGTACTCATGCAGCCGCAGCGTCTCATCGTCCAGTCGGTGCGTACCGATGATCATCGCGGGCGGTAGATCGGCCGCCTTGAGGACGCTGCCCCACGACGCGATCAACTGGCCGTCACCGGCGTAGACGATGACCTCGGGCGGAACCTGCGGGACATATGCCGTGACCTGCCGGCCACCGTCGTATTCAAGCGTCTCGGTGACAAGCTGGCCTGCTATTGGCGACACCCGCGGTGGCTCCTGGATCAAGTAGCGGCGTTTGCCGCGTTGGTAAGGGACCCGTGCTGACTGTCTACCTGAGGGACTACCGCTATCGACCCGCCCGGACCGGTTCAGACGACGGCCGCCACTCCCGCCTGATCAGCCCGTACACCCAGGAGTCCGAGACCTCGCCGTTCACGATGCAGTCTTCCCGCAACGTCCCTTCACGCACGAATCCGAGCTTCTCCAGGACGCGGGCGGATGCCGCGTTGCGCGTATCGGTCTCGGCCTGGACTCGATTCAAGTCCAGCGTGTCGAATGCCCACTGCAGCAAGGCGCGCGCGGCCTCGGTCGCGTAGCCGTGGCCCCACGCGGCATCGTCGAGACAGTAGCCCATCGACGCGGTGCGGTAGTCCGGGTTCCACCGGGTCAGACTGCACCAGCCGATGAACGCCCCGTCGGAATCACGGTCCAGGGCTAGCCGCGTCCCGCTGCCTTCCTCTGCCATCTGCCGGCAAGCCGTTATGAACCGCTCGGCGCGCACAGGTTCGGTCCAGGGCGGCGCGTCCCAGTAGCGCAGCACGTATGCGCTGCTGTGCAGCGCGAAGAGGGCGTTCGCGTCCGCGTCGTTGAAGGGACGGAGTCGCAGGCGAGCGGTGCGCAGCGTGGGGGTAGGCAGGGACATGCGTGTCATGTTGCCTCTCATGCGGGGTGGCCGGTCAACCGCACACGCGATGCCCTTCACGCATGGCGGCTACGACCGGCGTGCCGGAAGTGCGAGCGGACAAAGCAGGTGCGACGCACCTACTTGATCTGGCAGGTGACGAAGACGGATGCGGCCGCCGTGGTCAGCGTTACCGGGCCCCGGCTGGTGCACGGCACGCCGCCGACGAGCGATGAGCGTCCGACGAAGAAGAAGGTTCCTGGATTCAGGACGACCCTGAGCCGGCCGTTGGCGTCGGTGTGAGCGACTGTCACCTGAGGTCCATTCGTACTCGCGCCGCTGTACACGGTGATGTCACCGACGAGAGGTCGATCAACTCCTGGAGGAGGGCCGCCGACCTCACGGAAGGTACCTGTCACGGGCGTTGATGGTCCCCGTCCTGTGTGCCCGGTTGAACTGCAACCCGCCGATACGGTGAGCACTGCCAGGAGGCCGATTGAAACAAGGAATCGCGCCCCAATGCTGCGCGTACCAGTCATAGAGCGGTAACGATGCACGACCCAAGATCCGTTGTCCGCGGACCTCGGCGGCGGCTTCTGCGAAGCGCTCGGCGGCTGAGAAGCGCCGCGAAACGCAGCCTTAGGATCGGCCGATGCGCGGTAGGACGAACCAGGGCATGTGGTGGGGTACGGCCATCGAGGCCCCGGATCCCGAGGCGCTGGCCGCCTTCTACTCGGCGCTGCTCGACTGGCCGGTGGTGCACGAGGAGCCGGGCACGGCCATCGTCAAGCCGCCTCAGGACGGCGTCTACATCGTCTTCCAGCGGGCCGAGGACTACGCGCGGCCGGTGTGGCCGCCTGCGCCGGGCGAGCAACGCGCGATGATCCACTTCGACATCGAGGTGAACGACCTCGAGGCTGCCGTCGCGGACGCCGAAGCGCTGGGGGCCCGGGTCGCCGACTTCCAGCCGCAAGACCACATACGGGTTCTTCTCGACCCGGCGGGGCATCCGTTCTGCCTCTGCCGTGATGACGGCTGACGGAATGCGATGTCACATCACGACGGCATGATCGAGCCGTGACGTACCGGGAGCAGCCGACCGCCGTGCCGGGAGTGGTGCTGTGGCAGCGCACCACGCAAGGCCGCACGCGCATCCTGCCGGACGGCTGCCTGGACCTGGTCTGGGACGGCCGGGAGGTGTTCGTCGCCGGACCCGATACCGCCGCGCGATGGCACGACTGCGCGCCGGGCAGTGGCTACGTGGCGCTGCGTTTCCATTTCGGCATCGGCCCGGCGGTATTGCGCGTTCCGGCGGACGAGCTGCGCGACCGCAGCGTCCGCCTGGACGAGCTACTACCCGCGAGGCTCGCTGGGCATCTCGCAGACCAGATGGCCGACCATCCCGTCGAGGTGCTCACCGAGTGGCTGATGCGGCGCGTTGCCGGTCAGGCAGTCGACCCGCTCGGCCAGCGGGTGCACGCGATGGCGAACGCGGCCACCCCGGTCGCGCACATGGCCGACCGCCTCGGGATGAGCGCCCGGCAGCTACATCGGCGATGTGTGCCGATCTTCGGGTACGGGCCACGCCGGCTGGCCCGCATCCTGCGCCTCCGTCGTGCGCTGGATATCGCCCGGGCAGGAGTGCCGCTTGCCGACGTGGCCGCACGCTGCGGCTACGCCGACCAGGCGCACCTGTGCCGCGATGCGCTCGCGCTCGGCGGGGCCACACCGGCGCAGCTACGTGGGGAGCGGCGCGAAGAGGTCGACCGGGTTGCCGTCGGGGTCGTGGACGACGGCATATCGCATTCCCCAGAAGGCGTCCCAGGGTTCTAGGTGGCCGTCGTATCCGGAGCCGGTGAGCTCGGCCCATGCGGCGTCGACCTCGGCCGGGCTGCCGCACTCGAACGCCAGGGCCATGCGGTGGCCGCCGCCTACCGGGCGGGCCCATTCCTTGTCGAACGAGCGGATCGTGTCCTCGGTGTCGAACGCGAGCTGCAGGCCGCCGCCGACTTCGACGTTTACGTGCGGCTGCTGGTCGGCGTCGTCCGGGATGTCGAGGCCCAGGCGGCGGTAGAACGCCAGCGAGGCCGCCATGTCGGCGACGACCACTTCTACTACGGAAAGACGAAGGTTCATGCGGCGAACGTATCGGCCCGCGCCGCGAACCGTCTTGGACGTTTCGGACGCTAGGTGACCGGGTACTGGTCGTGGCGCGCCCACAGCTCGACCCACTCGTCGTCACTGGGCTCTCGGCCCGAGTGCCCTATCTCAGCGAGTTCCTCGAAGTACCTCTCGCGCGGTGGCCCCGGCGCGAACAGGATCAGCATGGACGCCGGTTCCCCGCTGGTGTTGTGGAAGGCGTGAATGCCGCCCTCAGGCACGTAGACGAAGTCGCCCGGCTTGGCGGAAAGCCACGCCGTGCCGTCGAACAGCGCGACTGTCCCCCGTGTGACGTAGAACGACTCGGAGAACGTCTTGTGGAAGTGAGCGTCCGGACCACCGGCTTGTGGCCCCATGTTCCACTCGAACAGCCCGTATCGCGCGTCGGTGAGGCTGCCCGGCGCGACGAAGCGCACGTGGGTGCCTGATCTCATCGTCAGTTCCGGTACGGCACCGATCACGCGGCGCACTGCGCTGGCTTCGCCGAGATCCTTCGTGTACGACATGGCCTTCACTGAATCACGAATGACGCGCCACAAATACCGGTTTCGGCCTCGCCGTCGCGCGGCGCCACCCCGTAGCCTGTTGCCAGCCGGAAGCGAGGTCGATGAAGCTCAAGAAGGCTCGGGTACAGAACTACTGGTCCATCCACGACAGTGGGTGGTTCGACATAGAGGCCGACAAGACGGTGCTCGTCGGCCCGAACGAGGCAGGCAAGACGGCCCTGCTGCGCGCGCTGCAGACGCTGAACATGCCGCCCGGTCGCACACTCGAACTCGATCCGCTGCGTGACTATCCGCGCTCGCGTTACCACGAGATCGACGAGGGTCTGGTCGAGCTCTCCGATGTCGTGGTCGCGACCGCCGTCTTCGAGCTCGAGGACTACGACCGGGTGGTGCTCGCCGAGTTCGCGCCCCACCTCGAGACGGCGACCGAACTGCACCTGCAGCGCTACTACGACGGCTCTCGCCGGTACTGGTTCGGTGACCGCGCCATGTGGTCGCGTTACGCCGACGTGGACCGGCCGCTGGACGTGCTGCGCGTCGCGCTCGCCCGCGCCGCGACCGCTGTGGACGCTCCCGCCGAGACCGAGCAGGCGCTGGGCGCCCTGGCCGAGCTGACCGCGCAGTGGGAGCCCGCCACCACACTGCGCGAGACGCCGGCCACCCAGCTTCTCGACTGGGTCGACACTGCCGCTGCGCAGCTCGACGTGGGCGACCCTGCCATTGGTGAGGCGATCAGCGCGGTGCGTGACGCGACCCGCCGCGACGCGCAGACCGACGAGGCGTTCGAGGCGATCGAGGGGCACATCCCGTTCTTCGTGTACTTCTCCCAGTACGTGAAGGTGCAGCCGCGCATCCACCTCGGCCGGCTCGCGGCACAGGAGGCCGCCGGCGACGTCGACGAGGAGTACGACTTCGGCAACCTGTGCCTGCTGCGCTACCTGGGACTGAGCGCGCTGGAGCTCGCCGAACTGGGCCGCGGCGTCCCCGACGTCCGTGACGAGAGCGGCGAGATCGTCCCGCCCGGCCAGGAGGAGATTGCCGCCTACCAGGCCCGGCTGGACCGCCGTGGCTACAAGCTGAACACCGCCGCGAACACGCTCACCAAAGCGATCAACGCCGTATGGGGCGAGGAACGCGAGGTCGACATCCTGCCCGACGGGCAGTACCTCAAGGTCGTCGTCCGCAACGACGACGGCGCCCGTGTCGAGCTGGACCAGGGCTCGGAGGGCTTCCGGTGGCTCGTGTCATTCCACGTCGTATTCGAGGCGCAGGCGCGTAGCAACGAGGCGAACGCCGTGTTGTTGCTCGACGAGCCGGGCGTGAGCCTGCATGCGCTCAAGCAGGAGGTGTTCCGCGAGACGGTCACCAGGCTCGCGGCTCGCAACCAGACGCTTTTCACCACACACTCGCCGTTCATGGTGGGAAGCGACGAGATGCACCGGGTTCGCATCGTCGAGCTGCCGACGCGGGCGAAGGGCACCGTCGTGCACCAGGACTTCGCCGTGGGCGACCCGCGCAGCCTCTTCCTGCTGCAGTCGCATTTCGGCTACGTACTGGGCCAGGCGCTGTTCGAGCAGCAGCGCAACCTGGTGGTCGAGGGCATCACGGACTACTGGTACCTGCTCACGCTGTCGGACGCAGCGCGGGAGGCCGGCGAGGCGGCGCTGGACGACGACCTCGCGATCGTGCCCGCCGGCGACGCCGGCAAGATCGTCTACCACGCCAGCGTCCTGCACTCGCGAGATTGGCAGGTCGCGGCGTTGTTCGACTCGGACGCCGCCGGCCGTGCCGCCGCGGAAGACGAGGCGTTCGTCCACCTCATGAAGAAAGAGCGAATCTACTTCGTCGGCGACTTCTACGACGGGATCGTGGAGCATCCCGAGTTCGAGGACCTGCTGCGGGTCACGCTGCTGCGGGTCGCCCGTGACGAGTTGGGTATGGAGGCGTTCGAGCGAGCCGAAGCGCAGCCGCGTCGATCCGTGTGCGACCTGCTCGGCGACGGTGTTGGCCGGTCGTTCTCGAAATACCGCCTGGCCAAGGCATTTCTGCGGTGGATGCGCTGCCACGGCTTTGACGACTTGTCCGGCCAGGAGCGCTATGTGCTGCTCGAGCTGTTCGCCGCGGTCAATCAGGCGACGGTCTGACCGACGCTTCAGGCCACCGGCGCCACTGTGTCGGCAGCCCGGACGGCCCGGCACTCGGGCGATTCCAGGCCCGCGACGACCACTGAACCGATCTGCTCGAGCTGCGTAACCTGCTCCGGCGTGAGCCGGTCGATCAGATGCCTGCGGACCGCCGCAACGTGGCCGGGCGCCGCCGCCTCGAGTGCGGCGAAACCCACGCCAGTCAGCACCGCGATCTGTCCACGCTTGTCGGTGGGGCACTCCACCCGCTCCAGCCAGCCGCGCTCCTCAAGCCGGGCCACGGCGTGCGAGAGCCGGCTCCGTGACGATCGGGTGGCGTCGGCGAGCTCGCTCATCCGCATGCTGCGGCCGTCCGCCTCGGACAGCCGCACCAGGATCTCGTAGTAGGCGTGCGGCATCGCGGAATCACGCTGCAACTGCCGGTCGAGCGCGTCAAACAGGAGTGTCGTGGCCTCGAGGTAGGCACGCCAGGCGCGCTGCTCGGATGCGCTGAGCCACCGAGTCTTCCCCACAGGATAACGATACGCGACCCGCTTAGTTGAACGCTCAATGTTAAGCGAGGTATGCTCAAACGTATGCCGATCCACCGGCTCAACCACGCTGTGCTGTATGTGCGCGACGTTGCTCGTAGTGTTGCCTTCTACCGGGACGTGCTCGGCTTTCGCGTCGTCGAGGGCATGGCCGGCTTGCCCGGTGCCGCGTTCCTCCAGGCCGAGGGTTCGTCCAATGACCATGACCTGGGGCTGTTCGAGATCGGCGCCGCCGCGGGCGATAGCCCGGCCGGGCGGGCCACCGTCGGCCTGTATCACCTGGCATGGGAGGTTGACACGCTCGCCGATCTGGACGAGCTCGCCCACAAGCTCGTCGCCGTCGGCGCACTGGTCGGCAGCTCGGACCACAGCACCACGAAATCCTTATACGGCAAAGACCCGGACGGCCTGGAGTTCGAGATTGCGTGGATCGTTCCGGCCGACGCTATCGACGACGCGGCGCGGGCAGCGCGCACCCGTATCCGGCCCCTCGACCTCGCCCGGGAGAAGGCCCGCTTCGGCGCCTATACGGCAGGCGGCGTCGGCGTCAGCCGCTAGGCGCGGTTTGATCCGAACGCGCAGCGGGTATCGACGCTGACGGGGAGGCCGTCGTCTAGGAGGTATCCGTGTTAGGGCTCATCATCTCGCTGATCATCATCGGGCTGATCGCCGGCGCACTGGCGCGCCTGCTCGTGCCGGGCCGCGACCCGATGGGCATCGGCGGCACGATCGTGCTCGGCATCGTCGGCTCGTTCCTCGGCGGCTTCCTTGGCTACGTCCTGTTCCACAAGGACAGCGACCAGGGGGCCCTGCAGCCCTCCGGCATCATCGGCTCGATAATCGGCGCCATCATCGCGCTATTGATCTACCGTCACTTCAGCCGCCGGGGCGGTCGCTCGCGGCTATTCACGTGAGCCGCTCAATAGACTGGCTGGGTGCCGCCTTTTCGCGCCCTATTGCTCGAACACATACACCCTGACGCGACCGCGCTGCTGACCTCTGCGGGGTTCCAGGTCGAGGCGCTCGACCGCGCCCTCGACGAGGACGAGCTGGTCGAGCGCGTCGGCGACGTGACGCTGCTCGGCATTCGGTCGAAGACGCACGTGACGGCTCGGGTGCTCGACGCGGCACCCGAGCTGATCGCTATCGGTGCATTCTGCATCGGCACCAACCAGATCGATCTGAGCGCCGCGTCCGAGCGTGGCGTGACCGTCTTCAACGCTCCGTACTCGAATACCCGCAGCGTCGTCGAGCTCGCGATTGCGGAGATCGTGGCGCTGACCCGGCGGCTCACCGAGAAGAACGCGCTGATGCACGGCGGCGTCTGGGACAAGTCGGCCAGCGGCGCGCATGAGGTCCGTGGCCGCACGCTCGGCATCGTCGGTTACGGCAACATCGGCACGCAGCTGTCCGTGCTGGCCGAGGACCTCGGAATGCGGGTGCTCTTCTACGACACCGCCGATCGGCTCGCGCTGGGCAACGCGCGCCGTTGCGAATCGCTCGATGAGCTGCTCGCCGAAGCGGATGTGGTCACCCTGCACGTCGACGGCCGGTCATCCAACGACAACTTCTTCGGCGCCGCCGAATTCGCGAGAATGCGGCCAGGAAGCCTGTTCCTCAACCTCTCCCGAGGTTTCGTGGTCGACTATGCCGCGCTGCGCGAGCACATCGAGTCGGGACATATCGCGGGCGCCGCCGTCGACGTGTTCCCCGTAGAGCCACGGCGGCGCGGCGACGAGTTCACCAGCGAGCTGCGTGGGCTCCCCAACGTGATCCTGACCCCGCACATCGGCGGTTCGACCGAGGAGGCGCAGCAGGACATCGGCCGCTTCGTCGCCGGCAAGTTCCGCGACTTCATCGTCGACGGTTCCACGGCGATGAGCGTGAACCTTCCCGGCATTACGCTGCCGCAGCCGCCAGGCACGCATCGGCTGATCCTCATCCACAGCAACGTTCCCGGCGTGATGGCCACGGTGAACGGCATCCTCGCCGAGCACAAGGTGAACGTCGAGGCGCAACTGCTGGGGACTCGCGGCGAGGTCGGCTACGTCGTCACGGACGTCAGCGCCACGTATACGGACGAGATGCTCGAGCAGCTGCGGTCGCTGCCCGAGACGATTCGACTACGCGTCCTGTAGGCGTTAGCCGGCCACGAGCACGAGTCGCGGCCGGCCCCCTACCGAGCCAGGCGGCCACACCCGCAGCAACACCCGTCCTACGATCCGTGATCGCGCGACGAAACCGAACGCACGCGAATCCCGCGATGCTGCCGGGTTGTCGCCCAGCACGAAGTATTCGGCCGCAGGCACAGTGACAGCAGCGCCGCCGGTCGTGGTGCCGTCGGCGCCGCAACACGGGCCACCCCAGTCGAGGCGGTGTCGGGTCGCCAGTGTGAACCACGTCCCGCGACCGCCGGGCTGGAGGAGGACCTGCGACTCGCCGTCGACCGCGCGGATCTGCACGCGGTCACCAGGCAGGCCGACCACCCGCAGGAACGCCAAGCCGGCGATGCCCGGCGCATGCAGCGCAACGACGTCGAAGCGGCCGGGCGCCGCCTTGTGGTACGCCGACTTGTCGAGCAGCACTCGATCGCCGCTACGCAGCGTAGGGCGCATGCTCGCGCCGCTCACCCGCTCGGATGTGGCAAGTCCCATCACGACGGCGAGCAACAGGGCCGCGCCGAGGACGGCGGTGGCACCTAACAGCACCTTGCGGGCGGTCCAACGGCGTTCGGCCACCGGCTCGGCGCGCGCCACGGCGGGAATTCTCACACAACGCGGCCGAAGTAGTGGGTTGCCGCTAGCTACTGGCGAGTAATATTCTGAGGTTACTGGTGGGTAACACGACCGAGGAGACCCGGCGATGGGCCACTACAAGAGCAACCTCCGCGATGTCGAGTTCAACGTCTTCGAGGTATTCGGCACCGATGGGCGATTGGGTAAGGCACCGTTCGCCGATCTCGACGAGGAAACTGCGCGGGGCATCCTGGCCGAGGTGGTCCGCCTCGCCGAGGGGCCGGTGGCCGACTCGTTCGCCGACGCCGACCGCAACCCGCCGGTGTTCGACCCGGCGACCAACTCGGTGAGGATGCCGGAGTCGTTCAAGAGGTCGTATCGCGCGATGCGTGACGCCGAGTGGTGGCGGCTGGAGACGCTGCCTGAGCTCGGCGGCCAGGCGGTGCCGCGCACGATCGTCTGGGCCGTCGCCGAGCAGTTTCTCGGCGCCAATCCGGCGGCCTACATGTACCAGGCCGGAGTGCCGTTCGCCGGCATCGTCTACCTGAACGGCAACGAGACCCAGAAGAAGATCGCCCGGCTGATCGTTGACGAGGGCTGGGGCGCGACCATGGTGCTCACCGAGCCGGATGCCGGCTCAGACGTCGGCGCCGGACGCACCCGGGCGATACCGCAGCCCGACGGCTCGTGGCACATCGAGGGCGTCAAGCGGTTCATCACGTCCGGTGAGCACGATTTGACGGAGAACATCATCCACCTCGTCCTGGCTCGCCCGGAGGGCGCCGGCCCCGGGACGAAGGGGTTGTCGCTGTTCGTCGTGCCGAAGTTCCACTTCGACGTGGAGACCGGCGAACTGGGCGAGCGCAACGGTGTTTTCGCGACGAACGTCGAGCACAAGATGGGCCTCAGGGCGTCCACCACGTGCGAATTGCGCTTCGGCGAGCAGCAGCCTGCTGTGGGGTGGCTGCTCGGCGATGTGCACGACGGCATCGCGCAGATGTTCCAGGTGATCGAGCACGCGCGGATGATGGTCGGAACGAAGGCGATCGCCACCTTGTCGACGGGCTACCGCAGCGCACTGGAATTCGCGAAGACGCGCGTGCAGTCGGCTGACCTGAGCCGAGCATCCGACAAGACAGCGCCGCGAGTGACGATCATCAACCACCCGGACGTGCGCCGCTCGCTCATGCTGAACAAGGCGTATGCCGAGGGGCTGCGGGCGCTCGTCTGCTATACCGCGTCCTGGCAGGACAAGATCATCGCCGGTGAGGGCGACGTCGCGTTGGCCGAGGCCGTGAACGACCTGCTGCTGCCGATCGTCAAGGGGGCGGGCTCGGAGCGGTCCTACGACCAGTTGGCGCAGGCGCTGCAGACGTTGGGCGGCTCGGGCTACCTCCAGGACTACCCGCTCGAGCAGTACATCCGGGACGCCAAGATCGACACGCTCTACGAGGGCACCACGGCCATTCAGGGCCAGGACTTCTTCTTCCGCAAGATAGTCCGCAACCGCGGCGCCGCTCTCGCGGCGGTCTCCGCCGAGATCGCCCAGTTCCTCGAGTCGATCGCCGAAGAGGGTCGGCTCAAGGAGGAGCGGGAGGCGGTGCAGAAGGCGCTCGAGAACGTCGGGGCGATGGTCGGCGCCATGGTCGCGCAGCTGCAAAGCGCTCAGGACGATGTCACCAACGTCTACAAGGTCGGCCAGAACACCACTCGGTTGCTGCTCTCCGCGGGCGACCTACTCGTCGGTTACCTGCTGCTGCGCCAGGCCGCGGTGGCGCTGCACAAGCTGGACGGCAACGACATCTCCGACGCAGATCGGGCCTTCTACGCCGGCAAGCCCGCCGTGGCGCGGTTTTTCGCCCAGACGGTATTGCCGGAGCTCGCCGCCCGCCGGTTGGTCACCGAGTCCACCGACAACAGCCTGATGGACGTCCCGGAGGAGTCGTTCTGACTCATCCGCCGGGCGTGTCGCTCTTCGCGCAGCGCTCATCGCAGACTCATCCGCCGCGCGTGCCGCTCTTCGTGCGACCGCCTAGGGCAGTGCGACGTACGGCGCCAGGAACGTCCGCGCCGTGGGTGTGTCGGTGCGGAAGGCGACCTTGGTGGCGTAGCACGGCGTATCGCCGGTGATCGTCGTGGCGGCCAGCACGAGCGCACCGTCGAGCGTCGCGAAGTTCGGCCCGCCGGAGTCGCCGTAGCAGGCGCCGCCATTGCCCTGCGGCGCGGTCTGAGCTAGACGCACCCAGCTGTCGTTCAGCGAATTGAAGCCGAGCGGCGCCTCCATGCGCACGCCGCCACCGGGATACCTCTGCCCGCCCGGCCCGCGGAGAGCCTCCTGCGTGCCATACCCGACCACGAGCCAGGGCAGCGTGTCCAGAGTGCGCTCGCCCAGCGCGTCCAGCTCATCGGCGGTCGGCAACTGGGCCGGCGTGAACGTCCAGACATCGGCCGGCGTCACCGCTCGCTGCGCGAAATCGACCACCGCGATGTCGTGCGGGTCCGACTGGCTCTTCGTGAAGCCCGGGTCGTGTGCCTCATCGCCCTCCACGGCCATGCCGTGCGCGACGAAGTACGCCGCCTCGTCCGGGCCCGAGAGACCGGCAGCTTGCGCGGCGTCCAGTTCGCTTTGCACGTCCTGGTCGAGCGAGATGTAGAAGTGGTCGTTCGCCGGATCCGGCGACCAGTCCGTGACGCAGTGCGCGGCGGTCAAGAACGTGTCGGCGTCGATCATCGTGCCGGTGCAGTGCCAGTCGAAGTTATCGTCCGTGCCGTCGCCGTTGCGGTCCCACAGCACGAGCAGCGCGCCCACCTCGGTGCGCTCCGGGGCGGGCTGGGCGTTGTAGGAGTCGATTGCGCCGGCCGGCCGGACGACCAGGGCCACGACGGCGGCCGCCGCGGTGGCCGCGGCACCGGCGGCAATGGCGGCAACGCGGAGGGGGTGACGTGACATGGCGCGCAACTCTCCCACGGCGATACCGCGGCGGGAAGGACCAAGTCGCCGGCATGGCATCCGTGTACACCGCCCGTCGTCAGCAGTTCACCGAAATGATGTGAAGGCGCTCCGCGCGGCTATTACTGTCGAGGTGATGGATGCGCACTGGATCGAGCTGGACGGAGCCGCAAATACCCGAGACCTGGGCGGACTGCCCGCAGACCATGGTGCCGTCCGTCCCAACCGGCTGATCCGCTCGGACAATCTCCAGCAGCTCACGCCCGGGGACATCCAGCGGCTGGTCGATGGGCACGATGTGCGTGCTGTCGCCGACCTGCGCACCCAGACCGAGCTCGATCTTGAAGGCCCCGGACCGCTCACTAACGAGCCGGGGGTCAGCGTCGTGCATCTGTCGTTGTTCCCGGAAGCCGGCGAGCGCACGGACGTAGTCGCAGCCGAGGAGGAGGGCCCGCCCGTGCTGCCCTGGCAAAACCGGGGTGACGAGCGGAAGGAGCGGCGCGGCGCAGCGGATGTGTACCTGCGCTACCTCGACGATCGGCCGGACTCGATAGTCGCGGCACTGCGACTCATCGCACGAACCGACGGCGCGACGGTCGTGCACTGCGCCGCGGGCAAGGACCGCACCGGCGTCGTCGTCGCCCTCGCACTGGACGAGGTCGGCGTGGACCGCGATGCCATCGTCGACGACTACGTGCGCACGGGTGATCGGCTCGAGCAGCTGCTGGCACGGCTGAAGGCCTCCCGTACGTACGCCGACGATGTACAGCGGGTGCCCGACGAACAGCACAAGCCGCGTCCGGAGACGATGCAAAAGTTCCTTGCCGCACTGGACGAACTCCACGGCGGGACGTCCGGCTGGCTGCGGGCGAACGGCTGGACCGACGCGGACGCGGCGGCGCTGCGGGCGGCTTTACTCGCCGAGTAGCACGAGCCGCAGTTCCCCGGGCCCGTCCGCGGTTACGCGCACCGGCACGCCCCAGTCCTGCCGCGCGACGTGGCAGGCGGGATGGTCGATGGCCGGGTCGTCGTCGCAGGCCGCTGCCTGCGCAGTGATGTGAAGGACGCCTTCGCCCGGCCGCAGAGAGAGGTCGCGGCGAAGCTGTGCTGTGTCACCACCGCCGGCGCCAAGTAGCTCTGGCGGTGATGCGGTCACCGACAGGCGGGTCGCCGGTCCGTACCGCTCGTCGAGCTTGCGTCCGGGCGGCGGCGTGAACGTGACGGTCAGGGTCGTGCGGGGCGCGATGTCGGTGACCGGTCGCTGCGTGCGTAACGCGGAGCCCGCGATCGTGGTGCGGTCGGCGATGGGGCGCACGAGCCGATGCGCCGCAGACTCGACGACGACCACGTCGTTGCCGACGACGACCGCGTCACTGGGCTCGGCCAGGTCGGTCGCAAGTGTGGAGACCTCGTCAGCTGCCGGGTCGTAACGACGCAATGCACCGTTGTAGGTGTCACTGATCGCGACGGTTCTGTCCGGCAGGAGCGTGACACCGAGCGGGTGCTGCAAGCGGGCCTTCCCGGCCGGCCCGTCGACATGCCCGAAGTCGAACAGGCCCTCGCCGATCACGGTGTGCAGGTTTCCCTCGGCGTCAAGGTATCGCAGCGCCGACGTCTCGGAATCGACGAACCACAGCCGGTCGCCGTCGGGCGCGAGTCCGGAGGGCTGTGCCAGCCAACCGGAAAGGGCCGGGCCGTCTTTCAGGCCCTCGGTTGTTGTGCCGGCGAGGCGCGTCACCGCGCCGGCCACGGGATCCCACGCGAGCAGCAGATGCACGCCCGCGGCGGCAACGACAACACGCTCGATTGCGGGCCACCACGCTACGTCCCACGGAGAAACGACGTCGGGCACGCCGTCGATATGCAGCGGGACGGTAGTCGTCGTCGTACCGACGCGGCGCAGCACATGATTCGCTGTGTCCGCAACGACGATGTCACCGTCGGGCAGCTGCGTCAGCCCGTTCGGCTCGGCGAACTGTGGCTCGCGGCCGTCACGGTGCCCGCGATCACCGGTGCCGATACGCCGCCGGACAGTCTCCCCGTCGAGATCCATCTCGACGATCTGGTGGTGCCCCGCGTCGGCGACCAGCAGGTGGTCGTCGACCAGGATCGCCTTGGCGGGGAAGCGCAGCTCGGTGGGTTGCGGCTCGGGCGGCACGTACGGCCCGTCGCCGCGGCGCAGCGTCCCCTTGGCGTCATGCTTCTCGACGAGCTGTGCCACGATGCGGTCGAGTGCGCTGACCTGGCCCTCACCGGCTGCCTGCGCTACGACGTAGCCCTCCGGGTCGATCACCGCGAGAGAGGGCCAGGCGCGCACGGCGTATTGCCGCCACAGGCCCAGATCCGGGTCGTCGAGCACGGGATGGTGGACTTCGTACCGCTCGACGGCGGCGGTGACGGCAGCGTGGTCGGCCTCGTGCGCGAACTTCGGCGAGTGCACGCCCACCACGACGAGCACGTCACGGTACTTGTCCTCGAGCGGGCGCAACTCGTCCAGGACGTGCAGGCAATTGGCGCAGCAGAACGTCCAGAAATCGAGGATGACGACCTTGCCGCGCAGTTGACGCAGGGACAGGGGCTCGGCTGTGTTCAGCCAGCCCCCGCGTCCGGTCAGCTCTGGAGCGCGCACCCGAAACTGCGAAACAGTCACACGGTTGCAAACCAGGACGCCGGCAAGATTCATCCGGATCACCCGGGCGGCGCCGTGGCGAGACAGCGCTGCCGCGCCGGCGCCTGCTCCCGAGTTAGTTGTCGGCCGAGCTGGAACTCCCCCGAAGCACCAGAGTCAGCAAGTCGACGGACCGTCAGCTGATTACCAGCCCTGGCTGTACGTCATCGTGTTCACCTCCTGCACCTAATCCGTTGCAAGACACAGAGATTTGTCCGGGCGGCGAGCTTTTCCACGACCGAGCGCATACAGGTGCTGACATAGGGACGTGTCGTCCGCTAGTCTCAGTGCGGTCCGTCGGGGGCGTTCGAGGGAAAAGCGTGGCGAGACACCGTACGCCAAAAAAGGAGAGTTGGGTCACTGCGCCGCGGTCGTGGGCGCTGTGGCGGACGCCGGCGCGTGTGCGCGTGCTGGTCGTCGCGGTCGTCGCCGCAGCGGCGCTGCTCAGCCTGACTGCGTTTGTCCGCAGCACGATCACAGCCAGCGACCTCCTTCGGTTCGGGCTGCTCGTTGCCATGAGCGTCGCGTGCATGGAGGCATCCCGGCAAGTCGAGGTGCGCCGTCGACTCTTCGCTTCGGACGGTTCGTCCTACTTCGACATGAGTTCGGTCTGGATCCTCGCTGGCGCACTTGTGCTGCCTCTCGGGCTGGCCATTCTGATCGCTGTGCTTGCGTACGTGCACTTGTGGATCCGGTCGTGGCGTTCCGTCGATGGAGTGCACGGATACCGCATTGCCTACAACGGCGCCACGATGGTGATTACCTGCTTCGTAGTATCCGTCGCAGCGAACGCGAGCAGTATGTCCGGCGCTGAACTACTCCTATCGACCGTCGTAGCTGCGTTGACGTACCGGGTAGTCAATCTACTCTTGGTGCTGCTCGCATTCGCCGTCAGCGTCGGAGTGCGCACGCCGTCGACGGTTACCGGCACGCTGGCCGACAATGCCCTCGAGTTCGCGACCCTGGCTTTGGGCGGGGCGACAGCGGTGCTCATGCTGAGGGTGCCGCCGTTGGTGGTGCTGGTGCTGCCGGCGGTCTTCCTGCTGCAGCATCGGGCCTTGCTGCTGCAGTTGGTCATGGCGGCCACCGTCGACGCGAAGACCGAGTTGCTCAACGCTGCGGCTTGGCGTCAGCTGGCGCAGCGGGAACTGGAGCGGGCCGGGCGGCAGGGTACTGCGACGGCAGTGCTCGTCATCGACATGGACCACTTCAAGGAGCTCAACGACATCCACGGCCACCTGGCGGGTGACGAGGCGCTCAGAGCGGTTGCGGCGGCGCTATCCGACGAGCTGCGCGGCTACGACGCAGTAGGCCGTTTCGGCGGCGAGGAGTTCGTCGCATTGCTGCCGGGCGTCGATGCGACGACTGCTTCGAGCGTCGCCGAGCGCGTCCGGCAGCGCATCGAGCGGCTGGACGTGAGCGTCAAGAGGCATGCCGGCGGCGTCACGCGGGTCGGTGTGACCGCGTCGATCGGAGTCGCAAGCGCCTGGGGAGCCGCCGACCTGGACGACTTGCTGCGCGGCGCGGACGCTGCGCTGTATCGGGCCAAAGGCGCGGGACGCAATACGGTGCGCGGCGCATTGACCGCGGTGACGGCTGCCGCGTAGACGCGAAGAGCCCGAACCCAGCCGGGTTCGGGCTCCTGGTGGATGTTGATCAGCGCAGCGTGTTCTGCCGCTGCGCGATCGCGATCAGCTCGTTACGGAGGTTCGGCGGCGCATCGTCCAGGACGCGTTGGAACGCCCGGGTCTCACGCCGCTTGCGCATCTTCTCGGTGAACGTGATCCTCGCCATTGAGTTCCCCTGGTCTAGTAATCTTCGGCGACTGGCCTACCAGTGCCTCCAATCGTTAATTCTAACACTAGGTGAACACAACGATGTGGGACTTTATGCCCGACCACGCCTAACAAACCCGGACCCGCCACGGGGCCTTGCTCGCAGGTAGCGGCCAGCTAGTGTGACGAGAAGTAACTGATACAGCTTGTCATAGGCGATGGTGACCACCACCACGCGTCCCATCTATCGCGCAGCTCACCTGCTGTGACGTGTACTGGAGGGCGTGCAGACTCCACGCGCCGCCCGGGGCCTCGCCGTCCTGACGTGCATGGACGCTCGCCTCGATCCCCAGCGACTGCTCGGCCTCGCACCCGGCGACGCACACGTGCTGCGTAACGCCGGAGGAGCCGTTACCGCAGATGTACGACGCAGTCTGGTGATAAGCCAGCGGCTACTTGGCGCGCGGTCGATCATGATTATCCGGCACACCGGCTGTGCCATGCTCGGCCTGGACGAGGCGCTTCGCGACGACATGGCGCGCGAGGTCGGCGCGCACGCCGACTGGCAGCTGCATGGGTTCGCCGACCTGGAAGGCGACCTGTACAAGGCGCTTGCCGAACTGCGCGCCGACCCGTTCCTGCTGCACACTGACGACATCCGCGGCTACGTCTACGACGTCGAGGGCAGCGGCGACCTGCTTCCCGTCTAGAAAAGCAGAGCGCTGGCCGGATCGTGCAGCACGGCGGCTATGTCGGCCAGGAACTGCGAGCCCTGCTGCCCGTCGACCATGCGGTGGTCGAACGAGACCGCGAGCTGGGTCACCCAGCGCGGCACGATCTCGTCATCGACCACCCAGGGCATCTTGCGTACCGCCCCGAATGCCACGATTCCGGCCTCGCCCGGGTTGAGGATCGGCGTGCCGGTATCGATGCCGAATACCCCGACATTCGTGATCGTTATCGTGCCCCCGGTGAGATCCGCAGGCGACGTCTTGCCCGCCCGCGCCGTCTCGGTCAGCTCCGCAACAGCGAGTGCGAGTTCGCGCAGCGTCAGCCGGTCGGCGTCCTTGATGTTGGGGACGACCAGCCCCCGGTCCGTGGCCGCCGCGATGCCGAGGTTGACGTAGTGCTTCAGGACGATCTCGCCGGCGTCCGCGTCCCAGGACGCGTTGATCTCGGGGGTGCGCCGCGCGGCCAGCACGACCGCCTTGGCCACGAACAGCAGCGGGCTGACCTTGACGTCGCTGAAGTCCGGGCGCGCCGCGACGCGGTCGCGCAGTTGCATCATCGTCGTGACGTCGACGGTGATGAACTCGGTGACGTGTGGGGCGGTGAAGGCGCTGGCCACCATTGCGGCGGCAGTGTGCTTGCGCACCCCCTTGATCGGGATGCGGGTCTCGC
Source organism: Jatrophihabitantaceae bacterium (assembly GCA_036506155.1). Lineage (GTDB taxonomy): Bacteria > Actinomycetota > Actinomycetes > Mycobacteriales > Jatrophihabitantaceae > DASXRA01. Next base: position 66,896 of record DASXSF010000035.1, read on the forward strand.
GCGCCGACACCTCTGCCACGGCGGGCGCGGGCGCGGCCGCAGCCTGCTCGACGTCCGCGCGGGAGACCGTGCCGTTCGGCCCGGTGGGTTCCACGGTCGTGATGTCGACGCCCAGCGTCTTGGCCAGCCGGCGCACCGGCGGCTTGGCGAGCACACGGTGCCGCGTCTCGGGAGCGTCCGCCGGCGGCTGCGTGGGCGTGACGTTGAACGCCGGATGCGCGGACGGGGTATCGGGCGCGGCCTTGCGGGCCCGGCGGCGGGTGCCACCGCGCGGCCCGTACCCGACGAGGACGGACTGCCGCTCCTCAGGCTCGGCGGCTGCTGCCGGGGCGGCCTCGGGCTCTGCCGTCGCGGGCGCGCTCGCACCGACGTCGATGGTGATGATCGGCGCGCCGACGTCGACCGTGTCGCCCTCGGCGGCGTGCAACTCGGTGACCACGCCCGCGTACGGCGACGGCAGTTCTACAGCGGCTTTCGCGGTCTCTACCTCGACGAGAGTCTGGTTGACCTTGACGGTGTCGCCGGGCTTCACGTCCCAGCGCAGGATGTCGGCCTCGGTGAGCCCCTCGCCGACGTCCGGCATCTTGAACTGTTTGAGGTCTGGCATCAGTACTCCAGGGTACGGTCGACGGCGTCGAGGATGCGGTCGACGGTCGGCAGCCACTCTTCCTCGAGGCGGCTCGCCGGGTAGGGCGTGTCGAATCCGCCCACCCGCAGGACCGGTGCCTCGAGCGAGTAGAACGCCCGCTCCTGCACCCGGGCGGCGAGCTCTGCACCCACACCGTGGCTCACCGATGCCTCGTGGACGACGACCAGGCGGCCGGTCCGCTCCACCGACTCGATGACCGTAGCGGTGTCCAGAGGCGAGATCGACCGCAGGTCGATCACCTCGAGGTCGTGCCCGTCGGCGTCCGCCGCTTCCAGCGCAGTGGCCACCATCGGGCCGTAGGCCGCGACCGTGGCCTCTCGGCCCGGACGAACGACCCGCGCCTTGTGCAGCGGGTACGGCTCGTCGTTGAGCTCCCCCTTGGCCCAGTAGCGCCGTTTCGGCTCGAAGAACACCACCGGGTCGTCCGAGCGGATCGACTGCTGGATCATCCAGTACGCGTCGGACGGGTTCGAGCACGAGACGACCTTCAGTCCTGCGGTGTGAGCGAAGTACGCCTCCGGCGACTCGGAGTGATGCTCGACTGCGCCGATGCCGCCGCCGAACGGGATCCGGATCGTGATCGGCATCCGGATCTTGCCGGCCGACCGGTTGTGCATCTTGGCGACTTGATTGACGATCTGATCAAAACCGGGGAAGACGAAGCCGTCGAACTGAATCTCGCACACCGGGCGGTACCCGCGGATCGCCAAGCCCACTGCGGTGCCGATGATGCCGGACTCGGCGAGTGGCGTGTCGAAGACGCGGGCCTCGCCGAAGTCCTTCTGGAGGCCGTCGGTGATCCGGAAGACACCCCCGAGCTTGCCGACGTCCTCGCCCATGATGATCACTTTGGGGTCGTCGTCGAGCGCCTTGCGCAGCCCTTCGTTGAGCGCCTTCGCCATCGTGAGTGTCGTCATGCCGGCACCTCCTCGAAGGAGTCGAGGTAGGCGGCGAACGCGTCGCGCTGCTCGCGCAGCTCGTCGGTCAGCTCGACGTGAACGTGGTCGAAGGCCGACAGCGGGTCCGGATCGGGCAGCGCCCGGCAGCCCGCCCGCACGTGCTCGGCGAGCTGCTCGGACTCGCGGTCGATCGCGTCGAAGAAGTCCTGGCCCACGTCGGCGTGCCGGGTGAGGTACGCACGAACCCGGGCGATCGGGTCCTTGAGCTTCCAGGTCTCGGTCTCGGCGGCGAGGCGGTACCGGGTCGGGTCGTCGGAGGTGGTGTGCGGATTCATCCGGTAGGTGAACGCCTCGATCAGCGTCGGCCCGAGCCCGGCCCGCGCCTGATCGAGCGCCTTGCCGGTGACGGCCAGCGAAGCGAGTACGTCGTTGCCGTCGATACGCACGCCGGGGAAGCCGAAGCCGTCTGCTCGGTGGTAGATCGGCACCCGGCTCTGGGTGCTCACCGGCGCGGAGATCGCCCACTGGTTGTTCTGGCAGAAGTAGACGACCGGCAGATTCTCTGCGGCCGACCACACGAACGACTCGTTCACGTCACCCTGGCTGGACGCACCGTCGCCGAAAAAGGCCAGCACGGCGGTGTCCCGGTTGGGGTCACCGGTGCCTACCGCGCCGTCCCGGACGACGCCCATTGCATATCCGGCGGCGTGCAGGGTCTGCGCGCCGATCACGATCGTGTAGAGGTTGAAGTTGTTGTCGGCGGGGTCCCAGCCGCCCAGGTTCGTGCCCCGGAACAGGCCCAGCAGGACGAGCGGGTCCACGTCACGGCACCAGGCAACGCCGTGCTCGCGATACGTGGGAAACGCCATGTCATGCGCCCGCAGCGCACGCCCGGCGCCGACCTGGGCGCCCTCTTGCCCGAGCAGCGACGCCCACAGTCCGAGCTCGCCCTGGCGTTGCAGGGCGATCGCCTCGGTGTCGACGCGGCGGACGAGGACGAGGTCGCGGTACAGCGACTGGATCTGCTCGTCGGTTATCTCGAGTGGATAGTCGGGGTGCTCGACGCGCACGCCCTCGGGTGTCAGGAGCTGGACCATGTCCGGCTCGGGGGGAACGGCATGCACCGCACACGCTCCTCTCGTCGGGCCATCGCACGCGGGGTCTCCGCGTCGAGCCGCCTGGCGATGATTGGGCTATCCGTTGGTACAGGGATGGCGTACCAGCGGATTTGCCCAGGGGTTCCTACCATATCTGCGCTCGCTGCCTGACCGCCGTCAGTCGCGCCGGCTCGCGTAGTGCGTCCAGATGTGGCCGTGGCATCAGCGCCACAGCCGCAGACGCTCTTGTGTGCGAGCTCATGAACGGCTAAGAACTGGATGCGTCTGACTGTCCCGATCGGGGGAATATTGTGACTCGTACGCGTCTGTGCCTGCTTGCCGCCGTCGCGCTGTTCGCGCCGCTGGTGTCCGTGGTGCCCGCGTCGGCGGCACCGCCGCCGGCCGACGACACGCCGGTGCTGCTGACTCCGAAGGGCGAGCACGAGAACGGCGACGACGAGCAGAGCTTCGACAAGCTGCGCGATGCGTACTACTGGAGCCGGCTGCTCGCCGGCGACAACGGCGGCATCGACATGACGCAGGCCGCCACGCTGCGTGATACCGCGTCGGCCAAGGCAAGCGGCATGCCGGCGGCGACCACGAGCGGCGCGGCGCGCGGCGGCGCCTGGTCGAGCGTCGGCCCGGACCCGATCGTGCAGGTGGGACGCACCTCGAACACGTTCGAGGCGGTATCCGGACGCATCGGCGCGCTGGCCGTCCGAAACGACGGGACGATCATCCTGGGCGCTGCGCAGGGCGGGGTGTGGACCTACAGCGCGGCCACTCAGACGTGGACGTCGCGCACCCTCAACTCGGACACCCAGTCGGTGGGCGCCCTGGCCATTGCGCCGAGCAACGACCAGATCGTCTACATGGGCTCGGGCGAAGGCGCCCTGTCCGGCGACAGCTACTACGGCGACGGGGTCTACAAGTCGACCGACGGCGGCGTCACCTGGGCCAAGGTGTCGGGCGACCTGTTCGACGGGCAGGCGTCCACCGACATCGTGGTCGACCCCGCGGACCCGAACCACCTGTACCTGTCGACGGTGCGGGGCCGCGGCGGCATCCGCCGCACGACGCACCCGGCACAGACGCCGTTCGGCGTGTGGGAGTCCACCGACGGCGGCGCAACGTGGACGCTGCGCAAGGGCACCACGAACGAACTGCACGGCGCCACAGACCTGGTTGCCGACCCGCAGAACTTCAAGGTGCTGTGGGCGTCGTTCTGGGGCGACGGAATGTATCGCTCGACCGACGGCGGCCTGACCTGGTCCAGCGCGCTGGGCAACCTGCCGGCTGGCAACTTCGCCGAGGGCGGTACCCGCTTCTCGCTCGGCATCTCGCACCCGGCCGGCGCCGCGAATGCCACGGTTTACACCGGCTTCGACTACTTCGACCTGTCCGACACGTACCACCGCTCGCAGGTGCACAAGACTACGGACGACGGGGCTACCTGGACTACGCTTCCGACCGGATCAGGCATCAACCGCGTCCTCGACTACTGCGGCACCCAGTGCTTCTACGACAACGAGGTGAAGCCGGACCCAACCGACCCGAACACGGTTTACGTCGAGGGGTCCTACGGCTACAACTTCTCGCCGCAGTCGGGCGGCATCTGGCGGTCCAAGGACGGCGGCCTGACCTGGAAGAACATCGGCTACGACCTGCACCCCGACTTCCACGCCATCGCGTTCCAGCCGAACAACACCCAACACGTGGTGATCGGTAACGACGGGGGTGTCTGGCAGTCGTTCACCGGCGGTGGCCGTAACGGCGCGACGGACCCCTTGTCGGCAGCGGACTGGCAGAACCTCAACGGCACGGTGAACCCGAGCACCGCCGGACTGCTGCACTCGACCGGGCTGCGCATCGCGCAGTACACGAGCATTGCCACCGTGCCGAACATCCCCGGCCAGTACTGGGGTGGCACGCAGGACAACGGCACGCAGCGCAAGTCCTTGGTCAACGACCGCTGGTTCGACCAGGCCGGTGGTGACGGCGGCCAGGTGATCATCGACCAGACGACCCCGAACACTGCCAACCCGGGCGTGCCGGCGTACGTCTTCGGCACCTACTTCGGCATCTCGCCGTACCGTTACAACCCGTCCGAGGCGAACACGTTCTTCGGCAACGAGGCCATAGACGGCGGCATCATCCTGACCGACCGCGCGGAGTTCTACATCCCGTGGATCCAGAACCGGGCCAACCCCAACCAGATGTTCCTCGGCACCTACCGGCTCTACCGGACGAACAACGCCGAGACGCCGTCCGCCGGCGACGTTCACTGGGACATCATCAGCCCGGACCTCACCACCGGCTGCCCCGGCGCGGCACCGAACGGAGCGCGCGGCTGCCTGATCAGCGCGATCGGCTCGGCAGACGGCGGTGACGGCGTGTACGTGGGCACCGACGACGGCGTGGTGTCGGTCAGCCCGAACGCGGTGACCGCTGCGTCGCCGAGCTGGCAGCGCGTCGGCGTGAGCAGCCTGCCGAACCGGCCGGTGTCGCAGTTCGCCGTGGACCGCTCGAACTGGCGCATCGCGTACGCGTCCTACTCAGGGTTCGGCGCGGCGACCCCGGGCAACACCGGCCACGTGTACAAGACGACCGACGGCGGCCAGCACTGGACCGACGTGAGCAACGGCCTGCCCGACGTCCCGGCGAACTCGATCGTGATGGACCCGTCGTCGGACAACATCCTCTACATCGGCACCGACGTCGGCGCGTTCGTCTCGATCAACGGCGGCACCACGTGGAAGCGGCTGGGCACGGGCATGCCGAAGGTGTCGGTGTGGCAGCTCGACTACGACGCCTCGCACGCCGTGCTCGCGGCCGGCACGCACGGCCGGGGCGCGTACACGCTCGGCACCGGCGCCAACACGCCGGGCCTGGTCGTGTCGACGTCGGACTCGGGCAAGCCGGTCGGGCCCGGCAGCACTGTCGACTACTCGATCACGGTCAAGAACGTCGGCAACGCCACCGCAACCGGGGTCACGGTCGCCGCGCCCATCCCGGGCTCGACGTCGTTCGTGTCCGCCGGCAGCGGCGGCACCTTCGGCGGCGGCAGCGTCCGCTGGAGCGGCCTGACGGTTCCGGCCGGCGGCAGCGTTTCGCTGCCGTTCTCGGTGCGGATCTCGCCCAGCCTGTCACCGTCGGCGACCTCCATCGTCAACGACGGCATTGTGGTGAAGTCCGACCAGGGCGCTGCGGCGACGGGCAGCCCGCACACCGTGCCGATCGCGCCCGCCCACAAGGTAACGATGGCGCCGGCCGAGCAGACGGGTGCGGCCCGTGTCGGCAACGACGCGTCCTACCACGTGGACCTGACCAACGGCGGCTTCCAACCGGACACGTACGCAATGACGTCGAGCACCACGTGGCCGGCCACCGCCTACGACCCGACGTGCACGACGCCGCTGACCACGACAGCTACCGTCGCGCCGGGTGACACGCTCGACGTGTGCATCAAGGTGAGCGTGCCGGCGTCGGCGGCCAACGGCGCGACCTCGGACACGACGGTCACGGCGACGTCGTCGGCCGACGCGTCGGTGAGCGCCACCGCCAAGCTGACCACGATCGCGGTCTCGGCCGACACACTCGTCGTGGACGAGGACCTCGGCGGCCCGGATGTGCAGCAGTACTACGAGGACGCACTGAATGCCAACGGCGTCGCGTTCAGCTACTGGGATCTGTCGGCTGACCCGAACATCCCGGTGTCACTGCTGACGGCGCACAAGAACGTCGTCTGGTTCACCGGCAACGCCTACCCGGGCCCGATCACACCGTACGAGTCGGAGCTGGCGACGTTCCTGGACGGTGGCGGCCGGCTGTTCATGTCCGGACAGGACATTCTCGACCAGGCGGCGGGCACCACGGCGTTCGTCCGCAACTACCTGCACATCAACTGGGACGGGTCGGAGAGGCAGAACGACAAGGGCACGGTCGATGTCCATGGCGTGGCCGGCAGCCCGGTGAGCGACGGCATCGGCGCGGTGCCGCTCGATCACTCGGTGCTGAATGCCGAGTTCGAGGACCAGATCACGCCTCTGGCGCCGGCGACGCCTGCGTTCACCGACGACACGACGGCCCCGGACGCGCTGAGCGTCGCGGCCGGCGCGTACAAGGTGGTGTTCCTGGCGTTCCCGTTCGAGGCGTACGGCACCGCGTCCCAGAAGGCGGACCTCATGAACCGGGTGTTGACCTACCTGGGCTCCTGACGTCCGATTGCGCAAGGATCCCTCGCCTGAGGCGAGGGATTCTTGCTTGATCGGCGAGGCTCGCGCGGCCTGTGGATTACGGACGCAGGCGATCGCCCGGAAAGTCCACACTGCGCGAATGGACTGGCGCGACCGCGCGGTGCGGCAGGCCGGCGCCATCAGCCGAGCGCAGTTGGCCGGCTGTGGGCTTTCCGAGTCGCGGATCACCGGCATGGTGCACCGCAGAGAGCTCGTCGAGATCCTGCCGGCCGTGTACTCGGCCCGGGCCGCGCCCGCGTCGGCGCGACAACACCTGTGGGCAGCCGCATTGTGGTCCGGCGGGGTAATCAGCCATCGCTCCGCAGCGGAGCTCTGGCAGCTGCCTGTTCCGGCGCCATCGGCGGCGCACGTCACCGTTGCGGACCGCCGATTCCGTCATCCAGTGCCCGGGGTGCGCACGCATCGCGTGCCGCTCGGGCGGCTTTGCAGTGTCCGCTTCGATGGGCTGATGATCACTGACCGGGCGCGGACGGTGATCGACCTACTGCGAACCGAATCACTCGCCACCGCCCGCGGGTTGCTCGACCGCGCGCTCCAACGAGACTGGGTGCAAGAGCATGACGTGATCGCTGCGTTCCGTGACGAGCGTGGACGAACCGGCAACGGGCAGTTGCGACTGCTGGTCGCCGAATTGGAACCGGGTGCCCAGGCCGAGTCCGAGCGCCGGTTGCACCGCTTGCTGCGCCGTGCCGGCATCACCGGCTGGCTCGCCCAATACGAGGTGCTTCTGGCGGGTGGTATCTGCTACCTCGACGTGGCACTGCCGAGGCAACGGGTCGCGATCGAGGTCGACGGCCGACGTCACCACGGCGATACCTCCGATCGATTCGACGACGACCGGGCGCGAGGCAACGAACTCGTGTCACTCGGCTGGCGGCTGCTGCGCGTGACGTGGGCTGAGCTCGTGCACCATCCGGACCGAATCGTGGCCCAGCTCAGGACGCTGCTTGCGGCACAAAGCGACCCACCGTCCTGATCGAGCAAGAATTCCGTGTGTCAGGCGAGCAATTCTTGCGCAATCGGCGGGCGTTCGCGGAGTTCCTCCGGTAGACCCCCTACGACGGTCAGCCGCGACACGGCCCGGGTCAGGCACACATACAGGCGGCGCAGGCCGCCGCCCCGAGTCAGCTCGGCGGCGACGATCTCCGCAGGCTCGACGAGGACGACCGAGTCGAACTCCAAGCCCTTGGCTGCGCTCGCCGGGACGAGCGCGACACGCGGGTCGTCCGCGACGTCCCCTGCGCTGATGCCCGCAGCCGCCAGCGCCTGTCGCGTCGCCATCGCCCGGGCATCCGGCGTGATCACGCCGACGGAACCCTCAACGCCGAGGTATCGCGCAACTGTGGCCGCCGCGTCGTCCGCGTAGCTGAGGGCATCCGTACCGTGACGTACGGACGTCGCGGGCGGTACGTCCGCGATGTGCGGCAGCAGTCGGTTGGCCAGCTCCAGCACCTCGCCGGGCACGCGGTATCCGGCGGTGAGCGGGCGGATGGCGGCTCCGTCATGGCCGAGGTGGCGCAGCGTGATCGGCCACGCCCCGGGCGCCCATGGCGTGGTCGCCTGAGCCAGGTCGCCGAGCACCGTCACCGATCCGATCGGGCAGCGGCGGGCAATCGCGCGGCACTGCATGGGCGACAGGTCCTGTGCCTCGTCGACCACCACGTGGACGTACGAGTCGACGCCGTTGATCGCGGCAACGAACTCGTCGATCAGTACTGCGTCGGCGGCGGTCCACCGCTGCAGACGGCCCGGGCGTGCCAGCGCGGTTCGCTCCTCGGGAGTCAATGCCGGGCCGCACCGGTCCAGGAACGCAGCATCGCTGTACAGCCTGGTAAGCAGAGCAAGCGGATCTAGCGGGGGCCACACGGTGTCGACGAACTCACGTATTGCGGCGGACCGGGCGATGCGCGCCGTTTCGGCGTCGGACGGGGCGCCGCCGGCGTCCTCGCGCTGGCGGCGCACGTCCTCGGCGATTTGCGCGCGCAACCTGTCCCGCGCGATCGACCAGCGCACACCGACTCGGCGCGCGTCGTCGACGTAGCGGCGCAGGCGATGCGCCGGGACCCGGTATCGCCGCGTCCCCACGACGGCCACTAGGTCGTCCGCCGGCCGGGCGACGTGCGAGTAGACGGCGCGGCGCAGCACGTCGGCGATGCGGGCGTCGCCCTTGAGAATTGCGAGCGAAGCCGGCTCCTGGGCGCGGACCGGCACATGCGCCACCAGATCGTCCACTGTGGACTGACGGATGCCGCCCTCGCCCAGGGCCGGCAGGACCTGGCCGATGTAGTGCAGGAACGCGCGGTTCGGTCCGACGACGAGCACACCCGAGCGCCGCAGCCGTGCCGGGTACGTGTAGAGCAGGTACGCCGCCCGGTGCAGGCCCACCGCGGTCTTGCCGGTGCCCGGTGCGCCCTGGATGCACAGCGAGGTGTCGAGATCGGCGCGCACCAACTCGTCCTGGTCGGGCTGGATCGTGGCGACGATGTCGCGCATCGGTCCGACGCGCGGGCGCTCGATCTCGGCTCGCAGCAGCCCGGACGCCAGGCCCAGAGCCTCGCCTCGATAGAGGTGCTCGTCCTCGAAGCTCGAGATCTCGCCGTCCCGGAAACCGAACCGGCGCCGCAGGTGCACCCCCATCCGGTCGGCCGGCGTAGCCCGGTAGAACGAGCGGCTGATCGGGGCACGCCAGTCGATCACGACCGGGTCGCCGGCGTCGTCGCGGATGTGGCGGCGTCCGATGTGCAGCACCTCGATGTTCGGTTCGCGAGCGTCGCCGAGCTCCGCTGCCTCGTGGTCGCGGTCGATGCGGCCGAAGAACGGCGGGGCGTCCGGGTCGGCGGCCAGCGCCTTGAGCCGTTGCGCGCGCAGCGCGCCGAGGCTCTCGCTGGCCAGCGCGTCGACACCGTAGTCGGCGATGCGGTCCGCGGCCTCGCGCATGGCGTCGAGGCACCGCCGCGCGAGTTCGAGATGAGCACGCTCAGCACGCAGCGTGGGATCGTCGGTCACGATCTATCGACGTTACCGGCGCCCGGCAACCCGATTAGGGCAGCACCAGTTCGGCCACCTCGCTGACGAGGGCACGGCGGCCCCGCGCGCTGTCGGGCAGGACGCCAGGTGCCGACGCCGCGAGCACGGCGTAGCCGAGGTAGGCGGTGTAGACGAGCAGCGCCCGGCGCTGCGCCGCCGCCGGGGTAAGTCCCGAATTGCGCAACTGCCGGGCCAGGTAGTCGATCCGCTTGCGGGCCACACGTTCGACGGCCGCGGCCACGTCCGGGTGGTTGGTACCGGCGAGCAGCATCAGTTCACCGGGACGCTCGCCGGCCGTCACCTCCTCGACGAGCGCCTCGGCCTTCTTGCCGGAATCCGCGGTACGGGCATCGACGGAGGCGATCAGGTCATCGCCGGCGGCGGTTTCCCAGCGTGTGAGCGTCGCCCGCAGCAAGTCGTCACGCGACGAGAAGTGCCAGTAGAACGAGCCCTTCGTGGTGCCGAGTTGCCGGGCGATGGGTTGGACCGCAACCGCGTCCGGCCCGGATTGGAGGAGCAGTGCGAGCGCCGCGTCGATCCATGAGTCGCGGTTGAGGCGCGGGTTGGCGGTGGGCACACCCGTACGCTAGCGTATCCGGCAGGTCCATACCTCGGCGTACGGAGGGCGAATGTCGGCGAGGTCGACCGGGATGCTTGTCGAGCGGGCACGCACTCTAATCGTTCCTGGGGAACGCCGATTGCTCGGTATCACCGGCGCGCCGGCCGCCGGAAAGTCGACCCTGGCCGGGGCGCTGACGGCCGCGCTGGCTCCGCACGCGGTGCTGGTCCCCATGGACGGCTTCCACCTCGCCACCACGCAGTTGCGCCGACTCGGCCGGCTCGACCGCAAGGGCGCACCGGGCACGTTCGACGCGGCCGGCTACCTCGCCCTGCTACGCCGACTGCGGGACCGCCCCGATGACGTCGTCTATGCGCCGGAGTTCCGTCGCGAGATCGAGGAGCCGATCGCCGGGGCGATCGCGATCCCACGCGATGTCCCGCTGGTGATCACCGAGGGCAACTACCTGCTGTACTGGACGGTCGTACGCGAACTGCTGGACGAGGTGTGGTTCGTCGACCTGGACGAGCCGACCCGGCTGGCGCGCCTCATCGAGCGGCACATGGCATACGGGCGCACCCGCGCCGAGGCCGAGCAGCGGGCGCGCGGCAGCGACGAGCGCAACGCCGAACTGATCATGACCACGCGCGGGCAAGCCGACCTGATCGTCCAACCAGGCGTGACCTAGAGCGCCGCAAGCGCGGTCGTCGACCACTCCCGCTGGGAACACGAGAACCGAGCGCGATCGGTTCATCCGGAGCAGGTTTAGGCCATCAGTCGGTTGTTTTCTTGACCCACGGCATCTGCGTCGGCCAGAGTTATGGCCGGTTTTGGGCGGGAGCGTTCGTCGGGGTGGCCCTTCTTGGCCGCCGCGGGTCACGCTGAGCGACTGGCGAAACCGGCGGCCCTCGGCGCAAGGGAACGCCATGCTCAGTCAGAAATCGCGCACTCGACGCTGGCTGGTCATCTTCGCGGCGGCGGTCGCCGTCGTGGCCGGAGCTACAGCGTCGGCGTCGGCCTCGGCCACCCAAGCGTCGACGCAGTCGGCGAACCAGCACATGAGCATCAACTGCGAATACAGCACGCTGTGCCCTGACGTCGTCGACTCGGCACAAGTGTCCGGCGAGGACCGCTACGTGGGGCATGACGAACCCTCGTTGCTGTTCTATTCGAACAAGCCCGGCGCCGGGAACAACACGAGCTACTCGGTCACGCTGCCGCGCGACCCGACGCCGGGTCAGCCCACGCAACCGGGCAAGGGCTACAACTTCGAGCTCAACGGCGCACTGTGGTTCGGAATGGCGCTGTGCGACACCCAGTCCTACCCGGAGCAGGTGTCGACGTGCCCGCCCGACAGTGACAGCAACATCGTCGATCCCGCCGTATCGCCCAACCACCCCGGAACCGCGTTCCTGGAACTGCAGTTCTATCCGCCGGGTTGGGTGCCGTGGCCGACTTGGGCCGTCGCCATCGGAGCGGACACCTGCAGCCCCACCCAATGGTGCGCGGCGATGAACGTCTTCAGCCTGTTGGAGGACCCCGTCGCGGGAACCATTCAGAATCCGACCTGTCGCGCCCGCGTCGGCCTTGAGACCTTCCAGTTCGCGTTCGTCACCAAGAACGGCGTCGCCCAGGCACCGGCGAACCCGATCGACTCCACGCTCGCCACCTTCACGCCGAACGCGAAGCAGGACCTCTTCATGAATTCTGGCGACCGGTTGCAGCTCAGCATTCACGACACTCCGGACGGCGTACAGGCGCAGATCAACGACCTGTCCAACAACAAGTCCGGTTCGATGACGGCGAGCCCGGCCAACGGGTTCACCCAGATCCAATACGACCCGACCGGCACCAGCTGCAACGCGATCCCCTACGCGTTCCACCCCATGTACAGCACCGCATCTGAGCAGACCCGCGTGATCTGGGCGGCGCACAGCTACAACGTCGCCTTCTCCGACGAGATCGGCCACTTCCAGTTCTGCAACGGCGCGACCGTCCCGGCCACGCAGTTCGGCCTGGACAGCGCCGGCAACCCGATCGTGTGCCCGGCCGGCAACACCGAGGGCAGCGGCCCCGACCAGCGACCCACCGACGGCGACAATGACTTCTGCTTCCCGCCGTCCGCATCCCTACTGGTCAGGGTGCAGGGGTGTACCGAGACGAACGTCGGATTCGACGGGGTCTCCTACACACCGGTCTGGCCGGACGGTAATACCCGGCTGCACCCCACACCGTTCCGGTTCACCAGCGCACTGACCGGGCCGAACCACGACCAGGCCTTCGAACGCACGGCGTTCGAAGCCGATCTGCCCGCGGTGGAACCTACCTGCAACCGCACTACCGGTGTCGGCTGCACGCTGATCCCGCAGACCGACTCCGGGACGCCTGCGCAGTTCTACCCGTTCTTTACCAACACCGACGTCCGCGGCACGTGCACTTGGCAGTTCGGCAATACCACCCCGGGCGTCACCCGCGACTTCGGCCGCAACGACCAGTACGGCGCACTGCTGCCGCTGACCTACCTGCGCTTCGGCGGTGGTGGCGCCACGCGCGTCCTGTTCAACAACTTCCGCAACATCATCGACAACCCGTGCTAGTGCCGTGAATCAACTAATTCGTGGATAGGTCGGCCGAGGGGAGACTTAGTCGCCGAGGCGCAGCTTCAACGCGGCCAGCTCGTCGTGCATGGACGACGGCAACTGCTCGCCTACCTTGCGGAACCACTCCTCGACGGCCGGGATCTCTGAACGCCACTCGTCGAGGTCGACGTCCAGGGCGGCAGCCACGGCGTCGGCGGAGATCGGAAGGCCGGAGACGTCGAGCGACTCGGAGGCCGGGACGCGTCCGATCGGCGTGTCCCGCGCCGCGGCACGTCCCTCGATGCGCTCGATGGCCCACTTGAGCACGCGGATGTTCTCCCCGAACCCGGGCCACAGGAAGTTGCCCTCGGCGTCGCGGCGGAACCAGTTCACGTAGAAGATCTTCGGGAGCTTGGCGGCGTCCGCGCCTTTGCCCACATCGATCCAGTGCGCGAAGTAGTCACCCACGTTGTAACCGAGGAACGGCAGCATCGCCATCGGGTCGCGGCGCACCACACCGACCTTTCCGGTGGCGGCGGCCGTCGTCTCCGACGACATCGTGGCGCCCAGGAACACCCCGTGCGGCCAATCGCGGGCCTCTGTCACCAGCGGGACCGTGCTCGCGCGGCGCCCCCCGAAGAAGATCGCGGAAAGCGGCACGCCCCGCGGATCGTCCCACTCCGGCGCCCGGGTGTCGCACTGCGAGATCGGGGTGCAGTAGCGCGAGTTCGGGTGGGCGGCGGGTTCGCCTGCGTCGGGTGTCCAGTCCTGCTTCTTCCAGGACGTGAGATGCGCCGGCGGCTCGCCCATACCCTCCCACCAGATGTCGCCGTCGTCAGTGAGCGCCACATTGGTGAAGATCGAATTGCCCTTGCCGATGGTGCGCATCGCGTTCGGGTTGGTCCGGTAGTCGGTGCCCGGCGCGACGCCGAAGAAGCCGTTCTCCGGGTTGACGGCGTACATGCGGCCGTCCGCGCCGATACGCAGCCACGCGATGTCGTCGCCGATCGTCTCGAGCCGCCAGCCCGGCAGGGTCGACTCCAGCATGGCCAGGTTGGTCTTGCCGCACGAGCTGGGGAATGCCGCCGCGATGTAGTACGCCTTGTTCTCGGGTGGTGAGATCAGCTTGGCGATCAGCATGTGCTCGGCGAGCCAACCCTCGTCGCGCGCCTTCACCGAAGCGATGCGCAACGAGTAGCACTTCTTGCCGAGCAGCGCGTTGCCGCCGTAGCCCGAGCCGTAGGACCAGATGGCTCGCTCTTCGGGGAAGTGCACGATGTACTTCGTCTCGTTGCACGGCCATGCAGAATCGGCCACGTCCTTCGAGTCGAGCGGGGCACCGACGCTGTGCAGCCCGGGCACGAACTCCGCGTCGTCACCGAGCTTCTTGAGCGCCGGCGTGCCGCACCGGGTCATGATGTGCATGGACGCAACCACGTACGGCGAGTCGGTGATCTCGACGCCGAGCTGCGCATGATCGGACGTGAGCGGCCCCATGCAATACGGGATCACGTACATCGTCCGGCCGCGCATCGAGCCACGGAACCGCTCGGTGAGGATCGCCTTCATGTCGTCGGGGTCCATCCAGTTGTTGGTCGGCCCCGCGTCGCGCTGCTCGCGACTGCAGATGAAGGTGCGGTCCTCGACACGTGCGACGTCGGCCGGGTCCGACGCTGCCCAGAACGAGTTCGGCTTCGTGGCCGGGTTGAGCCGCGTGAACGTCCCGGCCGCGACAAGCTGATCAGTGATTCGCGTCCACTCCGTGGGTGATCCGTCGACCCACTCAACCCGGTCGGGCTGGCTCAGTTCGGCGCAATCGCGCACCCAGGCCAGTAGCTTGGCGTGCTGCGTCGGAGCCTGTTCGAGCCCGGGAATCGTTATGGTCATCGCGAATCTCCTCGTCAGTCCTCGTTGACTGCTCATGCCGCGTGCCGGCGGAGTCGGTGCGGCTTGATGGTCGGGGATTCGAATGACTGTACTTCCCGGCAGCGCTTACAAGTCCGGGTTCTGCTGCGTCGCTGCTCACAGGGTGGTCGGGTTAGCGGTGAAGCGTGAGACCTTTGGTCACATTGTCGACGTCGCGGCGCTGTCCCCGAAGCGCGATGCCGACCACGTTCAGATCGGCTTGCGCGACGGCGGCTACCGCCGCGCGATTGTCGATGTCGTTGCCGGTGGCGAACAGCTGCTCGGTGTAGATCGCCGGGACGATGCCGCGGGCCAGCGCCCGATCCAGGCTGCGGCGCAGGCCGTCGGAGTCCGCGGCGAACACGAGAACCGGCTGGCCGAACATTGGTGCGTACTTGGTGCCGTCGGCGTCCTGGTACGCCTCGCCGACCGCCTCAGGCGCAGTGTGGGCAATGCCGCTGCTTACGAACGCGGTGAGGTTGAGTTTCTGCCAGGTGGCCAGATCATCGCGGACGACGATCACGATCTTGGTATCGGGTTGCGTGCTCATCACGCCCAACCGTAGGACAATCACCGGCAATTCCACGACTGCACCGAACCAGGTTCGGCAAGTCGGCGACAGGGGCGGATATGGACGAACTTGATTCGGCACTCGTGGCCGCATTGCAGGCCGACGGTCGGCGCAGCAATCGGGACGTCGCGTCGCACCTCGGCGTCGCGCCGTCGACCGCGCTCGAGCGGACGCGTGGGCTGCGCGATCGCGGCGTGATCACCGGCTACCACGCCGTGGCTGACCTGGCCGCGCTCGGCCGCCCGGTTCAGGCGATGATCTTCGTACGGTTGCGCCCCCAGTCACGGGCGATCATGCACGGGTTCCGCGATTTCGTGGCCGGGCTACCCGAGACGCTGAACGTGTACATCATCACCGGGTTCGAGGACACTCTCGTTCACGTCGCGGTCCCCACCCCGCAGGCGTTGCAGGATTTCGTGCTCGACTCGCTCACCAAGCGACCCGAGGTCGCGGACGTGCGCACCGCGGTGGTGTTCGAGCACGTCCGCAACCACGTGGTCCGGCCCGCCTAGTCCGGCGTCAGCCGCTGACGCGCACGACGGCGCCGCTTCCTGCGACGGGGCTGGAGGAGTTGACGGTGACGTACATCGCGCCGTCCGGTCCTTGGGCGATGCCGCCCGGCAGCGGCAGCATGCCCGCGCCGATGTGGGTCAGCTGATCCGGGTGCGCGAAGGGGATGCGGACCAGGTCACCGGGCGGGCCCGAGGTCGGCGCGAACATCTCCGTCGCCCAGAAGTTGCCGGCGCGGTCGAATGTGCATGCCGTCGCGGTGGTCAGCCCGGTGGCCCAGAGCGTCGGGGCGGTCGGGTAGTTCGCGTTCGGGTTGACCCGCCAGACGTCCGCCCCGCCCGTCTGACCGAGCGCGAACAGGTCGAGGAGGTGGAGCGTCGCGACGTAGAGCATGCCGTCCGGTCCCTGGGCGATGCAGGTGGGCGTGGCGTCCCGGAACGGTGGAGCGGTTTCGTTGGGGATGTAGGCGATCACCCGGGTCGTGCCGTCAGGCATGATCTCACTGATCGTGTTCGCGCCGGCGTCAGCGACGAACGTCCGGGTGCCGCCGCCCGCGCCCTTGGTGACGAGTACGCCGTACGGGTTGGAGTCGGGGAAGTCGTCCGGGAACAGCTCCGTGCGGTCGCCGGTCCAGGCATACATCTGGTCGCCGACGTCGGACCGGCTGCTGGCTGCGCCGCTGGCGCCGTCGAGCCGGAACAGGTGGCCCATCTGCTGCGTGTTGATCGTGCCCCCCGAGTCGGCCGCGATGCCGTCGTGCGACTCGCTCATGATCATGGCGAGCTGGCAGCCCATGCGCTGACCGGGGCTGTTCTTCATGCATCCGTTGCCGACTGCGCTGATACCCGCGGGACCGAGGACATCAGGCGGCTGGCCCGGCAGTTCGGAGATGAACGCCGACTCGAAGCCGGTTTGCCACGCCGCAACGGACGAGCCGGCGGAGTATTTGCTGACCCGCCCGCTGTGCGTCAACCCGAAGTCGCCGGTGCCTGCCACGCCGGCTTCGGCGACGTACATGCTGCCCTGTTGGTCGAACGCGATACCGCGCGGCGCGTTCAATCCGCCGACGACGGTGGTGATGCTCGGTGCGGCCACCGTCGGTGCAGCCGCGATCAGGGTGCCGACGAGAGTGCCCACAGCGGCCAGCGTGGCCGCCAGGGCGCGATGCGTTGTCTTCAAGGCGCGTCCCCCTACACGTCGAAAAGGTCGCCGCGGGGGTCGGCGCGTGACGCGGTGAGCGTAACCGATTGCGCAACCCCTGGCGGCCCCAGACCGCCGGAGGGTTGCGCGGCCGGGCGCGCTCAGGACGCCTGGCTGACCGTGGACATGTTGAAGTCCGGAACGCGGACCGGCGGCATCGCCGTGCGGGCGAAGTAGTCGTTCCACTCGCGGGGCAGCGTGTACTCGGTGCGCCCCACCTCGGTGATGCGCCCGAGCAGGTCGATCGGCGACTCGTTGAACCGGTAGTTGTTCACCGCACCGCGCACGGCGCCGTCCTCGACGAGGAACACGCCGTCGCGGGTCAGGCCGGTGAGGAGCAGCGTCTGCGGGTCGACCTCGCGGATGTACCAGAGGCACGTGAGGAGCAGGCCACGCTCAGTGGAAGCGACCATGTCGTCGAGCGACGCGTTGCCCTTGCCGTCGAGCATCAGGTTCCCGATGAACAGCCGCGGCTCGGCATTCGTCCTCGTGGCCCAGGACCGGGTGCGGGCCAGGTTGGCGAGCGTGCCGTTCTCGATCCACGACGTCGCCGACACGGGCGCCCCATTGTCGAACACCGACTGCAGCCCGCCCTCGGACGCCGTCACGATCTCGAACGGCGGGCAGGCGAGGTGTGGCTCGGCCGGGTCGCTGCGCAGCGTCAGCGGCAGCGTCGACAGTTGCTCACCGATGCGAGTCGTGCCGTTGGGACCGGCGAAGACGTTGCGCCCCTCCTCGGCGTCCCGCGCCGACGCCGTCCAGTACGTGTAGATCATCAGGTCCGCGACGGCGCCGGGCGGCAGAATCGTCTCGTACCGGCCGGCGGGCAGCTCCACCGAGGTGGCCGCCCAGTCGAGGCGCGTGTTGAGCTGCTCGATCGCAGCGTCCAGCGCAACGTCGGAGAAATCGCGGGTATGGATGCCCGCCCACGCCGAACGGGTGTAGTCGTCGGACTTGCCGTTCAGCTCCACCCGCCCGTTCGGCTGGTCGAAGCGGCGGCGCAGTCCCGTGGACGAGCCGACGAACGTCGAGGTCATCTGGTGCTCGGCGAACCCGAACAGCAGCCGGCCGTTCTTGCCCGCCTGCTTGAACGCCGTCCCGAGCTCCGGCGCGAACCGCGTGAACACGTCGACGCTCGTCGTGGCCGGGTCCGCATCCCAGTCGTCATCGGTGTCGTACGGGTCGACGAGCGGGGCGAAGTCGTCGGCCGGCGACGCGTCCCAGGCGGCCGCCTCGCTGGCCCCGACCAGTGCGGCCAGCTCGTCGGGCGTGCTGACCGAGCGGGTGACGACGCCGGCGCTCTCGCCGGCCACCGATACGACGGTGACCGAACGCGAGGTCATCTGCCCGTTCGTCGTCAGGCTGTTGTTCGCCCACCGCAGGTTCGTTTCGGTGTGCTCGGACGCAACCACGACACAACCGTCCACAGTGGACAGCCGCAGCGCCTGCTCGACGAACTCCTGGACCTGTGCCATTAGCGCCCTCCCTCGGCGACGGTGTTCAGGACGTTGACGCCACGGAACAGCGTCGCCGGGCAGCCGTGCGATACAGCGGCGACCTGTCCGGGCTGGCCCTTGCCGCAGTTCATCGCACCGCCCAGGTGGAACGTGGCGGGGCCCCCGACCGCTTCGAGCGAGCCCCAGAAGTCGGTGGTCGTGGCCTGGTACGCGACGTCTCTCAGCTGGCCGGCGAGCCGGCCGTTCTCGATCCGGTAGAAGCGCTGCCCGGTGAACTGGAAGTTGTAGCGCTGCATGTCGATCGACCAGGAACGGTCGCCGAGGATGTAGATGCCGCGCTGCACGCCGCTGATCAGTTCCTCGATCGACGGGCCGTCCGGGTCGGGCACGAGCGACACGTTGGCCATGCGCTGCAACGGGATGTGCCCCGACGAGTCGGCGAATGCGCACCCGTTCGAGCGGCCGAATCCCTTCGCCTGCGCCATGTGCCGGTTGAGCTGGTAGCCCACGAGCGTGCCGTCGCGCACGATGTCGAATGCCTGGGTCTGCACGCCCTCGTCGTCGTAGCCGATAGTCGCGAGACCGTGCTCGGCGGTACGGTCGCCGGTCACGTTCATGACGCCGCTGCCGTACCGAAGCGTATTGAGCTTGTCGAAAGTCGCGAAGCTCGTTCCGGCGTACGCCGCCTCGTAGCCGAGTGCCCGATCGAGCTCGGTGGCGTGACCGATCGACTCGTGGATGGTCAGCCACAGGTTCGTCGGGTGGATCACCAGGTCGTAGCTGCCGGCCTCGACGCTCGGCGCCTTGACGTGCTCGGCGAGCAGCTCAGGTAGCTCCGCGATCTCGGTGTCGAAGTCCCAGCCGGTGCCCCTCAGGTACTCCCAGCCGCGGCCGGCCGGGCCGCCGATGGTGCGCATCGAATAGAACTTGCCTTCACCCCGGTCGACGTGCACCGCGGTGAAGCTCGGATTGATGCGCACCCGCTGCTGTGTGGTGGTCGTCCCTGTCGTATCCATGTAGAACTTGTTCTCCAGTACGTGCATGAGCGATGCGTCGACGTGGTCGACGCCGTCGGCGGCGAGCAGCCGCTCGGACAGTTCGCTCAACCGGGCGATACGTTCGGTCTCGGGCACCTCGAACGGGTCGATCTCGTAGGACGACACCCAGGTCGCGTCCGGGTAGGTCGGCTCTGCCGCGAGAGTGACCGGGTCGTCGCTGAGCACGCGGCTGATCTTCGCGGTCGCGACGGCCTGCTCGGCGAGCCGGCGCGCCGCCTCCGGAGTGCGCGCGATATCGCTCGCGAAACCCCAGGCGCCCTCGTGGATCACCCGTACCGCCAGGCCAAGGTCTTCGGAGTCGCTACTCGAATCGAGCTTGCCGTCGCGCAGCTGGAGCCAGCCGACGCGGATGCGTTCCAGGCGGAAGTCGGCGTGTGTGACGCCGAGCTCGCGGGCCCGGCCGAGCGCGATATCGGCCAGCTCACGCATGGGCAGGGCCAGGAATGACGGGTCGAGATCCGGCATGCCCGCAACGTTATCCGCTACCGATGACTCGTTTTCGGCGCCCTAGATCGCGAATCCTTAAGGCGCTATATGCCCGTTATGGCGGAGCCGGAGTCCCCGGCGGCCGCCTGCTTGGATGGTGCGGTGAGCGCGTACCGCGTCTGCTTCGTCTGCTCAGGCAACATCTGCCGCTCGCCCACGGCCGAAGCGGTGCTTGTGTCGATGCTGCGCGCGGCCGGAATCAGCGGGGTCGAGGTGGATTCGGCGGGCAGCGGCGACTGGCACGCAGGCGACGACATGGACCGCCGCGCCCGCGCCACGCTGGTCGCCCACGGGTACCGTGCGCCCCGGCACACGGCGAAGCAGTTCAGGGCGGCCGACTTCGCGAGCCGCGACCTGGTCGTGGCCCTCGACCGCGGCCACGAGGCGCGGCTCACGCACATCGCCGGGCTGGCTGGTGACCCCGAGGCGGCGCGCGAGAAGATCGTGCTGCTGCGCTCGTACGATCCCGGCGCTGACGACCTGGACGTCCCGGATCCGTACTACGACGGCCCGGACGGCTTCCTCGAGGTGCTCCGGCAAATCGAGCGTGCGTGTGCCGGGCTGCGTGACCGCCTGGCTCAGCAGACGGAAAGCCCGCCGCTGTAGCCCTTGACGAAGCTCAGCACCCGGTCCAGCCCGGTCGTGCCACGCGAGCCGTATGCCTCGTCGAGACCGACCAGGCTCAGCACCGCGTTAGTGGCCTCGTCCATATCTGGCGGCGAAAGGCCGAAGTGATTGGGGCGCGGCTTGACGTTGATGTCCTTGGCGTACGCGCCGGTGTAGCAGCTCGCGGCGAGCAGCGCGCCGGCGTCGTCCTGGGAGCGGTCGAACAACTGGTGCCGGACCGCCAGCCCCCAGCCGTACGAGAACAGCTCACCGAGCGCGAAGTCGCCGGGCTGGTTCTGTTCGACCGTGACGTCGGCCGTCTGCTGGTCGATGCTCAGCATGGACATGCTGTTGTAGGCCTGCTTGGCGAAGTCGACGTTGAAGTACACGGTGTTGTCGTCGGGGCAGTAGCCGAAGTTGCTGCTCGTGTCGCCGCACTTCGGGTGATCAGCCTGGGCGATCTTGACGTCCGTCCAGTTCTTGTTGATCGACTTGGCGGCTGCCGTCCAGAACCGGTTCAGGTCGGGCTGCAGCCCGCCACCGCCTTGATCACGGGTACCGGCGTTGATGACCTGTTCAAACGGCTCGTTGCCCTGGGATGCCTGGTCGTCGGCGCTCGTGAACGGCCGTTCGGTGAAGGTGCGCTTGGCCCAGTCGGACTTGTAGCACTCGGTCACGCCGTGCTCGAAGCCGTCGGCGACGGCGGCGATGCGGTCGAAGCCGTCGCCGTGCGAGATCTCCTTCTGGTCGGCGGGCGTGTCGTCGCGGACGTTGAGGTAGCCGATCAGCGCGCGGTCGAGGTCGGCCGGTGTCGCCCGGAGGTGCGGGGCGGTGTTCTGCATCACGGTTGCCGTGAACGCTCCGGACGCGCAGTCGGCCTGTGACTCGTGCACGATCTGCGGCGCGTCCTCGTTGAACAGTCCGAGCCGCTCCTGGACGGCGTGGCCGAACTCGTGCGCGAACACCATCGCGACGAGAAGCGGGCCGTACTTGGCGCCCAGCGCCGGCACAAGGTGCTGCGAGTTGCGATCCCAGGCGATGGAGTCGTCGAGCTCGCAGTAGAACGCGTTGTCGACGACCGCATTGGCACCTGCCTTGCTGATGCACTCGTTCAGCTTGGCGGCAGCCGAGGGGTGCGCGCCGTCGACCGAGTACAACTTGCCCTTCAGCGCAGGTAGCTGCTTGCCGCCGGACACCGACGGATACACCTGCCGCCAGAACCGGAACACGTCGTCCAGGGAGTTCTTGACGGTCTGGTCGAACGCACCTCCGGAGTCGCCCACCACCGCAAGCGTCGAGTTCGGGGCCGTCGGCGGGGGGACGTAGCGGCCGGCCACGGTGGCTGTGCACCCGGAGACCGCCAACCCGGCTAGCAAGCTCATCGTGAGGCCGAACCGGTGTCGCATCGGCCTCCCCCATCCGCGACGGATCGATGGGCGCCAGTCTATCCGGGCTAAATGATCAGCCTCGGCGCCGTTCCACGAGCACAGTGTCCCGCCATACTCCGCGGTGCCGCGCGATCCGTTCTCGGACGCCGACCATGCGGAATCCGGCCGCGTAATGCAGCTCGAGGCAGGCAATGTTCTCGGGGAAGATCGAGGTCTGTAGCGTCCACAGGCCGGCCTCGTCGGCCGCCGTGACCTGCCGTTGCAGCAGCGTCCGGCCGATACCGCGGCCCTGGAACTGTTCGGCGACGTGCAGTGTCGTCTCCGCGACGCCGGCGAAGCACGATCGGGTCGAGACGAGACGCGCTGCCGCCCACCCGACGACGACTCCCGCGAACTCGGCTACCCACCGGTGGCCCGGCAGCCATCGCGCGTCGAGCAGCTCGCGGCGCGGCACCTCGGTTTCGAACGGGACGGCGTCGTGGCTGACCGCCTCAGCGTAGATGCGCAGCACGGCTGTCCAGTCGGGCGCCATGAGCGCCCGCACCGATGTCATCGCGTCATTGTGGCCCGTCCGTACGCTCATGGGTGTGATGCTGACGAACGCCCGGCTGATTGGTAGCTCCGGCGTGCGACTCGGCTGGCTCGAAATCGAGGACGGGCGGGTGGCCGCATCAGGTGCGGGCACGCAGGACGGCATCGATCTTGGCGGGCGCTACGTCGCACCCGGGTTCGTCGACATGCACGTGCACGGGGGGGGAGGCGCCGCGTTCACCGACGACCCGCACGCGGTGGTCGACTTCCACCGGCGGCACGGCACCACCACGTGCCTGGCCAGCCTGGTCACCGCGCCGATTCCCGAGCTGGTCGAGCAGGTTGCGGCGCTCGCGCCGCTGGTCGCGTCGGGGCATGTGGCCGGCGTCCATCTCGAGGGCCCGTTCCTTTCCCCCGCCCGCCGCGGCGCGCACGACCCGGCCCTGCTGCGCGCGCCCGATGCCGCGTCCGTGGCCGCCCTGCTCGACGCGGGACGAGGCACCGTGCGCATGGTCACGATCGCCCCCGAGTTGCCCGGAGCCCTCGACGCGATAGCCCGGATCGTCGACAGCGGCGCGGTGGCAGCCATCGGGCACACCGACGCCACGTACGACGAGGCATGTGCCGGGCTCGCCGCCGGGGCCACGGTCGGTACGCACCTGTTCAATGCGATGCGGCCGTTGCACCAGCGCGAGCCGGGCGTCATCGGCGCCCTGCTCGAAGGCAAGGCCGCGTGTGAGCTCGTGTTCGACACCGTGCACGTCCACCCGGCGCTAGCCGCCTGGGTCATGCGGGTGGCCGCCGGGCGGGTCGCGCTCATCACCGATGCCATCGCCGCGGCCGGCGTGGGGGACGGCGACTACCTGCTCGGCGGACTGGACGTCACGGTGAGCGATGGTGTCGCCCGGTTGATGCACGGAGGTTCCATCGCGGGCAGCACGCTCACCCAGGACGTCGCATTGCGCAACGCGGTAGCTGCCGAAGTGCCGCTGCCCGACGCTGTGGCGGCGCTGACCACGGTGCCCGCACGCGCGCTCGGGCTGCCCGCCGGCACGCTCGAGCCCGGCCGCCGTGCCGATCTCGTCGTCCTGTCCGAAGGGTTGCAGGTGGACGCGGTCATGAGCGGCGGAAACTGGATCACGCAATCGCTCAGGTTTGGGTGATCTTCGACAGACCTCGCGGGGAGTCGGGGTCGAGGCCGAGCCGGCGGGCCAGCGCCTCAACCATCAGCTGCCCTGGGATCGCCAGGGCGAGCGGCGCCAGCTGCTCTGACAACGCCGGTCCGGGCAAGGCCACGTCGCACTGTGCCGCGAACGCGGCGTCGCCGCCGATGCCGAGCACGGTGGCGTGCCGCGCATGCACGGTGGCGGCAAGCTGCGTCATTCCCTCGACGGTGGGGCCGTCCGGGGCAGCCACCAGCACCGCGGCCACGTCGGCGTCCACTACGGCGATCGGCCCGTGCTTGAGGTCGGCGTAGGACAGTCCGCGGACCGGCCGCAGGCAGGTCTCCTCCAGCTTGAGCGCGACCTCCAGCGCGGTGCCGTACGTGATGCCGCGGCCGGTCACGAGCGTGTCGCCAGCCACGGCCAGCGCGGCAGCCGCCGGCGCCACGTCCACCTCGAGCAGCCGGGCAGCCTCGTCGGCGACCCGGCCGAAGTCGAGCGGTGGCCCGCCGAGTGCGTCGACGAGAACGGCGATCGCGGCCAGCTGCGTGGTGTACGTCTTCGTCGCAGGGACAGCGAGCTCGGCGCCGGCCTGGGTGACGAGCGCCAGGTCGGCCGCTCGGGCCAGGGAGCTGTCCCCGACGTTCGTGATCGCGACGGTTCGCGCGCCGTGGGCCGTCGCCCAGGCCTGCGTCTCGGCGATCTCGGCGGTCTCCCCGGACTGTGAGACGCACACGGTGACCGTGTCCGAGAGGTCGAGGTCCGCCCGGTAGTGCGTGGCCACCGACGGCGCGGCGAGCCCGGCCTGGCGGCCCGCGTGCACCTCGCACAGATATCGGCCGTAGATGGCCGCGTTGTCGGACGAGCCGCGCGCTACGAACAGCAGATGCCGGCGTCCCTGCGCCAGGGTGGCGATCTGTGGCCGCAACGGCAGCAGCGCCTCGAGGGTCCGAGCGAGTGCCTCCGGCTGCTCGCTGATCTCGCGTGCCATGACAGTCATGTGCGCTCCGCTATGAACAGGCTCTGCACCCCACGCCCGATCGGTCCGCGCTCGTCGCACAGCAGCGTGTCGGCGACCCCGATGCCGCCGCCGCCGATCGTGGTGTGCGCGTCGAGCGCTACCCACTCGCCGGCCGGATAGCGGTGCAGGTACACGGTCAGGTCCGGGTTGACGAACAGGTGCGTGTCGAAGTCCAGGACGTTGCTGATGCCGTTGCCGGAGTCGGCGGCGGCCATCACCCGGGTCAGTGGCGAGATCGGCTCGCCGGCGACGACCGGCACGGTGAGGCGGGTCCAGCAGATTGCCGGCCCGCGCTCGGTGAACGAACCCGCGACGAAGCGCGTCTCGAGGGCCGTGTGGTAGCCCACCCGGTACGGGAACTCGAACGGTCGGGGTGCGCCGTCGGCCGGCGGCGGGAGCTGCGGGGCCGGCGCGTCGCCGGGATCGCCGGTCACACGAATGCGCTGCGCCGTCGCGCGCAACACCGATCGGCCGTCGTCCGGTGTGAGCAGTACCTCGACGACTTCGACGCTTCGGCCGCCGTGGACGGTGCGCAGCGCCGCGGTAAGCGGCGCGATCGGCACGGGGCGCATGATCTCGACGGTCATCCGGGTTACCCGCATGTCGGCGCGCGCGCCCGCCCGGGTTTCGATCAGGTGCCCGGCCAGTGCGGACGGCGGTCCGCCGTGCTGTGCGTCGGCGTCCCACGGCCCGCGGGTGAAGTCCGTCGCGGCGAACCGGTCGTCGGCCTCCCGCACGAAGAACGCCACGGTCGGAGACTACGGGGCGGGCGCCACGCGAACGTCATGAGCCGCCCCCGGCGCGACGAACGCCAGGAGCCGAAGGCCTTCCGCGCGCACAGCGGCGCGCTGCAGCAGCCGGCCGAACGGTTCGACGGTCAGTGTCGCGGTGCCGTCGGCGCGGGTGATCGCCCAGTTGGCGGCCCATGTCCCCTCGACGAGCAACTCGCCGCGGGTGCCGCCATTGCCGGGGTAGAGCGGCACCATGCGTCCGTTCGGCACTACCCGCGATCGGTCGGCATGCGACAGCAGCAGGTTGTCGTATTCCGGCAGGAACCGTGGCGACGCCGGGGTGTCCGGGTCGGGACGCGGCGCTTCTGGCAGGTCCAGCAGCTCACGGCCGTTCGGGTCGCGGAAGCGCAACAGCCGCCGGCCGAGGCGCTCGGCGACCTCGCCGAGCCGGGTCAGCCCACACCACGCCTGCGCGTCCATGGCGGTGGCCGGCCCGAACGCGCCGAGGTAGCGCAGCAGCAGTTCGTCCGCCGACATCGGCTGGGACGCCTCGGCGCCGAGCCACACCCGCACCGTCGTCCACCTCGCCGCGCCGGCGCCGGTCCAGGTGCCGCGAGGCGGCACCTGCACCAGCGGCACGAGGTAGCTGACCGCGTAGGCAAGCGCCTCCTCGTCCGCGCCCGGCCATTGCTCGGTCAGCGCCCGGCCCAGCTCGACGCGGGTCAGCGGCCGCTCGTCGAGCAGCGCCTGCCCCGCGCGCCGCACCGCGTCAACGTCGATGGGGGAAACACGGCGGGCGAAGGGGCTCCCGCGATAGCCGCTGTCCAGCAGCGGTTGGAGCAGCGGACGTAGCGCCAGGCAATCGCGGGCGCTGACCAGGTGCAGCGTCCGGCGCTGCAAGGCGGCGCGGACCACGGCGCGCGAGTTGACCAGCGCCGAGAGCTCCTCATGGCGGAAGTCGACAAGCCGGGACCACAGTCCGACGAACGGCGCGCGGGGCGCCTGGGCCTGCATGCCGACCAGGTGCTCGAGGGCGTCGGCGGGGCGAAGCTCCGCGCGTTCCAGCAAGAGCTGCCGGGCCAGCGTGGCGCGATTGAGCGCCCGGGTCGTCAGTCTCACGGCTCGGCCGCGAGCCGGATACCGAGCCCGATGAGCACGGCTCCTGTCGCCGCGTCCATACGGCGGCGTATGTTGGCATCGCTGAGCCAGCGGGTGACCGGCGTCGCGACTGCCAGCAACACCGCGAAGTACAACGCCGTTTCCGCAATGAAGATCGCCCCGAACAAGACCGATATCGGACCCACCGAGTAGCCATGCGGCACGAAGCCGGGCAGGAACGTCACGAAGAAGACGCCGACCTTCGGGTTGAGCAGGTCGGTGGCGAGGCCGGCGACGAAGCCGCGGCCGAGCAGGCGTCGCTGCGGATGTTCGGCCAGCCGGCGTAGCCGCAGCGACTGCACGCCGAGCCAGATCAGGTACGCCCCACCGGCAATCTTGAGCAGGACGTAGCCCGTGTGGCTGGCCCGCAGCAGCGCCGAGAGACCGAACGCCGCGGCACCCACCCATACCGCCAGCCCGCACAGCACGCCGGCGACGGTCTGTGCAGCACGCCGCCGCCCGGCGCGCATCAACTCGCGCAGCACGACCAGGGTGTCCGGGCCGGGCAGCAACACGATCAGCGCGGCGGCAAGCGAGAACGCCGCGACAGCGACCCCCATGGCCAGAGTTTAGGGCGATGTCCCGACCGTTTTTTCCGCGTGAGTCCGGAAAACTGTGCGTGTCCGGAAGGACACGGCTAGGGGAATCAACGGCAGCGAGAGGTACCATTTCGCACGATTCCGAGTTAGCCTCGGGAGGCCAGGCTCCTCGCCCGATTACGGGGGGCAACGTCAAAGGGACGAGCGAGGGGGCACGCGAATGCAGCAGCACGTCCCTGCACACGCGGACCCAGCGAACGTACTAGTCCGGCTGCGCATGCCGGTATGGACGTCGCGCAAGCAGCGGCTCGCCATCGCCTCGATAGTCGTGGCGTCCGCGCTCAGCCTCGGCGGAGCCGGTGTTACTGCTCATCGAGTCAGTGCCGCACCGGAACGGACCGCGTCGAGCGCTAGCTCGTCGACGGCGCCGAACAGCGGAGTCCCGTTCGCCGCAGGCGCAGCGTCGGATCCGTCGTCGCCGATACCGCCGACGTCGTCGCCCGGTGGGCCCAATCGCACACCACAACCCACGCCCGCGGTGCCGTCCGTGCCGTCTGCGCCGCAGCTGGCTGCCGACGGCATCCCGGCGGTGGCCCTCGACGCCTACCGCAAGGCGGCGGCGCGTGTAGCGGGAACATACCCCGGCTGCGGGCTGCCCTGGCCGTTGCTCGCCGCGATCGGACGGGTCGAGTCCGACCACGGCCGCTTCGCAGGCTCCCAGCTGTACACGGATGGCACCGATGCGCCGCGTGTCATCGGCATCCCCCTCAACGGACAGGGCACCGCGCTGATCCGGGACAGCGACCACGGTCTGCTCGACGGTGACACCGTTTACGACCGCGCCGTCGGGCCGATGCAGTTCATCCCGTCGACGTGGGCGACGTGGGGTGTCGACGGCAACGGCGACGGCATCGTGAGCCCGTTCAACATCTACGACGCAGCGCTTGCTGCCGCCGACTATCTCTGTGCGGCCGGGGGCAACCTGCAGACTGCCGCGGGTCAGATCCGAGCCGTCCTCGCGTACAACCACTCGGACGCGTACCTCGCCACGGTGCTCGCGCTGGAGAAGGTCTACGCGACCGGCCAGCCGGGCGTGACCATCCCCATCCTGCCGTCCGTGCCCAAGCCGCCGGCGCACCAGAAGCCGCTGCCGCCGCCGGTCAACCCCGGCCCGCCGCTCGGGCTCACGACTCCGACGTCGCCGTCTCAGCCGGGGTCCGGCCCGGGCTCGACATCCAGCCGAGGCCCCGGCTCGACACCCGGCTCGGGATCGACATCGCCGACCCCACCGTCGAGCGGTGGGTCCACGCCGCCGGGCAGTCCGGGCGCTCCGCCGACCTGGTCGCGCACCTCGCCACCGGGCAGCGGTACCTCCGCGCCGCCGAGCTCGTCGACGCCACCGCCCCCGACGGACACCCCGCCGACAGCGGATCTTTCCGTGGCACCGACGGCCGGTGGTGGGCCGCTGGACGTTACCGCCGATGCGTCCGAATCGACGGATGACAAGTCCGGACTGACGTACACGTTTGACTTCGGTGACGGAACGGCAGCCGTGGGGCCGCAGCCGGACCCGACCGCGCCGCACACCTACGCGGCGGGCGGCACCTATACCGTGACGGTGACGGTGACCGACTCCGCGGGCCAGACTTCCACGAAGACCCAGGACATCACCGTGACCGCTCCCGCGGCGGACACATCGTCGGCGGCCACCGGCAATACGCCGGCGGCAAGCACCGACGGATCGAGCAGCACGCCCAGCCAGTCCGGCTGAGCGTGCTGCTCGATCGCTCGTGCGGGCGCTACCGCGCGCTGTGCCGTCCGGGTGTGCTCGGCATGCGGCCGGCGAACAGCAGCGCCGTCCCGACGAGGGCAAGCAGCCCGGCGAGCAGGCCGGCTTTGCCGACCGGCACGTCGGGACCGGTCTGCGGCAGCGTGTCGTTGGCGCTCGGGGTGTCGGGCGCGCACTGCGGCAGGTCCGCGAACGTGTGCGTCCACGACGTCGTGCCGGTCAGCGCCTGACCCGGCTTGGCGGACGCCCGGATCGTGACCGTGGCTCCGGCGGTTGCGTGGTGCGTTCCGGCCGTCACGGCGACGCCGTTCACGGTGTAGTCGGCGGTCGTGACGCCGGGGATCGTGTAGCTACCCTGCAGGCTGCACGTGTTGTCGACGAATGCCGGCACGTGCGCGCCGCAGCCCGTTGGCGTCGCCGGGAACTGGAACGTCCAACTGGATGTGCCGGGCAGCGCCTGACCGTTACTGCCCACCGCCGTGATCTTCACAGACGAGCCGGCCTTGCCAGGGTACGTTCCCGTCGCCGTCTGCTTGCCGTTAACGAAATACGTGACGCCCTCGGTCGCAGGAATCGTGTAGTGGCCGTTCGGTGACACGCAGGATGGCGGGGTGTCCGTCGGCGCTGCGGCGCAGTTGGTGGGCAACGCCGCGAAGGTGAACTGCCAACTCTGCGTGTCCCCGCTCAGCACGAAGCCGTTCTGGGCGGCTGCCTCGACGGTGATCGAGTCATCCGGCTGCGCCGGGTGGGTTCCTGGCGCGACGACCGAGCCGTTGACCTTGTACGTCACGCCCTCGACATCAGGGATTGTGTAGGACGGCTGTGGAGTCGTGCACGTCCCATTGGTGAACGTCGGCTGCGTCGCGGTCGTCGCCTTCATGCACGAGCCGCTGAGCTGGACGGGCGAGGACGCGAAGTCGCCGGTCTCGGTGCTCTGCTCGTCCCACGCCACATGGACGGTGATCGACGCTTCGGTTGCCGTGCTCGGCACATTGGTCTGGGTGATCGTGAACGGCCCGTTGTCACCGACGTGTTGGCTCTGCGGCGAGTAGGCGGTCTGCGGCGTCAGGCTCGTGACCGTGACCGTGCCCGCATTGGTCGACGTGCCTTCGTAGGTGACGGTCCACGTTCCGGTCGACGAGTCGCAACTCGCCGTGCCCTGCACAGTGGCATGCCACGCTCCCGCCGGACTGGCGAAGATCACCACCCCGACGATTCCGGCCACACCTGCCAGGACTGCCGCGCCGACGCTGACTACCCGCGCTCGGCCGCCGATTTTCGGCATGAGTTAAGACCCACCGTTCCCCTCTCGGGTGCCGGCGAGCGCAACTCGCCATAGCGCAGCGGCTCAAAACCGCCGCCGCACCGCTCTCGGTACAGGCTCATGCGTCCGCGCTGACACACCGCCCCCGTGGCGGCGTTGCGCAGTCTGGCGCAATTGCCGCTAACAGCGCAATAACCCGTGCGTGTCCAGTACAGCACTAAGCGTCGTCTGGGCTGCCGCGCAAGGTTACGGTGACGTAGGTTAGACGCGAGCGGAGGTGAATCGATGACCACGACGCCGGAGACGCGGCTGCTGTACGAACTCGAGCCGGTGGTTGCTGCAAACATCGACCGGCACTTGGGCGTCGCCCGTGACTGGCAGCCGCATGACTACGTCCCGTGGAGCCGTGGGCGCGACTTCGCGTCTCTCGGGGGCGAGGACTGGACGCCCGACGACTCGACGCTCGATCCGGTGGCGCAGACCGCACTGACCGTCAACCTGCTCACCGAGGACAACCTGCCCTCCTACCACCGCGAGATCGCGACCCGATTCGGCCGCGACGGCGCCTGGGGGCACTGGGTAGGCCGCTGGACCGCCGAGGAAGGACGGCACGCGGTCGCCATCCGCGACTACCTCGTCGTCACCCGCGGCGTCGACCCGGTCAAGCTCGAGCAGCTACGCATGGAACACATGACGGCCGGCTACGACTCCGGCGACAAGGCGCTGCTGCAAGGCATGGCCTACGTCAGCTTCCAGGAACTGGCCACCCGGGTGTCGCATCGCAACACCGGCCGAGCCGCCGGCGAGCCGCTCGCCGAGCAACTGCTTGCCCGGATCGCCGTCGACGAGAACCTGCACATGGTGTTCTACCGCAACCTCGTAGCCGCCGCATTCGACATCGCGCCTGACGACACGATGCAGGCGGTCCGCGACGAGGTCGTCGGCTTCCAGATGCCCGGGGCGGGCATGCGTGACTTCCTCCGCAACTCCGTGATCATTGCCAAGGCCGGGATCTACGACCTACGGCTGCACCACGACGAGGTCGTCATGCCCATCCTCAAGTTCTGGCGGGTCTTCGAGCGCACCGATCTTGGTGCGGCAGGCGAGCAGGCACGCGACGAGTTGGCGGCGTTCATGACGGGACTCGACGCGCAGGCCGTCCGCTTCGTCGAGCAACGCGAGCGTGCCCGTGCCCGCGTCTGAAGTGATCAACAGCGGCTGACGGTGATCGGATCCTCGATCAGCTCGGTGCGCAGTGGATCGAGGGGACGCAGCCACGGATCGCCGGCGGCACCGTCGGGGTCGGCGCGCCAGGCCCGGCAGACCCGGGCAACCTTGATCGGGTAGATGCTGAGCTGCCCGGTCGGCGCGATGCGCATTCGCACGAACCCCTTGTAGTCCTCGATGGATTGCCCGGCAAACGCCTCGTTCAGGTTGACGTCGAACTGGCTGGCCAACGCCAGGTACGCGCCGGTGACCAGTGTCGCCACCGCGCCGATTACGACGACGGTGACCACGACGACGATCAGTGCTAGCGCCGCGTCCGGCAGCCAGTCCGGCCGGTAGCGGTGCAGTGCGAAGACCGACGCCGTCCAGCCGATGCCCAGCCCGACCTGGGCGATGCCGTGGACGAGACCGGCGACGAGTGCGCGGCGCCGGGGGTTACGTGGATCGATGCGAGCGAAGCCCACCGCGCCGTAGACGATCAGCACGGCGAGCAGCAGCGTGGGCAACGACGCCCGCAGCGTCTGCAGGCTGGACCAGCCACCGCCGAGGCGCCGCCCGTAGTCGATCGCGAAGATCAGCGAGATCACGAAGACAGCTTGGACGCTGCCGAGCAGCCCGATGAACCCAGGATTGCGCCAGCCAGCGCCGAGGATGCCCGGGGTTAGCCACCGGGACGCGAACGTGTCCGGGTATCGGGCGCGCAGCCGGAACGTTCGCGGTTCGGTCTGACGGCGCATGCGCGAGCGCGGCGCCGGCACGGTGATCGTTTCCGGCAGCCGGTGGGTGGCGATCAGGTAGGCGCCGCCCGTCCCGCAGGTGATGCGCTCGCCGCCGTCGTCCGCCGAGTACCGCGCATAGTGGTGGTAGTCGCCGGACAGCATCACCCGGATCGACGCGCCGGTCGGCCGGACGATGTCGCGGTCGAAGAAGTCGATCGGGTCATAGGCCTGCGGGTCCCGGTCGGTATGGGCCCAGGCCGGCGTCGGCCAGCACAGGATGATCCCGTCGCCGGGGCGCAGCTGTTCCGCGGCCTCGCGGAAGTAGGCGAGCTGCGGCGCGTCTATGTAGGACGTCAGTTGCACGTCGACGGCGAACAGCCACCATCGCTGCGGCAGCGCGACCGCGAAGTAGCTGCGCGTCTGCTCGGTCGCCCAGCCGCCGATCGGGTGGCCCTGGGTGAACACGCGCAGGAACGCGGTCAGCCCGTCGTACCAGTCGTGGTTGCCGGGCAGCGCGAACATGGTCGGCCCGAGCAGTAGTCGCTCCGGAAGTGCGGCGTGGTAAGGCCCCTTCATGCGGTCCTCGTAGTTGCGGGCGGACGCGGCGGGGTACACCTCGTCGCCGCCCAGGATCACCAGCCGCCCGCGAGGAAGCTGCAGCTCCCCGGCCTGCACCGCCGGCGCCGCGAGCAGGGAAGCCACCGAATACGTCGCGTCGAAGCCGTCGCCCAGGTCGGCGACGAAGTCGAACCACAGCTCGTCGCCGTCGTCGTGCCGATACACCGTTCCGGGCAGTACGGCCTGCAGTTCGCGCTTGTCGGAGTAGCTGCCGAAGATGGACGCGAGCACTGCCCGGGCCCCAGTGTTGATCAGCACGCGCGGCGAGAGCCATCGGACCGCGCGCTGCCGGGCGAAGCCGAGTTCGAGTTCCGACAGGTCCTTCGGCCGGTGCAGCTGCACGGCGCGATCCTAGGATGCGGCGCATGAAGCGTCTGCTCGCCGCGCTGGCGGTCTGCGTGCTCGCCGCGTGCAGCGCGACGCATGAGGCGTCGCCACCGGGAACGCTCTCCGTCACCGTTACCCGGACGGTCCCGCCGCCGCAGCCGCCGAGGCCGCAGCCGCGGACCGTCACGATCATCGGTTCGGGCGACGTCCTGATCCACCCGCCGGTATGGGAGCAG
This sequence comes from Jatrophihabitantaceae bacterium, assembly GCA_036506155.1. Lineage (GTDB taxonomy): Bacteria > Actinomycetota > Actinomycetes > Mycobacteriales > Jatrophihabitantaceae > DASXRA01. Next base: position 100,466 of record DASXSF010000035.1, read on the forward strand.
GCCGCCGCCGACGCGCGCGCCGAGGGCCGCAGCGGCTACGACTTCGCGCCGATCTTCGCGTCGATCGCGCCGGACACGCGTGCCGCCGACCTCGCGACCTGCGAGATGGAGACGCCGCTTGCGCCGCCTTCGGGACCGTTCCAGGGGTATCCCACGTTCAGCGCGCCGCCCCAGGTGCTGACCGCGCTGCGCGGCGTCGGCTACGACAGCTGCACGACGGCGTCCAACCACACGATCGACCAGGGCTACGCCGGCCTGAAGCGCACCCTCGACGAGCTCGACGCGGCCGGGCTGAAACACACCGGCAGCGCGCGCACGCCGGCAGAAGCGGCACGTCCGCTCATCGTGACGCTGCCGAACGGTGCGCGGATCGCCCAGCTCGCCTACTCGTTCGGGTTCAACGGCCTGACCCCGCCGGCCGGGCAGGAGTGGGAGGCCAACCTCACCGACGTGCCGGTCATCCTCGCCGCCGCGCGCCGCGCGAAGGCCGCCGGTGCCGACATCGTCGTGCTCAGCATGCACTGGGGCGTCGAGTACAACCACGGCGTGACCGCGGTGCAGGAGCAGCAGGCACGGGCACTGCTCGCGTCGCCGGACATCGACGTGATCCTCGGTGATCACGCCCACGCGGTCGAACCCTTCCAGCGCATCGCCGGCAAATGGGTCGCCTACTGCATGGGCGATCAGATCTCACGGCACGCGGTGATCCGCGACGACGACCGCGAGGGGGCCATGCCGCGGTTCACGTTCACCGAGGTGGCGCCGCACCGCTGGAAGATCACTAAAGCCGAGGCGATCCCGACGTGGGTCGATGTCACGCCGGAGATCCGGCTGGTCGACCTGCCCCGGGCACCTGCCACCCCGACGTACCGGGCGGCGCGCCAGCGCATCGTCGGCTACCTCGCAGCCCTCGGCGCGGTCCGGGACGGATTGATCATCCGCTGACGTGGCACAGTGCAGGGGTGGACGACGACTACCGCGTGGTGAACCGCGCCAACTGGGACGAGCGGGTGCCGGTGCACGTGGCATCGGAGTTCTACGCCGTCGACCGGCTCGCCGCCGACCCGGCGGCGCTGACCTCGGTGGTGCGCTTCGACGTGCCACGGCTCGGCGACATCACCGGGCTACGTGGCGTGCACCTGCAATGCCACATCGGCACCGACACGATCTCACTCGCGCGGCTCGGCGCGCATATGACGGGGCTGGACTTCTCCGGGGTGGCGATCGCCGAGGCTCGCCGGCTCGCTGCCCGGGCCGGCGCAGCTGCCGAATTCGTCGAGGCGGACGTGTACGCCGCCGAGGACGTGCTCGGTGCGGCACGGTTCGACCTCGTCTACACAGGCATCGGAGCGCTGTGCTGGATGCCGGACATCCGCCGCTGGGCAGCCGTGGTCGCCTCGCTGCTCGCGCCGGGAGGGCGCCTCTTCCTGCGCGAAGGGCATCCGGTGCTGTGGGCGATCGACGAGCGCCACAGGGAGCAGCTCGTGATCGACTACCCGTACTTCGAAACGGCCGAGCCGATCGTGTTCGAGGACCCGACGACGTACGTCGACGGCGAGGCCCGCCTCGAACACGCGGTCACGATCAGCTGGAACCACGGGCTGGGCGAGATCGTCTCCGCGCTGTTGGACGAGGGCCTGGTGCTGACGCAGCTCGTCGAGCATGAGACCGTGCCGTGGGAGGCGCTGCCCGGGCAGATGGAGCAGTCGGGCGAGCTGCGTGAGTGGCGGCTGGTCGAGCGTCCGGAGCGGCTGCCGCTGACGTACACACTGCAGGCAGTGAAGCGGTCATGAGTGCCGTCCTGCGGACGGCGCGGCCGGATGACTACGAGGCCATCGTGTCCGTGCTGGACCAGTGGTGGGGTCGGCCGATGGCACACCTGGTGCCGCGCCTGTTCCTCGACCACTTCCATGCCACCAGCCTCGTGGCCGAACGGGACGGCACCCTGACCGGCTTCCTGATCGGCTTCCATTCGCCGTCGCGGTTCGGCCGCGCGTACATCCATTTCGTCGGAGTCACGCCGGAAGCGCGCCGCACCGGGCTGGCTCGCCGCCTGTACGCCACGTTCTTCGAGGCAGCCATACAGGCCGGCTGTACGGTGGTCAATGCGATCACAGGGCCGGTCAACACCGGCTCGATCGCGTTCCACCGGGCCATGGGGTTCACCGTCCGTGGGCCGGTGCGCGACTACGACGGGCCGGGCGCCGACCGGATGGTGTTCGAACGACCGTTGGCCGCCGCCGAGCCGGTACCTCGGCCGTGATCTTGGACTTCTGGTCGATATCCAGCCACAAGTCCAAGATCATCAGATTTTGGGGTGGGGCGTGACGGACGTCGCTGAACTGCGGCAGCGGATCGAGCAGCTCACCCTGCGGGACGCGGACCGCCTCGGCCGCCGCCTGTCCCGGCGCGCCGACCTGCGGCGTCTCGAGGTGCAGGTCGAGCGCGGCGAGCGGCTCGTCGCCGAGCGCGCAAAAGCCGTCCCGGAGATCCGCTACCCGCGGCTGCCGGTGAGCGAACGCCGCGAGGAGATCGCAGCCGCCATCCGCGAGCACCAGGTCGTGGTGCTCGCAGGCGAGACCGGCTCCGGCAAGACGACGCAGCTGCCGAAGATCTGCCTGGAGCTCGGCCGGGGCATCAAAGGAACGATCGGGCACACCCAGCCGCGCCGGCTGGCCGCCCGCACGGTCGCTGCTCGCATCGCAGAAGAATTGCGCACGCCGCTCGGCGAGGCCGTCGGCTATACAGTTCGATTCACCGACCACGTGAGCGATCGCACGCTCGTCCGGCTGATGACAGACGGCATCCTGCTCGCCGAGATCCAGCGCGATCCGCAGTTGCTGCGCTACGACACGATAATCGTGGACGAGGCACACGAGCGCAGCCTCAATATCGACTTCCTGCTGGGCTACCTGACCTCGCTGCTCCCGAACCGCCCCGACCTGAAGCTGATCGTCACGTCCGCGACGATCGATCCGGAGCGATTCGCGCGGCACTTCGCGCAGCGCAACGGAGCGAACAGTGGGCTCGGCGGTGGCGCGCCGATCGTCGAGGTGAGTGGCCGTACGTACCCGGTCGAGATCCGTTACCGGCCCCTTGAGGCAGAGGCATTCGACGAGGACGAGGTCATCACCCGTATCGCGTCGCGCGACCAGACCGAGGGGATCGTCGACGCGGTGCACGTGCTGACGCTCGAGGGGCCGGGCGACATCCTGGTGTTCCTGTCCGGGGAGCGGGAGATACGCGACACGGCCGAGGCGCTGCGCGGCGTGGACGCCGAGGTGCTGCCGCTCTTCGCGCGCCTGTCGACCGCCGACCAGCATCGGGTGTTCGCACCACACACCGGCCGGCGCATCGTGCTCGCCACGAATGTCGCCGAGACCTCGCTGACCGTGCCCGGCATCCACTACGTGATCGACCCGGGCACCGCGCGCATCTCGAGGTACAGCCGGCGCACCAAGGTCCAGCGACTGCCGATCGAGCCGATCTCGCAGGCGTCCGCACAGCAACGGGCCGGTCGGTGCGGCCGAATCGCCGACGGCATCTGCATCCGGCTCTACTCCGAACGCGACTTCAGCGGACGGCCCACGTTCACCGTGCCCGAGATCCTGCGCACAAATCTGGCCTCGGTCATACTTCAGATGAAGGCGCTGGGGCTCGGCGATCTGGAGCGGTTCCCGTTCGTCGAACCACCCGACCGACGCTCCATACGTGATGGTATGGCGCTGCTGGAGGAGCTCGGCGCGCTGGGCGCCGACGGCACGCTCACGCCGACCGGGCGGCAACTCGCCCAACTGCCCGTCGACCCGCGCATCGGGCGCATGATCGTCGAGGCGCAGCGGCAAGACTGCGTCCGCGAGGTGCTCGTCATCGCCGCGGCGCTCTCGATTCCGGACCCCCGTGAACGTCCCGTCGATCAGGAGGAGGCCGCCCGGCAGAAGCATGCCCGCTTCGCCGACGAGCACTCCGACTTCCTCGGCTACCTCAACCTGTGGCGGTACCTCGGCGAGCAACGGCGGGAGCGCTCAGGCAACCAGTTCCGCCGCATGTGCCGAGAGGAGTTCCTGCACTACCTGCGCATCCGCGAGTGGCAGGACCTCGTCGGCCAATTGCGCCAGATCGCGAAATCCCTTGATATCGAGGAGTCCGCGCAAGACGCCGATACCGGGCGGATCCACTCGGCGCTTCTCGCGGGGCTGCTGTCGCACGTCGGCATGCGCGCCGATGCCCGCGAGTACGTCGGTGCGCGCAACAGCCGGTTCGTCATCGCACCCGGGTCGGTGCTGGCCCGCCGTCCACCGTCGTGGGTGGTGGCAGCCGAACTGGTCGAGACGGCACGGCTCTACGCCCGGGTGGCCGCGCGCGTCGATCCCGCCGCCGTCGAGCGGATGGCCGGGCATCTCGTCGTGCGGTCCTACAGCGAGCCGGAGTGGGATGCACGGCGTGGCGCCGTGATGTCGCGTGAGCGGGTGACGCTGTACGGGCTGCCGCTCGTAGCCGGGCGCCGGGTACAGCATCCCGATCCGGTCGAGGCACGGGAGTTGTTCATCCGGCACGCGCTCGTCGAAGGCGATTGGGATAGCCGGCACGCGTTTCTGCAGGAGAACCGTGCCCTGCTCGAGTCGCTGGCCGAGCTGGAAGCGAGTGCCCGCAGACGCGACCTGCTGATCGGCGACGAGGAGCTTTTCGCCTTCTACGACGCGCGAATTCCCGCGGACGTGACCTCGGCCCGGCACTTCGACGCCTGGTGGAAGCAGGCCCGGCGCGCCAACTCGGCGCTGCTTACCTTGACGCGCCAGGACGTGCTCCGCGCCGAAGTCACGGACGAGCAACCGGCCGAGTGGCACGCCGGTGACGCGTCCCTTCCGATGACGTACCGTTTCGACCCCGGCGCCGCCGACGACGGCGTGACCGTGCATGTGCCGCTCGACGTGCTGTCCCGGCTCGGCGGTGCCGAGTTCAGCTGGCAGGTGCCGGCGCTTCGCGAGGAGCTGGTCACGGCCTTGATCCGGTCGCTGCCGAAGGACTTGCGGCGGCACTTCGTACCCGCACCGGACACCGCCCGCGAGGTGCTCGCGAACATCACGCCCAGCAGTGAGCCGCTGCTCGACGTGCTCCAGCGCGAGCTGTATCGGCGCGGTGGCGTACTGATTCCGCGGGACGCGTTCGACCTCAGCCGGGTGCCGGCGCATTTGCGGGTGACGTTCGCGGTAGAGGACGCGTCGGGCGACGTGCTCGCCCGAGGTAAGGATCTCGGCGCGCTACAGCGCGACCTGGCCGAACCGGCGCGGGAAGCCGTCGCGGCGGCGAGCGGAATCGAGCGCGCGGGCCTGACCGACTGGCCGGACGACCTGGACAGCCTGCGCCGCGTCGTAGATCACGCGTACCCGGCGTTCGTCGACGCCGGACGTACCGTCGCCATAAGGGTTTTCGCCACGGAGGCCGAGCAAGAGGCGGCGTTGCGCCCCGGCATCCGGCGGCTCATCCGGCTCACCGTTCCGACCCCGACGAAGGCCGTCGCACTGACCAGGCGCGGCCGCCTGCTCGGCGTGGGCGCAATGTTCGACGACTGTGCGGACGCTGCGGTCGACTCCCTGATCGCCGACCCGCCGGGCGACCGCGCCGCGTTCGACAAGCTGCGCGGGACGATCCGCGCGGAGCTGCCCGCCGCCATGCGTGAGGTCGTGGCCCTGGCCGAGAACGTGCTGGCCGCAGCGCAGGACGTCAGATTGGCGCTACGCGCGGACCCGCCTGTCCTCCAGCGCGAGGCAGTGGACGACATGCGGGCGCAGCTCGTGGCGCTGCTGCCCGGCGGCTTCATCGCCGCAACCGGGCGGGCGCGGCTGCGGGACCTGGAACGCTACGTCCGCGCAATCGGGCGGCGTCTGGAGCGGCTGCCCCGAGACGTGGAGGTCGACCGCGCCCGCATGCGGCGCGTGCATGCGGTCCAGGCGGCGTTCGACGATCTCACGCGCGCCCTGCCGGCTGCCCGTGCGGCGGGCCCGGACGTCGCCGACATCAGGTGGCTCATCGAGGAGCTGCGCGTGAGCCTGTTCGCGCAGCAGTTGGGAACGGCACGGCCCGTGTCAGAGCAGCGCATATACCGCGCCATCGACGCGGTGCACCCGTAGGCGGAGCGCGGCGGGCCTATTATCGGCGCACTGGGTATTTGGCGGTCGATCATGAGTGAACTGGCTGACTTCCTACTGCGGCGCATCGCGGAAGAGGAGCGCGCCGCCTGGGCCACGCAACGCCGGGGCAACGCGTCGGAGCTTCTCAGCCCGGGGCGTCTGCTGGCCGACTGCGCGACCCGCCGCAAGATCATCGCGCTGCACGAGGTGCATGTGGTGTCCAACGGCGTGCCGGCGATGCTGGACGGCGAATCGGGCTCGTGCCGTGCCGGCCAGAACGAGCGTGACTACGTGTGCCCGACGTTGCGATTGCTGGCGCTGCGCTACGCCGATCACGTCGAGTTCCGCCCGGAGTGGCAGGTCCGCAACGAACTGAGCACGCTGGTTTCGGGTTAGCGCGCTCATCCGGGGAGCTCGAGTTCAGCCAGTACCGGCAGGTGGTCGCTCGCGATGCGGACGTCCGCGTTGTCGATCACCTCTGCGCTGCGTACGCCGATCCCGGGGCCGGGGAAGATCCCGTCGATGCACCGCGTGAGCGCGCGGACGTTCGAGGTGAACCCGTCGCCCACACCGGCGACGGCGAACGCGTCACTGCCACGCTCGGCCAGTTCGCGCCAGCCCGGCTCGTCCGGTGACGCGTTGATGTCGCCGGCGACGATCGAGGGCGCATCTGCCGGGACGAAGGCGGCAAGCGCGCGGTGCACCTCGTCGATCTGGTGCGGTTGGGATCCACCGTCCAGGTGCACACCGGCCACCCCGAACAGCACGCCGGAGTACCGGAGCAGGGCCATCGCGACACCGCGCTGGTGGTAGCCGCGGTTGCGCGACAGCAGCACCTGGTGGGTCGTGACCACGTCGACCGCCAACGTCGACAGCAGCAGGTTGGCGCCGGCGTAGCGGCCACCCGTCACGATCACCATGCCGGATCGACGCGCGAGCGCTGCGCACTTGGACCGCCAGCGCAGGAACCGCGGCGCTTCCTGGATACACGCGACATCGGGACGCGCGGCCCGGATCACCCGGCTGACCGCCGTCGCGTCGTCCCGCAGGGACCGGACGTTGTACGTGAGCAGGCGAAGCACGACCACGGCAAGCATTCTTTCGTCAGTCGGCGCCCGCGGCGAAGCCGGCCGTGATCGGGGCCAGACGCAGCACCTCGTCCGGACCGGCGAGGTCGGGCAGCGCAACGAAGACGGTGCTGACGCCCCGCTGGGCGAGCACCCGGTACCGGCCGAGGTGCTGATCGGGCGTGCCCGCGTTGTGCCGTCGGGCGTACGCGGCGGCCGGCGTGCGCCCCCGTAGCTTCTCGACGAGCGCCGCGGCGTGCTCCCGGTCGCGGCCCACCACCGGCACGTCCAGCACGGTAACCGGGATGCGGCCGTCCACCGTCCTGACCGCGCGCTCGACGGTGTCCAGGTTCGAGGCCACGTTGCAGGCGTCGCCGTGCGTCGCGGCGATGCGCAGCGTGCGTTCACCCGATCCGCCGACGATGATCGGGATCGGGGAGACGGGACGCGGGTAGCAGGTCGTCTCCGGCAACCCTGCGGCTGGCTTCGTCCCGGGCGCCCACAGAGCGCGCAACGTGGTGATCGCTGATTCGAGGTGGCCGAGCCGCTCCCGCGCGGGCGGGAACGCCAGCCCGAACGCCGCGTGCTCGCGCACCCACCAGCCCGCCCCGATCCCGCAGAACGCCCGCCCACCGCTGAGCGCGTCGAGAGTGGCTGCGGCCTTGGCGGTGATGCCGGGCGCACGGAACGTCACCGGCGTCACCAGCGTGCCGAGCCGCATCCCGTTGGTCAGCCCGGCGAGCAGGCCGAGCGTCACCCACGGCTCGGGGATCGGCTCCCAGGCGCGGCCCACCTGCGGGATCTGGATTAGGTGATCCATCAACGCCAGCCCGCCGAAACCCGCCTCGGCGGCGGCCGCAGCGATGCCGCGCAGCCATCCGGAAGGGTCCCCGCCCCAGGGAAAGCGCGAAATCTGGAGCACCAGGCCGGGCGGCGGCCCCGGAGGTGCGGCGGCGCTGCCCGGGCTGTGTGCCGGCTCGACCTGCACGCTGCTCTCGGCGCGCACGACGACGTCCCAGCCCTCGCCGGTGAGCTCGTCCGGGACGTCACGCATCCGGCGTAGCTGTGCGTCGAGGACGGGCGCCGGCACCGGCACGTCACGCAGCCGGTTGCGGCGCCGGCACTCGGCTGCGTCCGCGTCGAAGACCACGGCGACGGCCGGCAGGCCGGCGGAACGAGCCAGGTCGCGCCACGCCCGGCGCCGGGCCACGTCCGTGCCGAGCGTATCCACGACGGTGGTCAACCCGCGCCGCGGCCGGGCGGCGACGATCTGCTCAAGCAGCGCGAACGCGTCCACCGAGGCGTCGAGGTCGTGCGGCCCGCTGCCGACGATGCCCCGTAGCGCGTCCGAGGAAACGATCTCGGCGGCGCGGTAGCGCGCAGCGGCCCAGGTGGACTTGCCCGATCCGGACGCGCCGATCAGCACGACGAGTGCTGGGTCCGGAACGGTCATCGCGACAGTGTCGCAGCCCGGACGGCGTCGGCAGCGCGCCTGCGCACCAGCGCTGCCGCGTCCCGGACGGCGGTGTCGGGATCCGCGATATCGGTCAATGTCAAGATCTGCCGGAACCGCGGGGTCTGCGCAGTGGCCCGTCCGGCGATCAGGTACGTGGGCCGCGGCGCGGCCGCGCGAGCGACGCCGAGCGGCGCCTTGCCGGAAAGTGACTGGACATCGAACGACCCCTCACCGGTAAGCACCAGGTCGGCGTCCCTGACGGCGTCGGGAAAGCCGAGTACTTCCAGGACGACGTCCACGCCGGACACGACCGTCGCGTCCAGGAACGCGATCGCGCCGGCGCCCAGTCCCCCGGCCGCGCCGCTGCCGGGGACGTTGGGCACCCCTGCGACCTCGGCCCAGCGACGCAGTCCGGCCGCAAGGCGAGTCACCTCTTTCGGCCCGGCACCCTTCTGCGCGGCGAACACGTATGCGGCGTCCAGCAAGGGAGCCATCACATCGCAGGCTAGCTGTACGTCGAGTGCAGGCAACGTCAGCGCCGAGGTGTCGAGGCGGGCGAGGTCGGCGAGCGCGCCGCCGCCGGGCGGCAGTTCCCGGCCGGCCGCGTCGAGCAGGCGCGCGCCCAGGCCGCGGGCGAGCCCGGAACCGCCGTCGGTCGAGGCGCTGCCGCCCACCCCGAGCACTAGCTGCCGTACGCCGGTGGCCGCCGCTGCCCGGACGAGTTCGGCCAGCCCGCGCGTGTCAGCGGCAAGCGCCGTCGCCGCGTTAGGCGTTGCGACGAGCGCGAGGCCGCACGCCTGCGCCGCCTCGACGATCGCCGTATCGCCTCGGACGGCGAAGCGGGCGCGCACCCGATCGCCGAGCGGCCCGGCGACGTCGACCTGATGTGGCGTCGCGCCCGCGGAGACGACCGCGTCGATAGTGCCCTCGCCGCCGTCCGCGACGGACAGCGTCGTGACGGCTGCGTCCGGGTCTGCGTCGAGCACGCCGAGCCGCATCGCCTCGGCGGCTTGTGCCGCGGTGAGCGACCCCTTGAACTTGTCCGGAGCGACCAGAACCTTCACGAGTTGATAGTGACGTCCGCCTGCCGCACGAGCAGGTTCAGCAGCTTGGTCTGCTCGGGTGTGAGCTGCAGCAACGAGGCCAGCTCGTTTGCGCTCATGCGCAGCCGGCCCGGCCGCGCATTCGAGGCACCGCCTCGTTCCCGGAGGCGCCCGTCGAGCAGCGCGTCGATCTCCTTCTGCGTGCGTGGATCGTCGGGACCCCAATCGCACAGCATGACGATGACGTCCCACGGGATATCCAGCATGGCTGCCATTTGCATCTGGAGTACGCCGACGTCGGGCAGCACGCGGCGCTCCTCGACGGTGCGCAGCCGATAGCTGGAATCGAGTTCCTCGTGCTCGCCCACCACGAACTCGGTACGGGACGCACCGAGCAGTGCGGTCAGGCTGGCGTCCGTGTCGCCGTGCCGCAGCGCCACCCATACTGCCGCGGGCAGCCCGTCCGCGCCGTCGACCTGAGTGCGGGCGAAGGCCACTTCAAGCGGCTCTTCGTCGGGCTGGGCGCGGGTCTCTCGCCCCTGGGCGAGCAGTTGCAGCACCGCGGTGGGCGTCCGTGCCGCGGCGAGGGCCGCCTCATACTCGGCTACTCGGCGATCCGGCTCGCTGCGAGGCATGGCGGAAACCTATCTCGGGATGTCCTCGACGCGCATGATGTCGTCGGCGAGTAGTGCCGCGAGCAGCTCGCCGCGGGCCTTGATCGAGGGCAGTTCGACAGTCTCGTCCGGAGCGTGGGCGCCGTGCCCGCGAGGGCCGAGGCCGTCGACGGTCGGGATGCCCAGTGCCCCGGTGAGGTTGGCGTCGCCGGCGCCGGGCGAGACCGCGGCGCCGATCGTCTCGCCGAGTCGCTGCGCCACCGCCTGGACGTGTGCGGCGAGTCGCCTCGACGCCGAGGGTTCCCAGGCGGGCCGGCGCGACAGCACCTCGACGCCGATCTCAGCGCCGCTGCGGACAGGTGTCAGGCCGTCGATCGCGGCGAACAGCGCGGCCTGTTCCTGCGCCGTCGCGAAGCGCAGACCCAGCTCAGCGCTCGCCTGGCCGGCGACGACGTTGGCGCGCGTGCCGCCGTCGATGCGCCCGACGTTGACGTTAGGTGCGCGTAGCGTCGCGAGCTGGTCGCAGAGCTCGTCTATCGCCGACACGCCGCGTCGCACCTCCAGGCCGGCGTGTGCCTCACGTCCGCGCACCGTGATGCGCACCCGGGCCACGCCGCGGCGCCCCACCTTGAGCGCCCCGCCCGGCAACGGCGGCTCCAGCGCGTACACCGCGGCCACACCGTCCGTGTGGGCAAGGACCACGCGGGCCCCGTCGGGACTGCCGATCTCCTCGTCAGCGGTGAGCACGATGCGCACCGGGCGGGGCAGCGCACGGCCACGCAGTAGCCGCACCGCGTACAGGAGCGCGACCAGCCCACCCTTCATGTCGAACACGCCGGGCCCGCTGGCGAGATCGCCGGTCACGGTGAACGGAGCGATCGCGAGGCGGCCGACCGGCCACACGGTGTCGAAGTGGCCCAGCACGAGCACATGGCCCGGGCCGTCGCCGAGCGACGCGGCGACGTGCGCTCCGTCCGGTGCCGCGTCCGCGCCGGCGCGCAGGAGCAGGTCGACGAGCACATCCCGCAGCGTGGCTGGCGATTCGTGTTCGACCAGCAGCCGGAGGAGTTCGATCAGGTCATCCATATGTCTTCTCGACGCTGCCACTCGCGATCTGCGTGACGGCGCGGAAGCAGCGGATCGCCTCACGCATCGTGGGCAGCTCGAACGCAACCTGACGCTCGGCGATCTGCCGCACGCCGGGGATGCCGGTGACCATGGGGATCGGGCTCGTCGCGTCGAACTCCACGACGTACCGGAAGGGCCCGGCCGGTGGGGGCACGGCGGGCAGCGGGTCCAGGGACGCGGTGGCCGCCGACCGGATGAGCGCCGCGGTCTTCGACGGTGGCAGGCAAGTCGCGCTGTACCGGTCGATGCAGGTCTTGACGGCCACGTGCTGCGCGGCAGGCGCGTACGACTTCGCGTCCTCGCACGTGCGGTCGTCGCCGGTCACCAGCACGACGGGCACCCGGTACGAGGCGGCCAGTGCCGCGTTCATGTAGCCCTCGCTGCACAGCGCGTCGTTGAGCCACACGCCGGTAATGGTGTTGCCGAGGTAGGTGTGCGCGAGCACCCCGCGGGTGCCAGCGCCACCGTGGTAGCCGATGAACGCCACCGCGTCGAACCCCTGGTCGATGCCTTCCATCATCGCCAGCGGCTTGTGCCGCCCGATGAGCAGCGTCGCCCGGTCGTCGAGCCGGTCGAGCAGCAGGTTGCGCTGGCTGGAGTGCGCGTCGTTGACGAGCACCTCGTTCGCTCTGCCGTCGAAGAATCCACCGATGGCGGCGTTGACGTCGCCGGCGAACAGCACCCGGTGGTACTCCCAGCGCGCCGAGTCGGGCTCGACGTCGTCGGGGAACGTCACCCCGGTGGCACCCTCCATGTCAGCTGAGATGAGTACTCGCATGACTCTCCTCGATCAAATGGCAAGCGACGCCCGCCTCGTCGGCAGGCAGGATCGGCACCGCCCGTCCCGTGCACAGTTCGCGACGCTCGTCGGGCGGGTCCAGGGCGGCGAAGCGCGGGCAGCGCGGGTGGAAGCGGCACCCCGCCGGGATCGCCGTCGGGTCGGGTGGCTCGCCACGCAGCAGCACCGGCTCGACCTCCGTACCAGGGAGTACGGAGATGAGCGCCTGGGTGTACGGATGCCGCGGCCGCAGCAGGACGTTCTCGACGGTGCCCTGCTCGACGATGCGTCCGAGATACATCACCGCAACGCGGTCTGCCACGTTCCATGCCAGCCCCAGATCGTGGCTGACTACGAGCGCTGAGAGGCCGAGCGACGTGCGCAGGTCGAGGACCAGCCGCAGGATCTCGCCACGCACCGACGCGTCCAGTGAGGCAACCGGCTCGTCGGCGACGATCAACGACGGTTCCAAGGCGAGCGCCCCGGCGATGACCACGCGCTGCTGCTGCCCGCCGGAGAGCTCGTGCGGGTAGCGGGCCACGAACTGCTCAGGCGGGCGCAGCCCCGCCTGCAACAGAGCGGTCTCGACACGTTCTGCGAGACCGGCACGCAATCCGTGCAGCCGCGGGCCCTCGGCGACGGCGTCGAACACGTTTTGCCTCGGGTTCAGCGCGCCGGCCGGGTCCTGCAGCACGAGTTGCGTGTACCGCCGGAAGCGCTTCAGCGCCTTGCTCGAGTACCCGAGGGTCGTGCCCCGGTAGCGCACCTCGCCGGTCGTCGGACGAACCAGCCCGACCAACGCGCGGGCCAGCGTGCTCTTGCCGCACCCGGACTCGCCGATCAGCGCCACGATCTCGCCCACGCCCACGGTCAGGTTGACGCCGTCGACGGCGTGGGCCGGCCCCCGTTCCCGCTGCGGCGGGAACGTGACGGAAAGGTCCCGAGCCTCGATTGCCGGCGCCGTCATGCATCCCCTCCCGACTGCGCAAGGTTCGCGCGCCTCAGACGAGGAATTCTTGCGTAATCGGGGAGGACGCGCAGGCAGGCTGCCTGACCCGGCCCGGCCGGCCAGAGCTCGACGTCGCGGACACGGCACTCGTCGAACGCCTCTGGGCAGCGCGGCTCAAACGGGCAACCCGGGCCGATGGCGCGCGGGTCCGGCGGATCGCCGGGCAGCCCGGACGGTGCCCGTCGCGACGCCGGGTCGCCGATTGTGGGGAACGCCGATGACAGCGCCTTCGTGTACGGATGGCGAGGCTGCGCCATCATCGGCTGCGACGCCCCGATCTCGACGATCCGCCCCGCGTACATCACGGCCAGCCGGTCGCAGGTGTCGGCCAGCACGGACAGATCGTGGCTGATCACGATCATGCTGATCTTCGCATCACGCACCAGATCAGTGACCAGGTGGAGGATCTGCGCTTGCACGATCACGTCCAGCGCCGTCGTCGGCTCGTCCGCGATGATCAGGTTGGGCCGGCAGGCGAGCGCCATCGCGATCATCACGCGCTGCCGCTGGCCGCCCGAGAGCTCGTGCGGGTACGCGCTGGCGCGCCGGGCCGGCACGCCGACGCTATCCAAGAGGGACGCGGTGCGCTCCCGGGCGGCACGCGCGCCGACCTTCTCGTGCAGCAGGATCGGCTCGCGGATCTGCTCACCGATCGTGCGTACCGGGTTCAGCGCGCTCATCGCACCCTGGAACACGATGGACGCGTCTGCCCACCGCACCGTACGCAGCCGCCCCCAGCTCATGGCCAGCACGTCCTCGCCGTCCAGCATGATTTCGCCGGTGACCTGTGCCGACGACGGGAGCAGGCGCAGCAGGCTGAGCGCCACGGTGGACTTGCCCGACCCGGACTCCCCGGCCAACCCGAGCGTCCGGCCGGCGTCGAGGGTGAGGCTCACCCCACGCACCGCATGCACGTCCGGCGGATACGTGACGTGCAGATCGCGCACCGTCAGCAGCCCCATCCGAATCGCGCAAGATTCGCTCGCCTGAGACGAGGAATTCTTGCGCGATCGGGGAGGGGGCGCGCTCACAAGCGTGCCCGGGGGCTGAGGATGCGCTCGACGGCCCGGCCGGTCATCGTGAAGCCGAGCACCACCAGCACGATCGCGATGCCCGGGGGCAGCAGGTACCACCATGCCCCGCGGCTGACCGCACTGCCCGTGTACGCCCGATTGATCATAGTGCCCCAGGAGACCTCGGTCGGGTTGCCCAGCCCGAGAAACGTCAGCGTCGTCTCGGCCAGGATCGCCCCTGCCACGGTAAGTGTGCTCGACACCAGGATGAGCGGCGCCACGTTCGGCAGCACGTGTCGAACCATGATCTGCATGTTGCCGGCACCGAGGGCGCGCGCCCGATCGATGAACGGCCGCGCCTCCACGGCCAGCGTTTGCGCCCGCACCAGCCGGGCTGTCGCGGTCCAGGACGTAATCGCGATCGCGATCGTGATCGACGTAGCGCCCTGCCCGAGCACCGCAGCGAGGGAGATGGCCAGAGGCAGACTGGGTAGTGCGATGAACCAGTCCGTGACGTGCATCAGCCCGCGTCCCAGCCACCGCTGGTAGTGCCCGGCCACCAACCCGATCGCGCTGCCCAGCACCATTGCCAGCAGCGTCGCGATCACACCGATCGCCAGCGAGGCACGCGCGCCCCAGATGAGCAGTAACAGTACGGAGCGCCCGGGCTGGTCGGTCCCGAGCGGGTAATGCCTGCTGGGCGGTGCGAGCTGGCCGCCCGTCGCCTGCGTGACGTCCAGGTCCGACGGGTGGATGTACAGCGGGGCTGTTAACGCCGCGCCGGTGAATATTACGAGGATCGCAAGGCCGGCGATCGCGGTCGGCATCCGGAGGAACTGCGCGGCAGCCTGCCGGCTCCCGGCCGTTCGCGGCGAAGCGACGAGACTCATTGCGCCCGCACTCGTGGGTCGAGCACCCGGTACACCATGTCGGCGATCAGATTCATGACGATCACCGAGGCACTGAGCACGATGAACGTGCCCTCCAGGAGCGGGAGATCGGGGATCTCCAGGGCCTGGAAGGTCAGGAACCCGAGCCCGGGCCACGAGTACACCGTCTCCACCGCGATCGCGCCGCCGACGATCGTGCCCAGCTGGAGGAAGATGACCGTGACGGTCGGCAGCAACGCGTTCGGCACGGCATGGCGGCGCCGCACCTCGTCGTCGCGCAGCCCCTTCGCCCGGGCGGTCAGCAGATACGGTGCCCCCAGCTCATCGATGATCGACGAGCGCATGATCGTCACGTACTGCGCGACGATCACCAGCACCAGCGTCAGGCACGGCAGGATCAGGTGGTGCACGGTGTCGCCGACGTGTGCCAGCCAGGAGCCGGAAAAGCCCGGCGTCGACATCTGCCCCGCAGGAAACAGTCCCGACGGTATGGGTCCGGCGCCCACGGTGAACACGACGAGCAGGATCAGGCCTAGCCAGAACGTCGGCACCGACCACAACACAAGCGACACCCCGGACGCGGTTCGGTCGAACGCGCTGCCGTGCCGCCAGCCGCTGCGGATGCCCAGCCACAGGCCCAGGGCCACCGCGATCACGGTCGACGATCCGATCAGCAGCACCGTCGGCCAGAGCCGCTCGCCGATCAGCGACGCCACCGACTGGTGGTACTGCCAAGAATCGCCGAGCTTGCCTTGCATCGTGTGCCCGACGAAGTTGAGGAAACGGTGCCACACCGGCAGGTCGACGCCGAGCTGATGGCGAAGATTTGCGATCTGCTTCGGGCTGGTGGGGTGCTGCCGCGTGAAGGTAGCTACCGGGTCCGCCGGCATCACGTTGAAGATCGTGAAGCCGATGACCAGCATGACCAGGAAGCTGATCAGGGCGCCTAGCAGCTTGCCGCCGAAGTACGGCCAGAACGACGATCGATACCACCGCGGAGCGCCGGAACCCGACTGCGCACCGAGCTCCGCCGCCAATGCATCACTCACGCTCGGCGGCTGTCCGGCGCCGCCAGACCGTGAACGCGGCGGCGGCCAGCACCACGACCGCGGCAGCGATGCCGATGCCGACCCAGAAGCCGGCATTCGACGATCCGCTGCTCGACTCCGGCACGGCCTGCTCCCACGACGCGAACGCGTCCTGAAGTGGGTAGGTGCCGGACGAGTTCTCCGACCCGACCGGGTAGTTCGACACCTTGTCGGTGCGCACCGCGTCCAGGATGTAGTTGTAGTAAAGGATGATGTCGCAATTCGCGTCGTAAAGGATCTGCTGCATCCTGGCGAATGTCGCGGCACGCTGTTTCGGGTCGAACTGCTGCGACTGCTGGGTGAACAGCGCGTCATAGTGCTTGTCGCAGAAGAACGCGTCCGTGTTGCCGCCGGTGCCGTCGTCCTTCGGCAGCGTGCCGCAGGTCTGGATGCTCAGTAGGTAGGTCGGGTCCGGGCCGGTCCCCCAGCCGTCCATGAGCAGGTCCCAGTCGCCCTTGGCCAGGTTGTCGTTCAACCCACTCATGCTTTGTGCCTGCGGGGTGAGCTTGATGCCGATGGCCTTGAACCAGCCGACGAGGTACGGCGCGATGGCCTGGTCGTCGGCGTCGTCGGAGTGCGTGCCCAGCCGGAATCTGAGCTCTCTGCCGGTGCGCGAATCGACCCGATAGGTGCCGTGTTCGGGATACCCGGCAGCGTCGAGGATCTGGTTCGCCTTAGCAGGGTCGTAGCCGACCACTTCGTTCGCGGACGGCTGCCACGCGAACTGTGTATATGCCGGCGGGATATAGCCGGCGCCCGGCAGCCCGAGCCCGTCGAGCACCTTCGTGACGAGCGTCTGCCGGTCGATCGCGTACGCGATGGCGAGCCGCACCTTGGGGTCGGCGAGGATCGGGTTGCCCGTGCCGAGCTTCTTGCCACTGCGCGTCTCGGCACCGGGGTTGATCTCCACGCCGGTCCAGCGGGTGGGGGCCTCCTTGAAGGCCAGGACGCCCTTGGCGCCCTGTAGCGACTTCCACCCGGTCGCCGGCAGGTTGCGAGCGTAGGCGATCTGACCCGTGCGCAATGCAGCGATCGTCGCGTCGTCGTTCTGGAAGTACTGCAGGATCAGCTTGTCGATCTTCGGCTTGCCTTCGTAGAAGTCCTTGTTCGCCTCGAGCGTCGCGTACTGGCCGGTCTTGTAGCCGGCCAGGATGAACGGCCCGTAGCCGACGACGGGGTAGTCGCTGTTCAGGTACTTGCCGAGACCCTTCAGCTTCGATTCCCAGATGTGCTGGGGCACGATCGGGATGCCGGTGATCGTGATGCTGATGTAGGGCATGTTGGCCTGCGGCGTCTTCGTCTTGATGACCAGCGTGGAGTCGTCCGCCGCGACCACGGATGCAAAGTTCGTGACCAGCGATCCGTTCGCCGTTGCCGCATCGCTGTTGGTCATGATCAGGTTGAACGTCCAGGCCGCGTCCTTCGCTGTGATCGGCTGGCCGTCCGTCCACTTGAGACCCTGCCGGATCTTGAACGTCCAGGTGAGGTGATCGGGAGACGTCGTCGCCGACTCCGCGAGGTAAGGCACCGGATTGTTATTGGCGTCGTACCGGTACAGCGATGGGTAGATGCTGCCGAGGATGTTGAGCTCGCTGTCGAAGTACGACAGGAACGGGTTGAGCGTCTTGATCTGCGCTGCCTGGATGGTGACCGTCTTCACCGACGCAGCAGTCGTTCGCGGCGCGCCGCCCACCAGTGCCGCGCTCGCGATCAACGCGACGGCGCCAGCGATTCCGATCCTCCTCACGTTGTCCCCTCCCGCAGATAGGTGTCCAACACGGCGGCGCCGAACACCAGACTCTCGATCGGCACGCGTTCGTCCACGCCGTGCACGTAGTTCCAGTGGGCGAAGCCGGTCGGCCAGCGCGCCGGTGCGAACCCGTAGCAGGCGATGCCCAGCGTCGAGAACGCCTTGGCGTCGGTTCCGCCGCCGGCGCAGAACGGCAGCACCAGAGCATCCGGGTCGTGCGCACGAATGGCGGCGGCCATGGCAGCGAACTCCGGCGTGTCGTGCCCCGTCTCGACCGGCGGGGCGTAGGTGGTCACCTCGCAGGCGACGCCTGGCTCGACGAGGCGGTCGAGGGTTCCGAAGAACTCGCCGGCGGTACCGGGGAGCACTCGCCCGTCGAGCCACGCGACAGCCTCGCTCGGGACGACGTTCACCTTGTAGCCCGCATGCAGCATGGTCGGGTTCAGCGTGTTGGACAGCGTCGCTTCGAGCAGCCGCCCAGCATCGCCGAGGGTGAGTAGGTCGGACGGTGTTGCGCCCAACCCATCCAGTAGCGCCTGTACCGCCGGGATGACGTGGCGGGGCCAGCGATGGTCGGCCACCCGGGCGACGGCACGGGCCAGCGCGGCGACGGCGTTGGCCGGGTTGGGTCGCGAACCGTGCCCGGCCGTTCCCCGGACGGTGAGCTTGATCCGTGCCGTGCCGCGCTCGGCACATGCGATCGGGTACAGCCGCCGCCCGTCCGGCAGATGCACGCTGTAGCCGCCGGACTCGCCGATCGCGCTAGTCACGCCCGCGAACAGCCCGGCGTGCTCGCGCACCAGGTAGCCCGCCCCGAATTCGCCGTTATCCTCCTCGTCGGCGACGAATGCCAGCACGACGTCTCGCGGCGGGACGTAGCCGGCTCGCGCCCAGCCGAGTGCGACGGCCAGCATCGCCGCGTCCATCGCCTTCATGTCCAGCGCGCCGCGGCCCCACACCGCGCCGGCGCGCACCTCGCCGCCGAACGGGTCGACGCTCCAGTCCTCCGGCGCGGCAGGGACGACGTCGAGGTGACCGTGCACGAGCAGAGCCGGGGCGGCCCGGTCGCGGCCGGCGATGCGGACGACGGTACTGGCGCGTCCGGGCTCCGCCTCGATCACGGCCGGCAGATAGCCGGCGTCCTGCAACTGCCCGGCCACCCATTCGGCGGCTTCTCGCTCGCCGTTGGACTTGCCGTCGCCGTAATTGGTCGTGTCGAAGCGGACCAACGTCGTACAGATGGCGACGAGATCGGCATCCGGGGTTGGTGCCCTCAAATGAGAGCGAGTAAAAGCTCACCGGCTCGCGCCGTCAAGATCTGCGGTCGCCCCGTACGGTGTGCGGCATGATTGCGTCCCTCGCGCGGCCTCCGGCGCTGCGTCCGGGTGATCGCGTCGCGGTGCTGTCCGCGAGCAGCCCGCCCGACCAGGAACGGCTCGCTGCGGGGCTCGAGGTGCTGCGCCTGTCCGGCCTGGAACCAGTCGTGTACGAGTCGGCCCGCGACCGGGGAAAGCTGCGCCACTACCTCGCCGGCGAGGACGCGCTGCGCGTCGCCGACCTGACGAGCGCGCTGCGCGACCCCGGCATCGCCGGCATCGTCTTCGCCTGTGGCGGGTCCGGGGCGCAGCGCACCCTCGCGTCGTTCGACTGGGCCGTGCTCGACGGCGTCACGCCGAAGGTGCTCGCCGGATACTCCGACGTGACCGCGATCCTCGAGGCAGCGGCGCGCCGGCTGGGCTGGGCGTCGCTGCACGGCACGATGGTGTCCTACTTCGACACGTACGAGTTCGCCTCGCTGCTGCGGACGCTGATGCATCCGGAGCAGGCCACGTCACTGTGCTTCGCGGGCGCGCGCACCGTGGTAGCGGGCGTCGCCCGCGGCATCACGTGCGGCGGCAACCTGACCGTGCTGACGGCGTCCCTGGGCACCGACACGTCCTGGCCGGCCCGCGGCGGCGTCTGGCTGGTCGAGGACGAAGGCGAGGACGACTATCGCATCGACCGGATGCTCACCCAGCTGCGGCGGTCCGGGTACCTGGACGGAGTCGCCGGCATCGTCGCGGGGACGTTCCAGAACTGCGGCGGCATCGAGGACATCCAGGCGATCCTGGCCGAGCGGCTGGGCTCGTTGGGCGTTCCCATGATCAGCTGGGCCAACGTCGGGCACGGCGGGCGGAACCAGACCTATCCGATCGGCGTGGCCGCCGAGCTCGACGCCTCCGCCGCCACGCTGCAACTGCTCGACCCACCGCTGAGTCCGGCGTGATGTCGAGACGGCACCGCCGGCTCCGACGTCTCTAGCGCCGAAGCCGAAGGGAGGCAACCATGAAATACCTGCTCCTCATCTACAACAACCCCGCCACGTACGAGGCGATGCCCGAGCAGGAGCGCAACGCGATCTTCGCCGACGTAGATCGGATCATGGACGAACTCACGAGGTCGGGTGAGTTCGTGGGCGGCCAGGGGCTGGCCGACCCGTCACAGTCGAAGACCGTGCGGGTACGCGACGGCGTGCCGGCGGTCACCGACGGTCCGTACGTCGAGGCGAAGGAGCAGATGGGCGGCTACCTGATCGTCGACTGCGAGACCGCAGAGCGCGCCGTCGAGATCGCCGCCGGCTGGCCGGACGCGAAGTATTTCGCCCTGGAGGTGCGCCCGATCATGCACACGGCAGGTGCCGACGTATGAGCGTCGAAGACGACGGCGAGTGAGCGTCGCAGCGAGCGTCAGCGAGCGAGGAGCGGAGCGAGTGCGGAGTCGAGCATGAGCATCGAGGACCTGCTGCGTCGGGAGACGCCGCAGGTCCTCAGCGCCCTCACCCGTCGCTACGGGCACTTTGACCTCTGCGAGGACGCGCTGCAGGAGGCGCTGCTGGCCGCCGCCACGCAGTGGCGTTCGGGTGTTCCGGACTCGCCGCGGGGTTGGCTGCTCACCGTCGCGTCCCGGCGGCTGACCGATCAACTGCGCGCCGAGTCTGCCCGGCTGCGCCGTGAGGCGGCCGTCGCGTCGGCCGACTCCCTCGTCGCGCCGCCCGCGGACGACGAGCGGCTCGCCGACCGCGACGACACGCTCACCTTGCTGTTCCTCTGCTGCCACCCCTCGCTGTCGGCGCCGTCGCAGGTGGCCCTGACGTTGCGCGCCGTGGGCGGGCTGACCACAGCCGAGATCGCCCGGGCGTTCTTCGTCCCCGAGACGACGATGGGCCAGCGCATCAGCCGGGCCAAGCAGCGGCTGCGCGGCGCCGGCTTCGCCACACCGCCCGGCGCAGAGTGGGCGGGCCGGCTCGGTGCGGTGCTGCACGTCCTGTACCTGATCTTCAACGAGGGCTATACGACGACGTCCGGGCCGGCGCTTCATCGCCCGGACCTGACCCGCGAGGCGATCCGGCTTACCCGCGAGGTGCACCGGATGCTGCCGGACGACGGCGAGGTGGCTGGGCTGCTGGCGCTCATGCTGCTGAACGAGGCGCGGCGAGCCGCCCGCGTCGGCCCCGGCGGCACGCTGATCCCGCTGGAGGAGCAGGACCGGGTGTTGTGGGACCGCCAGGCGATAGCCGAGGGAGTGGCGCTGGTGTCCTCGGCGCTTTCGGCGGCGCCGCTCGGGCCGTATCAGCTGCAGGCGGCGATCGCGGCAGTGCATGCCGAAGCTCCCACCCCACAGGACACCGACTGGCCGCAAATCGTCAAGCTGTACGAAGTGCTGCTGCGCATCGCGCCGAACCCGATGGCCGCGCTCAGCCACGCCGTGGCGGTTGCGATGGTCGACGGGCCGGCGGCGGGGCTGGATCTGCTCGATGGCCTCGCCGGCGCATCGCGCGCGGCGGTGGGCCATCGGCTGGAGGCCGTGCGGGCGCACCTGCTCGACCTGGCCGGCGACGCTTCCGCGGCCCGGGACGCCTACCTCGCCGCTGCCCGGGGCACGACCAGCCTGCCCGAGCAGCGCTACCTGGGTGCCCGCGCGGCCCGAGTGGCCTCAGCGGCGGGCGAGTAGTTCGCCGAGCCGGTCGAAGGAGCTACCCCAGCCGGCGCCGGCCTGCGCCCGCATCTCGTCGGTGAAGTCGGCCACGACGTGTAGGGCGAGCTCGGTCTTGCCGCCGAGGTTCCTTAGTCTGACGGTGACCGTGCCGGCGCCCGTCCCGTCCGGGAAGCCGTCGTCTTTCCAGACGAGACGCTCCGGCGGGACAACTTCCAGGTACGTGCCGGAATTCGGGTACTCCGTTCCGGAGGCGTCGTCGACCATGACGAGGCTCGCCACTCCACCCGGGCGCAGGTCCATGCGGATCTTGTCCAGCGGTGTGCTGACCCCGCGTGGCCCGAACCATTGGGCGAGTTGTTCCGGATCGGTCCACGCCCGCCACACCGCCTCGCGTGGTGCGTCGAACACCCGGACGATGGTGAACTCAACCATCGGCTCGTCCCTTCAACACGTTCTTCCGCAGATGCTCGTCGAGCCGGTCCAGGCTGCCCTCGAAGAACCCGCGGTAAAACGTCAGCCATTGCGCGGCGTCGGCCAACGGCCCGGCCCGCAGCCGCGCCGGCCGCTGTTGTGCAGCGCGGCTGCGGGTGACCAGCCCGGCCTGCTCGAGCACCTTCAGGTGCTTCGACACCGCTTGCAGGCTGATCGAGAATGGCTCGGCCAGCTCGTTCACCGTGGCCTCGCCGCGGGCGAGACGAGCCAGCATGGCGCGTCGTGTCGGGTCGGCCAGCGCGGCGAACGTGCGGCTGAGCTCATCAGTCGGCATCGGCCTTCCGTTGGTAACGAAGTGCGCCGACGCCGGAGCCGACGTCGCGTGCCTCGATAAGGTCGAGGTTCGTCCGGGCGGCATCGCCGAACAGGCGCTTGCCCCGGCCGAGCACCACAGGGTAGACGAGCAGCCGGTAGGCGTCGACGAGGTCGCGCTCGATCAGTCCTTGGATGAGGCCCGGGCTCCCGAAGACGAGCAGCGTGCCGTCCAGTTCGGCGACCTCGTCCAGGCTTCGCACGATCGCCGAGTTGGCCCAGTCCGCGGTGTCGAGCGTCGATGTCACGACCCATTTCCTGATGCCGTTCATCTCCTTGCCGCCGGTCTCGTCGATCATGGCGGGCCAGGCGGCGGCGAAGTGGTCGTAGGTGACACGGCCTAGCAGCAGCGCGTCCGCCTCCTGCATCTCCTCGGTCTTGAATTGGGCGATGTTGTCGTTCCAGTACGACATCGACCACTGATCCGGGGCCTCCACGACCCCGTCCAGCGTCACGAACTCCGACACGACGATCGTGCGCATACGACGCTCCTCAACTCATACGTTGATTAACCGATGAGTTGAAGATATGGTTGCCGAACACCGGGCGTCAAGCGCCTGGAGCTGGCCGGGCCACAGCACTAGTCCGGCATGTCGCTGAACCGGCTGTAGTGCCCCTGGAAGCTCACCGCCACCGTGGCCGTAGGGCCGTTGCGATGCTTGGCGATGATCAGGTCGGCCTCGCCGGCACGGGGCGACTCCCGCTCGTACATGTCTTCGCGGTGGACGAGCAATACGACATCCGAGTCCTGCTCGATCGAGTTGTGCGCGATGATCCCGTCGGCGACGAAATTGTGCGTGCCCTTGACGGTGGCGTCGTAGACCGGCTCCTTGCCGAGCGGTTCGATGTCGACGACGTGATCCCAGAACACGTCCTCACTCACGGTAGCGCGCAGCAGGTCGGAATCGAGCACCTCGGCAAGGCGCTGTATCCGCTCCCGCGACGGACAGGTCCGGTAGAGGGATGCGCCGCGATACGGCGTGCCGATCGCCGCCTGGAGTTGCCGTTCCGTCAAGGCAGAGTCCAGGCGTTCCGCCCGCACCGACTGCCATGCCTCGTGCGGCAGCGTGTCGACGTTGGTCGCCGAGGGGCGATCACGCAGCGCCGCGAGCAGCCGTCCAACCAGGTGACCTCGGCGGCCGTGCACGCCGATCTCCTGGCAGAACGTGCGCAGGCTCGCCGTGTCGGCGATGAGAACGTGGTAGGTGGGTCTACGCCGACCCTGTTTGACGACGCTGAGGCGGGCGACTATGCCGAAACGGGCGAGCAGCCGCATCACGCCGTCGGCAAGCGCACGGCTGGACGTGGCGTAATACACCTTGCGCATGGACGAGCCGCCTTCACCGGGCATCCGCAGACATCCGCCACTGGCCCAGAGGTGTCGCAGGAAGACAGCGAGCTCGGCATTGCTGGCGCTGTAGATGGCCTCGGGCAGCCGCTTCTCCTCGCAGCGGAGATCGTCGATGCCGAGCTCGCGGAACCAGGCGCGCAGCCGGCTGAGCGGACCATGCCGATGCGGAGCGGGCAGGTACGAGTGCCACCACCGACCGTGCGCCACCCGAGCCGGCGTGATGCCGAACTCCTCGGCGGCGGCTGCCTCGACGAAGGCGAGGTTCGCCTCGTCGTCGGACGTGTAGTGCACCGGCAGGGACCGCAGCAGGCAGCCGTCGCTGATCAGGTGCGCGAGCAGGCCGAGCCGGTGTTCGGACCACCCGAGCCCAACGGCAACCGGCTCGGGTGTACGCCGGGGTATGGCAATGCGGTCGCCGACATGTAGCGTGTCAAGGGCGGCCCATCCGTCGAACGTCAGGAACGGATGGTTGCCCGTGGCCTTGACCTCACGACCGGACGCCAAGCGAAGCCGGAAGACCGCTTTGACGCCGGAGGGAAAGACGTTCGTGACCGGCGCTGCAACAAGCCGGCGCTGCTCGTCGAGCGACCAGACCAGCACGTGGGTGTGCCCCGGGTCGAGCAGCTCCCGGAACGTGATCGGCGCACCGGTGTCGGCACGCAGGAGCGTCGTGTCGGCCGTCAGGCAGCCGGATTCGCGCAGGTCGGCCAGCATGGGCCGTTTGTCGGTGCGCTGCTCGGGGCCGCGGTTGAGCTGCGAGAGCGCCACGACCGGGACGTCGAGCTCCTTTGCCAGTAGCTTGATCGCCCGCGAGAACTCACTCACCTCTTGCTGGCGCGACTCGACACGCTTACCACTCGTCATGAGCTGCAGGTAGTCGATAACGATCAGCTGGAGGTCGTGGCGCTGGCGTAGTCGTCGTGCCTTGGCCCGGATCTCCATCATGGTGAGGTTGGGTGAGTCGTCGAGGAACAGCGGCGCCTCCGCGAGATCACCAGCGCGCCGGGCCAGCCGCGCCCAGTCCTGGTCGGCCATGTGCCCCGAACGCATGTTGCGCAGCGGCACGAGCGCCTCGGCGGACAGCAGCCGCATCATCAACTCGAGCTTGCCCATCTCGAGTGAGAACAGGACGGTCGGCTTGCGGTATCGGATCGCCGCCGAGCGGGCGAAATCCAGCGCCAGCGTCGACTTCCCGCTGCCGGGCCGGCCTGCCACGGTGATCATCTGCCCGGGGTGCAGCCCATTGGTGATCTCGTCGAGCCGGGTGAATCCGGTGGGAATGCCGGTGCCCACGCCTCCCGAGTCGGCAATGCGCTCGATCTCGGTCAGTGTGCCGGTGAGTAGCGACTCGATGTGCACGTAGTCGTCGCTGGTACGCCGCTCGGTGACGTCGTAGATCTCCGCCTGTGCGCGATCGACCACGTCGTCGACGCTGCCGATGAGGTCGCCGCTGCCAGCCGCTGTCTGGTATCCCATCTGCACGATGCGGGTGCCCGCGGTGACGAGCCGCCGCAGGATCGCCTTTTCGGCAACGATCTGCGCGTAGTAGCCGGCATTGGCCGCCGTGGGGACCGTCGCGATGAGCGTGTGCAGGTACGCCGCACCACCGACCCGCGCCAGCTGCCCGGCCCGGGTCAGCTCAGCCGAAACCGTTACGGCATCAGCCGGCTCGCCGCGCGCGTACAGGTCGAGCACGGCGTCGTAGATCAGCTGGTGCGCCGGGCGGTAGAAATCGGTGGGACGCAATACCTCGACGACATCGGCGATCGCGTCCTTGGAGAGCAGCATGCCGCCGAGTACCGACTGCTCGGCGGGGACGTCCTGTGGTGGCGTGCGGTCATAGTCGGCCGCTGCCACGCGTGTGTCATCAGCGAGCACCACGCGCGACACTCCCCCCTGGTTCACCCACCCCGGATCGGCGCACACGCGCACAGCATCCGAGCCCGCACTGACAATTTCTGCGAACAGCCCCCATGCCGCTCGGGCGACCACGCTAGGGCGGTCGGCGCCCGAGCATCAAACCGCGCTGTGTACACACCTGGGGATAACGTTGTGGGCAGCTTGTAGATCAGGCGTGGACGGTCCTGTGAATTTCCTCAGCCGCGCCAATGAGCGCCTATGATCCCGGGGCTTGCTCGTCCACGGGCTGTGGACTAAAAATTCTCGCCGACGATCACAAAGCGGTGACCTGGACGGGGACGGTGGCCACCACGTCCGGGTGCAGCTCAACAGTGATCGCGTGCGAGCCGACCGTCTTGATGTGCCCGGGCAATTGAATGCGCTTGCGGTCGAGCAGCGGCCCGCCGGCGTGCTTGACCGCGGTCGCGATGTCGCTCGCGGTGATTGAGCCGAACAGCTTCCCGCCCGCACCGGCGCGCGCACCGAGAGTGACGGAAAGCGATTCGAGCTGCGACTTGAGCTCCTGCGCGTGGCTGCGGTCGCGGATCTCGCGCGCGTCCCGAGCTCGTTTGATCTGCGCGATCTGCCGCTCGGCGCCCTTGCTCCACGCGATCGCCGAGCCGCGCGGGATCAGGAAGTTGCGCCCATAGCCGTCGGCCACGTCGACGATGTCGCCGGCCAGGCCCAGGCCAGCCACTTCACGGGTAAGAATGAGCTTCATGGTGCTCCCTTGCAGCGCAGTCAGCGGGCTGTCGAGGTGTACGGAAGCAGCGCCATCTCACGCGCGTTCTTGATCGCCCTGGCGATCTCGCGCTGCTGCTGCGCGCTGACCCCGGTGACCCGGCGCGCGCGGATCTTGCCGCGGTCCGAGATGAACTTGCGCAGCAGCGTTGTGTCCTTGTAGTCGATGTATTCGATATTGGCCACGGTAAGTGGGTTTTGCTTCTTCTTCGGCTTACGAGCCGGCGGCTTTGGCATGATCTTGTCTCCTAATTCAGGCGCGAATGGGCCGGATGAGCCCGGCGCGAGCGCTCGTCGCTAACTAGAACGGTGGCTCGTCGGTGCTGCCGGCAGGCGGGGCGGAACCCCACGGGTCATCGGCCGGCGCTCCGCCGGATGCGCCGAACCCACCGCCGGTCGACGATCCACGCTGGGTGCGGTTGACCTTCGCCGTCGCATATCGCAGCGACGGGCCGATCTCGTCGACATCCATTTCGACGACCGTGCGCTTCTCGCCCTCGCGGGTCTCGAACGAGCGCTGCTTGAGGCGGCCCTGCGCAACGACGCGCATGCCGCGCTGTAGAGATTCGGCGACGTTTTCGGCCGCCTGCCGCCAGATCGAACAGCGCAGGAACAGCGCCTCGCCGTCCTTCCACTCGTTGGTGTTGCGGTCGAACGTCCGTGGCGTCGACGCGATGGTGAAGCTCGCGACCGCAGCGCCGGACGGGGTGAAACGCAGCTCTGGGTCGGCGGTCAGATTGCCGACCACGGTGACGACGGTCTCGCCGGCCATGGCGTCTCCTTACCGGGCCTCGGGCCGCAGGACCTTCGTCCGCAGCACCGACTCGTTGAGATTGAGCTGCCGGTCGAGTTCGATCACGCTGGCCGGCTCCGCGGTCAGATCGATCACGGCGTAGATGCCCTCGGCGTGTTTGTCGATCTCAAAAGCAAGGCGTCGTTTGCCCCAGATGTCGACCTTCTCGACGGTGCCACCGTCCTTCTTGACCACGCTCAGGAACGTGTCGAGCGACGGGGCGATGGTTCGTTCCTCGAGACTCGGATCGAGGATCACCATGACTTCGTAATGGCGCATGATTGTGCCGTTCCTCCTATGGGCTCATCGGCCGTGGACGGTCCACGGCAGGAGGGTGCCGCACGTGTGCGACAAGTTCTGCGGGGATTCCCACGAAATCGGGCGCAACGTCGTGGGCTGCAAACCGTGTCAGGGTACCTGGGCGGGGTCCGGATCGGAAATCAGCCGGCCTGACGGCGTATCAGGTAGAGCCGGGCGTACATCGCGGTGACCAGCGACAGTACGACGATCGCGATGATCCCCAGCAGCGCCACCAACCCGGCCGGCGCCCTGTTCGCGGCCAGGTCGATCGGCCGCGCGCTGTGGGTCGGGACCGGTACGCCCTCGGCTGCCGCGGCGCCCGGGACCGCGGTGGCGCCGGTGCCGTTCAGCAGCTCGGAGTCGAGCATGTCCGGGACGTGGCCGCCGCCTCTGATGTCCGGCCCGTAGCCCTTCGGCACGACCTGGTCCTCGATGGACTGCCCCGGCGGCGCGTAGTCGATCCCTGGCGACGGACTGCTCGTTGTGCCGGCCGGCCCGGACGATGACGAGCCCGGCAGTCCCGGACCGGTGCTGGGCAGGCTCGCGGGCAGCGTCGGCAGTGTCGCGCCGGGCACGCCGACGGCCGGCAGCTGGGCACCACCCACCTGGGGCGCTGCGCTCACCCCGGGTATCTGTGCGGACAGCCCGCCAGGAGGCGGGGTGGCAGCTGCGACGACCTTTCCGATCCACTGGCTCTGCGCATTCAGCGCGATGCCGTGCTGCTTCGCGGCGTTGCCGTCCAGCGTGATGCCCTCGCCGGGGGTCAGGCAGAGCAGGTTCACCGCGTAGGCCGACCAGGTGAAGCCGTACGTGCCGGTCTTCGGGAAGCTGACCTTCAGGTCCTTCTGGCTGCTGCACGCGCCGAGCTTCACGTCGCGTTGGCCGCCGGGGAACGTCGACGGCAGGTGCAGCACGACCTGGTAGCCGGTGACGCTGCTCAGCACTCCGCCCAGGACGTCACCGAGGGGTAAGCCGTGTGAGTTCAGCCCCTGGGTCGGAACGCTCGCCGGCTTGAAGTCGACGGAGTCTCCGGGGTGGATGCCCACGGTGCTGCCACCGGCGGGCGAGCTCGCGGTGACCACTCCGGAGAGGGCCAGCTGCGCGGTCACCGTCGTCGACGCGTCGGCGGGACCGGCGATCAGCACCGTGCCCACGGCGACGCCGAGCCCCACGGCTCCGGCCAGCCAGGGGGCGACACCCGAACGACCGGTCTGCATGCAGCACTCCCGGGTGGTTGCTGACGTCTCTCTAACGAGTGGTCCCCATAGAAGTGACGCCACCAAACCCAGAACAGTACCAGCATGTATGTCCCGATTAGCCGCTCCTGGCTGGTCCGGGGGCGAGCCTAAGCTCAGAGGCATGCCTGTCATCGGAGCACACGTCGACTCGGCTGACCCCATCCCGGCCGCGACATCGGTCGGCGCCGAGGCGGCGCAGTTCTTTCTCGCCGACCCACAGCGCTGGAAGGCCCCCGTCGAACACGCCCACGCCGAGGAGATCAAGAACAGCGGGCTCACGATCTACATCCACGCGCCGTACGTCCTCAATGTGGCGACGCTGAACAACCGCATCCGCATCCCGAGCCGCAAGCTCCTGCAGCAGCACGCGGCGGCGGCTGCGGCCCTCGGCGCGAACGCTCTGATCGTGCACGGCGGACACCTGAACGCACGCGACGATCCCGCGGTCGGCATCGACAACTGGCGCAAGACGTTCACCTACGCCGCAGACGAGGGCGGGTTCGGTTTGCCGATCCTGATCGAGAACACCGCGGGCGGCAACAACGCCCTGGCACGGCGCTTCGACCGGCTCGCCCGGCTGTGGGAGGTCATCGGCGAGTACGACCCCGGCTTCGTCCTCGACACGTGCCACGCCCACGCCGGCGGGGAGGTCCTCGACGGCATCGTCGACCGGGTGCGCGGCATCACGGGCCGCATCGACCTGGTCCACGCCAACAACAGTCGCGACGCGTTCGACTCCGGCGCCGACCGGCACGCCAACATGGCCGACGGTCAGATCGACCCAGACGTGATCGCCGCCATTTCCCGCGGCGCCGGCTGCGACGTCATCGTCGAGACGCCGCGCGAGGGTCATGCCGACGACATCGAGTTCCTGCGCAAGGCACTGGCGGCCTGAGCCGAGGGCCGCTACTGCCGCTGTTCGCTCCCTCCCCTGGCGGTGGGGTCGGGTAGGTGTAGCGCGGCCATCACCAGCGACGCGGTCTGCTCGGGTGAGCGGCTGATGTCGACAGTGACGGCCTGCTCGTCCGGGCCGGGCGGCTCCAGTGCCGCGAACTGCGAATCGAGCAGTGCCAAGGGCATGAAGTGCCCGTGCCGAGCCGCCAGTCGCCGGGCGATCAGCTCGCGGGAAGCAGCCAGGTAGACGAAGACGACCGGGTCGGCGCGCAGTACATCGCGGTAGCTGCGCTTCAGCGCGGAGCATGTGATGATGCCCGGGCGGTGCGCGGTGATTTGTGCGCGGATCCATGCCGCAACCCGGGCCAGCCACGGCCAGCGGTCCTCGTCGGTGAGCGGTTGCCCGGCCGCCATCTTCGCGATGCTGGCGGCCGGGTGCATGTCGTCGCCCTCCGCGAGATCCCAGCCCAGTCGCCCGGCGAGCAGGCCCGCCACCGTGGACTTTCCACATCCGGATACGCCCATGATCACCAAGACCGGTGCGTTCGTGGCCGTCATTCGCGCTCCCTGAGCGAATCCTGCGGGGTCGGTGTCAGTGCGCCACTTCCTCCTGTTGGGCGTAGCCGGCATAGCTCGTGTGCCGCCGGATCAGCCGCTGTCGCCAGACGTCCGGCGCCCCGTCGTACGGACCACCGCCCGGATCGTCCAGGCCGCTGGCGCGGACCACGTCCGCCTCGGGATGCCACATCTCGTAGACGATCAGGCCGGCGATCACGAAAAGGAATCCGTCCCGGACTAGCAGGGCAAGCATCAGCCACCCGTAGTCGGTGGCGTGTGAGCCGTCGTTGAATCCGAGCAGCCACAGCAGCGTGATCACCCAGACCACGATCTCGCTGAACTGCCACAACAGGGTTATCCGCCAGCGGGGCCGTGCCAGCGCGACGAGCGGTACCAGCCACAGGGAGTACTGCGGGCTCCACACCTTGGTGGTAATGAGGAAGGCGAACACCGCGAGGAACGCCAGCTGCGCCATACGCGGGCGTACGGGCGCCCAGAGGCCCAGCGTCGCGACACCGGCCAGCGCGACGATCAGCACCACTGCCACCGCTGCGCCGGGCGGCGACCATCCCGGTGGATATCCGTTGCCGATGCCTGTGGTGGCCAGGTAGTGACCGATGTACCAGAAGGTGCTGGCCTCCGCGTCCCGCGTCGCGCTGAACGCGTAGAACTCGCGCCACCCGTTGTAGTAGGCCGCCGCAAACGGCACGTTGACTGCCAGCCATGTCGCCACGGCAGCCACCGTGCACCAGATCGCCGGACGATACCGTGCGGTACGGACCGCCAAAACGCCGATGGGCACCAGCAGGAAGATCGGGTACAGCTTGGCAGCCACACCGAGCCCGATGAGGACCCCGGCCGCGACCGGGCGCGATCGCGCCCACGCCCACAGCGCGCATGCCGCGAGCGCCATGGCAAACAGGTCCCAGTTCGAGAATGCATGGAACACCAGCAGCGGGCTGAGCGCGAAGATCGCGGCGTCGTACGGGCGTTGGCCCGCCGCGCCCACGGTGCCGGCCACGACGAGCAACCCGCACGCGGCGAGCCCGATGCTGGTGAGTACGGCGAACAGCACCCCTTCGTCCTGCACGTCGAAGATCGCGTGGACGGCACGGGTCACGCCTGCCGTCGCCCACATGAATCCCCCGGTCAGTAGCGGATATTCGACGGCGTTGTCGCGGTAGGGCACGGCGCCGGTGTCGAGCCGTTCGGCGCCCCAGAGCGGGATCACGTCCGAGTAGCAGGCATGGGTGTACTGCTTGTTGCCGGTCCAGTTGCCGTTGGCGCACGGCGCCTTCTGGCCGTATGCGAGCAGCAGCGTGAACGACGCGAGCAGCAGCAGCGCGCGCAGTGGCGTCCACCACGACGCCGTGCCGGCGTGGCGTCCCCACGGACCGCCGATCAGCCGGCTCGCCCGCCACACAGTCGGATCGGTGCGGCTCGGGACCTGGTCAGCCGGTGCCGCGTGCGTCACCGGGGCATCCTCGCACGTGGTTCTGGGCTACCCGGTCGGCGTCGGCGATCGGGTGGGCCGCGATCGGGTGGGCGTCGGCGATGACGTGGTCGGCGTCGGAGTCACGGTCGGCGAAGGCGTCGTGGGCGTCGGCGTGGTGACCGAGGGCGTCGGGGTGGGGCGGCGCGAGGCAGGTGTTGTTGCTACGGACGTGGACGGTGTGGGCGTCGCGCTCGCGGTCGTCGTCGGCGTGGGCGGCGGCGTGGAGGCGTCCTGGCCACCTCCGATCTGCTGGACGGACGCCATGGGCAGGGCAGGCTTGCCGGACAGATAGCTGTCCATGAACGCCTTCCATGCCTTGCCGGGCAGGTCGCGGCCGTATTCGTTGCCGCCGCCTGCGTTGTAGATCGCCTGGGTGGAGTCGCCGCTGCCGACCCATACCGCTGCGCTCACCTCCTTGGGGGTGTAGCCGACCATCCAGGCGTCACTGTTGCGGCCCGCGTTGGGCCCCGATTGGATGCCCTCCGTCCCCGTCTTCGCTGCCGACTCCCGACCGTCCAGTGCTACCCCGGAAAAGCCGGGGACAGGCTTGAGGGTGAGTGTCACGTCGTTGGCCACCCGCGGGTCGAGTGCCCGCGTGCCGGCGTCCTTGTGCTTGTACAGAACGTGGCCCTCGGCATCGATGACCTCCTGCACCAGGTAGCCCTGGTGTGTGACACCGCCATCGGCGAAGGTCGCAAATCCGACGGCCTGATCGAGCGGGCGCACCGGGTAGTCGCCGATGCCGATGCCGAAATGCGTCTTGCCGTCCGGGCTCGTAAGGGTCGGCTTGCCGTCGCGCGTCTTCGGGATTCCGGCGGCCCAGGCCGTCCCGGCCACGCTCGCCGGTCCGATGTCGGACGCAAGCCCGTCGAAGGCCGTGTTCAGCGACACCTTCATCGCGAACGCCAGCGTGACGTGCCCGGAGTATTGCGCGTCACTCGGGTCATTGCTGATCGTCGTTCCGTCGATCACCCGGGTCTGGCTGCCGTCGACGATCGAGTTGATCGCGTACGCCGGCTTGGCGCCCCGCAGGTTCTGGCTGAGCGCCGCGGCCAGTGTGAACGGCTTGAAGGACGAACCGGGCGGACGCCAACCCTGCCCTGCGTAGTCGAAGTAGTCCTGCCGGCCGGCGTAGTTCTTGCCGTTCGGCCCGCCGTAATACGCGACGATGGCCCCGCTCTGCGGGTCTACCGCGACCAGCGCATTCTTCGTGTTGCGCTGTTTCGGGGTCAGGTTCGCGAACGTCTGGTGGATCGCGTCGATCGCGTCGGCCTGCGCGGCGCGGTCGATCGTGGTCCGAATGCGCAGGCCCTTGGTGTTGATGGTCGCCTCGTCGATACCGAGTCGCTCCAGCTCACGGGTGACCGCGGCGCCGATCAGCCCGTTCGGATCGCTCGTCGAGTGGGAGTGATCCGGTCTCGTCTTCGGAAACGCGATCGTCGCCTCTTGTTCCGCGGTCAGGTGATGGGTGGTGACCAGCCCGTCCATGACGTAACGCCACCGCTCGCGGGCCGGGCCCGGGTTGGCAGCCGGGTCGTAGTAGCCCGGCGAGCGGAGCAACCCGGCGAGTAGCGCGCCCTGCGCGGTATTGAGCTTCTCGACGCCCACTCCGAAGTAGGCCTCCGACGCGGCCTCTATGCCGTACGTCCCGCGGCCGAAGTAGACGGTGTTGAGGTACCACTCGAGGATCTGGTTCTTCGAATACTGCCGGGACAGTTTCACCGCGATCGCCAGCTCGCGCAGCTTCCGCGACAGGGTCCGCGAGTCGTTGAGGTAGGCGTTCTTGGCGTACTGCTGGGTGATGCCGGAACCGCCCTGCACGTCCCCGCCGACGATGTCGTGCAACGCGGCACGCAGCGTGCCCTTGATCGAGACGCCAGGCTCCGAGTAGAAGTTGCGGTCCTCCGCCGCGAGGACGGCCCACCGCACCTGCTGCGGCACCTTCGACAGTGGCACCGGGATCCGGTTCGTGCCGAGCTGCGTGAGCGTCGAGCCGTCCGAGTACTGCACGAGCGCCGCCTGCGGCACCGGCAGATCAGCCGGACGCGGCACGTTCGAGAGCGTGTAGAACAGTACGACCGCGCTCACCATGATCACGGCGATGGCGCCGAGCAGCCAGACGAAGGTCAGCCCGACGCGCCGCCAGACCCGCCGGGCGCGGGTCATGCCCGCGAGTCGGGCGCGCTTGCGCTGCCGCCGGCGTTGCCACCACTGCGGCAAATGCCCTTCGATCGGCCGCCGCTTGTTCGGATCGAAGCGGCGCGGAATGCGGGGAGGCGGGGGTGCCGCGTCGGTCATGCTGAAGCGGCTCCCAGTACGTACGAGCGGACCAGATGGTTCCATCCGCAGTCGGGGCATACCTCAACGACGTACACGTCGAACTCGGGCAGAGTGGCCGCCATGCGGGCAAGCTCGGCACGTGACTTGGCCTGGCCGGCGCTGCGCCCGAGCGCATCGCCGTAGACGTAATGGACGAGCGTGAGCCGCGTCTTGTCGCACACCGGGCACGCCCGACGCGCCGGCACGCCGTAGTGGCGGGCCGCGAGGCGCAGGTACGGGTGGGCATCGCAGGCCTCGTCACGGGACACCCGGCCGAGGGCAACGTCCGACAACCGCGCGCGGCGCTGCAGCGCGTAGTCAATGACGGCCCGGCTTCCCACGCGAACGAGGGTACGCGAACCGGGCTAGTGCAACCCGGTGAAAGCGCTCGCCTGCAGTGCGCCGACCGGCAGGCAGCTGGGCAGGGTCGTCGCCCCGGATACTCTGACCGGCCCGGCGCCCCAGTCGACCTGTAGCGGGCCGGCCAGCGCGGCACACCGGCCCTGGCCCTGCAACGTGGAGGTCGCCGTGGCTCCGGCGGCAAGTACCCCGAACCGGCCCGGCGGCTTCGGCATCGCGCGGCCGGCCAAGCCCACAGCCGGCACGCGAGCCAGCTCGCAGGCCGCACCGCGCGATGTCACGGTCAGTACAGCCCCGCGCAGAGCCACGGTGACGTCGGCGGGACGGCAAATCGCGACGCCTGTCGTCTGCGGGGCCTGCCCGCCGGCGGCGGCGGAGCTCTCCGGTACACGCGGCCCGGCGGCAGCGGTCTCGGGCTGCGCGCCGCCGCCCACCTTCTCGTTAGTCGACGGATGCGACAGCGCGATCGCCAGTGGGACGCCGACTGCCACTGCGATAGTCGCGAACGCCGCCGCGGGCACCAGCCAGCGCCGCCGTACGCGCGGCGCCCCCTCGTGGGCGCGCAGCGCGCGCAGCACGTCAGCAGCATGCGGCGCCTCGGCGGCCTTCTGCTGGAACGCCGCCCGCAGCTCGTCCTCGCTTCTCATGTCAGTTCCGCCGATGTCAGCTCGACCCGCAGCGCCGCCAGCGCCCTGAATGCGTACCCGCGCACCGTCGTCTCGGCGCAGCCCAGCACGTCGGCGATCTGCGCGTCGGACAGCCCCTCGTAGTAGCGCAGTACGAGGACCGCGCGCTGCCGACGCGGCAGCTTGGCCACCTCGGCGAGCAGCGTTGCACGCTCCGCCTGGGCATCGGCGTGGTCGGCCTGGGTCGTCGTGGGCTCGACGTCCGCCTGCGGGACGTAGCGCGCCCACTTGCGGCGCCAGGACAGGAACTCGTTCACCACCATGCGCCTTACGTATGCCTCCGGATGCTCCAACGCGCCGATCTGCGCCCACCGTTGATGGGCCCGGATCAGCACTTCTTGGACGACGTCTTCAGCGAGCCCACGATCGTTCGTGAGCACTACGGCGAAGCGCAGCACGGCGTCGAGCCGCGTCGCCGCGAACTCATCGAACGTCACCGAGACTCCCGTCCCTCTGCGGTCGTGGGCCAGGCTCTCAGAAAGACAACGCGCCCGCAGGCCCTTCGCGTTGTCCACCGGCTGCGCGAGCTATCGCGAACCCGGTGCCGTCAGGTACGCATAGCGTCATGATGCTTGACGATCTGGGCAGGCGAGTGGCCGTGCCGGCTCGGGTCGAGCGCGTCGTGTCGCTGGTGCCCTCGCTGTCCGAGTCGGTGGCGGCCACGGCACCGGGACTGCTCGCGGGGGCCACCGATTGGTGCCCGGCCGACCTGGAGGTGCCGCGCGTCGGCGGCACCAAGAACCCCGCTGTCGCCCGGGTGCTGGAGCTGGCCCCTGACGTGGTGCTGGCCAACGAGGAGGAGAACCGCACGTCCGACCTGGAGGCGCTTCGCGCCGCCGGCCTGGCGGTGTGGGTGACCCGGGTGCGCGGCGTCGACGAGGCGTTTCGCTCGCTGGATCGGATGCTCGCGCTGGCCTGCCGGGCGACTCGTCCAGCCTGGCTGGATAATGCCGTGGCGGCGTGGGCGGCGGTGCGACCGGGCCGGCCGCGTACGGCGGCGGTGCCGATCTGGCGGCGGCCGTGGATGGTGCTCGGCCGCGACACATTCGCCGGCGACGTGCTCGCCCGCCTCGGTGTTCGCAATGCATTCGCCGATGCCCTAGACCGTTACCCCCGAGTCCGGCTCGACGACGTGCGCGACACCGACCTGGTCGTGCTGCCCGACGAGCCCTACGCGTTCAGCGCCGGCGACGGGCCGGAGTGCTTCCCGAACCAGGACGTCGCGCTGGTCAGCGGGCGGCATCTCACGTGGTACGGCCCTTCCCTCGTCGAGGCGCCCGCCGTGTTGGCCGCCCAGCTCGCCGCGACATTGCCCCGCGATCGCGGGTAACACAGTCACCGCAGACCGAGCAGCGACTTCAACAACTGATCGACCTCGGCGCCGCCCCGAAGCGCGGGCGTGCGGGAGCCGATCTGGACCGTGCCACAGCCGCCCGGCGAGACGGTGACGGCCACGTTGTCCGGGGGTGAGTGGAAGAGCAGGTGGTCGCGATCGCCGATGTCATCGGGGCAGCTGTATGCGACTGGTGGCCACACCGGCAGGCCGTTGATTAACGACACCAGTCGCTGAGCGGGTGCCGCAGGCAGGGTGCGGCTCAGTGTCGGCGCCGCAAGGCCGTGGTCGATCATGACGTCGACCGATGTGACATCGGCCGGCAGGTAGCCGCTGGCGGGATGGGCGGGCAGCCAGACCGCCTGCCCGTCCGCGCGCATGGCGACGCCGTACCCGTCAGCGACCACCTCGAGGAGCAGTCGCGCCTGGACGTACGCGGCGCTGTCCTTCGCGCTGAACGTGAGCCCTTCGCTGCCGTCGCTGTTCGGACCCATCCAGCCGGACAGCGTGAGCGGCCGCGGCCGATGAGCGCGCAGGTAGGCGATCGCCTGGTCGGTGGAGCCCGGCGCGGTCCACCAGCGGGTCCGCTGGACGACATGGTCGGTCCCGGGCAGCTCTGCTGGCCGGGTCAGCACGGCGAGCGGCGCCCGGCGCGACTCACGCGCGCCGGGCAGCACGGGCGAAGCAGCCACGAGCGCCGCTACCTCGGCAGCCGCGGCTGCCTGGTGCGAATGCGCGCTCGGCTGCACGCGCGGATCGGCACATCCCGCGACGAGGGCGCCCATACAGAGCACGCCGAGCCACGATGTCCGCACGGCATGTCAACGTCAGGGCAGTCGCGGCGCGTTGTCCGTCAGCGGAAGCCCCATGCGTGCCACTGGTCGACGTCGATCCAGGCGCTCACCCGGCCGCGGCTGCGGTTGCGATACGGCCGGCCGGTGTAGTGCGTGGCGATGCGATCGATCGTGCTGAGATCCGCGTCGTCGGTCAGCGACGCCACGTGCCCGCGCACGCTGACCGCTCGGTACCAGCGGGCGCCGTCGAGCACGGTGAGCGAAACCCGCGGGTCGGCGCGCAGCCACTCGATCCGCTTGCGTCCCTCGTCCATGTTCACCAGCACCCGGCCCCCCTCCCACAGGTACCAGGTCGCGACGGTGATCGGCGCGCCGTCCGGCTTCACGAGGCCGATCACGCAGGGATTCGGGTTTGACAGCACCGCGGAGAACTCGGCAGGAACAGGTGGCTTGGGCATGCGCCGCATTATGTCGAGTCGGTCTCCGGTCGAAGTGGTGTCCCGATCCGCAGCCGGTTGCCATCGGAGTCGCGAACGTGGACCTCGCGTGCCCATGGACGTTCCTCGACAGGTTGGCCGAGCTTGGCACCGAACTCATCGACATCGCGGACGCGCAGGTAGACGAGGGTGTTCGGGCGGGCGTCGCCGTCGTGCTCGGACAGGAACAGCCGCATCGGTCCGCGCGCGATCGATACGAACGCGGGAAGGCCGGGCTCGAGGCGGTGTTCCCACTCTTGCGTGAACCCCAGTCGCTGGTACCAGGTCACCGCCTCGGCGATATTGCCGACGCGCAGGATCGGAATGACTTCGTCGTGCATGCGCCAACCGTTCCATGGGTTGGGTCGGGCGGGCGACGCGTGGACCAGGAAGGCCGCCCGTCGTGATCTTGGAGTTATGGCTGAATATCGACCGCAACTCCAAGATCATCGGCCGAGGGTTGCCGGCGCCGCAGGGCAGCACCCTACTGCCGCAGCGATTGCCGCAGGATCTGCGCGACGTCCAGTACGGCGACGTCGTCGCGGGCCTCGCCCGACGACTGCTTGGCGATCACCGCGTCGGAGAGCATGACCATGCAGAACGGACACGCCGTCGAGATCATGTCCGGGTCGAGGCCGAGTGCCTCCTCGGTGCGCTCGATGTTGACCCGCTTGCCGATCTTCTCCTCCATCCACATCCGCGCACCGCCGGCGCCACAGCAGAAGCCCCGGTCTTTGCAGCGGTGCATCTCCTGGGCTTTCAGCTGGGGGATGGAGTCGAGCACGTCGCGCGGCGGCGTGTACACCTTGTTGTGGCGGCCGAGGTAGCACGGGTCGTGGTAGGTGATCTTCTTGTCCACCGGCTCGACCGGCGTCAACCGTCCTTCGGCGACCAGCCGGCCGAGCAGTTGCGTGTGGTGGACGACGTCGAAATGCCCGGACAGTTGCGGATACTCGTTGGCCAGCGTGTTGAAGCAGTGCGGGCACGTGGCGACGATCTTGAGCGGCGCCGCCCTCGTGATGGAGTTCAACGTCTCGACGTTCTGCATGCCCTGCATCTGGAACAGGAACTCATTGCCCAGTCGCCGCGCCGGATCGCCGGTGCACGTCTCGGCACTGCCCAGCACCGCGAACGAAACGCCTGCCGCGTCCAGCAACTCGGCAAACGCCCGCGTCACCTTGCGGGAGCGATCCTCGAGGGCGCCGGCACAGCCCACCCAGAACAGGTACTCGATGTCGGCGGGAAGCGGCGTGCCCGGCACTGCCCGCCGGACCTCGAAGGGCAGCCCCTCCATCCACTCCTCGCGGGCTTTCTCCGCGAGCCCCCACGGGTTGCCCTTGTTCTCGATGTTCCGGAGCATGACGCCGGCCTCGGACGGAAAGGCCGACTCGATCAGCACCTGGTAGCGGCGCATGTCGACGATGTGGTCGACGTGCTCGATGTCGACCGGACACTGCTCCACGCACGCCCCGCACGTGGTGCACGACCACAGCACGTCCGGGTCGATAACCCCACCCGACGCGAGGTCGCCGACGAGCGGGCGTACGGCCTGGTCCGGCCCGGAGCCAGGCACCCGGCCGAACCCCGACTCCGGCACATGTGGTTCGTGCGATTCGACCTTGGTGTCGTCCGGCGCCGACTTTCCCCCGATGAGATATGGCGCCTTGGCGAACAGGTGATCGCGCAAGTCCATGATGACGAGCTTGGGCGAGAGCGGCTTGCCGGTGTTCCAGGCCGGGCACTGTGACTGGCAGCGCCCACACTCGGTGCACGTCGTGAAATCCAGGTAGCCCTTCCAGGTGAAGTCCTCGATCTTGCCGCGGCCGAACGACGTGTCCTCGGACAGGTTCTCCACGTCGGAGAAGTCGATCGGCTTGCCCGCCGGGTCCGCCACCGGCAGCAATGCCCCCAGCCCGTCGGGCTCTCGCTTGGTGAGGACGTTCAGCGGCGCCACGAAGATGTGCAGGTGCTTGGAGTGCAGCACCAGGATGAGGAAGCCGAAGACGACCGCCATCTGCGCGATCAGGAAGAACGTCTCGACGCCCTGGTTGTAGGCGCCGTCGCCCAGCGCACGCGACACCAGGTAGGAAGCGAACGGCGCCTTCGACATGCCCCAAGGGAAGTGCCCGGTGTTGTACTGCGCGCCGCGGTAGAGCAGCAGTGTCGCGATAACGAGGAAGATCATGCCGAGCACGGCCCACGCGGCACCGGTATGCGAGCCGTAGAAGCGCGATGCCCGCTGCCGCCGCTCCGGCGCCTGACGCAGCCGGATGATCGCGAACGTAATGATTGCCACGAGCACTGCGACGGCGAAAAGATCCTCCAGGAACCCCAACCAGCGGGCATGGCCGAACCAGGGAAACGCGAAGTCCTGGCTGATCGTCAGCGCACCGAACGCCTCGATGATCGTGATGAACAGGACGATAAAGCCCCAGAACGTCATGAAGTGCGCGATACCCGGCAGCGACCACTTGAGCAACTTGCGCTGCCCGAAGACTTCGGTGACCTGATCCCGCAGCCGGGCTTTGATGTCGTCGGTGCGGCCCGGTGCCGGACGTCCTGA
This sequence comes from Jatrophihabitantaceae bacterium, assembly GCA_036506155.1. Taxonomy (GTDB): domain Bacteria; phylum Actinomycetota; class Actinomycetes; order Mycobacteriales; family Jatrophihabitantaceae; genus DASXRA01. The sequence goes on from DASXSF010000035.1 coordinate 141,012, forward strand.
GCGGATCAGCCGCGCCAACCACGCGCCGCGGCGGCCGGCGAGGATTGCCGTCACGACGAGCATGATCAGCGCGATGGTCAGGCGGAGCGCCACCAGGGTCTCCTTCGGGGGTTTGCCGATTCGCCGAAGCCTACGTGGGTTACTCGCCAGTAACCACATGGCACACATCACGCGTCACGCGTGCCAGGCTGGGCTCGTGACGGTCACCGTCGAGGATCTCGAACGCGACCCGCACCCCCTGCTGGCCGAGCTCCGCGCCACCGAACCGGTCGCATGGCTGCCGGCATTGTCTGCCTGGCTGGTCACTCGATACGACCTGGCCGATCAGGTGCTGCGCGACCCGGCGACGTTCACCGTGGACGATCCACGGTTCTCCACGGCCCTCGTGGTCGGCCCGAGCATGCTCTCCCTGGACGGTGCCGAGCACGCGCGGCACCGCGGTCCGTTTCACCGCTCGCTTCGCCCGGCGGATCGGTTCGCGGCGTTCGTGGCGGACGAGACACGCCGGCTGGTCGCGGCCCTGCCACCAGGGCGTGCCGAGTTGCGCCGCGGCCTGGCCGGCCCGCTGGCTGTGGCAGTGGTAGCCGAGGCGCTGGGCGTGTCCGGAGCGGACACCGCCACGGTGCTGGGCTGGTACGACGCGATCGTCTCAGCGGTGTCGGGAGTGAGTGCCGGGCACCCGATTCCACCAGAGGGGCCGGCTGCTTTCGCAGCACTGCGTGCGCGGATCGAGACGGCCGTCCCCGGCCTCGACCTCGACGAGACCGCGTCCAATACAGCCGTGCTGATGTTCGGAGGCATCGAGACCACTGAGGGCATGATCACCAACCTGGTCGTCCATGTGTTGTCGAATGCCGATGCCCGGGACGCGCTGCGAGCCGATCGCAGCCTGATCCGCGCCGCCGTGGAGGAGTCGTTGCGGCTTGAACCGGCGGCAGCCGTCGTGGACCGCTACGCGACCCGGGACGTCGACCTGGGCGGTGTCGCGATCCGGCGCGGCGACCAGGTGACCCTGTCCATCGCCGGTGCCAACCGAGACCCCGACGTCTTCGCCGAGCCTGACCGCTTCGACATCCGCCGCCCGAACGCCCGCCAGCATCTGGCCTTCGCCCGGGGGCCGCACGTGTGCATCGGCATGGACCTGGCCCGTCTGGAGGCGGCCACCGCGCTCGCTGCCCTGCTCGAACTCCCGAACCTGCGCCTCGCCGACGATGCGACACCGCGCGGGCTCGTGTTCCGCAAGCCGCCCGCCGTCAACGTGCGCTGGCAACCGTAGCGCTACGGCGCTAAAGTGGCGCTGTGGCGACAATCCAGATACGCGAGATCCCCGAGGACGCCTACGAAGTGATCCGCAAGCGTGCCCGGGCCAAGGGCCGGTCCATCCAGTCGTACATGCGCGAGGTCGTGATCGACTTCGCCTATCTGCCGACGACGGAAGAGGTTCTGGTGGAACTGGAGTCGGCTCACGCGTCGAGCGACACGGCTGGTTCGACTCGCGAGTCGATTCTTGCCGACCTGGCGGCAGAGCGTAGGTGAACTACCCAATCGACTACGTCGTCGACGCATCGGCGCTCGTGCTGGCGATGACCGGCAAGACCGACGACGCCCGGGCGCTGCGGACGCGGTTGCCATCAATGCGACGCCACGCGCCGCACCTGGTCGACGCCGAGGTTGGCAATGTGCTGCGGCGCCATGCTCGCGCCGGGCTGATCACTTCCACGGAGGCAAGTGCGGCGCTGCGATCGCTTCGCGTGCTGGTGCAGCACCGCTACCCGCCCGCCGGGCCGCTTGCCGAGTTGGCTTGGCAATACCGCGACAGCCTGTCCTTCTACGACGCGCTCTACGTTGCGCTGGCCGTGCGCCTCGGTGTGCCGCTGCTGAGCGCCGACGCCCGGCTGACCAAGGCCGGCCACTGCCCGGTTGAGCTGGTCTGAGCTGACCGGCTGACGGCAGCGCCGAGGTAACGATTCGGAAAAGGCGCTGTAGGGGTGCGCCGCACGGTGCAAGGCTGGACCGTCTGACGGAAGTAGCATTCCACGACGCGGCAAACCCGATCTGCTCTATAGACAAGGCCTGACGAATTGACGAGTGTCGCCGGGGCGCCGACCCGAGCAGTCGAGCGTGCGCTCGACCTGCTCGCGGAGGTCTGCGCCGACGCGCCGTTGAGTCTCGCGAGCTGTGCGCGCCGCGCCCGGCTCGCGCCCAGCACGGCGTTGCGATTGCTGCGCACCCTGGAACGAGCGGCGTTCGTGCACCGCGACGAGGCGGGCTACTACCACCCGGGACCGCGGCTCATCCAACTCGGCGCGGCGTCGCTGGGCCGGCAGGCACTCGTGACCATGGCCGAGCCGGCACTGCGACGCATCGTCGCGGCCACCGGCGAGTCGGCCTACCTCAGCATTGAGGGACCTGACCACACCGCGATCTACGTCGCGATGGTCGAGGGAACGCACACGGTGCGGCACACCAGCTGGGTCGGCCGGGCGATGCCGTACGAGGGCCTGGCGGTGGGGGACGCGCTTCGCGGCGCCGTGACCGAGGCGGGATACGTCGCCCAGCGCGACCGGGTCGAGCCGGACGTCACCGCGATCGCGGCTCCGATCCGCCGCCCGGGCGGCATCGCCGGTGCCCTCAACCTGCTCGGCCCGACGTTTCGCATCGACGCCCGGACAATGCACGAATACGGACAGATCGTCGCCCGTGAGGCCCGCGGGCTGGCCGCCCAGCTCGGCGTGCACCGCGAGCAGGAGGTCGCCGGCTAATGATCAGGTTCGAGTCTGTCACCAAGCGCTACCCCGACGGCACGGTCGCCGTCCACGAGTTGAGCCTGGAGGCGCCGTCGCACCAGATAACCGTGCTGGTCGGCCCGTCGGGCTGCGGCAAGACCACGAGCCTGCGCATGATCAACCGGATGATCGACCCCACTGAGGGGCGGATCTGGCTCGACGACAAGGACATCTCGGCGGTGCCGCCCCCGCAGCTACGACGCGGCATGGGCTACGTCATTCAGGCGGCCGGGCTCTTCCCGCACCGCACCGTCGTCGACAACGTCGCGACCGTGCCGTTCCTGCTCAAGCAGAACCGACACGAAGCCCGCGCCAAGGCGATGGAACTGCTCGAGCGGGTCGGCCTGCCGGCCCAGCTCGCGAAGCGCTACCCGCAGCAACTGTCCGGCGGGCAGCAGCAGCGGGTGGGCGTCGCCCGGGCGCTGGCCGCCGACCCGCAGGTCATGCTGATGGACGAGCCGTTCTCCGCCGTCGACCCCGTGGTGCGCGCCCAACTTCAGGACGAATTCCTGCGCCTACAGGCTGAACTGGCCAAGACGATCGTGTTCGTCACGCACGACATCGACGAGGCGATCAAGCTCGGCGACCATGTCGCGGTGCTGCGCGTGGGCGGCCGGCTGGCCCAGTTCGCCACTCCGGCCGACTTGCTCTCCCGGCCGGCCGACTCGTTCGTCGCCGGCTTCGTCGGACGCGACCGGGGCTACCGCGCCCTCGGGTTCACCGTCGCCGACGCGCTGCAACTGCACGACGAGGGCACGGTCGCTCTCGGGTCCGATCTTGCCGACGCGCCCCGGGTGGCCCGCGACGGCTGGGTGCTCGTCGTCGACGCCGACCAGCAGCCCCAGGGGTGGCTGGCCCTCACCGGCGTGCCGCCAAGCGCCCTCACCGGCGAGGTCACCCCCGAACTGCTCAACCTCGGCGGCACCCTGGCCACCCAGGGCGGCACGCTGCGCGAGGCGCTCGATGCGGCACTGTCCTCGCCCAGTGGGAGGGGCGTCGTCGTCGACGAGGACGGCCGCTTCGCCGGCACGGTCGGCGCGTCCGACGTGCTGGCCCGCATCGAGGCTCACGCCGCGCAAGCCCGGCGCGCCCCGGCGGGGATCGGCACGTCATGAACGTGTGGACGTACTTCCGCGACAACCAGAGCGACGTCCTGCACTGGACCTGGACCACTGTCTGGCTGGCCGCGCTGCCGCTGGTCGTCGGGCTGATCATCGCGTTGCCCATCGGCTGGCTGGCCAGTCGTCATCGCTGGACGTACCCGCCACTAGTCACGCTAGCCGGGCTGGCTTACACCATCCCGTCCCTCGTGCTGTTCCTGCTACTGCCCGGCCTATTGGGCACCCAGATCCTCGCGCCGATCAACGTGGCGGTGGCCCTCACCATTTACACGGTGGCGCTGCTTGTCCGCGTCGTGGCCGACGGCCTCTCGTCCGTCTCGACCACCACCCTGTCGGCGGCGTCGGCCATGGGGTACACCGACCGCCAACGCGTGTTCGCCGTGCAGTTGCCGATCGCGGTGCCGGTGATCGGCGCCGGACTGCGGGTGGCCGCTGTCTCCAACGTCAGCCTCGTGTCGGTGGCGTCTCTGCTCGGCGTGGCCCAACTCGGCACGCTGTTCACAGAGGGATCGCAGCTGAACTCGCTACCGCCGATCCTGCTCGGCCTGATCCTGATCATCGCGCTCGCGCTGCTGTTCGACGTTGTTATCGTGCTGGGTATCCGACTGCTCACTCCCTGGCAACGGGTGGTGAGAGCGCGATGAGTGCGCTGGCCGACGACAACAGCCTCAACCTCGACCGGGTGGGTGTGTGGCTCAACGACCCGGCGAACTGGTGGGGTCCGAACGGGCTGCTCGTGCACATCCGCGAGCACGTGTTCTACACGCTGATCGCGGTCGCCGTCGCGATGCTGATCGCGTTGCCACTCGGCCTCTGGATCGGACACACCGGCCGGGGTGTGCTGGCAGTCGCCGGCCTGGCCAACGGGCTGCGCGCGGTGCCCTCGCTGGGGTTCGTCGTGCTGCTCGTGATCTGGCTCTCACCCAAGATCCACGCCACCACAACAATTCCAGGGCTCGTCCCGGTCGGTGCGTTCCAGTACTTCGTGGTGGTCGAGATCGTGCTTGTGGTGCTGGCCATCCCGCCGATCCTGACGAGTACGTACGCCGGCGTACAGAACGTCGACCCGGCGGTTCGCGACGCGGCCAAGGGCATGGGCATGACCGGCGGGCAGGTGGTGCGCCGGGTGGAGTTGCCGATCGCCTTGCCGCTGATCATGTCCGGGCTGCGCAGTTCGTCACTGCAGGTGATCGCCACCGCAACGGTGGCGGCGTACGCGCCGTTCCTCGGCGGTCTGGGCCGGCTCATCATCGACGGCACCCAGACGATCAACGACCCACACACCGGCTACCCGGCGATGGTGAGCGCCGGCATCATCGTCGCTCTGCTCGCGGTCGTGGCCGACCTGGCATTGATCGGGGTCGAGCGGCTGATCGTGTCTCCGGGCGTCTCCGAGCGGTTTTCCCGGCGCGCCAGCCGGACCGCCGCAGAGGTGGAGTTGGCGCCGGCCTGATCTGACCCGATATTGGATGTCCGACGAAGGAGAGATATGAAGCGCACCTATCTGCTCGCCGCAGGCGTGCTGGCCTCGGTCCTCGCGCTCGCCGCTTGCGGCAGCAGCGGGAGTTCGAGCAAGACGCAGTCGCCGGCTACCTCGGCCGCGGCGACGACCGCGTCGAGCCCGGCGAGCCAGACGGCCAGCGGCGCCGGCGGTTACCCTGCCGGTCCCGGCTCGATCACGGTCGGCTCGGCCGGCTTCACCGAGAACGTCCTGCTGGCCGACATCTACGGCGATGCCATGTCGGCAAAGGGCGTGAAGGTCAGCAAGCATCTCAGCATCGGTGAGCGCCCTATCTACATGAAGGCCCTGAACGACGGCTCGATCGGCTTCATCCCCGAATACTCCGGCTCGATCCTCAGCTTCCTGGACGCGTCCGCTACCGCCAAGACGCCTGCTGACGTCTACAGCGCGCTGCAGCAGAAGCTCGACCCGAAGCAGGTCGCGCTGCAGTACGCGGCCGCGCAAGACAGCGACACGATCACCGTCACCCAGGCGACGGTGCAGAAGTATCACCTCACGTCCATCGGCGATCTCGCTTCCGTGGCGAGCCATCTGACGCTGGGCGCGCCGGCACAGTTCAAGACGCGTCCGGACGGCGTGCCGGCGCTGAAGAGCGTCTACGGCGTCACGTTCGGGCGCTTCACGCCGCTGGAGGCGGGCGGCGCGATCACGGTCACCGCGCTCAAGAACGGCACCATCGACGCAGCGGACATCTTCTCCACCGACTCGTCGATCGCGGCGAACAAATTCGTGTCGCTGACCGACCCCAAGAGCATGTTCGCCGCACAGAACATCGTGCCGATCGTGAACAAGTCGAAGCTGACCCAGCCGATGGTGGACGCGTGCAACGCCGTGTCGGCGAAGCTCGACACCAAGACGCTGGCCAGCCTTGTCGCCGAGGCGAGCAGCGGCGACCCGGACAAGGTAGCCAAGGACTGGCTGTCCAGCGTCGGTCTGGGCTGACCGTCACCGGTTATCGGCCGCTCGGACGGCGCTTCGCCGCCTCGGACGGCCGAACCGGGATGGCACGCTGTGGCGGTGAGCTTCGACGCGCTCTGGGCCGACCTGGCACCGGTCGGCCGGTTGCCCTCGGGCGGCTACGGACGCTTCGCCTGGACGTCTGCGGACTTGACACTGCGGGAGTGGTTCGCCGCGGAGGCGCTGGAGCGGGGGCTCGATCTCGTCGAGGACCGGGCCGGCAACCAGTGGGCCTGGTGGGGCACGCCGTCCATCGACGAGCCGGGCGTTGTGACCGGCAGCCACCTCGACTCCGTGCCCGACGGCGGGGCGTTCGACGGACCGCTCGGGGTCGTGTCGGCGTTCTGCGCGGTCGATGCCCTACGCAGCGACGGATTCGTGCCCACGCGTCCCATCGGCGTGGTGAACTTCGCCGACGAGGAAGGCGCCCGGTTCGGGATTGCCTGTGCAGGGTCGCGGCTGTTGACCGGCGTGCTCGCGCCCGAGCGGGCACTGGCCCTGCGCGACAGCGACAGCGTCACCATGGCCGAGGCATTGCGCGCCTCCGGCCGGGAAGATCCGGCTCCCGACCCCGAGGCGGTCGCCCGGGTGGGAGCGTTCGTCGAACTGCACGTCGAGCAGGGACGCGGTCTGGTCGACCTCGGCACGCCGATCGGGATCGGCACCGCGATCTGGCCGCACGGGCGCTGGCGCGCCGAACTGGCTGGCGAGGCCAACCATGCGGGCACCACCCGGCTCGCCGACCGCCGCGACCCGATGCTCGACTACGCGCGCCTGGTGCTCGCCGTCCGGGACGCCGCCGAGCGACACGGTGGGCTTGCCACCTGCGGCAAGGTGCGCGTCGAGCCGAACGCCGTGAACGCGATTCCGTCCCGGGTCACCGGGTGGGTGGATGTCCGGGCGCCGTCCGCCGAGCCAGTCCGCACGATCGTCGCCACCCTGGGTGACCTGGTCGAGGAGTCGTGGACGGACGCGGCCGCGTTCGACGCCGGCCTGCGGGCTCGCATCGCAACCGCGCTCGGCAACCCACCGGAGCTCGCCACCGGCGCCGGGCACGACGCCGGCATCCTCGCGGCCGCGGGTGTGCCGACGGCGATGTTGTTCGTGCGCAACCCGACGGGTGTCTCGCACGCGCCGGGCGAGTTCGCCGAGCGTGGCGACTGCCTGGCCGGCGTCGAGGCACTCACCGCGGTGCTGCAACATCTAGCGACATGATCACGTCAACATGACGACGTTCTTCGCTTCGCATGCATGGCTTCCGAGCGGCGTCGCCCGTGACGCGCGCATCACTGTCCACAGTGGACGGATCGCCGCCGTCGAGACGGGAGCCCGACAGCCCGGTGACGTGCCGCTCCCTGGCCTGGTGCTGCCGGGGTTCGCCAACACACACAGCCACGCGTTCCACCGAGCGCTGCGCGGGCGGACCCACGAGGCGGGGACGTTCTGGACCTGGCGGGAGCGCATGTATGCCGTCGCGGGCCGCATCGACCCGGACTCGTACTTCGCGATGGCGCGCGCCACTTACGCGGAGATGGCGCTCGCCGGGGTGAGCGCAGTCGGCGAATTCCACTACCTGCACCACGCCCCGGACGGTCGCCCGTACGCCGACCCGAATGCCATGGGGCACGCGCTACGCGCCGCCGCCAGGGAAGCCGGCGTCCGGTTCACGCTGCTCGACGCGTGTTACCTCGCCGGCGGCATCGGGCAGCCGCTGTCCGGAGTAGCGCGGCGGTTCGGCGACGGCAGCGCCGCGGCGTGGGCCCGCCGCGTCGCCGCGCTCGCCGCGGACGAGTCGAGCGTGATCGGCGCGGCCATCCACTCGGTGCGGGCGGTGCCACGTACGGCGCTGCCCGAGGTGGTCGAGGTGGCCGAGGGCCGGCCGCTACATGTCCACCTCTCGGAGCAGTCGGCCGAGAACGAGCAGTGTCTGGCCGCGTACGGCGTGACTCCGGCGCAACTGCTCGCCGACGCCGGCGCGCTCGGTGCACAGACCACCGCGGTACACGCCACGCATGTGACCGACGCCGACATCGCCTTGCTCGGCGGCGCCGGCAGCACGGTCAGCATCTGTCCTACGACCGAACGCGATCTTGCCGATGGCATCGGCCCGTCTCGCCGTCTTTACGACGCCGGGGCGCCGATCACGTTGGGCACCGACCAGCACGCGCTGATCGACATGTTCGAGGAGGCGCGCGCACTCGAAATGCACGAGCGGCTGGCCACCGGCCAGCGAGGACGGTTCACTCCAGCGCAACTAGTCGCGGCGCTGACCGGCCACCCCGCGCTCGGCTGGCCCGACGCCGGGCGCATCGCCCCGGGCCTACGCGCCGACCTGGTGGCAGTACGGCTGGACACCGTCCGCACCGCGGGCGTCGACCCGGCACAGGCCGTGCTCGCCGCGTTCGCCGCCGACGTCGACACGGTGATCGTGGACGGACGGATGATCGTCAGCGGCGGCAGGCACGTGCTCGGTGATATCGGCGAGCTGCTGCGTTCCGCGATGCCTTAGTGCCCGGCGCGGTCGCGCTCAGCCACCCGGGCCAGCCACGCGTTGTACGCGTCCAGCCGGGCCTGGTCGTCGTCGATGTCGCCGTCTCCGCCGGCCCGGTCGGACAAGGTCGCCGCCCGAGCCCGCTCCAGCCAGCTGGATCGGTCGCGCAGCGAGCGTCCCGATGTGTGCTGCCATCCGATCACGAGCGCGATCATGACCAGGGCCATGATCCCGTCACCGCCGAACCACATGATCGCCCCGCCGGTCTGCGTGTCCGTGAGCGGATCGACGGACAGGGCAGGGGGCGGAGACATCGCGACGGCCGTGCTCGACATCATCAGCGTCACACCGGTGAACGTGTCGACTGCCATCGCAAGCGCCAGCAGCCCCCACCGGGCGGGCGTCGAGAGGCGCCACCTGATCGGCTCGTCGCCGATGACCAGCACGAAGAACTGGTAACCCACCAGGAGGTACACGAGGTGTTCGAGCTGCCCGGCGGCGGTGGAGCGCATGATCGTGTCCATCAGCCCGGTCAGGTGGCTGCCCACGATCACCCCCGTGTAGCAGGCGAGGGCCACCGGGGGCGAGGTCAGGAACGTCACGACGCGTCCCTGTGCGATCTGCTCGACGCGCTGGGATCCGGCCTCGACCGCGAGCCGCATGGGCCGTCCCGCTGCGAACAGCGCCGGGGCGACCATCACGAGCGCGAGGTGGCCCAGCATGTGGGCGGAGAACAACGCCTTGTCATAGACAGCGATCGCGCCGGACGTCGCATATGCGCAGACGCCGATGCCGGCCGCGAACGACACGGCTCGGGCCGCCGGCCACGGTGTCCCGGTCCGGCGGCGCCGTCGCACCACCGCCGTGGCATACCAGGCTCCGAGCCCCGCCAGTACCGCGAGCGCGACCGCGTCGACGTTCCACACGGTGAGGAGCCGGTGGCTGAGCAGCGGGCCGACCGGCGAACTGCCTGCCCGGAACAGGGCGTCGCTCGCGGGCATGTGCATGTGCTGCCGCGCGGTCAGATGCCGCACGACGTTGACGGTGAGGACGACGACGATGGCGCCGGCAACCAGCCAGGCGACCCAGACGGTATCCGCGCTGCGCCGGGCGTCGCGCTCCGTGCTCACCCGTCTAGTGTGGCGCGCTGCCGAAAGACCACCGCAGCCACCCGATATGCCGGGAAAGCGAGACTGTGGGTGCCGACGACGTGCCCGCCCGCTGCGGGGCATAATGGCTCGGGAACATGAGCGGACCTGACTCAGTTCTATTGACTGAATCAAGAACTAGAGCATAGGGAGTACAGCCAATGGCACGAGCTGTCGGTATCGACCTGGGTACCACCAACTCCGTCGTCGCCGTCCTGACCGGTGGCGAGCCGGAGGTCATTGCGAACGCCGAGGGCTCGCGCACGACGCCGAGCGTCGTCGCGTTCGCCAAGAACGGCGAGGTGCTGGTCGGCGAGGTCGCCAAGCGCCAGGCCGTCACAAACGTCGATCGGACCATCCGCTCGGTGAAGCGCCACATGGGCGACCCGAGCTGGAAGGTGGAGATCGACGGTAAGACATACACCGCGCAGGAGATCAGCGCCCGCGTGCTGCAGAAGCTGAAGCGAGACGCCGAGTCGTACCTCGGCGAGGACGTCTCCGACGCGGTGATTACGACGCCCGCGTACTTCAACGACGCGCAACGCCAGGCCACCAAGGAGGCCGGCCAGATCGCGGGCCTCAATGTCCTGCGAATCATCAACGAGCCGACCGCGGCAGCGCTGGCCTACGGGCTGGACAAGGGCGAGAAGGAGCAGACGATCCTGGTCTTCGACCTGGGCGGCGGCACCTTCGACGTCAGCCTGCTCGAGATCGGCGAGGGTGTCATCGAGGTCAAGGCCACGAGCGGCGACAACCATCTCGGTGGCGACGACTGGGACGAGCGGGTCATCACGTGGCTCGTGGACAAGTTCAAGGCCGCCCACGGGATCGACCTGACCAAGGACAAGATGGCCATGCAGCGCCTTCGCGAGGCTGCCGAGCGGGCAAAGATCGAGCTGTCCAGCAACCAGCAGACGTCGATCAACCTGCCCTACATCACCGTGGACGCGGAGAAGAACCCGCTGTTCATGGATGAGACGCTCAGCCGAGCCGAGTTCCAGCGCATCACGGCCGACCTGCTCGAGCGCACCAGGGCGCCGTTCCACAACGTGATCAAGGACGCGAGCATCAGCCTGAACCAGATCGACCACGTCGTACTGGTCGGCGGTTCGACCCGCATGCCGGCCGTCGTCGACCTGGTGCGCGAGCTGACCGGCGGCAAGGAGCCGAACAAGGGCGTCAACCCGGACGAGGTCGTCGCCGTCGGTGCCGCGCTGCAGGCAGGCGTGCTCAAGGGCGACGTCAAGGACGTCCTGCTCCTCGACGTCACGCCGCTGAGCCTCGGCATCGAGACCAAGGGTGGCGTGATGACCCGGCTGATCGAGCGGAACACGACGATCCCGACCAAGCGTTCGGAGATCTTCACGACTGCCGACGACAACCAGTCGAGCGTCGAGATCCAGGTCTACCAGGGCGAGCGCGAGATCGCGGCGTACAACAAGAAGCTCGGCATGTTCGAGCTGACCGGACTACCGCCGGCGCCACGGGGCGTGCCGAAGATCGAGGTCACGTTCGACATCGACGCGAACGGCATCGTGCACGTGAACGCGAAGGACCTTGCCACCAACAAGGAGCAGGGCATGACGATCACCGGTGGCTCGGGCCTGTCCAAGGACGAGATCGACCGCATGATGCGCGATGCCGAGCAGCACGCCGAGGAGGACCGCAAGCGCCGCGAAGAGGCCGAGACGCGCAACTCCGCGGAGTCGCTGCAGTTCGCGACGGAGAAGTTCCTGACCGAGAACGGTGACAAGCTGCCCGGCGACAAGAGGAACGAACTCGAGACGGCCCTTGCCGAGTTGAAGGCCGCGCTCGGCGGTACCAACCTCGACTCGATCAAGTCGGCACAGGAGAAGGTCGCCCGTGTGTCGTCCGAGGCTGGTGGCGCGATGTACGACGCGGCGTCGGCTGCCGGCGCATCGGCGTCGGGCGATGCCGGCACACCGCCGCCGTCTTCCTCCACTGAGGACGAGAGTGTGGTCGATGCCGAGGTCGTGGACGAGGGGCCCGAGGGCGAGAAGCAGTGAGCTCCGAGCACGAAACCCACGAGCATCACGAACCCGTTGTCATAAGAGATAAGCGGCGGCTCGACCCGGTGACGGGCGAGCCCCGCCACGCGATGCCGGAACCCGAGCCCGCCGAGGAGAAGATCCCGAAGGCCGACGCGCTGATGCTGGAGGAACGCACCCGTGATCTGCAGCGGGTGCAGGCGGAGTACGCCAACTACCGCAAGCGCGTCGAGCGCGACCGCGTGGCCCTCGCGGAGGCCGCGGTGGGCAACGCGCTCGTCGGGCTGCTGCCGGTGCTCGACGACATCGACCGGGCTCGCGCGCATGGTGATCTGACCGGCGCGTTCAAGGCGGTGGCCGACCAGCTGGAGACCGTCCTGGGCAAGCTCGGGCTTACCGCGTTCGGTGAGCCGGGCGATCCGTTCGACCCGACCGTCCATGAGGCGGTCATGCACGAGGAGAGTCCCGAGGTCGCGGAGCCGACCGCCACAACCGTGCTGCGCCGCGGCTACAAGCACGGCGATCGGCTGCTGCGTCCGGCGATGGTCGGCGTCACCGATCCGGCACCACAGGCAGCGGACGAATAGCGAGGGGGTGACGTCTGGTGAGCACTAAGGACTACATCGAGAAGGACTATTACAAGGCGCTGGGCGTCACCAAGGACGCTTCTCCCGCTGAGATCAAGAAGGCGTACCGCAAACTCGCTCGGGAACTGCATCCGGACAAGAACCCCGGCAACGCCGAAGCGGAAGCCAAGTTCAAGGAAGTGTCCGAGGCATACGACGTTCTCTCGGACGAGAAGCGCCGCAAGGAGTACGACGAGGCCCGCACGCTGTTCGCAGGCGGCGGCTTCCGGCCCGGCGCAGGCGGATTCCCCGGTGGCGACGGCACGTTCGACGTAGGCGACCTGTTCTCGGGCACTGGTGGCGCGGGTGGCGGGCTCGGTGACATCTTCGGCGGGCTGTTCACGGGCGGAACGACTCGCCGGCGCAACGTCGGCCCCACGCGTGGGCAGGACGTCGACGCCGAGGTGACCCTGGGTTTCGACGAGGCCGTGCACGGCGTGATGCTGCCGTTGAAGCTATCCGGGCCGGGGACGTGCCGCACCTGCCACGGCTCGGGTGCGCGACCAGGCACCAGCCCGCACGTATGTCCGACCTGTGGCGGCAGTGGATTCGTCAGCCGCAACCAGGGCGCATTCGGGTTCAGCGAGCCGTGCCGTGATTGCCGGGGCACCGGGCAGATCATCGACGACCCATGCCCTGACTGCCACGGCACCGGCGTCACCACGCAGACCCGAACGATCAACGTCCGGGTGCCGGCGGGGGTGCGCGACGGTGCGCGACTGCGCATCGCCGGCAAGGGCACGCCAGGCGTGCGCGGCGGTCCGGCCGGCGATCTGTTCGTCACGGTGCATGTCGGGGCGCACGAGCTGTTCGGGCGCCGCGGTGACAACCTGACTCTGACGGTGCCGATCACCTATGCCGAAGCGGCACTGGGCACGACGCTGCGCGTGCCCACCCTCGACGGCGCCGTCTCGCTCAAGGTGCCGGCCGGCACTGCTAGCGGGCGGACGCTCCGGGTGCGCGGCCGCGGTATCAGCAAGCGTGGCGGCGGACACGGTGACCTGCTGGTCACCGTCGAGGTGGCCGTGCCGCAGAAGCTGAGCGGCGAGGCACGCGAGGCGCTGGAGAAGTATGCGGCGGCATCGGTCCAGGATGACCCGAGGCCACGTATCACTGCCGCTGTCCGGAACGGGGAGAAGGGTCATGGCTGAGCCGCATGTCCCTGACGACGCCCCGGTGTTCGTGATTTCCGTGGCGGCGCAGCTAGCGGGCATGCACGCTCAGACGCTGCGCCAATACGACCGGCTGGGGCTGGTGACACCCGGCCGCACCGTCGGCGGTGGGCGGCGCTACTCCGCCCGCGACGTGGCGCTACTGCGCGAAGTGCAGCGGCTCTCGCAACAGGAGGGCGTCAACCTCGCCGGCATCAAACGGATCATCGAGCTCGAGTCGCACGTCGACGCACTGCGCGCCCGGGTGGCCGAGCTGACTGCTGAGCTCCGTCAGGCGTACGAGGAGCTGAACGCCCGTCCGTCCACGGCGCTGGTGGTGTGGCGGGCTCAACGTCGGTAATGACGCAATCCGGCGTCGCCAGCGCACCGCTCTCCCCAAAGATCACGCCTGTCAACGAACCCTGTGCCGCTCCGCGTACCGGCGGGCCTTGGCGCGGTTGCCGCAGACGGCCATCTCGCACCAGCGGCGCCGACCGGACGGGTCGAGGAACAACCAACCGCATGCCTTGTCAGCACAGCTGCGGATCGCGTGGCGCGGATAGCGCTCGAGCAGCGTGGCCAGCGACAGCGTGAACCGGTGTAGCGGCATGCGCAGCCCTGCGCCGCCGTCCAGCCGCAGGGCGGATGCCTCGTCGCTCACGTAGCGCGAGGCGCGCACCGCGTTGGCCACGAACGTGCGCAGCTCTGCGGCGGCGTCCACCGAATCGTCGACCATCGTGGCGTGCAGCGCGGACCGCAGCCGCTTGACGTCACGCAGCGCCGACCGGGCCTGCCTCGGCGACTGTTGCGAAGCGGTAAGCAACGCATGGGCGTCGGCAGGGCTGACAAGGTCGACGTCTCGGGCGAGCACGATCAGCGCGCCGTAGTCGACGAGGTACTCCCGTGGCTGCGGAAAACTCCAGCCGCCCACGGTGTTGTTCAACTCGAGCGCAGGGTGTCCTGATACCCGCTCGGGCAGCCATACCCCATCGACCTGCCGCGCCATGTCTCGTATACTAACCGGAACTTGCGGAAAAGGAGTTAGTCGGCGATGGACGGTCGCGCGAAGACACACCAAGCGGCGGGCTAGTCCAGTGCCGGTCATTGCGTCGCTTGCGGCCGCACAGCTGCGCCACCGGCCCGGACGCTGGGCGTTGCTCGTCGCTGGCGTCGCGCTGGCAGCCGCGATCCCGATAGTGGCCGCCGGCGCCGGCGACTCGGTAGCAGCGCAAACGGTACGGACGACCGTGCGGCAGATGTCGCCAGGCGATCGCACCATCACCGTCGTCGGTACCGGCACGATCTACAGCCGCAACCAGGCCGCCACGTTCGACACGCTGGTGCGGAATCAGCTGGCGCAGCTGTCGCGGTACCCGGTGCGTCGCGAGCTCGTCTTCCACCAGCTCTCACAGAACGGCGCCACGTTCTTTCTCGGCGCCGCCGACGACCTGCGTAGCGCCGTACGCGTGACGAGCGGCCGGTTGCCGCAGTCGTGCACCCCGCGGCGTTGCGAGGTGGTCGCCCTCGGCGGCAACGAGGCGACACTTGCCCACGCGGTGACCTCTCTGGGTCTGGTCGTCGTGGGGCGCGCGGAGCGCACCGACCCGACCGTGCTGAGCGGCGAACTCAATCCCGGCTCGGTGCCGCTGCTGCTCGGCGACGGTGCGGACGCCGTGTCGCAGCTCGAGCCGCTGTCGCTGTTCGCGCGCACGTACGGCTGGGTGACCAGTCTCGACATCGATCGGGTGATCGCGTTGGGTGTGCCGGCGTACGTGCGCCGCTCGTCCGAGGTCGCGGACACACTGATCGCCAAGATCGACGGTGCCGCCATCGTCCGCCCCGACGAACAGCTGACCGACGAATACCACCGCGCGTCGTTGTCGGCACGCCGGTTCGGGCTGCTAGGTGGCACCGCCGCCGTGCTGCTCCTCGGCTTCGCGATAGTCGCCGCGGTGAGCCTGCGGCGCGAACATGCCGTGCTTGTCGCAGTGCTGCGCCGCCGGGGCGCGCGCATCGCAGGGGTCGGAGCGCTCACCGCGTTGGAGGCGGGCGCCGCGTGCATAGCAGGGGCTGTCCTTGGCGTGGTGCTGGGCGCCGGCGTCACGGCGGGGTTGGCCCACCGCGCGAATATCCCCGCCTGGCGGACGATCCGGCACGCGTTCGGCTCAGCCTGGCCGGCGACGGTGCTCTTGCTCGTGGCGGCCACCGCAGTGACAGCCGCCGTACTGGTGTGGCCGGACCGCGATCGCCGAACGGTGTGGCGCACCGTCGAGCTGATCGGTGTCGCCTGCCTCGGCGCGGCCTGGCTGGGGGCCAGCCGCGGGTCGACATCGCTGGCAGACGGCAACGATCCCTTCGTCGTCGCGCTTCCGGTACTGGCCGCCGTGGTGGGCGGGCTGGTAGCGGCGCATCTCTGGGCGCCGCTCGCCCGCCTCGCCGCGCGGCTCGTGCCGCGCGGGTCAGTGGCCGGCCGGATCGGCCTGCTCGGCGCGATCCGCCGCCCGCTGCGCCCGGTCGCCACGACGGCGTTCCTCACCGCAGCGGTGGCGTCGGTGGTCTTCGCCGGCGCGTATCGGGCGACCCTGCTCGGCGGCTCGATCGACCAGGCGGCGTACCAGGTGCCGCTCGACGCGACGATCACCGGTGGCCGAGACGTCACGACACCGCTCGCGGTCACGAGCCCGTCCGCGCTGGCGGCAGCCGCGCCGAATACCCGGGCGTACGGGGTGGTACGGACGTCGGGCGTGGTGCGCCCGCTGGACGGCAGCACCGAACAGGTCACGATGCTCGGCGTCGACGGCGCGGCGATGCACGAGGTACACCGCTGGTCGCAGGTGACGGGCACGTCGGATTCGCCGGCGACTGTCGCAGGCCGGCTGCGCGCGCCGGTGGCAACCCCGGCGCCGCCGGTCACCGCCCGAACGGTGAGCCTGGACGTTGCCGGCTTGTCACCGGCGGTGGACGTCCTGTTGTGGTTGACGTCCGGCGACGGCCGCGACGCCGCGGTGGAGCTTTCTCGCCACGGCTCGCGCCTCACCGGCAGGGTGCCGCCCGGCTCGTGGCGCCCGCTTGCCATCACGCTCAACGAGAACGTCGAGTACGCCACCCACCACCAGCACGCCATAGGGGAGGGCAACACCGACCAGCCGGTTGTGGCCGGCACGATCAGCTTCGGCGCTGCGCCGTGGCGCTGGGCCGGCTGGGGTTCGGCCAACGCCGCCGCCGGTATCAGCGGCGCTGCGCTGCGTGTGTCGTATCGCCTCGAGGGCTCGCAAATCGTGCTCGTCCCGGACTACACGCCCCCGCCGGAGCTGCCCGTGGCCGTCGACCCCGCGACCGCCGGCATCGCCGATCACGGCAGGCTGACGATCACCCTGGACGAGGTCACCGTCATCGGCCGGGTTGTCGCGACGCTGCCGCGCTTCCCCACGACCACCGGGCCGTTCGTAGTAGCCGACCGGCAGGCGTTGTCCTCGGTCGTCGATCGCAGCCAGCCTGGTACGGGTGCCACGAGCGAGCTCTGGGTGGCGAGCCCGGAGGCGGCTCGCGTCACCGCGCCGTTGCATCAACTGACCGTGACACTGCGCGCGCCCATCCAGCAACGTCTCACCGACGACCCGGTCGCGAGCGGCTCCCGGCTGCTGCTCGCGCTGCTCGCCGGGCTGGCGCTGCTCGTCGCCGGGGTCGCGGTGGTGCTGCTCGTCCTCGGCGACCGCCGCGACGACGCGGGCGAACTGCACGCCTGGGAGGCGGACGGCGTGCGCCCGGCGACATTGCGCCGGATGCTGTTCCTGCGTGCGGTGTCGGTCGTCGGCGTGGCGTTGCCGTTCGGCGTGGCGACCGGGCTCATGCTCGCCGAGGTCGGCGCCAAGCTCGTCGCCGTGGACGCGTCCGGAGTGGCGCCGGTGCCGCCGCTGTCGGTGTCGATCGGCGCCGCGTGGACGGCCCTGCTGTTGCTTGCCGGGCTCGGGCTCGCCGTGGCGCTGGCCGCAGCCGTCGCCTCCCGAATGCTCCGTGAACGCCTGCCGGCCCGTCCCGAACTGGATCTGCGATGAGCGCGGCAGCGGAGCTCTTCGCGCGAGCGGTCATCGCATCGGCGGTACGGAAATGAACGCGATCGACATCGCGGACGCCTTCTGCCTGTATCCCATACCTGGCGGTACGGTCGCCGCGCTGCGCGGCCTGTCGCTGACCGTCGCCGTCGGTGAGCGCCTCGTCGTGCACGGGCCGAACGGTTCGGGCAAGACGACGTTGCTGCGCGTGCTGGCAGGCGAGGTCGCGCCCAGTGCAGGCACGGTGTCCGTCGCCGGGGTCGACCTGGCCGGCGCCGACGAGGCGACACGGTCCCGGCTGCGATTGACTCGTCTGGGCATCGTCGACCAGCACAGCGCGCGAGCGCTTCGCCCCGAGCTCTCTGTCCTCGACAACGTGGCGCTACAGCTGCGCCTGGCCGGAGTGGGCCGCCCCGAAGCCCGCCGGCGCGCTGCCGAGACGCTCCAGCGTCTCGCGCTGGACGAGCTGGCGCAGCGCCGCCCGGCAAGCCTCTCCGGCGGGGAGGCGCAGCGCGTGGCTGTCTGCGCAGCGCTCGCGCACGAGCCCACCGTCGTGCTCGCCGACGAGCCGACCGGCGAGCTCGACCTCGCGTCCGCCGACGCCGTCTACGAACTGCTCGCCGACGCCGTGACCGCCATCGGCGCCACCCTGTTGCTCGTCACCCACGACCAGCGTGCCGCCGGCATCGCCGACCGGGTGGTGCGCATCCGCGACGGCCGGCTGTCCGAGCAGTGGACCCCGGACGGGCCCGAATTCCTTGTGGTGGACGACCGTGGCTGGGTGCGGCTGCCCGAAGCGCTGCGGCGGGCCGTTGGCGCCGAGCAGACGGTTCGGGCGCACGGCGAAGCGGGACGCATCGTGCTGCGGGGCACCGGCGAGGTGGACGCCGGGCAGCCGGCGAGAACGCCCGCCCCGCGCGCTGCCGCCGCCGATCCGATCGCGGCCGTGTCGGGCGTCCGGGTGGCCTATGGCAGCCGGGTGGTCCTCGACGGCCTCGACCTGGACGTCTGCCCCGGAGCGCTCACGCTGGTGCGCGGCCGGTCCGGTTCAGGCAAGTCGACGCTGCTGCGGGTACTCACCGGGCTCGCCGACCCCGACGCGGGGCGCGCCGTGCTCGCCGGCATCGAACTGGGTGCGCTCAGCCGGGCAGCCCGCGCTGACCTGCGGCGCAGACACGTCGCCGTGGCCGGGCAGGGCGGCGCGATGGCCGAGCCGCTCGATGTGATCGAGAACCTGGCGCTCGCCCGCACGGCCCGCGGGCTGCCCGCCGACCCGGACTTGATCGACAAGACCATGGAAGCGCTCAGCCTCACGGCGCTGCGGGAGCGTGCGGTGCGGCTGCTGTCCGGGGGCGAGCGGCAGCGGGTGGCAGTGGCCCGTTCGCTCGTCGTGGAACGTCACCTCGTAGTGCTGGACGAGCCGACCTCATCGCAGGACGAGGCGCATGCCGAGATCGTCGCGCGGGTACTCGCCGACGCTGCCGCGGCCGGACGCGCGGTGCTGTGTGCGACGCACGACCCGGTTCTTGCCGGGGCCGCGGACGCGGTGTGCACGCTCGACTGAGCGTCCTGGAGCGTGTACATCTCTGTCATGAGCGTTCCGGGCGGCTCCGGCGAGCAGCACGAACCGGCCAAGCGCGGCCTGCGCGGCAGGATCAAACCGAAGCATGTCATCGCATTCGTTGTGGTTGTGCTGTTCGTGGTCTTCATGGTGGAGAACCTGCGCAAGGTGCCGATCCGGTTCATCGGCCCGGAGGTGCACGCTCCGCTCATCCTGGCGCTGCTCGTCAGTGCCGTGCTGGGCGCGCTGGTGGTATTCGCCGTCCAGCGGCTGCGTCGCCGCGGCTGAAACCTGCTCCATGGCAACAGAGCGTAGCTAGTTCACAGCGTGGTATCCACCGTTTGGCCGCTTTGGCGGCATCACCACTGCGATAGGCTCGCCCGGCGGCGGGCACACCCCGGCGTCGCGCGGCCAGCGACGTCGACTTAAGCCGGTGCCCCGGACAGGCCGGGTCGGGCTAGGGGCGCACTGGTGCGCGCGCGAGCCCGGTGCGGCAGTGAGGAGTTAGCTGATGGTCGACCATGCCCCCGTCTCCGGCACCCCGCTCGGAGCAGAGGAGCCCATATCCGACTACGACCGCATCGGTGGTGGCCGAGCCGTATCGGCCGTCGTCGACCGGTTCTACGAGTCGGTGCTGGCCGACCCACAACTCGCCCCGTTCTTTGTCGAAACCGACGTGAACCGCCTCAAGCGGCACCAGGTCCTGCTCATATCGCAGGTCATGGGCGGCCCGGCGGACTACGACGGCCGCAGCCTGCGTGACCCGCACGACGGGCTGAACATCAGCAGCAATGACTTCGGCCGTGTCGTCACTCACCTCGTCACGGCTCTCCAGGAAGCATCCGTGCCCGGCGATGTAATCGGACGGCTCGGCACGCAACTCGGCGCGGCCGAAAAGGACGTCGTCCAGGCGGTGGCGGACTAGCTTCATGGATTCGACAGCCCTACAGGACAGCTGGAAATACGTTGCTAAATCGGGCGACGAGGTCCCACTGTTCTTCTACTCGCATCTGTTTCTATCGCACCCCGAAGTCCGCGACATGTTCCCCCGTGTCGATGGCCGCGCAACGTGACAAGCTCGTCAGTGCCCTCGGTACGGTCGTCAGCAATGTCGACAACCTCGACGCCGTGGTCCCGGTACTCCAACAACTCGGCCGCGACCACCGGCGCTTCGGGGCGGTAGCCGAGCACTATCCGGCCGTCGGCGCATCGCTGCTTGCCACGTTGCGGTACTTCCTCGGTCCACAGTGGACGGAGGAGCTGGCGAACGAGTGGGCCGCGGCGTACGGGCTGGTCGCCAAGGTGATGGTGCAGGCGGCGGAAGAGGCGGAGGCGGACAGCCCCGCCTGGTGGATCGCCGACGTACTCGCCGTCGAACGCCGCACCATGGACGTCGCGGTCGTGCAGCTTCGTCCGCAAGAACAATTCGACTACGTGCCCGGCCAGTCGTTCGCAATGGAGATCCCGCAGCGCCCGCGGCTGTGGCGCTACTACAGCCCGGCCAATGCGCCGCGCGAGGACGGCACGATTGAGCTCCACGTCCAGCTGGTCGCGGGCGGGCAGGTCAGCACGAGCATGGTCCGATCGCTGCGTGCTGGTGACACCGTGAAGATGGGAGCGCCGGTGGGTGACCAGCTCGTCCATACGGCCGACGACTCGCGGGGCATCCTAATGGTCGCCGCTGGCACCGGCCTCGCACCGCTGCGCGCGATTCTGGAGCAGATCGACCGCAACTGGCAGGTGAACGGCCAGGCCCCGCCCGTCCAGCTGTTTCACGGCGTCCGGATGCCGTGGAACCTCTACGAGCACCAACGGCTTACGGCACTGGCGCAGCGGCCGTGGTTCGACTACACGCCGGTCGTGTCGGACGACAGCTCGTACCCCGGCACGCGTGGTCTGGTCGGCTCGGTGGCTGCCCAGAGCGCACGACGCGACGGAAGTCGCGCGATGGTGTGCGGTTCCGGGGAGATGGTCCAGCACGCCGTCGGCGAGTTGACCAAGGCCGGCACCACGCGGGAGGACATCCGATTCGACGAATTCGCCAAGGCGGGCTCGGGTACAGGTGATATGGAATGACAGCAGCAAATTACGATCTCTCGTCGCCCTCGATATCCGCTGATGCGGTTCGCGCCGCGCGATTCTCGAGCAAGCGTCACGGCCTGGACGAGAAGGAAGTCCGGACGTTCCTTGATGGGGTCGCCAACGCTATTCAGGCAGCCGACGCCGAGCGCGCCTCGCTGCGCGCCGAGCTGCACGAGATCCGCGCCGAGGTCGAGCGCATTCGCGGCACCGTGACGGCCGAGGAAAGCCAGTCGCGCATGGAGATCAGCGTGCACGCCGTCGGACTGCTGAGCCAGGCACAGCAGACCGCGGACAGTTGCGTGGCCGAAGCCGAGCAGTACGCACGCGATCTCATCAGCACGGCGCGCAACCAGTACCAGGAGATCCTGCAGAAGGCGCAGCAGGCGGCCGCGCAGTCGATGAGTGAGGTGTCCGCGGTGACGGCGTCGGGCAGTTCCGACGAACCGGTCGTCTCGCTGCCGGAGATCGAATACGTCCGTACCTTCGCCCGGGTGGCTCAGGTGCAGCTGCGCTCGGTGCTCGACGCCCTGACTCAGGAGGTCGACAAGCTCGGTCAGCTACCGCGCTTCGACGACGTCCAGCCCGGTAGCGGGCCGCAGGGCGTGTCCTGGGAGCCGAGCAACCTCGTGCCGCTGAACGTCACGCGCGCCGACACGGGCTGAGCCCGCTCGGCCTGCCGTGGCGGCCGGGCCAGCATCGATCAACGACATCTATACGTCACCGTGAAACTTGGCATTGGACGTATGGATGCTACCGGCGCAGGCTGGCTGCATGACCACCACGACGTTGACCCGTTCCTGTACCGGGCTGATCGACGGCGTGCGCGGCGCGGTCGCCACCCACGCGGACTGGTCGCGCACGGCGGAACTGGTCGCCGGACAGCTCCGGCTGCACCTGCCAACTCCTGACGTCCTGACCGCGGAGCAGCGTCTCGGCAGTCCGGACGGTTACACCAGCCACACGCTGCACGTCGAGCCCGACGGCTCGTTCTCGATCATCGCCGTCGTGTGGCGGCCCGGGCAGCTGACGCGCATCCACGACCACGTCACGTGGTGCGTGGTCGGCGTCATTCAGGGCACCGAGCACGAGGAGCTCTGCGACAAGAACCTCGCGCTCGTCCGCGAGAACGACAACCGCGTGGGCGACGTCAGCGGCTTCGCGCCGCCCGGCGACATCCACCGGGTCCACAACACCCACGACATCACGGCGATCTCGGTGCATGTTTACGGCACCGACGTCACGCGCATCGGTTCCAGCGTGAGGCGCTACTACAACTAACCCGCCTGCGCGCATTCGCGTCTGCACCGCAAGGTGGCGGGGCCCTTCGCGCGAGCGCTCATCGCTGCCGCTCCAGGGGACTGGGAATTGGTCGGTAGGCTGTTCCCTATGGAAGCGACGCTGGATTCGGTGGGGCGCATCGTGATCCCCAAAGCGTTGCGACAGGCGCTGGGCCTGCGTGCCGGATCGACGGTCGACATCTCCCGCTACGGCGCCGGTCTGCAGCTGGTGCCTACCGGGCGTACGGCTCGGCTGGTCGACGAGGACGGCGCGCTGGTCGCGACGGGCACCACGAAGATCGACGACAACGACGTATTCGCGCTGATCGACTCTGCCCGGCGGTGACCAAACCCGTCGCGGTCGACACCAGCGTTGCCGTGCCGCTGCTGGTGCAGACGCATCAGGCCCACGCTGCAGTGGTGCGCTGGTGGACGGGTCGCGAGCTCGCGCTTTGCGGGCACGCCGTGATCGAGACGTATTCGGTGCTTACGCGGCTTCCCGATGACCTGCGGTTGGCACCGGCAGATGCGGCCCGCTTGCTGAACGAACGCTTTGCCGCGCCACTCCTGCTGGGTCGCCGGCTCGCCGGCCGCCTTCCGGATCTGCTCAGCGGCCTGGGCATCGCCGGCGGGGCCGTCTACGACGCCGTCGTGGCGCTCGCGGCACAAGAGCACGGGTACGACCTGGCTACGCGCGACGGCCGGGCCAAGGCCACCTACGAGACCGTGGGTGTTCCCGTCATTGTCGTCGAATGAAGCCCCTTGAGCGGAACAGACTCAACTTTACGATCGTTGGCATGGATGGACTATTAACCGACGAGGTGAGCGCATACCCATGGACCTGACTACCCGAAGCCAGCAGGCTGTCTCCTCGGCCGTGAAGGCTGCCGCTGAGCGAGGCAATCCGGCTGTCGAGCCGGCGCACCTTGCCGTCGCGCTGTTGGACGACGCCGAGGGGCTGACCCGGCCGCTCCTGCAGGCGGTCGGCATCGATCCGCTGGCCGCCCGAGCCGCGGCCCAGCGGCAGGTCGACGCCCTGCCGAAGGCGTCCGGCTCGACCGTCGCCGCGCCTGCGCCGTCCCGAGCGTTTCTGGCGGTGCTGAGCGCCGCCGAGCGCGAGGCCCGTGACCGTTCCGATGAGTACGTCTCCACCGAACACCTGCTGATCGCGCTGGCCGACGTGCTGGGCGCGCAGCCTGCCGCGCTGCGCGACGCGCTGGCCAGCATCCGCGGGTCCCAGCGGGTCACGTCGGCCGATCCGGAAGGGACGTTCCAGGCACTCGAGAAGTATGGCGTTGACCTCACCGCGCGCGCCCGCGAGGGCAAGATCGACCCGGTGATCGGGCGCGACACCGAGATCCGCCGGGTGATCCAGGTGCTGTCCCGGCGCACGAAGAACAACCCGGTGCTGATCGGCGAGCCCGGCGTCGGCAAGACGGCGGTCGTTGAAGGACTCGCGCAGCGCATCGTCGCCGGCGACATCCCCGAGTCGCTGAGGAACAAGCGGCTGGTGGCTCTGGACCTGGGCGCCATGGTCGCGGGCGCGAAGTACCGCGGCGAGTTCGAGGAACGGCTCAAGGCGGTCCTCAACGAGATCAAGGACGCGGGCGGGCAGGTCATCACGTTCATCGACGAACTGCACACCGTGGTGGGTGCCGGGGCGACCGGCGAGGGCGCGATGGACGCCTCCAACATGCTCAAGCCGATGCTCGCCCGCGGGGAACTGCGCATGGTCGGCGCCACCACCCTGGACGAGTACCGCGAGCACATCGAGAAGGACGCCGCGTTGGAACGCCGCTTCCAGCAGGTGCTGGTCGGCGAGCCGTCCGTCGAGGACACGATCGGGATCCTGCGCGGGCTTTCGGGTCGCTACGAGGCGCATCACAAGGTGCAGATCAGCGACGGGGCGCTCGTCGCCGCGGCCACCCTGTCCGACCGCTACATCACCAGCCGGTTCCTGCCGGACAAGGCGATCGACCTGGTGGACGAGGCGGCGTCCCGACTGCGGATGGAGATCGACTCCCGCCCGGTCGAGGTCGACCAGCTACAGCGTGTCGTCGACCGGCTGCACATGGAGGAGCTGGCGCTCAGCAAGGAGAGCGATCCCGCCTCGATCGAGCGGCTGGCGAAGCTGCGCGCAGAGCTCGCCGACCAGCAGGAGAAGCTGGACGCGCTCAACGCCCGCTGGGATCGGGAGAAGTCCGGCCTGAACCGGGTCGGTGAGCTCAAAGAGCGGCTGGACGACCTGCGCGGCCAGGCCGATCGCGCCCAGCGCGACGGCGACTTCGAGACAGCGTCCCGGCTGCTCTACGCCGAGATCCCGGCGGTCGAGAAGGAACTCGATGCGGCCAGCGCTGCCGACGCCGCCCAGGACGTGCTGGTCAAGGAAGAGGTCACTGCCGACGACATCGCCGACGTCGTGTCCGCATGGACCGGCATCCCGGCGGGACGGCTGATGGAGGGCGAGACCGCCAAGCTGCTGCGCATGGAGGACGAGTTGGGTGCGCGCGTCATCGGCCAGGAGCCGGCGGTGCGTGCCGTGTCCGACGCGGTGCGGCGGGCGCGCGCGGGCGTCAGCGACCCGAACCGGCCGACCGGATCGTTCCTGTTCCTGGGCCCGACCGGGGTGGGCAAGACCGAGCTGGCCAAGGCGCTCGCGGCGTTCCTGTTCGACGACGAGCGCGCGATGGTGCGTATCGACATGAGTGAGTATTCGGAGAAGCACTCCGTAGCTCGCCTCGTCGGCGCCCCGCCCGGCTACGTCGGCTACGAGGAGGGCGGGCAGCTCACCGAGGCAGTGCGGCGCCGGCCGTACAGCGTCGTGCTGCTCGACGAGGTGGAAAAGGCGCACCCGGACGTGTTCGATGTCCTGCTCCAGGTGCTCGACGACGGCCGGCTCACCGACGGGCAGGGCCGGACGGTGGACTTCCGCAACGCGATCCTGGTACTGACGTCGAACCTCGGTACGGCCGCACTGGCGGCAGATATCCCGGATAAGAAGGATTCCGTGCTGGCCGTGGTGCGCGAGCACTTCAAGCCGGAGTTTCTGAACCGGCTGGACGACATCGTGGTGTTCGACTCGCTCGACACAGATGCCCTGACCCGAATCGTGGACATTCAGGTGGCCGCGCTGGCACGCCGGCTCGAGTCGCGGCGGCTGACGCTGGACGTCACCGAAGGCGCCCGGGAATGGTTGGCCATCAACGGCTTCGACCCGGTGTACGGCGCCCGGCCGCTGCGCCGGCTGGTGCAGAGCGCGATCGGCGATCAGCTGGCCCGGCAATTGCTCTCGGGCGAGATCCGCGACGGTCAGACCGTCAAGGTGGACGTGCTGGACGACCGCTCCGCGCTGACGGTCGCCGGCGTCTGACCCGTCAGGGAGGCGTCTTGCCGCGCAACCAGTCGGTGGCCGCCACCGACCAGGCCAGCGACACCGCGACGATCGCCAGTGTGACGAACACGATTGCCCAGATGACGACGCCCACGTCATGGACGCGCAGCACCCAGTACACGCCGGCCGCGATACACAGGCCGCCGCCGACGGTGAGCAGCAGGCGACCACCTTCGGATCGTCCGGCGATCATGATCCCGCCGGCGATCTGGAGGCCGGCCGACAGCATGTTTATGAGACCGTCGACGGCAAGTTCAGCCGTGATGCTGTTGTCGTGGGAGCCGAACGCGTTGTTCCAGCTGTCCACGGCCGACGCGCCGACGAGTAGCAGCAACCCGGCGAGGATCAGCAGGCCGGCATCGACGTACGCAAGCACGCCCGCGGCGGAGATGGGGGCCGGGCGGTCGTCGTACCACGACGTGGCGGGATAACCCGGCGGCGGGGGTGCTGGCGCGCCGGGCGGGAACGAGTAGCCGGCCCACGGCGGCGGGCTGGGATATTGCGGGTTCGGATCGATCGGCGAGTCGTCGAACGGCGGCTCGAACGGAGTGGTCACGCGCTCTCCTGGGTGTTCGGCCCGTCCTCTGCGTTCGAGCGTAGCGGCCAGGACTCGGCCCTACTGACTGCGCGCACGTACACTGCGCGGCGTGACAGACACAGCCGACGCCATCCACCCACCACGCACGATCGTTGCCGCGTTCGTCGCCACGATCGCCGCTGCGGTGCTGTCGGTGATCAGCGCCGCGCTGTGGTGGGGCTACCAGAACTACCTACGCAACGAGTTCGTCAAGGCGAACAACAAGCTCAAGCCTACGGACAAGAACTACAAGAAGGACTACACGGTCACCTCGCATGCGGTGAACCACGACGTGCACAACTGGCTCACATCGGGTCTGGTGCAGTCGCTGATCTTCGGGCTGGCTATCGTCCTGGTCGCGGTGAACATGCGCCGCGGCAAGGGCTGGGCTCGCTGGTTGTTGCTGATCCTGTTCGCGATCCCGGTGCTTCCGACCGCCGCACCGTACCGGCTGCTGAGCATCGCGGGTAGCGCTCCGGCACTGACCCGGGTCGCCGGCGCGCTGACCGGCATCGCGGGACTCGCGGTCATCGTGCTGCTCCTGGTGCCGGAATCGTCGCGGTTCTTCGCGGCGGTCCGCGCCGAGCAGCTTGGTGACCGCGGCGAAAGCGCTGCGCCCACCGGGCTGCGCGGACTGTTCCAGCCGCGGATGCCCCCCGACGCGAGCGCGTCCGGCAAGGCGGGATCCACGCCGGCGAAGCCGACCAAGCCGCCGCTACCCGAGAAGCCCGTCCCGGCGCGTCCGGTCAAGCCCGCGCCGCCGCCTGCCGCGAAGCAGGCCAAGGCAAAAGTGCGGGCGAGCACGGAAGCAGAGGCGGCCGCGCCCCCGGCACGCCCCGCGAGTGGCGTAGCAGCCAAGAGCCGCAGCAAGTCGCGTAAGGGCTCATGACGAGGGCATTGGTCACCGGCGCAACCGCGGGACTGGGTGCCGAGTTCGCCCGGCAGCTTGCCGGCGGCGGCGCCGATGTCGTGCTCGTCGCTCGCGACGAGGCGCGGCTCTCGTCGACGCAGATCGCATTGGAGGACCGGCACGCGGTCAAGGTTGAGATCGTCTCTGCCGATCTGTCCACAGTGGACGGTTGTGACCGGGTCGGCGAGCGCATCGCCTCGACGACGTCGCCGATCGACATCCTCGTCAACAACGCCGGCATCGGCATGTACCGCCGCTTCGGCGTGGCCGATCTCGAGCGCGAGGAGCGGATGCTCGATCTCAACGTCCGCGCGGTGCTGCGCTTGACGCACGCGGCGGTGCGCGCGATGACGGCGCGCGGCAGCGGCCAGATCATCAACGTGTCGTCGGTGTCCGGGTTCGTCCCGCGCGGCGGCAACGTGACGTATTCGGCGTCCAAGGCGTGGGTGACTATGTTCAGCGAGGGCTTGGCGATAGCGCTGGCCGGTAGCGGCGTGCAGGTCACCGCGGTATGCCCCGGGTTCACGCGCACCGAGTTTCACGAGCGGGCCAACGCGGAGATGTCCAATGTGCCGGACTGGATGTGGCTCGACGTGCATGACGTCGTCGCGCAGGGGCTCACAGATGCCCGGCGTGGTAAACCGGTGAGCATTCCGAGTGCCAGGTACAAGGCGCTCGCCGGGGCCGCGCGCTACACACCACGCTCGGTACTGCGCGCGTTCATGCGGAGGCGCACGTTGTGACGGCACGTGATGAGTTGCTGCCGCTGGTCAAGGAGCTTGCCGTCGTACAAGGCCGGGTGGTGCTCTCGTCCGGGCAAGAGGCCGACTACTACGTCGACCTGCGCCGGGTCACCCTGCATCACGCCGCCGCGCCGCTGATCGGGCGGGCCATGCTCGAGCTTACTGCGGACTGGACGTACGACGCCGTCGGCGGTCTGACGCTGGGTGCCGACCCGATCGGTACAGCCATGCTGCATGCCGCGGGCGGGCGGGTCGACGCGTTCGTCGTCCGCAAGTCGGAGAAGCAGCACGGGCTGCAGCGGCGCATCGAAGGGCCGGATGTCACCGGCCGGCGGGTGTTGGCGGTGGAGGATACCTCGACGACCGGGGCAAGCGTGCTGACCGCGGTCGACGCCCTGCGCGAGGCAGGCGCCGAGGTGGTGGGCGTTGCAGTGATCGTCGACCGCGGTGCCGGCTCCGCGGTGCGGGCGGCCGGGCTCGACTATCGCGCGATATACAGCCTGGCTGACCTCGGCTTGTCGTGAGTGATATCGGGGTCGGCCCGCATCCACAGCCGTGGCCGGATGATCCCCGCCTTGACCCTGAGTTGCTTGAGCACGGCGACCGCCGCAACGTCGTCGATCGCTACCGGTACTGGACGGTCGACGCGATCGTGGCCGACCTCGACACGCGCCGGCATCCGTTCGCCGTAGCGATCGAGAACTGGCGGCACGACCTGAACATCGGCACCGTTGTTCGCACCGCCAACGCGTTCCTGGCCCGAGAGGTGATCATCGTCGGTCGCCGCCGGTGGAACCGGCGCGGCGCCATGGTCACCGACCGGTACCAGCACATTCGGCACGTCGCGTCAATCGCGGAATTGGTCGCGACGTCGCGGGGCTACACGATCGTCGCCATCGACAACCTGCCCGACGCGCAGCCGCTCGAGAGCGCCGAGCTGCCGGCTAAGGCGCTGCTGCTGTTCGGGCAGGAGGGCAGCGGGCTCACGAGCGAGGCGCGCGGTGCGGCAACTGCCGTGTACTCGATCGCGCAGTTCGGCTCCACCCGTTCGATCAACGCCGGCGTGGCCGCCGGCATTGCCATGCACACCTGGGTGCGGCAGCACGCCATACACACAGATTGGTGCTAGCGTGTGTATGTGCGCACCAACATCGTCATGGACAACGACCTTCTCGCAAAGGTTGCCGACATCGCCGGCACAAAGACCAAGAAGTCGACGGTCGAGTATGCGCTGCGCGAAGTGATCCGCGTTCACGCCATGCGAGAGCTCGCGGAGATGGCAGGCAAGATTGAGATCGACGACGTGCGCGGGCCGGCGAGGGAACGCTCGCGTGGGCCAGCGAAGCGGAACTCGTCTGCAGCGTGATCGCCGTGGACACGGGCGTGTGGATCGACTACCTGCACCCCGAGCAGACCCCGCAGGCTAACCGGCTGGGTGCCGAACTCCGGGCGGGTCGCGACATCGCGATCACCGACGTCGTCTACATGGAACTATTGCAGGGCGTCCAAGACGAGACCGAGGCAGCTTTCCTGAAGCTTCGGCTCGAGCAGTGCCGCATGCTGCAGATCGCCGGGCTCTCCGACTTCGAACTCGCGGCTCAGCTTTATCGTCTCGTGAGGCGCAATGGGCACACCGTCCGCAGCTCGACTGATTGCCTGATCGCCGCGGTCTGCATCCGCGAGGACGTGCCGCTGCTGCATGACGACGCGGACTTCGATTGCATCGCTGCCGTATCGAACCTCAAAGCTCCGGCATCCCGAAGCTGATCACCTCGAACGACGTTGCCAGCTTGACGCCGAGCCGGGTGCCGGTCATTCGAGCGAACGACTCCAGGAACTCCTCGGGCTCCGACATCGGCCCGCCGCCCAGTCCGGCTAGGTAGGCCGCGTGCGCCTTGAGCGAGGTAATGCCCTTGTCGAACGTAGCCGTGACGTCAACGCCGTGCTGGGCGTCCGGCGATCCGCCGACGAATGCGGCACGCACGCCGTTCCACGGCTCCAGGCCCTCGTCGAGCAAGTCGCGGAACACCCAGCGGTTGCCGGCGTCGCGCACAGCGTCGATGACCGCGCGTCCCACCGCGATGTGATCGGCCTGATTGAGCATGCCGGGGCCGAACGTGTCGCGGTAGTTGCCGGTGACCACGATCTCGGGACGCACACGGCGGATCGCCCGGGAGATATCGCGACGCAGAGGCAGTCCGTACTCGAGCACGCCGTCCTGATATCCCAGGAACTCGACCTCCTTGACGCCGACGATCTCGGCTGCGGCACGCTGTTCGTTCTCCCGCAGCGGCCCGGCTTGTTCGGGTGTCATGCCGTCGATGCCGGCCTCGCCGCTGGTGGCAAGGCAATAGCTGATCTGCTTGCCCTGCTCGGTCCAGCGTGCAATCGCCGCGGCAGCGCCGTACTCCAGATCGTCGGGGTGCGCGACGACGGCCAGCGCCGTCGTCCAGTTCTCGTCGATGGGTTCCAGGGGCGGCGGGGTAGTCATATCGGTCACCGTACCGCCGCGCATCAGCGCATAGGCGACGCACAGCAGTTGATCAGCCATGGAGTTGTTCGCTTAGCTAACGGGCCGGACTGTCACCTGTTCGCTCCGTATCGGAGGTATGTGCGTGCCCCTCACCGCAAATAGACGAGCTATCGCTTGCCGCATTGCAGGCGTGACGGCTGTCGCCGTCACGTCGGTCGCAACGGGTGCGGCTGCCGCGCCGTCACCGCACGCTGTTCCGGACAGCATGCCTCGGTGGACGGCGCAAGCCCGCGCGCTCGGTGCGACGCCGACATCGCAGCGCGTCAACTTCGGCGTGTTGCTGAAGATGCGCAATGAGTCGAGCGCTGTGGCGACGCTGCAGCGCGTCTCTGACCCGGACAGCGCCAGCTACGGCCAGTGGCTCACGCGGAACCAGTTCGCCGGCACCTACGGGCCGGCGGCCAGCGATGTAGCCGCCGTCCGAAACTGGCTCGCCGGTCAGGGATTCGCGGTGCGAAAGACGCTGCCGAGCGGCATGTATGTCGAGGCGAGCGGCACCGTCGCGCAGATCCAGAAGGTCTTCGCCACCTCGGTGAAGAACTACTCCTATCGTGGCCAGACCGTGCGCTCGAATGCCACGGCGATGTCGTTCCCGACCCGGCACACCCGCCCCGGTGATCAACGCGGTTGTCGGCATCCTCGGTGTCGACCAGGGCGCGCAGCTGCACACACACGCCGACACCCTGCCCGGCCCACCGGCAGGCGCGCGCTTCGGCGTCCAGCCCTGCTCGGACTACTACGGGCAGAAGCTGGCCACGGACAAGCCGACCGCCTACGGCAAGCACCAGCCGTACGCGGTGTGCGGGTACACGCCGCAGCAGTATCAGTCGGCCTACGGCGAGTCGAGCCTGCTGCGGGCCGGCATCGACGGCCGCGGGCAGACCGTCGCGATCACCGACGCATACGCCGCGCCGACGATCCTCCACGACGCGCAGACGTACAACCAGGTACACCACCAGCCGCTGTTCAAGCCGGGGCAGTTCAGCCAGATCACCCCGGCGGCGGACGGCTACGACCTCATCGACGAGTGCGGCGCGCAGGGCTGGTACGGCGAGGAGACGCTCGACGTCGAGGCGGTGCACGCCATGGCACCCGGCGCCAAGATCGTCTACGTCGGTGGGGGCGACTGTTCCAGTGGCCTGGACGAGGCGTGGGCGGAGACAATCGACAACCACGTCGCCGATGTGATCACCAACTCCTGGACGGACGGCACCGACGACATCAACCTGCTCGGCCAGGACTACGTCGACTTCTACAACCAGTTCTCACTCGAGGCGGCATTGACCGGCATCACGGTGAACTTCTCGAGCGGTGACTCCGGCGACCACACCAAGGGCGGCTCGAACCCGGCACCCAAGACGGTCGAGTTCCCGGCGGACGTGCCGTGGGTCTCGGGCATCGGCGGCACGAGCGTCGGCATCGGTGGCCGCGGCCAGTGGGAGTGGGAAGCCGGCTGGCAGACCGCCTACTCGGTGCTGACCGACGGCTCATGGCAGCCGGCGCCGCCCGGAACGTATTCCTCGGGTGGTGGCGGCGGAACGAGCGAGCTGTACTCGCAGCCGTTCTACCAGCGCGGGGCCGTTCCGTCGTCGATCTCGAAGTACTACGGCTCGACGGCAATGCGAGCCGTGCCGGACATCGCCATGCCGGGCGACCCGAACACCGGCTTCCTGGTCGGTGAGACGCAGGTGTTCCCCGACGGGACGTACTGGGACCAGTACCGGATCGGCGGCACCAGCCTGTCCTCGCCCCTGATGGCCGGCGTGATCGCGGTGGCAAGCCAGCTGCGGGGCCACCCGATCGGGTTCGCCAACCCGCTGTACTACAAGCTGCTGCACACCCCGGCGCTGCACGACATCGTGGCACCCGCGTCGCCGGTCGCCCAGGTGCGCACCGAGTACACCAACGGGGTGGATGCCTCCGGCGGGTTCACGTACCGGATGCAGACGATCGACGTCCAGTCATCCGACGCTCCACTCGACGAAGGGCTACGACGACGAGACCGGAGTGGGCACTCCGGATGCGTCGTTCTTCCTCAAGTCGATGACCGGCCACCACTGATTCCGGTTCGGGGAACCGGGCCGCGCCGCACCTGGCCGGCCCGGTGACCCGGACCGTCAGTCTTGCTTGCGCAGGAAGTTCGCGAAGTGCGGGACGGTGAAGGCGATCTGGCCGCGCTGCCCGGAGTAGACCAGCCCCTTTTTGAGCAGGGCATCGCGGGCCGGTGACAGCGACTGTGGGTTGCGGCCGAGCAGCTCGGCAACGGCTGCCGTCGCGACGGGCTGGTCGTCGCCGTCGAGTTCGGCCATCGCCCGCAGGTACTCCCGTTCGGCGGGCGTTGCCCGTTCATAACGTGATCCGAAGAAGCCGACGGCGAGCTCGGATTCCGCCTCCGGCGCTGCCACGGCAACGTCGGCCGCGGTAATCGGTGACATCGGCGCGACGTCCCAGGCGACCTTCCCGTATGCCTGGACGAAGTACGGGTAGCCGGCCGTGCGCTCGTACATCGCTTCCAGGGCGCCGCCGGCGAAGTCGGCGTCCTCGTCCTGAGCCGGGCGGCGCAACGCCGCGTCGGCGGCTGCCCGGTCCAGGCGGTCGATGCGCGCGTACCGGAACAGCCGCTCGGAGTAGGACTTGCTCGCCGACAGCACCGCCGGCAGGTGCGGCAGCCCGGCGCCGACCACCACGAGCGGGGCGCCGCGCTGGGACATCTCGTGGCAGGATGCGCACAGTGCGGACACGTCGTCGGGCAGCAGGTCCTGCATCTCGTCGATGAAGACCGCAACGCCCTTGCCCGCATCGGCCGCCAGCCCGGCGATGTCCGTGAGAAGCTCGACAAGGTCGATCTCGATGTCACCGGAGTCGGCCCGCCCGATCACTGCCGGCACGTCGATGCCGGGCTGCCAGCGACTCGGCGCCTTGCCGCGTCGCGCAGTCGGCGGTTCACGCTGTGCGAACGCTTTGAGCACGCCGAGGACATGGCGCTCCTCGTCCGCGCTGCGGCTGGCAAGCTCGCGGACCGCGAGGTGCAGCGCCGCCGCGAGCGGGTGACGCAGCGGCTGGTCCGGGCGGGCTTCGAGCTTTCCGGTGCCCCAGCCGCGACGTACAGCCGAGCTGCGCATCGCGTTGAGCAGCACCGTCTTGCCGACACCGCGCAGTCCGGTCAGCACGACGGACCGCTCGGGGCGGCCCCGCGCGACGCGTTCGAGCACCACGTCGAACGCCTTGAGTTCGGTGTCACGACCAGCCAGTTCCGGCGGGCGCTGGCCCGCGCCCGGAGCGTACGGGTTGCGTACCGGATCCATGCTCGCAATGTATCCAGCTCTCTAGCGAATCCCCGAGATTTCGCGAGATTCGTCAATCGTGTCGTCCGCTCGGCATGGTCAGCACCTCGGTACCGTCGTCGGTGACCACCAGGGTGTGCTCCCACTGCGCGACCCACGAGCCGTCGGCGGTGAGCACCGTCCAGCCGTCGTCCCACATGAACCACTCGACGCCACCGAGGGTGAGCATCGGCTCGATGGTGAACGTCATGCCGGGCTCGAGCACCGTGGTCGCTCGCGGCTCGTCGTAGTGCAGGATCGTCGGCTTGGTGTGGAACGACTGCCCGACGCCGTGGCCCGTGTAGTCGCGCACGACACCGTAGCCGAAGCGCTTCGCGTACGACTCGATCACTCGGCCGATCACGCTTACAGGTCGTCCCGGCCTTACCGCAGCGATGCCCCGGCGCAACGCCTCGTGGGTGCGCTCGCTCAGGTCGCGTACCTCCGGCGCGACGTCGCCGGAGTAGAACGTGCCGCACGTGTCACCGTGCACGCCACCTTTGAAGGCGGTGATGTCGATCTTGACGATGTCGCCGTCCGCGAGCGGACGCGAGTCGGGGATGCCATGGCAGATCACCTCGTTGACGGAGGTGCACAGCGACTTCGGAAATCCCTTATACCCCAAGGTGGACGGGTAGGCACCGTGATCCAGCAGGAATTCATGGCCGATCCGATCGAGTTCGTCGGTGGACACACCGGGCGTTACATGGCGGCCCACCTCGACCAGCGCGTCGGCCGCGATGCGACCGGCAATGCGCATCCTGGCGATCGTGTCGGCGTCTTTGACCATCGGGTCGTCGCGGTCGGCCGGACCCTTCGAGTCCACGTAGTGCGGTCGGGCGATCGAGGGCGGCACCGCCCGCTGCGGCGAGATCGTGCCGGGACGTAGCGAGATACCTGCGGTCATGAGCCCATTCTCCCGGACGCGTCTCGCATGCATAACGAGTGCACGACATGTCCGGGCGGTGGCTTCCGTACCTCTGTTGCCATCCGCTATGGTTCGCGTTCGATCCGGGTGAAGTCCGCGGCGTGGGCGGGGACGAGATCGGAACATTGCTCAGACTCAACGGGGAGCTCTCGTGCGCGCAATTCACCGTCGTCAATATCTGGCTGCCGTCGTAGTCGCAGGCGCCGCCGTTGCGGCGTTCGTCATGGTCGGTGGCAGCGGAGCCGGCGCGGCACCAGGAAATGGGAAGGCAACCGGAAACGGCAACGCGGTAGGGGCAGCGGCACACGATGCCCCGGCAAGTGGCAGCGTCGGTGGTGGCAAGTCCAGCGGTGACACCACCTCGCCGCAGCCGCCCTCGAAGGCGGATTTCAGCGGGCACGGTGCGAACGTGCACGGCCCGTACGACTCGACGCGCGACGGCTCGCCGTCGGGCAACGGAAACGGCAACGGCAACGCGATCGGCAAGCCGTGCGCGGGATGCGTCGGCAAGGCCGACAACAAAAACCCGCACGGTCAGATGCCGAACGGCACGGACCCCAACGCCGGCTACGAGTGCGACCGCAACCACGGCATCGGGCGGACGAACCCCGCGCACACGGGGTGCACGGCGCCCACCACGCCACCACCACCCCCGTGCGAGACCGACTGCGGCGGCGGGGGTTGCGTGACCGACTGCGGCGGCGGCGGGGGTTGCGTGACCGACTGCGGCGGCGAGCACGGGGGGAGCTCGTCCTCCACCAGCCCGGTGGCCCCGGCGGCCCCCGCCCGTGGTCCGGACACCCCGGCGAATGCCGCGCCGGCCGCGGACACATCGAGCCTCGCCAACACGGGTGCGATCAACGCCGGCCTGTTCGCGGGCATCGCCGGGGGTCTGGTGGTCCTCGGCGTTGCTGCGCTCACCTTGAGCGGCTGGCTCACCAGGCGGCGCACGGAGTAACCCTCCGTTGTGATCTTGGGCTTGCGGTCGATATTCAGCCACAAGTCCAAGATCACGCGGGGGGCGGGGGCGGGATCAGACCTCGACGACCATCGGCATGAGCATGGGACGTCGGCGGTACGTCTGATCCACCCAGCGCCCCACCGTCCGCCGCACGATGTGCGCCAGCGCGTCCGCGTCGCGCACGCCTTCGGCGAGCGACTGCTCGACCGTGGTGATCAGCTCCTTGCGAATCGGATCCAGCGCTTCCGGGTCGTCGGTGAAGCCGCGTGCGGTGATCTCCGGGCCGTACACGACCTTGCCTGTCGTCAGGTCGACGGCCACCAGGATCGAGATGAAGCCCTCCTCGCCGAGGATCCGCCGGTCCTTGAGCGCCGCGGCGCCGATGTCGCCGACCGCGAGGCCGTCCACGTACACGAACCCGACCGGGACCACACCCACGATCGACGCCCGACCCTCGAGGAGCTCGACCACCGTGCCGTTCTCGGCGAGCATGATCCGCTCGTCGGGCAGCCCGGTCGAGCGTGCGATGGCTGCGTGCGCACGCAGATGCCGCCACTCCCCGTGCACCGGCAGATGGTTCTTCGGCCGGACGGCGTTCAGCAGGTAGCGCAGCTCACCCGCCGGCGCGTGGCCCGACACGTGCACCAATGCCGTGGAACGGTGCACCACCGTCGCGCCCAGGCGCGACAGACCGTTGATCACCTCGCCTACCGATGTCTCGTTGCCCGGGATCAGCGACGATGCCAGCACCACCGTGTCATCGGGCGCGATACGCACGGTCGGATGTTCGCAGTTGGCCATTCGCGACAGCGCCGAGAGCGGCTCGCCCTGCGACCCGGTCGAGACGTATAGGACGCGACGGGACGGAAGCTGCTCGGCGTCGTTGAGGTCGACGAG
This sequence comes from Jatrophihabitantaceae bacterium, assembly GCA_036506155.1. Lineage (GTDB taxonomy): Bacteria > Actinomycetota > Actinomycetes > Mycobacteriales > Jatrophihabitantaceae > DASXRA01. Next base: position 178,058 of record DASXSF010000035.1, read on the forward strand.
CACCCCGTCAGGGACGTGCAGCAGATTGAGGTCGCGGGCGATCTGCATGTTGCGCACCATCGACCGCCCCACGAACGCGACGACGCGCTCGCTCCCCACGGCGGCGTCGAGGACCTGCTGGACGCGGTGCACGTGCGAGGCGAAGCACGCGACGATCACCCGTCCCGATGCCTTGTTGATCACGTCGGCGATCACTTGTCCGACGTCCTGCTCCGACGGGATAAAGCCGGGCACCTCGGCGTTCGTCGAGTCGGCGAGCAGGAGATCGACGCCCTGATCGCCCAGCCGTGAGAAGCCGGGTAGGTCGGTGAGCCGGCCGTCGAGCGGCGTCTGGTCCATCTTGAAGTCGCCCGTGTGCAGCACGGTGTGCCCGCCGACCCGGATGGCCACGGCGAGCGCGTCCGGTATGGAGTGGTTGACCGCGAAGAACTCCAGGTCCCAACCGGCGATCGTCGTGCGGTCGGTTTCCCGGACCCGCCGCAGCTCCGGCTTGATCTTGTGCTGGTCGAGCTTCGCCGCGACCAGGGCGAGCGTCAGCCGCGAGCCGTAGACCGGGATGTCGGCGCGCTCGCGCAGCAGGTACGGCAGCGCGCCGATGTGGTCCTCGTGGCCGTGGGTCAGCACTACGGCGTCGATGTCGTCGAGTCGGTCGCGGTAGTACGACCAGTCGGGCAGGGTGAGGTCGACCCCTGGAGAGTTCGTCTTGCCGAGCAGCATGCCGCAGTCCACGACGAGCAGGCGATTGCCGTACTCGAACAGCGTCATGTTGCGGCCGACCTCGCTGATGCCGCCCAGCGCCACGACGCGCAGCGCGCCGGCGGCCGGCGGCGGAGGTAGCTCTGTCACACGTCGAGGCTAGCTGGCCGCGCGGGCGGCCAGCCGCTACCGTGCCCCGTCATGGGCGCCGAAGACGACAGCGAGCGAGCATCGCAGCGCCGTAGGCGCGAGCAGCGGAACCAGCACGGAGTCGAGCGGTGAGCGCCGCGTTCAGCACGGATCAGGCCAAGGCGGTGGGCATCTTCGCGCTCGCGGTGATCATCGTGGCCGGCGTGCTGCTCAGCTTCGTGTTCACCAAGCTCAGCAGCCGCCTCGTCCTCGCCATTATTATCGTCGGCCTCGGCATCTTCACCTGGACGCAGCGCGACGCGATCGACAGCGACGCCAAGAAGTGCGACGCGACGTTCTTCGGCGTCCACCTCACACCCAGCAACACGGACCTCAAGCGCCACTGCCAACAGATCGCGAATCGCTAGGCGTCGACCTTGGTGTGGTGCCGGCCGGCGTTGCGGCGGTTGCGCAGCCAGTGGATTGTGACCGGCAGCAGCGAAATCACCACGATGCCGATGAGGATTGGATCGATCAGCGGCTCGACCTTGTCACGGACGAATGCGATGTGCCCCAACCAGTAACCGAGCAGGATCACGCCCACCGTCCACACCACACCGCCGATGATCGAGTAGATCGTGTACATCCGCAGCCGCATCCTGCCGACGCCGGCCATCACAGTGGCCACGGTGCGGACGATCGGGACGAAGCGGGCCAGGATGATCGTCCACGACCCGAACCGCTCGAAGAAGGCATGCGAGCGCTCGACGTACTGGGGTTTGAACAGCGCCGATTCGGGACGGTCGAACACGTGGGGTCCGGCGCGGTAGCCGATCCAGTAGCCGGCCAGGTTGCCGGCCACGGCGGCAATCGGCACCGTCACGAGAAACACCCACAGCGGCGTGTGCAGCTTGCCGAGCGCCAGCAGCAGCCCCGCCGAGAACAGCAGCGTGTCACCTGGCAGGAAGAAGCCGAGCAGCAGGCCGCATTCGGCGAAGATGATGAGGAGAAGGCCGGCCAGCCCGAAGGAGTCGAGGAGATGGTTCGGGCTGATCGGGCTCGTCGCGATCAGGGTGCCGGCCAGCGACTGCATGACGCCGCAGTCTACGGGGCGTGCCTCTCGGCAACCTGGGGCGTCTCAGCGAGCGTCCCACGCGGCGAGCAGCGTCGCCTCCTTGTCGGGGTCAAGACCGGGCGTCCGCTGGGCCGGCCGCCAGCCGCCGGGGACGCGTTGCTGCCACGCCCAGGTGTCGGCGACCGTGTCCCGCAGCGGCCGGCAGCGCAGCCCATCCGCGAAGGCGGCGGAGCTGTCGTGCAGGAACACGCTCGGCGCCGTCGACCAGAGTGGGATCTCCGTCCACTCCTCGACGCCCTGCTGTGCCAGCCACGAGGCGTCCACCCAGGCGAACCGGGCATCTGAGCCGGTGACGTCGCGGCAGACCGAGAACAGTTCGCCCCGCGCCACCGGCGCCCCGCCCAGTTCGAACGTGCCCGGCGCCTGCAGCAACGCGAACCGCGCGAGGTCACGCGCGTCGATGAGCGAGACCTGATCGGATTGGTCGCCGGGACTGAGCACGCGCCCGCCGCGTCCCACCCGGGCGATCCACCACGGCAGCCTGCCCACCTGCGAGTCGTCCGGCCCCACGATGCAGCCGGCGCGCAGCACGGTCGAGCGCGCCGCGCCGAAGGCGCGGACGACGGCGAGCTCGCAGCCGGCCTTGAGCCAGCCGTACGCGGTCTCGGGATCCGGCGCATCGGTCCGCGTGGCGTCCGGGTCGCCGTCGTAGACGCCGGCGGTGTGGAAGTCGGGCAGTAACGGCCAGCCGGGGAAGACGTTGATCGTCGACACGAACACGTAGTGGCCGCACGACGGCGCGAGCAGCCGCGCCGCGAGCGTCACCTCTGCGGGGACGTAGCCGGCCGTGTCCACCACGAGGTCGAAGCGCCGGCCCGCCAGCTGCTCCAGGTCGGCGAGCACGGTCCGATCGCCGACGACCTGCTCGGCGCCCTCAGGCGTAGGCCCGGACTTGCCGCGGTTGAACACGGTCACGCGAGCGCCGGCTGCGAGCGCCTCGGCGACGACGGCAGGTCCCACGAACACCGATCCACCGAGCACGAGTACGTCCATGTCTGTCAGCCCACCAGATCGGGGCGGGGGCGTCGAGCGTGTTCGCTATGCGCTCATACACTGACCGCATGCCGATCGCCACGCCTGAGATCTACGCCGACATGCTCGACCGCGCGTCTGCGTCGGGCTTCGCCTATCCCGCCATCAACGTCACATCGTCGGAGACGCTGAACGCCGCGCTACGGGGCTTCGCCGACGCGGGCAGTGACGGCATCGTGCAGGTATCGACGGGCGGTGCCGACTTCCTGTCCGGCACCCGCGTCAAGAACATGGTGACCGGTGCCGTCGCGCTCGCCGAGTTCGCGCACGTCGTCGCCGACAAATACCCGATCCACGTGGCGCTGCACACCGACCACTGCCCGAAGGACAAGCTCGACGGCTACGTCCGCCCGCTGCTCGCGATTTCCGCCGAGCGCGTCAAGAACGGCGAGAATCCCCTCTTCCAGTCGCATATGTGGGACGGCTCGGCGGTCCCGCTCGACGAGAACCTGCAGATCGCCGCGGAGCTGCTCGAGCAGGCCGCCGCCGCGAAGATCATCCTTGAGGTGGAGATCGGTGTCGTCGGCGGCGAGGAGGACGGCGTCGTCGGCGAGATGAACGAGAAGCTGTACACGACGCCGGGCGACGCGCTGCGCACCGCCGAGGCGCTCGGCACCGGCGAGAAGGGCCGGTACCTGCTCGCCGCGACGTTCGGCAACGTGCACGGCGTCTACAAACCGGGCAACGTGAAGTTGCGCCCGGACATCTTGCGCGACATTCAGGAGGTCGTCGGCGAGAAGGTCGGCAAGCCGAAGCCGTTCCAGCTCGTGTTCCACGGCGGATCGGGGTCCCTGCTGGACGAGATCCGCGAGGCCGTCTCGTACGGGGTCGTGAAGATGAACGTCGACACCGACACCCAGTACGCGTTCACCCGCGAGGTCGCAGGGCAGATGTTCACCAACTACGACGGCGTGCTGAAGGTCGACGGTGAGGTCGGCAACAAGAAGGCGTACGACCCGCGCTCGTACCTCAAGCTGGCCGAAACTGGCATGGCCGCCCGCGTCGTCAAGGCGTGCGAGGACCTGCTCTCCGCCGGCACATCGCCGTCGGTGTAGAGCCGGCGCACCTCTTAGCCGGCCAGGATCGGCTCGGCGCCGGCCTCGAACAGCTCGCTGACCGAGTCGACGCGCCGCGCGCCGCGCAGTGCAAGGAACGCGGCCAGGCCGCCCGCGGCGACCAGCGCAGCAGCGACCAGCAACCCGGTGCGATAGCCGGTGAGGAACGCGTCGGTGGCGCTGTGGCCGGCGTGCAGGGCCGTGGTCTGCCGTGCGGTCAGGATGGCGCCGATGACCGTGATGCCGAGCAGCCCCGCGACCTCGCGGGAGGCGTTGAAGATGCCCGACGCCACGCCGGCTTCGCCGGCGGGCATGGACTCGAGCACCGTCGAGGTCAACGGCACGGTCAGCCCGCCGCCGACGCCGATGATCGCGAAGCTTGGCATGAGGGCGAGGAACGACGCGTCTTTGCCCAGCAGGCTGACCGACGCCATGCCGATCGCCATGAGCAGCATCGCCAGGCCGACGACGCGGTGCGCGCCAAGTTGCCGGGCCAGGCGCTCGGACGCCACCGCCCCGGCAGCCATGATCAGCGCCATGGGTACGAACGCCGAGCCCGCCTTCGTCGGTGAGAACCCGAGTACGCCTTGCAGGTACAGCGACGTGAAGAAGTAGATGCCGAACAGGCCGAATCCCCACATCATCAGGGCGATCGACCCGCCCGCGAAGACCCGCTCGCGGAACAGCGAGACCGCAACCATCGGGTCCGCGCTGCGCGACTCAATCGCCACGAACGCCGCGCCGAGCAGAGCTGCGACGGCGAAGCTCGCGATGATGGCAGGGGACGTCCAGCCCAGGTCGTGGCCCTCGATCAGGGCGTAGGTCAGCGCGAACAGCGCGCCCGCCGAGGTGGCAAGGCCGGGCCGGTCGACCCGGCGCGGTCCCGCGTCCTCACGCGACTCACGGATCGCCCACACGGCCAGCGCGATCGTGGCGACGCCGACCGGGACGTTGATGTAGAAGATCCAGCTCCAGTGGACATGTTGGCTGATCAGTCCGCCGAGCAGCGGACCGATGGCTAGCGCCAGCGCGCCGACGGCTGTCCAGATACCGACCGCGGCAGCGCGCTGGCGCTTGTCGGAGTACGTCGCCGAGATGATCGCGAGAGTCGGCGGCGTGACCAGCGCGGCGCCCAGCCCCTGGACGGCCCGGCTTGCGATCAGGACGCCGACGCTGCCGGCGAGGCCGGCGGTGAGCGACGCGACCGTGAAGATGCCGAGGCCCGTGAGGAAGATGCGGCGCCGGCCGAAGACGTCGGCGAGACGTCCGCCGGCGAGCAGCAGGCTGGCGAACACCAGGATGTAGCCGCTCACGACCCACTCGAGCCCTGCTGTCGACAGGTGCAGATCCCGCTGGATGGCCGGTATCGCGACATTGACGATGTTGTTGTCCAGGTAGGTCATGAACGTGGCGAGCGATACCGCCAGCAACGTCCAGCGCGGTCGGGTCTCGGTCATCGGTCTGCGCTCTCTCCTATACGGCGTACATTTACGTTGTATAGCTAACCTGTACGGTGTATAGTTGTCAAGCGTGAAAACGAAATCGGCTACGGCCACCAAGGCAGAGCTCAGTCGTGACGCCGTGGTCGACCGGGCGCTGGCGCTCGCCGACGAGGAGGGCCTGGCGGCTGTCACGATCCGGCGGCTGGCGCAGGAGTTCGGTGTCACCCCGATGGCGCTCTATTGGCACGTCAGCAGCAAGGACGAGTTGTTCGACGCCATGGGTGACCGGTTCTTCGCCGGCATGCGGGCCGACGACGTCGCGAGCACCGGCCCCTGGCCGGACCAGCTACGGCGGATGATCGCTGCGATCGTGGCAGTGCTGAGAGCACATCCGGCCGCAGCACACTTGGCTGCGGAACGCATCCTGCAATGCGAGCCGGGCCGTGACATCGCCGAGCGCGCCCTCGGACTGCTGCGCGACGCGGGCTTCCCCACATCGCAGGCCGCCGACATCGCCGGCCACGCACTGCAGACGGCGCTCATGCTGGTTGTGCAGCAGCCGGGCGAGCCGACGGTGGCGGCAGCCGAGCGCGCAGAGATCATGGAGACGAAGCGGAAGGCGCTCGCGTCACTGCCACCGGAGCGCTACCCAAATCTGATCGCGTCGGCCGACGCACTGACCAACTGCGACGACGAGGACGCCTACCTCATGGGAGGCATCGATCTGTTCGTCGCGGGCGTACAGGCGCTACAGCCGGCGCCGTCCGCGACGCACCGGGCGGCCCGGTAGACCGGGTCGCGCGTCGGCCACAATCACGACATGACCCACGGCAACCTGCTCGCCCCACCGACCAAGCTGCCGGACGACCCGGCACTGGCCCGCCTCGACACCGGCGAGGATCCGGCAGCGGTGGCCGCCGCGTACCCGGCCTCGTCCGCGGCCTGGGCCGCCCTGGCCGAGAACGCGCTGGCCTCCGGCCGCACCATCGAGGCGTACGCGTTCGCGCGTACCGGATACCACCGCGGCCTGGACGCCTTGCGCCGCAACGGCTGGAAGGGCGCGGGCCGCGTGCCCTGGGATCACGTCCCGAATCGCGGCTTCCTTCGGGCCCTTTACGCGCTCGGGCAGGCAGCGGACGGCATCGGCGAACGGGACGAGGCAGACCGGTGCGCGCAGTTCCTCGATGACTGCGACCCAGCTGCCGCGGCCGCTCTGACCACGCGATAAGGGCTGGCGCGAACCCGGGGTCTCTGCGAAATCGCGCAGCGATTTCGTGCGGTGGCAAGTGCCCCTTGGCCGCGGCGCGTCCCGCGTCCATCGGCGCGGAGCGGATCGCAAGTGCGCCGCTTGGCGCGGCGGCCGAGCTCCACGTCGCAGGTGGTTTTAGGCCGGAACGGGCGGTAGGTGCTCGATCGCCTCAGCGATGGCGGCGTCGTCCAGCGCGCGATCCTCCATCGTCCCGGTCAGGTACGCGTCGTACGCCGCGAGGTCGAGCAGGCCGTGCCCGCACAGCGCCGTCAAGATCACCTTCGACTCGCCCGACTCACGACAGCGCACCGCTTCCTCGATCGCGGCCGCAAGCGCGTGTGTGGGCTCCGGCGCCGGGACGATGCCCTCGGTGCGCGCGAACTGCACGCCGGCCGCGAAGCACTCGCGCTGCGGCTTGGCCACCGCCTCGATCAGCTTCTGCTCGTACAGGTGGCTGATCAGCGGGCTCATGCCGTGGTAGCGCAGCCCGCCGGCGTGGATCGGATCCGGGACGAACTCGTGCCCGAGCGTGTGCATCTTGATCAGTGGCGTCAGCCCTGCGGTGTCGCCGAAGTCGTACGCGTACACGCCACGGGTCAGCGACGGGCAGGCGGCCGGCTCGACGGCGCGGATCGTCGGCGACTGGCGTCCGGCGAGTTTCTCCCGTAGGAACGGGAACATCAGCCCGGCGAAGTTCGAGCCGCCACCCGTGCAGCCGACGATCAGATCGGGCGTCTCACCGACTTGCGCCAGTTGCAGCAACGCCTCCTCGCCGATCACGGTCTGGTGCAGCAGCACGTGGTTGAGCACGCTGCCGAGCGCGTAGTTGGTGTCGCCTGCCCCGGCCGCGACCTCGACCGCCTCGCTGATCGCGATGCCGAGCGAGCCAGTCGAGTCCGGATGTTCGGCAAGCACCTTGCGCCCGGCCGCCGTCAGGTCGGACGGCGACGGGTGCACGACACCGCCGAACGTCTCCATCATGATCCGGCGATACGGCTTCTGGTCGTACGAGGCGCGAACCATCCACACCTCGCAGTCCAGCCCGAACTGCGCGCACGCGAACGTCAAGGCAGTGCCCCACTGCCCGGCGCCCGTCTCGGTGGTTAACCGCTTGATTCCGGCCTGGGCGTTGTAATACGCCTGCGGCACCGCGGTGTTGGGCTTGTGCGAGCCGGCCGGCGAGACCCCCTCGTACTTGTAGTAGATGTGCGCGGGCGTGTCGAGCGCGCGCTCCAATCGCCGGGCCCGGTACATAGGGGAGGGCCGCCACAGCCGGTACACGTCAAGTACCGCTCCGGGTATTTCGACGTACCGCTCGCCGCTCACCTCTTGTGCGATCAGATCCATTGGGAACAGCGGCGAGAGGACGTCCGGCCCGACGGGCTGGAGCGTGCCCGGGTGCAGCACCGGGGGCGGCGGCGTCGGCAGGTCGGCCAGCAGGTTGTACCACCGGGTCGGCAGCTCCGACTCATCGAGCGTGATCTTGGTGGGCGGTGTCATGCGCCCACTATCTCGCCAGGACGTCCACAGCGAAAGCTAGTCTGCTGGCATGCCCGCCATCGTGTTGCTCGGCGCCCAGTGGGGCGACGAGGGTAAGGGCAAGGCCACCGACCTGCTCGGCAGTCGCGTCGACGCGGTGGTCAAGTTCAACGGTGGCAACAACGCCGGGCACACAATCGTGGTCGACGGTGAGAAGTACGCGCTGCACCTGCTGCCGTCCGGCATCCTGACGCCGGGCTGTACACCGGTGATCGGGAACGGCGTCGTCATCGATCTCGGCGTCCTGTTCGAGGAGCTTGACGGGCTGACCGCCCGCGGCGTCGACACGTCGCGGCTGGTGGTCAGTACCGCCGCGCACGTCATCACGCCGTACAACCGAGCGCTGGACAAGGTCACCGAACGGTTCCTCGGCAAGCGCAAGCTCGGCACGACCGGTCGTGGCATCGGCCCGACATACGCCGACAAGATGGCCCGGGTCGGCATCCGGGCGCAGGACCTGTTCGATGCGGACGGGCTGCGCGCCCAGGTCGAAAGCGCACTCGAGTTCAAGAACCAGGTGCTGGTCAAGGTCTACAACCGCCGCGCGTTCGACGTCGACGCCACGGTGGACGAACTACTGGGCTACGCCGAGCGGCTGCGGCCGATGGTCGCTGACACGTCCGCGCTGCTGAACCGGATGCTCGACGAGGGGCGCACCGTCGTATTCGAGGCGGGCCAGGCCACCATGCTCGACGTCGACCACGGCACGTACCCGTTCGTCACGTCGTCCAACCCGACGGCCGGTGGGGCCAGTACCGGCAGCGGCGTGCCGCCCACCCGGATCACCGGAGTGATCGCAGTCGTCAAGGCGTACACCACGCGGGTCGGCGAGGGGCCGTTTCCGACGGAATTGCTCGACGTCAAGGGAGATCGGTTGCGCGACGCGGGCGCGGAGTTCGGCACCACGACCGGCCGGCCCCGCCGCTGCGGGTGGTTCGACGCCGTGGTGGCCCGGTACGCCGCGCGGATCAACGGCGTCACCGACTTCGTGTTGACCAAGCTCGACGTGCTCACCGGTATGGAGGAGGTGCCGGTGTGCGTCGCCTACGGCGTCGACGGCGTCCGGCACCACGAAATGCCGATGACGCAAAGCGAGTTCGCGCGGGCCGTCCCCCTCTACGAGACGTTCCCGGGCTGGGACGAGGACATCTCCGGCGCGCGGTCACTCGACGAACTGCCGCGTAATGCCCGCGACTACGTGAGCGCCCTGGAGAAGCTGATCAATGCGCCGATCTCCGCGATCGGTGTCGGCCCGGGCCGCGACGCGACGATCCAAATCCGAGATCTGCTGCGATGATCCGCCTCGCACCGCTCGCGTTGGCAGCCGTTCTGGTGACGGCGTGCACCAGCGGGGGGCAGGCGTCCGGGCCGCCACCGACCTCACCGGCCACCACGAGTGTCGAGAGCAGCACGGCACGACCGTCCACAGTGGACGATTGGCCGACCTACCACGGCAACTTCGCTCGTACCGGCAAGGCTCCGTCGTTTCCGACGCCACGCACGCTGCGCGTGGTGGCCACAGTGAGGCTCGACGCCGCCGTCTACGCGTCGCCGATCGTCGCGGAGGGCATCACTGTCGTGCCGACCGAGAACGACAGTGTCTACGGGCTGGACGCCAACGGTCGCCAGCTGTGGCGGCGCAACCTTGGCGAGCCAACGCGCCGGTCCGACCTGCCGTGCGGCAACATCGACCCGTCCGGGATCACCGGAACGGCGGTGTACGCGGACGGCGTGGCGTACGTCGTCGCCGAGTACCGGGCGCCGGTGCGGCACGAACTGGTCGCGTTGTCCATACGCGACGGTACGGTCCGATGGCGCGTGAGCGTCGATCTGCCCGGCGCCGACCCGGCAGCGATGCAGGAGCGTGGCGCGCTGGCCATCGCCGGTGGGCGGGTCTGGGTGCCGTTCGGCGGCCGGGCCGGCGACTGCGGTAACTACAAGGGCCGCGTCGTCGGGGTCTCGCTGGACGGCAAGGGGGCGCCGATCGCCTACACCGTGCCGACACCGCGCGAGGGCGGCATCTGGGCGCCACCCGGCGTGGCCGTCGACGCCGACGGCCACCTGCTCGTGGCGGTCGGCAACGGCGAGCATGGTCAGGGCGACACCTACGACTACAGCGATTCGGTGCTGCAGCTGGGCGTCGACGCGCGCCTGATCGACTCCTTCTCGCCGACGACGTGGGGATCGGATAACGAGGACGACCTGGACCTTGGTTCGCAGGGTCCCGTCCTGATCGGGACGAAGTGGGTGTTCATCGCCGGCAAGTCCGGCACCGGGTACGTGCTGAGGCAGGGCCACCTCGGTGGCGTAGGCGCGCAGGTCTGGCAGGGCCCGGTGTGCCCTGCATTCGGCGGTGCCGCCCTGGACGGCGACGTGGTCTACGTGCCGTGCGATGACGGGATCCGGGCCGTCCGCGTCGACGCCGCCGGCACCGCGCACGTGCTCTGGCACGCGTCGCCGTCGATCGCCGGCTCGCCGGTGCTGGGCGGGGGCCGCGTGTGGGCGCTCGACCAGGAGGCCGGCGTGTTGCACGCGCTCGACCCGATGACCGGACACTCGACTGCGCAGGTTGACGTCGGCGTCACCAGCCGGTTTGCGACACCGGCGCTGTCCGGCGAGCACCTGCTGATCCCGACGCTCGCCGGGCTGACGATCGTCGCGGCCGGTTAGGCTGCCGCACTGTGCGCGTCCTCGTCGTCGGCTCGGGCGGGCGTGAGCACGCACTGTGCTTGGCACTCGCCGCCGACCCGACCGTGACGTCGCTGGTGTGCGCACCGGGCAACGCGGGGACCGCTGCCGTCGCCGAGCAGCGCGGCGTCGACCCCGTCGACGATGCAGCGGTTGCCGCGCTCGCCACGGAACTGCGCGCCGAACTGGTCGTGATCGGTCCCGAGGCGCCGCTGGTGGCCGGCGTCGCGGACGCGGTGCGCGCCGCGGGCATCGACTGCTTCGGGCCGTCCGCCGCGGCGGCCCGCCTCGAAGGCAGCAAGGCGTTCGCAAAGGACGTCATGACCGCTGCCGGCATCCCTACGGCTGCGGCCCGGGTGTGCACGACCGCGGCGGAGGTGACTGAAGCCCTCGACAAGTTCGGGGCGCCGTATGTCGTGAAAGACGACGGGCTTGCGGCCGGCAAGGGCGTCGTCGTGACGTCGTCGCGGGACGAGGCGCTCGCGCACGCCGCGCGGTGCGGGCGTGTCGTCATCGAGGAGTACCTGGACGGCCCCGAGTTGTCGCTGTTCTGCGTGACCGACGGGACGTGCGTCGTCCCGCTGCTGCCCGCCCAGGACTTCAAACGCATCGGTGACGACGACACCGGACCGAACACCGGCGGAATGGGTGCCTATGCGCCGGTGCCGTGGCTGCCGGACGGCACGATCGCGCGGGTCGCGGAGACGATCGCGCAGCCGGCTGTGGACGAGATGCGCCGCCGGGGCACGCCGTTCGCCGGGCTGCTGTACGCAGGGCTCGCGCTCACGAGCACCGGCCCCAAGGTGGTCGAGTTCAACGCGCGGTTCGGTGACCCGGAAACCCAGGCGGTGCTCGCCCTGCTCGAGTCACCGCTGAGCGGCCTGCTGTGCTGGGCCACCCGCGGCGGCACTCCGCCCACGCCGCAGTGGCGGGACGGCGCCGCGGTGACCGTGGTGATCGCCGCCGCGGGTTATCCGGGCACTCCGCGGACCGGTGATCCGATCACGGGCGCCGAGCAGCAGGGCGTGATCCACGCCGGTACGCGGCGCCGTGCCGACGGCGTCATCGTCTCGTCCGGCGGGCGGGTCGTAGCGGCGACGGCCACGGGCGCCACGCTCGCCGAGGCACGCGAGCGCGCATACGCGCTGGCCGCCACCGTGCACCTGCCGGGCGGTCAGTTGCGCAGCGATATCGCGCTTTGGGCCGTCCAGGACGCACGATAGTGAGGTGGTCACGTTCGTCGAGGTGCTGCCGGACGGTGGCGGACCCGACGAAGAGCAACTGCGCGGCCGGCGCGCCCGCGCCCCTGCGTGGCTCACGCGCGGCCGCTACCTAGCCCTCGTAGCAGTGATCGTCGGCGCCGTCCTCGCCGGTGACGGCACGAGCCTCGTACGCTCGGCGATCACTCCGGTTGCGACGGCCCCGCTCGCGCCGGCCGCGGGCTATGTGTACGCCGACCGGGGGCACTGCCCGCTCACCGTCAGCTGCGAGGTCCTCGGGCAGGCCCGCATCGATCTGTGGGCCAGCTACAACCATCTGTTCCCAGAGACCCAGACGGTGGCCAGTAGCGTCTGGTACGCGCCCGCCACCGGCACCGTGTACTACCAGGAGCTGGATGCCATCGGTCCGTCCGCTGAGATGATCGTCCTTACTCAGCAGCGGATCAGCGGGCCGCCGTTCGGCCCGACGATCGACCGCTCGCCCAGCCCGCGGCACGGCGCGCTCGTGACCGCCCGGCGGGGGCCGTGGGTGGTCGCTGCCGCGCTGTACGCGCCGCACGGTGTCCCGCCGATCATGGCTGCCGTGCGCTGGGTCGCGACTTCGCCGCTGCCCGGCTGACCCGTAGCGTGCCTGCATGGGGAAGACGCAGTACTACACGGCCACGACGCTTGACGGATACATCGCGGATGAGAACAACTCGTTGGACTGGCTGTTCCAGGTCGACCGGGAAACCGGCGCGTCGAGTCACTACGACAGGTTCTTCGCCGGCGTCGGGGCGATGGCTATGGGCGCCACGACCTACCGGTGGGTGCTCGACCACGAGCACCTGCTCGACGAGCCGGCCAAGTGGCAGTCCTGGTACGGCAGCACGCCGTCCTGGGTGTTCACGCACGGATCGCTGCCGGCGGTGCCGGGAGCCGACGTCCGGTTCGTGCAGGCCGACGTCGCTTCGGTGCACGCGGCGATGCGCGCCGCGGCCGGTGTCCGCAACGTCTGGCTGGTCGGGGGCGGCGACCTCGTCGGTCAGTTCGCTGACCAGGGGTTGCTTGACGAGATCATCGTTGGCGTCGCGCCCGTGACGCTGGGCGGCGGTGCGCCGCTGCTGCCACGGCGGCTGGTCGGCCGCATGACGCTCGTCGGCGTCGAGCGGGACCGTCAGTTCGCCAACCTCACGTATAACGTGGATACGTGATCCCGGACGTCCTCGCGACGCGCTATGCCTCGCCGGCCATGGCGGACCTCTGGTCGCCGGAGCGCAAGATCATCCTGGAACGTCGGCTATGGATCGCCGTATTGCGCGCCCAGCGCGACCTCGGCGTCGACGTGCCCGACGATGTCCTCGAGGCGTACGAGCGCGCGGTGGACCGTGTCGACCTCGACTCGATCGCTGCGCGCGAGCGCGTGACGCGGCACGACGTCAAGGCGCGCATCGAGGAGTTCGCGGCGCTGACCGGCCAGGAGCACATCCACAAAGGCATGACGAGCCGCGACCTCACGGAGAACGTCGAGCAGTTGCAGGTCCGCGCGTCGCTGCAGCTCATCCGGACGAAGGTGCTTGCCGTACTGGGCCGTCTGGCCCGCCGTGCCGCGGAGTACGACTCGCTGGTCATGGCCGGTCGCACCCACAACGTCCCGGCGCAGGCGACCACGCTGGGCAAGCGGTTCGCGTCCGCCGCAGACGAGCTGCTCGTCGCGCTGGCGCGGCTCGACACGCTGATCGAGTACTACCCGCTGCGTGGCATCAAGGGGCCGGTCGGCACCGCCCAGGACATGCTCGAGCTGCTCGGATCGGCCGGGCAGCTGGCCGAGCTGGAGCGCAGGGTAGCTCGACATCTGGGGTTCGCCCGGGTGCTCACCAGCGTCGGCCAGGTGTATCCGCGGTCGCTCGACTTCGACGTGCTGTCGTCGCTGGTGCAGCTCGGCGCCGCGCCGTCGTCGCTGGCGAAGACGATTCGCCTGATGGCCGGGCATGAGCTCGTCACCGAGGGCTTTCGTCCCGGTCAGGTCGGCTCGTCCGCGATGCCGCACAAGATGAACACCCGCTCCGCTGAACGCATCAACGGGTTCATGGTGCTGTTGCGTGGGTTCGCGTCCATGGCCGCCGAGCTCGCCGGTGACCAGTGGAACGAGGGCGATGTGTCCTGCTCGGTGGTGCGCCGGGTCGCGCTGCCCGACGCCTTCTTCGCCCTGGACGGTCTGCTCGAGACGACGCTGACCGTGCTGGACGACTTCGGCGCGTACCCCGCAGTGATCGCTCGCGAGCTCGACCGCTACCTGCCGTTCCTGGCCACGACGCGTGTGCTGATCGCGGCGATACGGGCCGGTGTCGGCCGCGAGACCGCCCACGAGGTAATCCGCGAACACGCTGTGGCCGTTGCCCTGGAGATGCGGGACAAGGGCGCAGAGGGCAACGACCTACTCGCCCGGCTGGCCACCGACTCGCGGCTGGCCGGCGTCGACCTCTCCGGCGTGCTCGCCGAGCCACTGTCGTTCACGGGCGTCGCGCGCGTCCAGGTGGCCGCCGTCGTCGACGGTGTTGACGCCGTGATGACCCCGGAGGCGGCGAGCTACGAACCCGAGCCCATTCTCTAGCTGATCATCACGCCCGATACGCTATGAGCCGTGGCTCGCGTCGTGGTGGACGTCGTCCTCAAACCCGAGATCCTCGACCCACAGGGTCAGGCCATCCTCGGTGCGCTCGGCCGACTCGGCATCGAGGGTGTGAACGCCGTGCGGCAGGGCAAGCACTTCGAACTGGACGTCGACGACGGTGTCGATGACGAGACGCTCACGAAGCTCGCCGACACCCTGCTCGCCAACCCGGTGATCGAGGACTTCTCCATTCGCCGTTAGCGCGGAGAGCGATCACGGCGCCGTGAGAGTGTTCCGCTCGGAACGTCGCGTGCGCTAAAATCCTTGCCTCGCGGTGCGGCTTGGGAGGGCGGCTATGCGGCTTTCGCGGCGTGGGACGGTAGCTTTTGCACTTGCCGCGGTCGTGGTGTCGGCCGGGTTCGGTGGCGCGGGTGTCGGCTCGGCAGCGGCGGCGGCCCCGTCGTCGAGAGCGGTGGCCACGTCGCCGGCGCCGGGCGACGGGTTCGCCTCGTCGCAGACGTCGATCAGCTTCCGCGGGATCTCTCCGGCTGCCCTGGGCAGTGTGCGCGTGACCGGTTCCCGGAGTGGGGTGCATGCCGGCACACTCGTGAGCGATCCGGCGGGGGCCACGATCTGGAAGCCGCAGGCCGCGTTCGTCGCTGGGGAGCGGGTCAGCGTGGACACCGCGGTGTTGATCGCCGGGGCGAACGGCAACGATTTCTCGTTCACGGTGGCGCGGGTCGACCCCGACGCACCCGAGGTCCTGTTGCCGGCTGGCGGCACGGGGCCGGAGGGCGCGGTCGATGCCTCTGCCTCCACAACCGCACCGCAGGTCGCTGCGACTTGTACTCCGCCGGTGCCGTCGTATCACAGCGAACCGAGCCTGACTCCAGCGGGCGCCTGCGTCAACCAGTCGGCCGGCGGTACCGCTCCGGGCTACCTGTTCGTCGCTCCGCGCGACAGCCGTGGCAGTACTGCCGCGATCTACGACGACGCCGGAGAGCTCATCTGGGACGACCCGGTGAACGCCGCGCAGACGCACGACCTGAAGACCGTTAGCTACGCCGGCAAGCCCATGCTCGCCTTCTTTCAGAGCAGCGCGCCAGGCTTCGGCTTCGGCAGAGGCGAGTATGTGCTCATGGACGAGCACTACCAGGTGGTGTCCTACATCAGGGCCGGTGACGGCTACCAGGCTGACCTGCACGAGCTCACCATGACCCCGCAGGACACGGCGCTCGTCGGCTGCTACGTACCCGTGCGGATGGACCTGACTGGCTCCGGGGGTACGGCCAACCAGGTCGTCTACGACTACGTGGTGCAGGAAATCGACGTCGCCACAGGCAATGTCCTTTTCAGCTGGCACTCCCTCGACCATGTGCCAGTCGCCGACTCGGACATCCCCGTGCCTGCCGACGGGAGCGCTTTCGACTACTTCCACGGCAACTCGATCGCGCTCTCATCGGGCGGGAACCTGCTGATCTCCGGGCGCAACACCTCGGCGGTGTATCTGGTCAACCGCTCGACCGGCGCGATCATCTGGCGGCTCGGCGGTAAGCACACGAACTTCACCTTGCCGACCGGGCAGCAGTGGTTCTGCTACCAGCACGACGCGCGCCAGCCGGCGGCCAACGTGGTGACAGTGTTCGACGACGGTGGCTCGGGCCCCGCCATCTGCGCCAACCACCCCTCCCGGGCGCTAACCCTGACGGTCAATACGAGCAACCACACCGCCACCACTACCCGTGACCTCCACCACGACCCCGACCTCTCGGCGGCCTTCCTCGGCAGCAACCAGACCCTGCCCAACGGGGACGCCCTGGCTAGCTGGGGCCAACTGGAGGAGATCACCGAGTTCAACGCAGCGAACCAATCGATCTTCGACATGAGCCTGTCCGGAGCCACCTACCGGGCGACCCGCGCACCGTGGACGGGCACCCCGAACTACCCACCCGCGATCGCCTCCAGCAAGGGCTCCGGGACCGCGGTCACCGTCTACGCGAGCTGGAACGGCGCCACCGAGGTGGCCTCCTGGCAGGTCTTGGCCGGCTCCACGCCCACATCCATGTCGCCGGTCGGCGTGCCGGCGCCCAAGTCCGGGTTCGAGACCGCGCTCACCGTGGACACGACAGAGCCGCTGGTCGCGGTGCAGGCCCTGGACGCCTCCAACACCGTGTTGGCCACCTCGCCGACGGTGCCGACCGACTACACCCCACCGGCAGGCGGGTACTACGTGGGAACCACCGCGGGCAACGTGTACAACTACGGGGCGCCGTTCCTCGGCTCCCTGGCGGCCTCGGGCAAGAAGCCGGCGGCCCCGCTGGTCGGCACCGTCGCCGCGCCGACCCGCAGCGGCTACTACCTGCCCAGCTCAGCCGGCAACGTCTACAACTTCGGCGCTGCGTTCTACGGGTCGCTGGCCGGCAAGACGCTTCCCGCGCCCGTCGTCGGGCTGGCCGCCTCCGGCGGCACCGGGTACTACCTGGCCACCTCCAAGGGCAACGTCTACAACTTCCACGTCCCGTGGTACGGCTCCATGGCGGGCAAGGCGATGCCCGGCCCGGTCATCGGCATCGCCGTCAACCAGAACACCGGCGGCTACTGGCTTGTCACGTCCAAGGGCAACGTCTACAACTTCCACGCCCCATGGTACGGCTCCATGGCAGGCAAGACGTCCGGCTTCGTGGGCATCGCCGCCGAACCCGACGGCGCCGGCTACCTGCTCACCACCTCCCGGGGCAACGTCTACAACTTCGGCCGCGCACCCTGGTACGGCTCACCCGCGGCCTCGGTGGTCCACCTCGCCTCCCCGGTCGTCGGCGTCGGCACCCAACAGCCCACCGGCGCACAACCCCAGCCCACCGGCTACTACGTCGTATGCGCCAACGGAGACGTCTACAACTACGGCATCCCACTACCCGGATCACCCAGCATCCCACCCCCCGCCCCGATCGACGGCATCAGCGCCCGCTAAGCCCCAAAGCACGGCGCCGCTGTGCCGAGGTCGCTCAGGTGCACATGGCATTCTTACGGCATGTCCAGCCGGGTCGGGGTCGTGACGTTCCCGGGCAGCCTCGACGACCGTGACGCTGCCAGGGCGGTGCGCGTCGCGGGCGCCGAGGCGGTGCCGCTCTGGCACGCCGACACCGCCCTGAACGGCGTCGACGCGGTGATCCTGCCGGGCGGTTTCTCGTACGGCGACTATCTCCGCGCCGGCGCGATCGCCCGGTTCGCGCCGATCATGCAGGCGATCATCAAGGCGGCGCAGGACGGCATGCCCGTCCTCGGCATCTGCAACGGGTTTCAGGTGCTGTGCGAGTCGCACCTGCTGCCCGGCGCGCTGATCCGTAACGACCACCGCAAGTTCATCTGCCGCGATCAGTACCTGATCGTCGAGAACGCCGATACGGCCTGGACGCGCGGCTACCAGGTGGGCCAGGAGATCCTCGTCCCGATCAAGAACGGTGAGGGTGGCTACGTCGCGGACGACAACGTACTGGACCAGCTCGAGGCGGACGGACGCGTCGTCGTCCGGTACGCGCGCGGCAACCCGAACGGCAGCCTGCGCCACATCGCCGGCATCACCAACGAAGCCGGCAATGTCGTGGGCCTGATGCCGCATCCCGAGCATGCGGTCGAAGCGCTCACCGGCGCGGGAACCGATGGCCTGCCTTTCTTCAGCTGGATCACCGAGCGGTGAGCGCTCGCGCGGAGGCGGAATGTGATCGATACCGTTAAGGGGGCGAAGAAGTCGGGTAAGCAGGAACAGCCCTACACCGAGCTCGGCCTCAAAGACGACGAGTACGCGCGGATCAGGGAGATCCTGGGGCGCCGGCCGACCAGCTCAGAGCTGACCATGTACTCGGTCATGTGGAGCGAGCACTGCTCGTACAAGTCGTCGAAGGTTCACTTGCGGCAGTTCGCCGAGAAGGCACCGCAGACCGATGCACTGCTGGTAGGCATCGGCGAGAATGCGGGCGTCGTCGATGCCGGCGACGGATGGGCGGTTACCTTCAAGATCGAGTCACACAATCACCCGTCGTTCGTCGAGCCCTACCAGGGTGCGGCCACCGGCGTGGGCGGCATCGTGCGCGACATCCTCACCATGGGCGCGCGACCGGTCGCGATCATGGACTCACTGCGCTTCGGCGCTGCCGATGCGCCGGACACGGCACGGGTGGTGCCGGGTGTGGTGGCTGGCATCGGCGGCTACGGCAACTGCCTCGGGCTGCCGAACATCGGCGGTGAGGTGTTCTTCGACGAGTCGTACGCGGGCAATCCCCTTGTCAACGCGTTGTGCGTCGGTGTCATGCGCAAGGACGCGATCAAGCTGGCCACCGCCAGAGGCAGAGGCAATAAGGTCATCCTGTTCGGCGCCAAGACAGGGCGGGACGGGATCGGCGGCGTTTCGGTGTTGGCAAGCGCGACCTTCGAGGACGGTGACGCCAAGCGCCCGAGCGTGCAGGTGGGCGACCCGTTCGCCGAGAAGGTGCTCATCGAGTGCTGCCAGGAGATCTTCGCCGCCGACCTCGTCGTCGGCATCCAGGACCTCGGCGGGGCCGGCCTGTCCTGCGCCACCACAGAGCTCGCCAGCGCCGGTGACGGTGGCATGCGCATTGAGCTCGACCGCGTCCCGTTGCGGGAGGCGTCCATGTCGCCCGAGGAAGTGCTGGCGTCCGAATCGCAAGAGCGGATGTGCGCCATCGTCGAGCCCGCGAAGGTCGACGACTTTCTCGCGATCTGCCGCAAGTGGGATGTGCTCGCCACCGTCATCGGCGAGGTCACCAATACAGGACGGCTGCAGGTCTACTGGCACGGCGAACTGATCGCTGACGTACCCCCACGTACGGTCGCGCACGAGGGACCCGTTTACGAACGTCCGATCGAGAAACCGGCGGAGCAGGAAGCGTACGCCCGGCATGACGGATCGAACCTGCATCGCCCGAGCAACGGCGATGAGCTGCGCGCCGCCCTGCTGGAGGTCGTCGCCGCGCCGAACGTCGCAGACAAGTCATGGGTCACCGACCAGTACGACCGGTACGTGCTCGGCAACACCGTGCTTACCCAGCCGGAAAACGCGGGCATGGTCCGCCTGTCAGGCGACACAAGTCGGGGCGTAGCGATCTCGGTCGACGGCAACGGCCGCTACAGCCTGCTCGATCCGTATGTCGGCGCACAGCTCGCGTTGGCCGAGGCGTACCGCAATGTGGCGAGCACCGGTGCGCGCCCGCTTGCTGTCACCAACTGCCTCAACTTCGGCTCGCCGGAAGATCCCGGCGTGATGTGGCAGTTCCGGGAGGCGGTGCGCGGGCTGGCCGATGCTTGCCAGACGCTCGGCGTACCAGTCACGGGAGGCAACGTCAGCTTCTACAACCAGACTGGAAACACGCCTATCCTGCCGACGCCGATCATCGGCGTGCTCGGGGTGATCGACGATGTCACACGGCGCCTCACGCACGCGTTTCAGTCCGACGGCTCGCAGATCTATCTGCTGGGCGACACCCGCGACGAGTTCGGCGGTTCCGAGTGGATGGCGGCGGTGCACGACTTCCTCGGTGGCACGCCGCCCGAAGTCGACCTCGACCGCGAGCGCCTGCTCGCCGACGTTCTGATCGAGTCGGCGCGCGAGGGGCTGATCGAGTCGGCCCACGACCTGTCCGATGCTGGCTTGGCGGCCGCGCTGGTCGAGTCGTGCCTGCGCGGCGACGTCGGCGCCCACATCACCCTCCCTGAGGACGCCGACCCGTTCGTGTTCCTCTTCTCAGAGTCCGCGGGCCGCGCCATTATTACCGTACCGCGGCGTATGGACGATAGCTTCACGGACCTGTGCGAGCGGCACGGCGTAGCGTGCACGCGCATCGGTGTCGTCGATGTGCTGAGCACCTCTCTCGAGGTCGCCGACCAGTTCAGCGTCCCGCTGACGGAGTTGCGTGGCGTGTGGTCGGGGCCGCTGCGTACGCTGTTCGGCTGACGTGTTGGGAGTGACGCCGTGAGTTGGCCGCAGCAGCCCGGGCCACAGCAGCTCGGACCGCGGCAGCCTGCACCGCAGCAGCAGCCCGCGCCGCCGCAGCCCGGTTGGGGCAGCGCCCGGCAGCCTTACCCCAACGCGGTGCAGTCCCGGCCGCAGCAGCCGCCTCCGCAGCGGGTGCCGCCGCGTCCTGCTGGACGGTTGCGGCGACGCCGCACACTGATCCTCGTCCTGGCGATCGTCGCGGTGCTCGCCGTCGCGGGTGTGGTCGCCGGCATCGTCGCCGCCAGCGGCACGAAACACCAGTCGGGGAGCAGCCAGCCGGCCACCCCGACCGGCGCCCCTTCCGCTGCGCCCTCAGCCAGCACCGCACAAACCAGGGCGGCTATCGCGCATAACGCGGAGACGGTCGTGCACGGCCTGGGCTACGGCCGGCCCAACGCGTTCTGCCCGCTCATAGATCGCGTCGACCTCCAGCGCCTGCTGCGTGAGAAGCACCTTCGCAAGTGCGCCGACATCAGGCTCACTACCCGCACCAACCGCGGCGGGTACCAGTCCTTCAGGGTGATCGATCCGTCCGCGATCCAGCTGAACGGCGATACCGCCGACATCCCCGCTACGGCTGTCACCCCGGCGACGTTCGGCACCGTCGAGATGCGCGAGGACAGCGACAGAACGTGGAAGTTCCGGTTCTACACGGGCTAATGCGTCTCGACGCCCTCGCCGGCGCGGTCCGTGACCAGGCGACCACCATCGCGGACTGGCTCGATGACGTACCGATCGGCGACTACACCCAGCCGTCGGTCCTCACCGGTTGGGACATCCGCACGCTGCTCGGCCACCTGGTGGTAACAGTGTCCGGCGCCGTGGACGTACTCGGCACACGCGCGACGAGCGCAGCCACGCCGGTCGCCGAGTACGTCGCGCGGTATCGCCCGGACGTGCTGGACGTCGAGCGGCGTACCCGCGCGGCGACGGCCGACCGACCGCCCGCCGAGCTGCTCGCGGCGCTGCGAGCGGCCGATCCCATCGCGGCGGCCGCCGCTGTCAGGCCCCCGACCGTGCTGGCCGCGCCGCGGGGCCCGATCCGGGCGGACGACTGGCTGGCAACGCGTGCCGTGGAGCTCGTGGTGCACGCCGACGACCTGTCCCGGTCGTTGCCGGAACGCCAGCCGGTGCGCCTCGAGCGGACCGCCCTCGCCGCCGCGACCCGACTGCTCGCCGAGATCCTGGCCGCCCGGGCGCCGGGGCACTCCGTTGAGCTGCGCGTGCCGCCGTTCGTCGCGGTCCAGGTGGTCGCCGGGCCGCGACACACCCGCGGCACGCCGCCCAACGTCGTCGAGACCGATCCGCTCACCTGGCTACGGCTGGCAACCGGCCGGCTGGGCTGGACCGATGCCCCGGTCAGCGCCAGCGGCCGGCGCGCCGACCTGAGCGGCTACCTTCCCGTGTTGTCGTAGCTCCAGGACGAGCGATCCGTACACTTGACAGCGTGGCGCGCGGCGACGGAATGCTCACCCACGACATCCACCCCGAGGACAAGCGACCGCAGGACGCCTGCGGCGTTTTCGGCGTGTGGGCATCGGGCGAGGAGGTATCCAAGCTCGCGTACTTCGCCCTCTACGCCCTGCAGCATCGCGGCCAGGAGGCCGCCGGTATCGCGGTGAGCGACGGGTCGTCCGTGCTCGTCTACAAGGACCTGGGCCTCGTCTCACAAGTCTTCGACGAGGCCACCCTGAACACGCTGAAGGGGCACATCGCGGTCGGCCACACCCGTTACTCGACGACCGGCTCCACGACCTGGGAGAACGCCCAGCCTTCGTTCCGGACGACTGCCGCCGGTACTGGGCTGGCGCTCGGACACAACGGCAACCTCGTCAACACCGTTGACCTTGCCGGCGAGGTGGCCGCCCACACCGGCGGGATCGGCTCCACCTCCGATTCGGACATCATCACCGCCCTGCTCGCCGCGCGCCCGGACGTATCCGTCGAGCAGGCCGCGCTCGAGGTACTGCCCATGTTGCGCGGCGCGTTCAGCCTCGTGTTCATGGACGAACACACGCTCTACGCCGCCCGTGATCCACAGGGCGTCCGCCCACTTGTGCTGGGCCGTCTCGCGCGCGGCTGGGTGGTCACGTCTGAGACCGCCGCGCTCGACATCGTCGGGGCGAGCTTCGTGCGCGAGGTCGAACCGGGCGAGCTCCTCGCGGTCGACGACGACGGACTGCGTTCCAGCCGCTTCGCCAATCCCGACCCGAAAGGGTGCCTGTTCGAGTACGTGTACCTTGCCCGTCCCGACACGACGATCGCGGGGCGCAGCGTGCACGCCGCACGCGTCGAGGTCGGACGCAGGCTGGCTCGCGAGCACCCCGCTGACGCCGACCTGGTCATGCCGGTACCCGAGTCGGGCACGCCGGCCGCGATCGGCTACGCCGAACAGTCCGGCATCCCGTACGGGATGGGTCTGGTCAAGAACGCATACGTGGGGCGGACGTTCATCCAGCCGTCGCAGACGATCCGCCAGCTGGGCATCCGGCTGAAGCTCAATCCGCTGCGTGACGTGATCCGGGGCAAGCGCCTGGTCGTGGTCGACGACTCGATCGTGCGCGGCAATACCCAGCGCGCGCTGGTGCGAATGTTGCGCGAGGCGGGCGCCGTCGAGGTACACGTGCGGATCTCGGCTCCACCGGTGAAGTGGCCGTGCTTCTACGGCATCGATTTCGCGTCCCGTGCCGAGCTGGTCGCAAACGGCCTCGACGTCGAGGGCATCCGTGCCTCGATCGGCGCGGACTCGCTCGGTTACGTCTCGCTAGAGAGCCTGATCGCCGCCAGCGAGCAACCGCGTACCCGGCTGTGCCGGGCCTGCTACGACGGCGAGTACCCGATTCCGATCCCGGAGATCGTCGGCAAGCACGTGCTCGAAGGCATTGAGAAGACTGTGGTGGGCCGCTCACCTGAGCAGGCCGCGAGTTACACCGCCGAGGACGCGCTCAGCCGTCCGTGATCAGCGATTCAGGCGGGCTACCACGACGATGTTGTCGGTGCTCGTGTCACCCTGCTCGTACGCGCAGGTGACGAGGACGATGCGATTGGGCACGGTGCTCTCAGCCGCCCAGGACGGTAACGAGTTCGCCGACTTCGACGACAAGCCGATCCGCTCGATCGTGTAGGTCGATGCCCGCACCGCCGTGGTGACGCGCACCTGGTCGCCGACGTCGGCATCCTTCAGGTTCGTAAACGAGCACACATGGTGGTGGCAGGCATGTCCGTACACGTACGTGGTGCCCTCGCCCGGCGTGGACGGGTTGGTCGACTGCTCTACCCAGGCCGCCGTGTTCCACTGCTCGGCGGTGTCGTGCGGCGGGTCGACCGGCTCGTGACTAGCCACACTGATCGGGGCCACGTCGGTCGTGATGGTGCCCGACCGCATGGTCACGACCAGCGTGAATCCCCCTGAACTGAGCGGTGCGCGTTGCGCGGTCCTGGTAGGGACCTGGTTGGGAGGCGGCACGCCGCCCGTCGGTGGTGATGGCCGCGCCGGCGTGGATTGCGACGGCGCGCCCGACGCAATCGGGGCCGTGGGGCCATTCGGCGTGCTGGTCGGAGTCGGGGTAGTGGAGCCGCTCGGCGCGACCGGATCCACCAAGTGGTCGGCGGTGGTGCACGCTGCCACGCCCAGCGTGACAGCGCCCACCAGCGCGGCGACGACGACGCTACGTGTGGCTTCCACTGCGCCGGAGTATCTGAACGGCGAGCGTGCCGGCGCCGCCGAGCATTGCAACCGCCAGGCCGATCAAGAGCTGTCGCAGCGGGAATCCGCCACCGGGTGGCGTGTCGCCGGTCTGCCCGGCGCCAGGCACGAACGGCGAGGTGCTGGGCGTGGCAGTCGCCGGGGTCGTGCTGATGGTGCTCGACGACGCCGAACTCGAGGACATCGCCGTCGTCGGTGTGGTCGGCGTCGTCGGTGTGGTCGGTGTGGTCGGCGTCGTCGGCGGAGTCGTCGGCGGAGTCGTCGGCGG
>DASXSF010000036.1:0-44284 GCA_036506155.1 Jatrophihabitantaceae bacterium
GTGCGTTAATCAACGGATTCCTCAGGGTGACGATTCCAGGATCTCCCGAGCGACGCGGTGGAATGAACGATGCGAAGTCCGACGAGAACGCCGTGATCTTCACGAAGAATCACGCCGACGAGTTTGCTGCTGTCCAGACCTACATCGAGACGTACATCGGCAACCGCATGGCGGCGCAGAACCAACCGCAGCAGGTGATCCACGACGCGGCCCCTGACGTAGCGGACCAGATCCGGAAGCTCGCCTCCCTCCGCGACGAAGGGATCCTTACCGAGGAGGAGTTCCAGACGAAGAAGGCTGCTCTCCTCGCGTGAGGTTGCTGGTCGACGTCTTAGGGCTGGGGCTCCGCCGCAGAACCGGTCCGAACGATCGCAAGACCGACTGACGAATCACAAGATCGCTGGGCAACGTGCCCAGCCACGATCACGCTCGCGAGCGTCAGCCGCCCCGGCCGGTGGCGGTCTACTGCGCAAAACGCTTGACACGTCAACCAGGCTCGGCCCCGAGCGCGGGCCTTCAGCCCGCACCGACCCGGCCGAAGCCGGGTTCGCGGGACGCGTCAAGCATGCGGTAGCCCGCCGAAGCGCCGGCCATTCACCGCTGCCGGGTGGCAGACAGTCTGGCAGACTTCCGCCCACCTAGACCCGCCTACACGCGCCTACGGGAGCATCCGGCCGGGCCGGAATCGCCTGCCAGATAGCCACATATGCCTACACGGGCCTACACGGGCCTACACGCGCCTACGGGCCAGGTTGTGACAGCATCACACGCCAACGGGCATGATTGCCGGAAGGGCAGATGGAAGCGGAACCTGCGATGTACGAGCTCGGCACCGACGGCCCGGCATTGATCCTCGTCGCAGTCGACGGCTCCGAGACGTCGATGCGGGCAGGCGCGTACGCCGCCGGGATGGCCCGCCGCCAGGGCGCCAAGATCGTGTGCGTGTACGTCGGCCAGATCGCCGGCATCGCGGCCAGCGTACCGGCCGCGGTTGGCGCGTTGATCCAGATGCACGACAGCATCGCGCGCAGCTTGCGCGAGCAGATCGCCGAGCGGGCTCCCGAGACCGGCGTCGACGTGACGTTCGTCGAGCGGCGCGGCGATCCGTACACCGAGATCGTCCGGCTCGCCGACGAGATGCGCGTCGACGCGGTCGTCGTGGGCCGTTCGGCGCAGCGGGGCCACCGGTTCATGGGCTCGCTCGCGGTCCGCCTCGTGCGGGATGCGCGGTGGCCCGTCACCGTGGTCCCGTAGCATTCCCGATGCGGCTGGTTCGGGGCTGATGCCTCGGAGCAAGAGGGAACCCGGTGCGAATCCGGGACTGCCTCGCAGCGGTGAGTGGGAACGACCGCCGTCATGACAGCACTGGGTACGCCTGGGAAGCGACGGCCAGTAGGAGCGAGTTGGCCGCCCACGAGTCCGAAGACCTGCGAGCCGTCCACGCGGCGACCGTCGCGTGGCAGCCACCGGACTCGCGAAGGAGAGCTCCGTGAGCAGATCGACCCTTTCCGGCTACCCGCGACAAGGTCCGAACCGCGAGCTGAAGAAGCTGCTCGAGCAGCACTGGGCCGGGACGTTGCCCGCAGCCGAATTGCAGGCGGCAGCCGCCCGGCTGCGGGCGCAACGGCTGTTCGAGATGCGGGCGGCGGACATCGACGATGTCTGCAGCAACGACTTTTCCCTGTACGACCACGTCCTCGACACGGCGTGGATGCTCGGAGCGATACCACCCCGGCACCGACACGCCGACCCGCTGACGTCTTATTTCGCGATGGCGCGCGGCACCCCGGAGGCGGCGCCGTTGGAGATGACGAAGTGGTTCGACACGAACTACCACTACCTGGTCCCGGAGCTCCGCCCTGACACGCAGTTCCGCGCCGATGCCGGCAAGCCGGTCGGTGCGTTTCGCGAGGCGGCAGACCTCGGTATCGTCACCCGGCCGGTGCTGCTCGGTCCGGTCACGTTCCTGCTGCTCTCGAAGTCCACGGTGGATGGTTTCCAGCCGCTCTCCCTGCTGGACGGCCTGGTCCCGGTGTACGAGGACGTGCTGGCGCAACTGGCCGACGCGGGCGCCGAATGGGTGCAGCTCGACGAGCCGGCGCTGGTCCAGGACCAGCCCGACGCCGTGCTCGATGCCGTCGAGCGCACCTACCATGCGCTCGCGTCCGGTAGACCGAAGCTGCTCGTGGCCTCGTATTTCGGACCGCTCGGCGAGGCACTGCCGGTGCTCGCCCATACGCCGGTGGACGGCTTGGCCGTCGACCTGACCGTACCGCAACGTATCGAACCGTTGCCCGGAAAGCGGCTCGTAGCCGGCGTCGTCGACGGGCGCAATGTGTGGGCCAACGACCTGGAACGCTCGCTGGACCTCCTGGAACGCCTCGGCGACGTCGACGTCGCACCGTCGTGCTCGCTGCTGCACGTACCGCTGGACGTGACCGTCGAGGACACTCCGGTCGCGCGCTGGCTGGCGTTCGCCCGGCAGAAGCTGCACGAGGTGGTGCTACTGGCGCGGGGGCTGCGCGAAGGGCGCGACGCGATCGCCGACGAACTCGCCGAGAGCCGGGCGCGCGTGCTCGAGCGTGCAGGCTCGCCGAGGGTGCGCGACGAGGCCGTGCGGGCACGAGTCGCCGCCGTGACCCCAGCCCACCGAAAGCGGCGAAGTGCCTACGAGCGCCGGCGCGAGGCGCAGCAGCGCCGGCTCGGCCTGCCACTGCTGCCGACGACGACGATCGGCTCGTACCCGCAGACCCGTGAGCTGCGCCGCGCCCGCGCCGACAGCGCCGCCGGGCGGATTACGGAGGAGGCCTATCGCGCCGTGATGGCGCAGGAGATCAAGGACGTCATCGCGCGCCAGGAGGCGCTGGGCCTGGACGTCTTGGTGCACGGCGAACCCGAACGCAACGACATGGTGCAGTACTTCGCCGAACAGCTGAGCGGGTTCGTGACCACTCGGCACGGTTGGGTGCAGTCTTACGGCAGCCGCTACGTGCGCCCACCGATCCTCGTCGGCGACGTGTCCCGGCCGGCACCGATGACGGTCGAGTGGGCGCGCTTCGCGCAACAGCAGACGTCTCGTCCCGTCAAGGGAATGCTCACCGGCCCGGTGACCATGCTTGCGTGGTCGTTCGTCCGTGACGACCAGCCGCTCTCTGACACGGCGCGGCAGGTTGCGCTGGCACTGCGTGACGAGGTGGCCGATCTGGAGGCGGCGGGTATCGCGATCGTCCAGGTGGACGAGCCGGCGCTGCGTGAGTCGCTGCCACTGCGCAGAACGGCGCAGCCGGAGTACCTGCGATGGGCGGTGGACGCGTTCCGCCTCGCGACCGGCGGCGCCGCCGACGACACCCAGATCCACACGCACATGTGCTACGCCGAGTTCGGCGACGTCCTGGACGCGATCACCGCAACGGACGCGGACGTGGTCAGCCTGGAGGCCGCGCGCTCCGGCATGGCGATCGTGCGCGATCTTGCGCGGGCGAGCTATGCGCGCGAGGTCGGCCCGGGCGTGTGGGACATCCATTCGCCGCGCGTCCCGTCGTCCGACGAGCTCGCCGAACTACTGCGCATGGCGCTCGGCGCCCTGCCGGCCGAGCGACTGTGGGTGAACCCCGACTGCGGCCTCAAGACGCGTGGCTACACGGAGGTGCTGCCGGCTCTGGCGAACCTCGTCGCGGCAGCACGGGCGGTCCGGGCAACTATCTAATCCGGCCGGGCCGCACTTCTTGTGGCTAATTGCCACCGCGGGGCACACGCGCTCATCGCCAAGAGACAACGTTGTCGGTACGCTGCGTGGCCTATGCTGCCAGCGTGCCGGACGCTAGCAGCCGACGATCGGGATAACGATGTCATATGGCTACTGATCGGGCCGTACCCAGCCGACCGACGCTACGGCAGGTAGCGGCGCTGTCCGGCGTGAGCTTGAAGACGGCATCACGGGTGATGAATGGCGAGCAGTACGTCGCCGAGGCGACTGCCACGAAGGTGCGCGCCGCAGCGGCGCAGCTCGGCTTTCGGCGCAATACGATCGCTCGCGAGCTGCGATCGGGGGCGCGGTCGTCGTCGGTCGGGCTGATCATCGGCGACCTGGCCAATCCGTTCTATTCGCGGATCGCACGTGGCGCCGAGCGCCGGCTGCGTCCTGGCGGCCTACAGCTCATTTCCGCGAGCACCGAGGAGGACCCCGAGCTCGAGCACGTCCTCGTCTCGGACATGCTCGAACGACGGGTCAGTGCGTTGCTGATCGTGACGAGTGGCAGCGACCACGGTTATCTTGATGCCGAGCGTCGCCTCGGCCTGCCGGTCGCGTTCCTGGACCGGCCACCCGAGGACATCGTCGCCGACACGATCCTGCTCGACAATGTCAGCGGCGTGCGCCAAGCCGTGGAGCACCTGCTGCAACAAAAGCATCGCCGCATCGGCCTGGTCGGCGACCTGAGCCGGCTCGAGACGCACCGCGAACGTATCGCCGCGTTCGAGAAGGTCATGACCGAGGCAGGCATCGGTAACTGGCAGAAGTACGTGCGTGCCGAATCGCACGACATCGAGACCGCCAGGCACGCGGTAGCCGATCTGCTCGCGCTGAAGCCGCCGCCCACGGCGTTGTTCACCACGAACAACCGCATCACGATCGGCGCGCTGCGCGCCCTGCGCGGACGCGACGACCCGCCGGCGCTCGTCGGCTTCGACGACTTCGACCTGGCCGACCTGCTGGACGTCACGGTCATTGCGCACGACCCGGAGCGGATGGGCGAGCTCGGCGCCGAGCTCGTGCTCAGCCGCCTCAGCGGTGACGAGCAGCCGGCGCGCCGGATGCTGCTGCCGACCCGGCTAGTGGCGCGCGGCTCCGGAGAGCGGCCGGCGCGCCGCCGCTGACCCGCTGGGCGCCCGGGTTACCCGCTGCGGCGCAGGCTGGGTGCGCCGGCCCCGCCGCCGTGTGCCCAGGCGATGAGTCCGGCCACGTCCACGCCGTAGGGGTCGCGGCCACGGAACGGCTCGATCGCCGTGGCGGCCCGTTCCAGGAGCGCCGCAGCGCCCACCGAGTTGCCGCGCGCCACATGGGTCGCTCCGACGGCGAGCTGCGCCAGGCCTTTCCAGAACGGACGCTCTGGCGCGGCGGCCGCCTTCCAGGCGTCCTCGAGCACCTCGTGCGCATGGAACGGCAGTCCCTCGTCGAGCAGCCGCTGCGCCTCGTCGAGCGCCTCGTCCGGCGTGCGGGCCACCCCCACGGGCTGACGGGACACCCCGGTGGCTCCCCGCGGCAATGGCCGCCCGAGCGCGTCCCGGGGCCGAGCGTTCTGCGGACGCCCCGCAGCATCACGATCACGCATATGGACATTGTCCCCGGTTTGACCTGGGTGAAACGATCAACCCCATGGCAAGCCCCGGCTGGTACCCGGACCCACAGGACCCGAACTGGCACCAGTACTACGACGGGCACCGCTGGACAGGCGAACGCCGCGCGGTGAATGCACCGTTCCCGCCTAGCGAGCCGCTGCCGTCATACCAGCCGCAGGCATGGGAGCAGGCGCAGCCCCAGCCGTGGGCGCAGGCGCCGCAACAGCAGCAGCCCTGGGAACGGGGGCCGTGGGCGCAGCCTTGGGGGCAGCCGCCACCCCGGCGCCGCAGCCGGGTGCCGCTGATCGTCGGGCTGGTCGCCGTGCTCGCGGCAGGCCTGAGCGTCGGCGGTTACCTCCTCTTCCGGGGCGGGAGCTCGCCGACGTTCACGTTCGACGGCAAGGCGATCGACTCACCGGACAAGCCGCTGCAGCAGACGGCCGCGATCGTGCGGTCGCTCGTATCGTCCCGGCACGGCGCGCAGAGCAAGGGCACCCGCTGCTATTACGCCCTGCGCGCCCAGCCGACGCAGGGCGCCGAGAAGAACGACATCGACGACTCGATCTGGTGCGGCCCGGTGTTGTTCGTCGACGGCGACCCGGGCAGGCAGTACTTGCGCTTCCCGCTCAACAGCCAGCCGACGAACGGCGACAAGGTCACGCTGACGCCATCCGGGCAGCCAATCTCGGACGATCCGGAGTCGGTGCCGTCCGGACTCACGCTGAAGCGCCCGGACAATGCGACGCCACCGTCCGGTCGCGGCGACCTGTCCGTGCCGGCGCCACCACCCGCGGCCGCGAACGCCCTGCTTGCCACTGATGTCGGCACCGAAACCGTTCCCAGCGCCCCGCACGGCGCCATGATCGGTTCCATCAACGGTGGTGTCACGCTCACCAGGCTGGGCACCGTCAGGCGTTACGGCAGCGGTGACATCGCGCGATGCGCACCGAGGGGTTCCCAGCTGATCGCGTTCCGGCTCACCGGCGCCATGGGCGACGACGGAGTGCCGGCCGACCTCAGCAGCCACGCCAAGGTGTCGATCAACGGTGGCGCGGGACGCAGGCTGCCGAACGCCGACACCGACCAATACCTCGTGGTCGCTGTGCCGAATTCGGCCCGGTCCGTCGAACTGGTGCTCAACGACGGCGGGTACCAGCAAACGCTGTCGCTGCTGTCCGGCAAGCCCGGCTCCCGCAACATCAAGGTACTTGCCCGCTCGCACCGGCACAGCGACGTTCGCAGGAAGGGCAGCGTCCGGTTCACGTTCTCGCAGGCGGTCGGATTTCCTGACGGCAGCAGCGGCACGAGCCAGGCCGGCACGTTCACCGTCGACGGCGCCACGCTGGCGTTCAGCCTGCCGACCAAGCACGTGAAGGCGAGCAGCACGAGTAAAGCCCTGCTGTATATCGAGGCCATGTACAAGGTGCCGCAGAGCCCGGGCCGCAACTTCGGCTTCCCGCCCGAGACGATGACCTTCACACCCGCGCGCGGGGCACCGATCAGGGCCCGTAACGTCGCGACCAGCGCTGACCTGGTCTATGACATCTTCGAGGTGCCGGCGGACCTGACCTCCGGGACCCTCCACATCGCCGGGTCCTTCACCGAGAAATTCGTCAATTCGAGCAGCTCGTACACGACCGCGGTCGCGACACCGATCACCGTGCCGGTCACGTTTCGGGCGGGGTGAAGCGTGGTCTGGGCTCGAAACCGGCAGCGCGGTAGCACTGGTCGATGAGCTGCATTGAGGCTACCGCGTCGTCCGCGTCGATGGGCAGCGGCTCGTCCTCGCGCAACCGGGCGGTGAACGCCTCGAGCTGATATGTGTAGGACGGGCGGGTACCCAGCTGCTCGACCCGCTCGCCGGCGGGTGTGGCGACGAAGATCCGATCATCCCGCTGCGGCAGTACGAAGTTGGCGGCGGTGGCCACGCCGCGGCTGCCGACGATCCGGCAGGTCATCCGCTCGAAATCGCCGGCCATATTGCATCGTGCCGAGCCCGTCGCCCCGTCGGGAAATTCCAGGTCGACGTCCAGCCACTCGTCGACGCCGGGCTTGCCTTCGCGCGCCTCGCCGCGCGCGGCGACGAGCGTCGGCTCGCCGCCGCCCCACGGGGCCAGCGTGCGATGTGCGTGAAGCGCATAACAGCCGAGGTCCATCAGCGCGCCGCCGGCCAGCGGCAGCGACCAGCGCGGATCCTCGTCGTCGGGTGCCGGTATGACCATGACCGCCTCGACGCGCTCCAGGTCACCCATCTCACCCGAGTCCAGCAGCTCGAGCATGCGCTGCATCACCGGATGGAACACGTAGTGGAAGCCCTCGAGCACAACGACACCGGCCTTTTCGGCGGCGTCGCGTACCTCGGCGGCTTCCTCGGCGTTGCTGGCGAACGGCTTCTCGGACAGGACGTGCTTGCCGGCCTGAACGGCGGCGAGGTTCCAAGGGCCGTGCAGCCCGTTCGCCAGCGGGTTGTAGATCGCCTCGACCTCGGGGTCGGCGATGACATCGGCGTATGAGCCGTGCACGTGCTCAACGCCGTGCTCCTCGGCGAAGGCCTCTGCCCGGGTGCGATCACGCGCGGCGACGGCGACCAGCCGGGAGCCGGTGTCCCGGGCCGGTGCGACGATGGCGCGCTCCGAGATGCGGGCCGCGCCGAGGATTCCCAGGCGAAGGGGTTCGCTCATGCGGGCACCCTAGCCCGATTGCATGGGGATCCTCTCGCCTGGGGCGGGGAATCCGCCTCGCCGTTCCTGTGCCCGGACGCGGGGCGCGGTCAGCAGCGCCCCGGCGAAAGCCACTACCAGCGCCACCAGCACCCCGAGGTTGGCGAACGCCCAAGACCCCGACTTGCCACCCAGTCCGAACGGCCCCAGCAGGTACCCCTGCCAGTGCAGCCAGCCGGCGTAGGTGTTCGTCACGAGCCCCCAGCCCAGCACGGTGCCGATGCCGAGCAACGCGACGGGCCGTACGGCGACGTCACCGTACCGGCCGGTACGGTCGAACAGCTCGGCCTCGGCGTAGTCGGCCCGGCGGAGCGCTATATCGGCGAGCATGACCCCGCACCACGCCGCGATCGGCACGCCCAGAGTGATCAGGAAGCCCTGGAACGGCCCGATGAAGTTGTGCGAGAAGAACACTACGTAGACGGTGCCGGCCACCATGATGGTCCCGTCGACGAACGCCGCGAGGTAGCGCGGGATGCGCAGGCCGGCGGTCAGCAGGGCCAGGCCGCTGGAGTAGATGTCCAGCACCGCGCCGCCGATCAGGCCCAGCACGGCGACGACCGCGAACGGCACGAGGAACCACGTGGGCAGGATCGTGGTCAGCGCCCCGATGGGATCAGCGCTCATGGCAGCGCTGAGCCGGGGCGACGAGCCGGCCAGCAGCAGCCCGAACACAAGCAACACCACCGGTCCCAGCGCGGCCCCGAACGTTGTCCACCCCACGACGCCGGCGCTCGACGAACGGCGCGGCAGATACCGGCTGTAGTCGGCGGCCGCGTTCACCCAGCCCAGCCCGAACCCCGTCATGACGAACACGAGCGCGCCCACTACGTGCTGTGCCGAACCGCTCGGCAGGGCCGAGACGACGTGCCAGTGCACGTGGTCGGCCACGAGGCCGATGTAGACAACGGTGAGCAGGCCGGCGACGACGGTGATCAGCGCCTGCAGCCGCATGATCAGGTCGAAACCGATCACGCCGGCGGCCACCGTGATCGCCGATACGACGATCAGGGCAACGACTTTCGTCGGGGTTCCGCCGCCCCAGCCGAGCCGGTGAAACACCGTCGAGGTGGCCAGCGTGGCAAGGACGACCAGCACCGTCTCCCAGCCGACAGTGAGCACCCAGGACAGCAGCGCGGGCAGGCGGTTGCCGCGTACCCCGAATGCAGCTCGGCTGAGCACCATCGTCGGCGCCGATCCTCGCTTGCCGGCCAGCGCGATGAACCCGCACAGGAGGAATGACACAACGACACCGATGACGCCCGCGATCGCCGCCTGCCAGAACGACACCCCGAAGCTGAGCACGAACGCGCCGTAGCTGATGCCGAGTACCGAGATGTTGGACGCGAACCAGGGCCAGAACAGGTCACGCGGACGCCCCCTGCGCTCGTCCTCGCCGATCACGTTGATGCCGTTGAGTTCGACGCCGCGCGGCACCACCTCGAGTACGTCGACCATGGCCACTCCGATCGCCGGTGTTCCCAGTGGCACAACACCGGCCGCGCCGCCAATGATCCCGGTACAGTCGGCGACCGTGCCGGAACAGCCGCCGACGCTCGACGATCCGCCGGCGACCGTCGCTGATCCGCGTGTCCTGTTGCTGCGCTACCTCGACTGGTACCGCGAGGCGCTGTTCCGAAAGGTCGAGGGGCTCTCGGACGAGGCGCTGCGCACGCCCGTCGTGCCGCTCGGCTGGTCGCCGCTGGGCCTGATCCAGCACCTGGGCTGGGTCGAGCGCCGCTGGATGCGCTGGGGCTTCGCCGCCGAGGACCTCGTCGCGTATCCGGACGGCGACGAGTGGCGGATCGACGCGCCGACGTCAGAGGTGGTGTACCGCTACCGTGCCGAGGTCGCCCGTTCCCGCGAACTGGCCACCTCATACGAGCTCGACACGCCGTCACGAACCGGCGGCCGGTTCCCCGATCCCGCTACGGCACCCACTCTGGGACGCATCCTGTTTCACCTGCTCCAGGAGTACGCGCGGCACATCGGACACCTCGATGTGGCGCGCCAGCTCATCGACGGCGTCACCGGCGAGTGAACCGAGCGATCAGCCGAGGCCGCCCAGCACGTTCTGGTCCCAGTCGATCACCGATCCCGTTACGACCCCGCTGCGGTCGGAGAGCAGGAACACCACGAAGTCGGCGATCTCGTCCACCTGGCCGAGCTTGCCCATCGGCAACCGCCGCGCAGCCTGCTCGCGCCAGTCATCGCCGGCGTCGTGGAACTCCCGCTGGGTAACGTTCTCACCATCCGTGTCGGTCCAGCCGATATCGAGCCCGTTGATGCGGATCCGGTCGAAGCGATGCGCATGCGCGGCATTGCGGGTCAGCCCGGCCAGGCCGGCTTTGGCGGCGACGTACGGAGCGAGGTACGGCTGCCCGCCGTGCTCCGACGAGGAGATGATGTTGACGATCGTGCCCGGCGCGCCGCGCCGCAGCATGTCGGCCACCGCAACCTGCATCGCGAAGAACGGCGCCCGCAGGTTGACCGCGATGTGTGCGTCGAACAGTTCCGGTGTCGTATCGAGCAAGGTGCCCCGCGAC
This sequence comes from Jatrophihabitantaceae bacterium, assembly GCA_036506155.1. Lineage (GTDB taxonomy): Bacteria > Actinomycetota > Actinomycetes > Mycobacteriales > Jatrophihabitantaceae > DASXRA01. The sequence goes on from DASXSF010000036.1 coordinate 10,604, forward strand.
GTCAGCCCCGCGGAGTTGACGAGGCAGTCCACCCGTCCGTGCCTGTCGATCACCGCCGCCACCGCCGCCCGCACCGCCGCGACATCGGCCATGTCTGCCCGGACGTACGTGCCACCCAGCTCGCCGGCCAAGGCCTCGCCGAGTTCCCGCCGGCGCCCGGTGATCGCCACTGTCGCGCCTTCGCGCACCGCCGCCCGCGCGATACCCGCGCCCAGCCCCTGTGTCGCGCCGTTGACCAGGACGATGCGCCCGTCCAGCAGACTCATGCCGCTCGCCGTTCTGCGTGAGCCGCAAGCTCCGAACGCACCCGAGCCGGTTCCCAGCGTTCGGCGAGCGCCTGCCGGACAATGTCAGTCTGGCTGCGCGGCGCCATGCCGTCGAGCGGCGGATCGCGGTCGAGATTCGTCGGGAACGCATAGCCTTCGGCGGCCGCGGCCACCACGTTGTGCCGGGCGTGTTCCTCGGGAATCCGCAGCATGGCTGGATAGAGGGCGTTGCACATGGCTAGGCGGTCGACGCTTTCCATGGCCCGTCCGAACGGCGACGAGACCTGAAGCAGGTTCGCCATCCGCCGGATGCTACTCGACCGGTTCGTCCCAGCAGCGTGAAATACAGCCGGGTTGAAGAAGACGGCGTCGCCCTTCGCCAGTGGTAGCTGCACCCGGTGCTCATCGAAGTAATCGCGGAATTCCGGGCGCGATGTGGCGACGTAGCCGGGCAGGTACATCTGCGAGTACGGCAGGTAGAGGGTGGGGCCGCTCTCGACCGGCATGTCGCAGTGCGCCACCGCACCCTGGATCGTCAGCACTGGCGACAGCGCGTGCACGTGCTCGGGGTACGCCTCGATCGCGGCAGCCGACTGGAACCCGAGGTGGTAGTCACGGTGCGCGACCTGCGCGGCGCCCCCCGGATTCACGACGTTCACCTGGGACGTGACCTGGTAGCCCGGCCCCAACCACGCCGTCGATACGAACGCGATCACGTCGCTGGCGTAGTAGTCGCAGAACAGGTCAGGGGCACGAAGCGCCAGCTTCTGCAGCGCGTTCCAGACTCGGTCGTTCGCCCCGGGCTTCGCGAAGTGATCACCGACCGACGGCTGCGACGCGATCATCTGCTCGAAGGCCGCCGTCGCCCCGTCGACGGGGCCTGATGGGAGCGCCCGGCGGAATACTGCGACACCGGGCCCGACGGAAAGCGCCCGGACCAGTTCGGCGCCCAGCGCGTCGCACAGGCGCGGGCTGTCGTAGATCAGGACGTTGTGCTCGACGCTTGCCGCTAACGGGTACTCGACCCGGTCGGTGATGCGCTCGACCACTGCGCGGAAGTCGTCGAGCCGGCAGGTAGTGGCGGTCATGGCACCAGCCTAGGGACAGCCGGCATGACCAGTTCCGTCGGCGATTGCGCAAGAATCCCCGGCTCTGCGCGAGGAATCCTTGCGCAATCGGGCCGGGTTCGGGGCTAGTCCGGCAGCAGCGGCACGGTCAGCCCGGGGTCGCGGCCGAGCAGCACCCCTCGGGTGACCGCGGCCGTGCCGAACCGCTCGCGCACCTCGTCCAGCGCGGCGTCGAGCGCGCCGGCGGTGTCGAAGGGCAGCGGTAGCTGCAGCACGCCGTCGTTGTCGAGGTTGGCCACCGTGATACCGACCAGCGTGATGCCGCGGGCGGCGATCAGCGAGGCGGCTTCGGCCAGCAACGCCCGCGCGGCCGTAAGGATCGTCTCGGTCTGCGCGGTCGGGCGCAGCATCGTATGCGAGCGCGTAGCCCGGCTCGCGTCGTCGAAGCGCAGCCGGAGCACGACGGTGCGCCCGATCCGCCCGGCGGTGCGCATACGCCGCGTGACCCGGTCGACGAGCCCGACGAGCGTCGCCTCGACCTCGCCCGGCGACTTGGGACGCCACCCGAGCGCGCGCTGCGAGCCGATCGAGCCACGCCGCCGCCCCACCTGCACCGGACGGGGGTCGCGGTTGTGCGCGAGCGCGGCGAGGTGCCGCCCGGACGCCCGTCCGAGCATCGAGACCAGCGTCGGCTCGGGCAGCTCGGCCACCTCACGCACCATGAAGATGCCCCGCTCGTGGAGCTTCGCCGCGGTGACCTGCCCGACGCCCCACAGCCGCTCGACCGGCAACGCGTGCAGGAACGTCAGCTCACGTTCGGGCTGCACGACGAGCAGACCGTCGGGCTTGGCCACCCCGCTCGCGACCTTGGCGAGAAACTTCGTCCGAGCGACGCCCACGGTGATCGGCAGCCCGACCTCGGCGCGCACCCGGTCACGCAGCTGCACCGCGATCTCCGTGGGCGTGCCGGACACGGCGCCCAGCCCGCCGACGTCCAGAAACGCCTCGTCGATGGACAGGCCCTCGACGAGCGGCGTCGTGCCCCGGAACACCTCGAACACTGCCTTGCTCGCGTCGGAGTACGCCGACATCCGGGGCGATACCACGATCGCTTGGGGGCACAGTGCCCGTGCTTGCCGGCCACCCATCGCGGTGCGCACACCGAACGCCTTCGCCTCGTAGCTCGCCGCGAGAACGACGCCCGCCCCAACGATCACCGGACGGCCGAGCAGCCGCGGATCGTCGCGCTGCTCGACCGACGCGTAGAACGAGTCGAGGTCGGCGTGCAGGATCGACGCGGTATCTCGGGACACGAACATATGTTCGCATGCGGATACGTGCTGTGCGTCAGATCCGGCAGGGTTTCGGGGCTGATCCGTAACCGGGAGTTCGAGCTTGAGCAAGAGCAGCAACCCGGGCCAATGCTGCTTGCAAGCTACTACCACCAGGTACTACGGTCTCGGCAAGCGATTGCAAACCACAAGCGGAGGGAACCCCCGTGCTGAGGCAGGTCGCGGACGGTGTGCTGATCCACCAGAGCGAGTTCATGCAGAGCAACGCCGTTGTCGTGCACGGCCGGGCTGGCGTGTTGCTCATCGACCCGGGGGTGCTCGGCTACGAAATGGCCTGCCTCGCGAACGACGTTCGCGAGCTGGGCCAGCCCGTTGTGGGAGGCTTCTCGACGCATCCGCATTGGGATCACCTGCTCTGGCACATCCAGCTCGGCGCGGTGCCTCGTTACGGCACGGCCCGCTGCGCGGCCACGGTCCGAGATCGGCTGTCGGACCCGGGTGCGAAGGCCCGCGTCGCCACGCTGATACCGCCGGACATCGTCGACGATGTGCCGCTGGACCTGCTCGGCCTCATCACCGGCCTGCCCGCCGAGACGACACAGATTCCCTGGGACGGCCCGCAAGTCCGGATCATCGAGCATCAGGCGCATGCCCCGGGCCATGCGGCGCTGTTGATCGAGGAACGCGGGGTTCTCGTCGCGGGCGACATGCTGTCTGATGTCTTGATTCCGATGCTCGACTTGAACGACACCACTGACCCGATCGACGACTACCTGGCCGCGCTGCGGCTGCTCGAGGGCGTGGCGGGCGACGTCGGTGTCCTCGTGCCCGGCCACGGGTCCATCGGCGCAGCTGATCAGGTACACGCGCGGATCGAGCAGGATCGGGCGTACGTGCACGCCTTGCGTGACGCCCATGATCTCAGCGACCCGCGGGTCGGCCCAACGGCGTACGGCAAGGATTTTCTGCCTGGCGTACACGCGTGGCAACTCCAGCGCCTCGCCCGAAGTAGCGAGCGCGACGGGATGCCCGGCTAGCGATCGGGCCGCGGCACACTACGACGCTGCCAATTTGGCGACGCAAGACGCACGTCAACGGCGGATCAGGTAGCTCAGGTGCGTCCTGCGGTCGCCAGTGGCGTCGCTGCCGCCGCAATGACGCCGCCCATGGCATTCAGCGCTGTTTTGCGAGCAACCCGTCCAAAAGCTCGTAGCTGCGCTCGACGCCGCTCATCATCCCGGTGGCGAGCGCGGCGTCGCGCGCCTCCCGCGAGTCATAGCGCACCGTCTGGGTGACCGTCGTCCTGCCGTCCTCCTCGCTGAACTGCAACGTGTTGACGGTCTCCGGCCAGTCCGGACCCCACCGCTCGGTGTTGACGATCCGGAAAGGAGGCACGACCTCGCGGTAGACGCCCGTCATCTCGAGCTTGCGCCCGTCGGCGTGCTGCCACGCGAACCGCCATGATCCGCCCGGGCGCAGGTCGATCTCGCGCAGCGGCATCGTCCAGCCCTCGGGCCCGAGCAGCCACTGCGTCACGTGCTCGGGCTTCGTGTGCGCCTCGAACACCAGCTGCCGCGGCGCGTCGAATGCACGGCTGATCGCAATCTCCTCGTCCGACACCATCGTCAGCGTTGTCGTGTTAGTGCTCATCGCCCTGCTCCTTCATCCGGTCCAGGTACCTGTCCAGTCGGCGGTAGCTCTCGTCCCAAAACTGCCGGTATCGCTCGGCCCATTCGGTGACGCCCTTGAGCGGCGTTGCGTCCAGCTCGCAGGGACGCCACTGCGCCGCACGACCCCGCTTGATCAGCCCCGCGCGTTCGAGCACGCGCAGATGCTTCGAGATCGCCGGACCGCTCATCGCGAACGGCGCCGCCAGTTCCTTCACGGTCGCCGAGCCGTCGAGCAGCCGGCCGAGGATGGCGCGTCGCGTGGGATCGGCGAGCGCCGCGAACGTCATGCTCAGCTGGTCGGTTGCCACGATGTCTAACCAATCGGTTATCTAACCGATTAGTTTTCTACGCGCACGCGCCCATGCCTGTCAAGCGGGGTCAGGAAGGGCCTTCAGGGCTTGCGAGCGAACGCGATGCCGCGCTGCAACGTCAGCACGGTCAGGCTCGCCTGCACCTGGGCGCGGGTGGCGGCGCGGCGCACATCCAGCGGCAGCCGCCCCCACACCGCGTCGACGATCTCATCGACCGTCACGTTAACGACTGACTCGTCGCGCTCACGGGTGTCGCGATCGTGCCGGGCGAGCGCGTCCTCGATCCATCCGCGCAGCTCCGCTCGGTCCATTGCCCCAGCCTCGCGCGCCACCGGCGACCATGTCCAGGCGAGAGCACGTCCATCCGACTGGCATCAACTGCCGTGACACACAAATGACAGGGTGACATCTGGTGCTTGGCATGTGACGCGTTGTAAGTTCTGCGTCGCACCCCGGCCATCAGGCGCTACGCCCAATGGCCGGGGTTGTCCACACTGCGTCAGTTCGCGTCCGTGAGGCTCTGCGCCTGATTGAGCAGCGCGTTGGCTCTGGCGATTCCCGAAGTCACCTGCCCGGGCGGCGGAAGCTGACCGTCCGCGGCTTCTGCGAGCAGCACCTTGAGTTCGCCGGCGAGTGCGTCGCGGGCGTCGGCGAGGTGACGCAGGTGTACCTGCTCGACGTGGTACGCGGTGTCGTCGGCCGCCGAGCCGCCGGCCAACGCCGCGCTGTCCGCGAGAAGCGTGTCGGTTGCGAACGCGCCGACGCTGGAGTTGAGCTGCTGGTACGCGGCCGCGAGGTTCTCGGTCGCGGTCAGCGCAGCCGACGGATGCGCCAATACCTGGCTGATCACCCGGCCGTCGGTCTGGTAGTCGTCGTGCAGGCCGGCCAGGTTGAGCAGCGTGGGCCGCAGGTCGGTCTCCTCGACCCAGGTGCCGACCTTGCTCGCGTCCGGAACCGTGTTCAGCGAGTTCGGGTCGTGCGACTCGTTGCCGCCGGATGGGTCCGGACCGTCCACGCCGTTGGCCGCGGCACCCGGACCCACGACACCCGCCCAGGTGATGTCGATGTTCGGGCTGTAGTAGCCGTGGTCCCACGCGAAGGCGGGGTTTACGGCCACGTTTGCCCCGGACGTCCCGAAGAAGTAGTCAGGCATCGGGAAGAGCGTGTACGTCGGCGTACGCAACGGATCAGCCGTCTGCATGTGGAGGATGCGCTGCTCCAGGGCGCCGGCCTGGTACTTGATGATCTTCTCGCCGTTGACCCCGCTGAATGGGTTGTTTCCCGTCATCGCCGCGGTGTCGCGTTCGAGCTGGCGCACCGCCGGGTCGTCGGCTGCAGGCTGGCCGTGCACGTAGATCGACGCGCCCTGTGGCTCGATGTCGAACGGGGTCGTGCTGCTCGCCGTGGTCGAGAGCAGGCCCTTGATGTTCGCCGCCAGCTCGCCGATCTGACCGACGGCGTAGTGGCAGGCCACGGTGACGCCGTCGCACCCAGCCGGCGTTGGCTCGGTGGCCCGGCCGACGTTGGCTCCCACGAACTGGTCGTTCTCCTCGGCGCCGATCATGAACACCGTGTTGGCCGGCGTGATGCCGTCGGCAGCGAGACGCTTGAAGAACGTATCGAACGCCTGGTCGTACGCCTTGGCGTTGTTCACGTAGCAGCTGTCGCCCGGTCCGACCGGCCGGCCACTCGCCGTGGCGGTGGCCGTCGTGCATCCACTCGTGCCGGCCTTGCGCTCATGCAGGTCGGAGATGTAACCGTACGTGACGGGGACTCCGCTCTCCTGCATATCGGCCAGATAGGCCAGCGTCTGGGTCGCGAGCGGGCTGAAGCCGGTGAATCCGGGCTTGTGGCTGAACGGTTCCTGGATCTCGTTGCCGTTGAGGTCGACCAGGTTGCCGGCCGCGTTGGTGATTTGGTAGCCGCCGCGGGTCAGGTTCGGGTTACCCCCACCGAGTTGTGGCGCGATGTACTTGGCGCCGAACAATCCCTGGAACCCGTCGTAGCCACCCGGCTCGGTCGGCAGGCTGTCCGGAGCGGCACTCGGGCTCGGCGTCGTCTGGCCGAACTTCACCGCCTGCGCGTTCGCGCAGAAGGTGTCGCCCGTGGCGCAGTGCACTGCCTCGCCGATGTAGTCGGCGACCTCGGCGTCTTTGAACGGGTCGGGGTCCGCGTTGGCTTGCGCGACCTCGGGCGAGTTCGGGCCGAACACCGCCGGCAGGTCGCGCGGAACGTTCTCCAGCACCATGTTCGCGGTCGAGAAATCGCCGACCGTGCAGCCGGCCCGGGTGAACGGCACCCATGGTGCCGGGGTCTGCCGGTCGGTCGCACCAGGCGTGGCCGGCACCGTGTCGGAGTAGACCATGCTCGGCGTGGTGTCGTGCCCGGCCGTGGGCGGGTTCTTCGTGTCGGACACCGGCGCGGTCCAGTAGGCGAACGAGGTTGCCGGGTCGGTCGTCCCGTCGGGGTTGTAGGTCTTGTACGAGTTGGACAAGGGCTGGCCGTGCCGATCGCCGTACAGCCCGGTGTAGATCGTCAGGCTGTCGTCGGCGGTGTGCGCGATCATCGGCGTGTGCACGTTCGACAGGACTGTGCCGTTCTGCTTGAGGAAGTTCAGCAGGTGCGGCATCTGCTCCAGATCCGAAGGCACGTTCGGGTTGTCGCGGAAAAAGTGCACGTTGTCGAAGACGATGTTCACTACGTGTTGCACGCCGTTGCCGAGCTGGCAGGAACTGCTGCGCGCCGGCGCCGCCCCCGCTGTGGGCGTGGCCGCCAACACGGCCGCCGCACCCGCTGCCACCGTTGCCGCGACGGTTGCAGCCGCCGCACTTCTGCGAAGTCGCATCCTTGATCCCCCAAGCCGTCGGAACACGAACCGCGGAAGACGCTAGACCCTCGGAGGGGTTTCCCAGAAGACGTAAAGGTGTCATTGGCAACGGAGAGATGACGCGCCGTCCGAGCGAATGCACTGCGTGAGCGCACGTGCCACGGCGGCCACCTGCTAACCGAGGCTGACGAGTTCGGCGAACAGCGCTGGGTCGAGGTTGCCTCCCGAGATCACAGCGACGGTTCGTCCGGCCGGAAGTGCCGCGGCGTGGAACAGGTAGGCGGCAGCGGTTGTCGCACCGGACGGCTCGGCCACCAGGTTCGCGTCGCGCGCGAGCACGCCGACTGCGGCGCGGATCGCGTCTTCGGAGACGGTGACGATGCCGTCCAGGTTGGCCCGCAGGTGCGCGAGGGTGAGTTCGGACAGTTGGGTGCGCATCCCGTCGGCGATGGTGGCGTAGCGCTGCTCGTCGCTGTACGGCACGATGCGCCCGGCCTCGAAGGAATCGCGCGCGTCCGGCGCCACCTCGGGCTCTACCCCGTAGACGGCCGTCTGCGGCCGAATCGCCTTGACGGCGGTGCTGACGCCGGAGGACAGGCCACCGCCGCCGACCGGCACGAGGATGACCTCCACTGTGGGCAGATCGGCGAGGATCTCCAGGCCGACGCTGCCTTGCCCGGCGATCACGTCCGGGTGATCGAACGGCGGGATCAGGGTCAGGCCGCGTTCGGCGGCCAGCTTCTCGGCGGCTTCCGACCGCTCGGCGCTCTCGACCATGACCAATTCGGCGCCGAGCCGACGGACCGCATCGACCTTGACCGCAGGGGCCACGCTCGGGATGACCACGACGGCCGGGACGCCGAGGCGTGCCGCGGCGTAGGCCACTGCCTGGCCGTGGTTGCCGCTGGAGTGCGTGATGATGCCACGGGAACGGACCTCGGCAGGCAACGCGGCGATCGCGTGGTACGCGCCACGGATCTTGAACGAACCGACCGGCTGCAGGCTCTCCGGCTTCAGCCACAACGGCCGCCCCGCATCCGCCCACAACTGCGGCAGCAGCGGTGTACGCACCGCCACGCCGGCCAGGGTCTCCCCTGCCCGCCGGATCTGCTCGATGCCCACAAGCTCCACGCGGGCAATCCTGCCGCACCCCGTCGACCGGGCTAGGCGCGCCGCTCCGCCCGGGCTCCCGAGGGCTTCTGCGGCCGGGCGAGCAGCACGGCGCCTGCGACCACGGCGGCGAAGGCGAGCACGCGCAGGCCGCCGAGGAACCCGCTCGGGACCGGCTCGTCGAGGACGAGGGCGCCGGCCGCGATGGGCAGCGCGTTCGTCAGCAGCGTGGCGACGCCGGCGACGGTGAGCGCGCCGCCTGCCTGGTAGCCGACCTGGAGCAACGCCGTGCCGAGCGTGTAGCCGAGGATCAGCGTCAGCACGAAGCCGACCCGCGCGCCGCCCTGGGTGGCCAGCTTCGTCGAGATGTCACCGATGGAGAAGAACAGTCCCCCGGCCACCCCGTTGGCCACTGCTATGCCGAGCGCCCTGTGTCCCAGTGACAACACCGCGACCGCGGCACCGGCCGTGACCCCGAGCCAAATCAGGATCGGACCCGTGGCGCCGCCACTGCCCTCGCCGCTTCCGCCGGCGAGCGACACGGCGAGCGCACCCAGACCGACGACCGAGATCACAACGCCGAAGAACTCCCGCCTGCTGAGCTGTCGGTGCCCCATTCGTGCGGAGCCATAGGCGAGCACGCCGATCCCGCCCGCTGCGATGCTCTGGACCAGCGTCAGTGACGCCAACGACAGCGCGGCCGCGTACAACAGGAAGCCGGTCGACTCCATCGCGAAGCCCAGCATCCAGCTGCGGTCCTCGAGCAGCAGCCGCGCCGAGTGCAGCGGCCGCCTCATGCACAGTACCGGAAGCTCGGCCGCCGCATCGTGCTCTCGCAGGTAGGCGAGATTCGTGAGCGCCGTCGAGACAAGTGCGAGCACCAGCCCGACGGCGGTGCCGACGCTCACGACTCCGTGGCGTATGCGGCGGGGTTGTCGAGGTAGGCGGCCCGGCACCCGGAACCGCAGAAGTAGACGATGCCGTCGGGCGTGTCGGCATGGGGCGACGTGGTGGCCGCCGCAACGGTCATGCCGCAAACCGGATCGACCGCGGTCGCGGTGACGGGCTGTGCGGGTCGCCGGGCATCGGCGGCGGGACGAGCGCGGGAGGCGACGATCTCGGCAAGGATGGACAGTGCGACCTCCGGCGGGCTGTGCGCGCCGATGTCCAGCCCGGCCGGGGTGTGTACGCGGGCGCGCAACGCGTCGTCGACCGGCAACGCGGCGAGTACGGCGGGGCCGCGGCGGCGGCTGGCCACGAGACCTACGTAGGGGATGCCGGCTCGCAGCGCGGCGCTCAGCACCGGAACCTCATCGTTGCCGTGGGAAGCTACGATCACTGCGGAAACCCCTTCTGGCAACGGGGTTTCCGCCGTGGCGAGCGCGCGCAGCTGCTGGCCGAACATGCGGTCGGCGCGCAGCAGCGCGGTGGCGATCGGCGCCTGGCCGTAGACGAGCACCAGCGGCAGCGGGACCGACGGCTCGAGAAAGATGTCCAGGGTGCCGCCGGACAGGCACGGGTTGTGGACGCGCACGACGCCGTCCTCACCGGGGCCGTCCTCCGGAGCGATCCGCAGCAGTCGCGTCTCCCCCGCGGCGAGCACCTCCAGCGCCTGGGCCCGCACCGTCGCCTCGGCGCAGTCGCCTCCGACGAACCCGTCGAGTTGCCCGTCACCCAGCACGATCGCCGAGTCGCCCGGCTTGGCGCTGGTGGGCCGGGCGGCACGCACGACAGTGGCCCACACGAACGGGGTGCCCGCCGCGGTGAGGGCCGCCGCGCGCGAGGCCAGATCGTGCCGCGCGGGCATCGAACATCAGTCCGTGATCGCGAGGTCGGTGCGCAGCGGCCGGCCGTTGATGGTCCGCCATACCTGTGCCGGAGTCAGCGGCATGTCGGCGTGCCGCACCCCGTACGGCTTCAGGGCATCCATCACCGCGTTCACCACCGCCGCGGGCGAGCCGACCGTTGCGGACTCTCCGACACCCTTCGCGCCTATGGGGTGGTGCGGTGACGGAGTCACCGTCTCGCCGAGCTCCCAGGACGGGCATTCCAGCGCGGTGGGGAGCTGGTAGTCCATGAACGACCCGCCGAGGTTGTTGCCGTCCTCGTCGAAGGCGATCACCTCCATCAGCGCCATGCCGATGCCGTCGGCCAGTCCGCCGTGGATCTGCCCCTCGACGATCATCGGGTTGATCCGCACCCCGCAGTCGTCGACGGCGATGAACCGGCGCACCTTCACCTCTCCGGTTCCCGGGTCGACGTCGACCACGCAGATGTACGCGCCGAACGGATAAGTGAGGTTGGGCGGGTTGTAGACGCACTCGGCATCCAGGTGCCCCTCGACGCCTTCAGGCAGCTCCAAGGAGCCGTGCGCGGCCAGTGCCACCTCCTGGATCGTCTTGGATACCGACGGGTTGCCCTTGACCGCGAACGTGCCGCGATCGAATTCCAGATCGTCCGGGGCGATCTCCAGCATCGCCGCGGCGATCACCTGCGCCTTGTCCACGACGCGCCGGGCGGCCACGGCCACCGCGGCACCGGACACCGGCGTGGAGCGGCTGCCGTAGGTGCCCAACCCGAACGGGGTGTTGTCGGTGTCGCCGTGCAGCACCTCGATGTCGTCGGACGGGATCCCGGTCAGCTCGGAGACGATCTGCGCGAACGTCGTCTCGTGCCCCTGCCCCTGCGTCTGCACCGACAGGCGCACGACCCCCTTGCCGGTCGGGTGGATTCGCACTTCGGCGCCGTCGGCCATGCCTAGCCCGAGAATGTCCATGTTCCTTCGGGGTCCGGCGCCAACGCCTTCGGTGAAGAAGCTGACCCCGATGCCCATCAGCTCACCGCGCTCGCGTTTCTCCGCCTGCTCACGGCGCAGCTCTTCATAGCCGGCGATGTCCATCGCGGTGCGCAGAGCTCGGGGATAGTCGCCGGAGTCGTATTCCCAGCCCGTCGGCGTGGTATACGGGAACTGCTCGGGACGCAGCAGGTTCCGCATCCGCAGCTCGGCTGGATCCATGTGCAGCTCGTCGGCCAAGCAGTCGACGATGCGCTCGATCGCGTACACCGCTTCGGTGATCCGGAACGAGCAGGCATACGCGACCCCGCCCGGGCACTTGTTGGTGTACACGCCCGTAACCGTGCAATGGGCGGCCGGATAGTCGTAGCTGCCGGTAAAGATGTGGAAGAAGCCGGCCGGGAACTGCGAGGGCTGCGCGGTGTTGTTGAACGCGCCGTGGTCGGCGAGCACGTGGACCCGCACCGCTTGAATCCGCCCGTCGCGCGTCGCCGCGATCTCGGTGTGCATGTGGTAGTCGCGGGCGAACGACGTCGACATCAGGTTCTCGGCGCGGTCCTCGACCCACTTGACCGGACGTCCCGTAACGATCGAGCCGACGACGGCGAGCACGTAACCCGGGTAGATGCCGACCTTGTTGCCGAACCCCCCGCCGATGTCGGGGCTGACGATGCGGATTTTCTGCTCCGGCAGGCCCGCCACCAACGCGTAGATCGTGCGGTGTGCATGCGGTGCCTGGCTGGTGCAGTAGACCGTCAACTTGCCGGTGACCTTGTCCATGTCGGCGACGGCGCCGCAGGTCTCCAGCGGGGCTGGATGTGTCCGCGGATACAGGATGTCCTGTGCCACCACGACGTCAGCCGTGGCGAATGCCGCATCCGTAGCGGCCTTGTCGCCAGCCTCCCAGTCGAAGATGTGGTTGTCGGTCTTGCCGTCCAGATCGTCGCGAATCACCGGCGCATCGGCGGAAAGCGCGCGTTTCGCATCGACCACCGCCGGCAGCGGCTCGTAGTCGACGTCGATCAGCTCCAGCGCGTCGCGCGCCGAATACCGGTCCTCCGCGACGACGAAGGCCACCTCCTGCCCTTGGAAGCGCACCTTGTCGGTCGCGAGCACCGCCACCACGTCGTGCGACAGCGACGGAATCCATGCGAGCTTCAGCGTCTCGAGCAGCTGCCCGGTGATAACGGCCTTCACCTTCGGCTGTGCCTCGGCGGCAGAGGTGTCGATCGAACGGATGCGGGCGTGGGCGTACGGGCTGCGCAGCACCGCGCCGTGGAGCATGCCCGGAAGCACTATGTCGTCGATGTAGGTGCCCTTGCCGCGGACAAACCGGGGATCCTCCTTGCGCAGCCGGCGCCCGAATCCGACGGCGGCCGGTTCCTCAACGGTGGCGGTCATGCCGGTTGCGCCTCCTTGGGCTCCTCGACGGTTGCCTCTGCCGCAGCGCGGGGGTGCTCAGCCGCCCAGCGGATCGCGCGCACGATGTTCTCGTAGCCGGTACAGCGGCAGAACGTTCCGGAGATCGCCTCACGAATCTCTGCTTGCGACGGATCGGGGTTGTGATCCAGCAGCCAGCGGGCCGTCATCATCATCGCCGGAGTGCAGAACCCGCACTGGAGCCCGTGCTCGTTGACAAAGCCCTGCTGCACCGGGTCGAGCTCGCCGCCGGACTCCAGCCCCTCGACGGTGCGTACCTCGCGGCCGCTCGCCATCGCTGCCAGCATGGTGCAGCTCTTCACCGGGACGCCGTCGACGTGCACGACGCAGGTTCCGCAGTTGGACGTGTCGCAGCCCCAGTGCGTGCCCGTGAGCCCGAGCTCGTCGCGCAGGAAGTGCACGAGCAGCAGCCGCGGCTCGACCTCGCGGGTGTACTGCTGGCCGTTGACGGTCATCGTCACCTGCATCGTCATACCTCCTGTCCCCGTGCTCGGGCGACGGCGGTGCGTAGCGCCCGTCTGGTGAGTTCGCCGGCGAGGGCGCGCTTATAGTCGGACGGCCCGCGCTGATCGGCGACCGGCGCGCACTCGTCGGCCGCCGCTGTCGCGGCAAGATCGAGCGTCTCGTCGTCGGCCGCCCGGCCCGCGATCGCCTGCTCGGCGGCCACGGCAACCGAGTGCGGGGCGCCTACCGCCGCGAGGCCGATGCCGACCTCGGCGATCGTGTCGCCGTCGAGACGCACAAGCGCGCCGGCGGCGGCAACCGCGTAGTCGCCGGCGCGGCGCTCGACCTTCACGTACGCGCTGCCCGTCCCGGGCCGGAGCGGCACTCGGATCTCGGTGACAACCTCTGCCGGGGCGAGCACGGTCTCGAACGGACCGGCGGCCAACTGGCGCACCGGAATGACGCGCTCACCGCCCGAACCGCGCGCGACCACTTCGGCACGGATCGCCCCGAAAGCGGCGGAGAGATCTTCGGCCGGGTCGGCGTGACACAACGATCCCCCGACCGTGCCCCAGTTGCGCACCACCGGGTCGGCGATCAAGCGCTCCGCGTCGTGCAAGATGCGGTAGTGCTCGCCGATGATCGCCGAGGCGAGCAGGTCGGCGTGCCGCGCCAGCGCGCCGATACGCAGGACATCGCCGTCGACCCAGATCCGCCGCAGCTCCGTGACGTCGTTGATGTCGATCAGGACATCGGGTACCGCCAGGCGCAGCTTCATCATCGGCAGCAGGCTGTGCCCGCCCGCGACGAGCCGTGCGCCGTCACCGTGCCGTTCCAACCTGGCGATCGCATCGCTCAGACTGGTCGCCCGCTCATATTCCACAGGAGCCGGAACCTGCATCACGCTTCCCCTCTGCGGGCAAGCCCCCCTCACCGCCGGCCGGCCGCGCGTGCTCGGTTGCTGGTGCGTCGACTGTGCTCCAGTGTCAAGCGATTGCGCAACAATCCCTCGCCTAGGGCGGGGATTCCTTGCGCAATTGGGGAAAGAGCGGGCCCGCCCCACTGAAAGCAGGGCGGGCCCGACCTTGGAGCTACGACCGGCTAACAGGTCACCGGCCGGAGGGTGAAGTTGACGGTAGTAGTCTTTCCGATCCTGATGTTCACCTTCTGGTTTTGGGCGATCCACCCGCTCGCGCTCGCGGTCAGCGTGATCGGGTTCCCCGACGACGGTGCCCAGAACGCGTAGCTGCCCTTGGCGTCCGTCTTCAGCGTGAACGAGTAGCCCTTGCCGGTTGCGAACACCACGCCCTTCAGCGGGTGGTCTTCCCGCTGCAGTCGGTCCCGGACAGCGTGCCCGCGAGCTTGCCCCAGCCGTTCGGCGGCGTCACGTTCATGGTTACCCCGACCGGGTTGAACGACTGCGGCGTGTTCGTGCTGACCAGAATCTGGGCCGAGTCCGTGCCCGGCTGCGTAACGCCGTCGGCCGTCATCGCCGACAGCGTGACGGTGGTGCTGACGGTGACCCCGACCGGGACGTCGAACTCCGCCGGGCTTACGGCGAGCCAGGGCACGGAGAAGCCCTGCACGACCCCCGAGACCATGTTCTCCCAGAGCTCGACGTCGTCCTTTACACCGTCCCCGTCGAGATCGGCGTCATTCTGGCCGTCCGTGAAGCCCTTGAAGATCGTGTGGTCTTGGTTGCCGAGGATCAGCGCGGCTTGGCCGGCTGCTGGTGCCGAGGTGCTGCCGGCCAGAGCCTCGAAGTTGGCCAGCGGATCGC
This sequence comes from Jatrophihabitantaceae bacterium, assembly GCA_036506155.1. Classification (GTDB taxonomy): domain Bacteria; phylum Actinomycetota; class Actinomycetes; order Mycobacteriales; family Jatrophihabitantaceae; genus DASXRA01. Next base: position 25,605 of record DASXSF010000036.1, read on the forward strand.
CGCGTTGACCGTAGATCCCGTAGCGGCCACTCTGGAGCTGCGTGAACTCGGGCACGCTCTCCGGGTGGGTGAACACCGGGTGATCCGGCTCCCACCAGTGCACCGGGTCGGGCGGGTCGTTGTCGACGGACGACAGCTGGAACCCGACCGTCGCCCACAGCGGGCTCGGGTTCGTGCTGACTGTCCAGCTGTCGACGACCAGCTTCCCGCCCCCGACCACATAGTTGTTCAACGCGGTCAGCGTCGAGCTTGGCGGGATGAAGTTGTCGTCCGCAAGGACGACAGCGTCCCATGTTCCGCTCGTGAGCGCGTTCTCGAATCCGGCGAAGTTGCCGTCGTAGAACGCTGTGTACGACAGCCCGAGGCGCTTGAGCGCCTGGTCGACGTACGTGTTCGGCGACGGGTGGTACGGGTCGTCGGAGTAGACGAGGATCGTCGGATCCGTGGCCGAGGCCGAGGCAGACGTCCACCGCCCCTCTGATGGGAACGCTTCGTCGAAGCCAGGGGCGTTCCCGGTCATGTCAATGCCGTCATCCGGTGGGGCCGCAATCCACGTGAAATGGCCGGCGGCAGTGGAAGGACTGGCCAGCTGGAAGGACCCGCAGCACCCGGTCACCTGGACGTGCGCCGGACCCGTCCCGTCGTTGTGGAACGACAGCGTCTTGGTCGCGGTCGTGCCGAGCACCTGCGTCGAGGTGATGGAGCTCGCCGAGATCGTCAGGTGACCTGCCCGCAGCTTGTAGTCCTGCCGCACGACGCTGTCGGCGGTGACGTTGACGGTCTGCGTGTCGTCCGAGTGCTTGGCCACGCTGGCGGTGAACGCGTGCGAACCGGTCAGCGACGAGAACAACCAGTAGAACCCGTCAGGGTTGTTCGGGTCGTCCGGAGTCGCGAACGTGGTGGTCTTCTCGGTCGGCTTGTCGACGCTCGTGACCGTCGCACCGTTGATGGCAGCGCCGGTGTTCAGGTCGAACACGTTGCCCTCGACCAGCCCACCGGGCACGACGACGCACGGCGAGCCGGTGGTGTAGCCGGGTGCCGTGCAGTCCGGGGTCACCGGTATGGCTACGTCGTGGGTCGTGTCGCTCCCGCCGACGGCGACGCTCTGCGACAACGCCTGGTAGCCCGTCAACTGCGACTGGAACGTCACGTTGTAGGTGGCGTTCGCCGGCAGCTGGATGCTGTACTTCCCGGTGATCGGGTCGGTGAAGAACGGCCCGTCCGGGTCACCGTCGACGGAGATCCGGGTGTACAGCGGCCACCCGTGACCGGAGCCGTCGGTGATCGTTCCGCTGACAGTCACAGCCGGCGACGGCTGCAGCGCCACGTTCTCCGTGGTCGTAGTGCCGTCATTGATCGCGACGTTCTCGGTGTCGGTGGCGTAGCCGAAGCGCGAGTAATTGACGCTGTACGAGCCGACCGGCAGCGTGATCGAGTAGTGCCCCGTGCTGTCGGTTACGGTGCTGCCGAACTGAGTGTCCACGTCGGCGCCCGTGATCGGGTTGTGGGTGCTCGCGTCGGTGACCGTGCCGGCCAGCGTGCCGCTCGGACCCGCGGTGCAGTTCGGGAACTTGAAGTTGCCGATACGGGTCCGCCAGTTAAACGAGCTCGTGGTCTGGTAGTACTCGTTCGTGTACCAGAACGTGCAGTCGTCACTCGGGTCGACGGTCAGGCCCGAATAGTCGCCCCAGCGGCCGCGGACGACGAATTCCTGACTGCCCGTTCCGTCGAACAGGTGTGCCTCGCCCTGCGCCAGCGTGTTCGCCGGGTCGCCGGCCAGCCGGCCCGCGTAACGGATCTGCGGGTTGATCGTGGACGACGACGCACTGAATCCGATCGCCAAGTCACCCGAGGCATCCATCGCCGCGCTCCCCATCCAGCGCCACGTGTCGTCGGGCTGATAGGTGCTCTGTTGCACGAAGCTCGGCGTCCCGGAGGTGACGTTGTCGATCTCCCACCAGCGGATGCCCGCCACGCCGTTGGACTGCACGGTCATGTTGCCGACCAACGCCTCATGTCCGTCCGCAAAGTGCCGGTAGGCGCTGCGGAACATGCTGCGGTCGCCCAGCGTGTCGAGAAGATCCGGGACCCCGGCCTGCGGCACACACGCGCCGGCGCTGCCGCTGCAGATCACCTGGAACGGATCCGGCGTCAGTGTGCCCGCAAGCGTGAAGGTCGAGTTGCCGGGGTTGGCGAAATCGACGTGGAAGCGCCAGATCTTCCACGTGGAGTTCGTCCCGATCTCGGTGAACGGGTTCGGCGCACCGGCGGGCGGCATGTTCGACCCGTCCAGGTCGGCCGGCATCAGCTGATCGTCATTCGGAGTGAGCTTGCCGGTACTGACCACCGTCGCCGGCTGGCCGGCCAGCATCGCCGAACGGTCGAGCGCGAACGGCTGCGGGCCGAGGAACGAGGAGCCCGACGCGTCGAAGACGTTGAAGCTCATGTAGTACGCATCCGGCCACACCGAAAGCTTCGGGTAGTCGTAGAAGTTGACGCCGAACTGGCTGCCGATGTCGAACGCATACCGGTTCCACGTGCCGGTGGCGTCGTCCGTGGTCGACACGGCGACGCACTCGATGGTCGGCGGGAATTGCGCGAACTGGGTGACGACCCAGCGCTTCGCGATCTGGTCGTAGAGCGTTACCGGGTCGCCCTCCCCGGACGTCTCGCATGCGCCGCCGAAACCGCTCCACAGGCTCGTGATCGCGACGGGACCGAGCAGCGAGTTGCCGTTGGTCTTGTCGAAGACCTCCAGACCCATGTTCACGATCTGGACGTACTGCGTGTCACCGACCTCGCCGTTCGTGTCCGGCGGTGCGCAGAAGCAGTCGACGCCCGGGTAGTCGACGCCCTCGAAGTTCAGCTGCGTCGCGGGCATCTTCGGTGACGCGAGCTGGCTCTGGACGGCGGTGTCAGCGCGGCTCGGGGCCGCCTGTTGATGTGTCGGGAGCGGCAGCACCGGCAGCGACTTGGCCGCGGACTGCGCGGTGGCCGGCTTCGCGACACTGCGCAGCGGCGCCGACACGTCGTTCTTGATCGAGTGCCCGACCGTGACGGTCCCGATGGCGCCGGTCTGACTCCCGCTGGTTGTCGCCGCGGCCGAACCGCCAGGCGACACGGTTGACGCTGCCGCGGGGCCGACTCCAGCGGAAAGGGCAAGGACGACCGCGCCCACGACAAGGGTGACGAGCGCGATAGGCCTCCTCCCGGTACGCGTTGTCCAACGTGGCTGTTTCACGCTGACTCTCCTTTGCTGTAAGGGGAGGGACGGCGGGGTTCCGGGCTCCGGGTCAGAAGCAAGCGGATCGGCCTGCGCCGCGCTGTCCATGCATCCATGGGCTCGCTCCACACGTCTGGACACTCGTGGTCACCACGAGTGATGGCCGAAGCGTCAGCTGTGCCGGGGTCGCGCGCAAGGCGGCATCTGTGCCGTTGGCGCAGGTACGTCGGTGGCATCTGTGCCGTTGGCGCAGATAGGTCGCAGCGATCCAGAAAGGGCGGACTCAGACGCTCAGCGGGCGACGACCGTCAGCGGCGGAGTATCGCGATGCACGATTGGCGGGGTTGTGCGTCGTCGCGGCGCGGCATCAGCCCGGGCGCCGCGTGACGGCAGCACCTGCCTGCCCGGCAGCTCCGTCGGATCGTCGGGCAGGGCGGAGTTGGTCACGTCGACCCAGCCCAGCTGTGCAGCTCGAAGGATCAGCTGGAGACGGTTGGCGGCCTTGGCGCGCGCCATGAGCTGATGGACCCGGCGCACCACAGTCCGTCGCGCCAGGCCGAGCTGCCGGCCGATCGCGTCATCGGTCATGCCGGCGAGCAGGAGCGTCACGAGCTGCGACTCCTGTTGCGAGATCGTCTGGCTCCGGGTGGGCCGTGCCGGACTCTGCGACGTGGTGCCCGAAAGCATCGGGTCCAGCGGCATCGCCGAGACCCACAGCCGCTCGAAGAGCTCGACGAGCGCGTCCAGCAGCGAACAGGCGTGGACGATCAGGCCGTCCGACGAGCCGGGCATGCCGGGTCCCTGGCTGACCGGGACCAGGGCCACCTTGCGGTCGAACACCGCCAGCTTCATCGAGAGGCCAGGCAGCATCCGTGCCTGTTCGCCTGCGTCGACGTAGTGCCGAATGGTCTCCACCGCGCCCGGCTCCTCCAGCGCCTCGCGGGTGTAGAGCCCGAGATAGGCCACGCCACAGGCGAGGCGTTCGATCTCCACCGAGTTCTTGTCGGACGGCACGGCGTAGGGCGGTGCCGTGATCATCCACACCTCGGACTGGGCTTGACGCTGTAACTGGTCGAACAGCGTGGGAACCGCTTCGGCGGGCGCGATCTCGATCAGCTCGTCCACAGAGTTGGAGCCGCCCACCGACCGGTACTCATCGGCGAGCCTGACGAACTCGAGCCGGGCGGTCTGGAGCTCCTGGAGTCTGCGCAACAGGAGCGCTTCCCCGGCAACGTCCACCGGAGTGACGACCAGCCGCTTCGACGGCCCCGCCGTGGAGGTGACGAGGCCCTTCGCAGCCAGGCTGCCGAAAGCCGCGTCGGCCTGCTCACTGGAAAGTTCGAGTCGCTGCCGGATTTCGGCCGGACTCATCGAGCGTGCCCTGACCAGCGCGCGGTACACCTGCTCCTCGATGGCGGTGAGCCCCACTGCTTCCAGCATCGCCGCAGCCCCCTTTGTCTGGGCGCGCTGGAGTCTCCCTAAATTACAAAAAACCGGACATCAACGCTCAGTACACGAAGTGTGACATTCTGAATATCGTTATAACGCTAACCTCCCGCAAGCAGCCAACCTGGCGTCTTCGTGCACTCGGCACAAACGTGCCAGTCAGTGCGCGCGCGTCAGCTGGGCCGGCGCGGTTTGATCGGACCGAGCGGCAGTTCCGGCCCAGCTAGGGAGGACCTCCGGTGATCGATCCGCACTCCGTCGGCCAGGCCGATTGGGCCCGCCTCTATCTGCTTCTGACTGCGTTGGAGGACGCGGTCGAGGACTCCGGATGGACGCCGAGGACTGCGCTCGCAGACCTGTACCTCGAGCACGCGACCGTGCTCGGGTGGGACGGATCGGTGCCCTACTCCCCGGACGATCAGCTACTGCGCCGCGAGCTTCGCTACGGCCGCCGGCTGCTGGACGCGCTCTATGCGGGCCGGACGGCGGACGCTCGCGTGCTCCGACGCGGCGAGCGGCTGTGCGCGACGCTCGGCTGCGGCAACGACGCACTGATCCGGTACTGCATCAGCTGCGGCGCCCGGCGTGCGCGGCTGGCCGCGAGCGATGGGTGACTGAACGGAGTCAGTAAAGCGGAGCGCCTGTGGCGACCAAGACGAACCACGCCCCGCCTGGTGCCAGGGCGATCGGCTTGCCGTGTGCATTCCTCAGGTGCGTGCCGTCATTGCGCGACGCCCGCGTCCAGGTCCCGTCGATACGGCGCCCGTCGCGGAACACCACTACCTTCCCCCGGCCGATCGTGTGGGTGTACTTAGCCGGGTTGCCGGCCGAGTCGATGTCCTGGGGGTAGAGGGTGACGCGACAGAACTGGACGACGACGCTCGGCGTCGCGACGCGGGCGCCGTCGGACGCGTGGACGACCGTGCCGTCGATCACGCGGACGTAGCGATGCAGCTTGGCGCGCCAGAAGAAGGCCACCGGCGTGCCGCCGACCATGGTGCGTATCGCGGCACCGGGACGTGACCCGCGGTTGGCAGGTTGCGCCGACCACGTCAGCCCGATGTCCTTCGCCTTCGGGCCATGCAGCTTCGCGGCGGCGACGGCCAGGTTGGCGGTGAGGTTGTACGGAATGGGCCGCGTCGGATCCCGGGCGAAGCCCGGACCGCCGCGGTCGTTGATGTCGGCACGCAGTGGCGACCTGTCAAGTGGTGCCAACTCGCCGCCCGACCCGCCGGAGGCCACGTAGTCGATCGGCCCGAACTGCATTGCCAAGGCCTCGTCCCCAGCGCGCGTGCTGCGCACAGGTTCCACGGTCGGCAGTGTGGTGTTGTAGACCGCGAGCAGCCGGGTCAGGCCGCCCTCGGCCTGCTCGATGTAGACGATGTCCGCCTTGTCGATTGCTCGCTGCGGCCGCCCGGCTCCGGTGTCATCGATCTTGACCGCAACCACCGAACGGGGCGACGGCACGCCCCCCGTCAACGGATTGATCGGCTTCGGCTTGGGCTTGGGCTTGGGGCGCTTGGGTTTGGGGTGCTTCGGCGGCGCCTGGGTGTGAATCGGCGTCCGGGTCGGCGTCGCGGCCGGCGCCCCGGCCAGCTCCTTGCGGTGCCCGCCCGAGGTAGCGACGACGGCCAGCACCGTCACCAAGGCGACGGCTACGGCTGCGCTCGCGGCAGCGACGATGCCGCTGCGGCGAGTCAGGCGCACCCCGCGCACTCGGCTCCACCATTGCCGCAACGTCGTCATGGCGTCCGAGACTAGCGGCGGGCACGAAGCACGACCCTCCGCGGGCGCACTGCGGCCCGCGTCACCTCCGGCGTGGCCAGCGTCTCGGGCGCGGCCCGCGATGAACCGATGTTCGTCGCTGCGCGTGCTACTCGGCGTAGCCCCGAATGGGGAGGCGATCCGGATGATCGCGGAACTGTCGGCACGATCGCTGACGCCGGTGACCGTACTCGGGCGTAAGGGCGCTGCACTCGATGTCGCTCGTGGCCTGGCCGCGGCCGGGGTACTGGTATCCGCAGCAGTCCACCTTGACCTATGGGACCTCGAGGGTTTTCGCTGGATTCACATCATCGGGCCGCTGTTCCTGCTCAATGTGATCGCTGGGCTCCTAATCGGGGTTCTGGTCGTGTCGTGGCGGCATTGGCTACCGGCGCTGGCCGCCGTCGCTTTCGGAGCGGCGACCTTGACCGCGTTCTGGCTGTCGGTGAAGGTTGGGCTGTTCGGGTTCCGGGAAAGCGCGACCGGCTCGGCGCAGGTGCTGGCCGAAGGGGTTGAGATTGCCGCGATCGCTTTCGGCATCGTTGCCGTTTCTATGAGCTGGCTGTGGCGTACCCCCTCCAGCCAAGGTGCACGTGAACCCGCGACAGTGCGAAGTCGTGATGACGGATGAACCCGCGATGGGGCGGGACGAGTAATTGAGGGAGATGACCACCGTGATCGCGGTTTCGGAGCGAATGAAGGCGGGTGCGCGGCTCACGGGTGTGCTTGTGACAGCAGCGGTGCTCGCCGCAGCGTGCAGCAGTTCGACCAAGTCGGGAAGCGGCGGGTCGAGCACCACCAGCGGTGCCGGAGCGTCGAGCGCCGGCAGCGCCAGCGCGGTCAGCATAGAGACGCACAGCGGCCCGATGGGCGCGTACCTGACCGACGCGTCCGGGCGCACCCTGTACGTGTTCGCCGCGGACAGCGCCGGCAAGTCCAACTGCTCAGGCGGGTGCGCCAGCTTCTGGCCACCGCTGACCGGCGCGTCAGCCACCGCGATGAGTGGCGCGCAGGCCAGCATGCTGGGAACGATCACCCGTTCGGACGGGTCGAAGCAGGTCACGTACGACGGGCATCCCCTGTACTACTTCAAGGAGGACACCAAGGCCGGCCAAACGAACGGCCAGGGATTCAACAACTTCGGCGGCAAGTGGTGGCTGGTCGCGCCGTCCGGACAGCCGATCACCGGCTCCGGCGGAGCATCGTCGTCGGCACCGGGCGGCTCCTCCAGTTCCTCCGGCGGCGGGGGTGGAGGCGGCTGGGCGTAAGCTGCCGATCCCATGGCACAGCGGGCGACTCTGAAGCCGCCGGCGACACTGCCTGACGCCGGTGAAGCGCCGCCTGTAAGGACGCTGCCCTTCCTGGGCGTCGTGATCGCATCGTTCGGCGGGCCTCTTGCCCTGGCGGCGCTGTATGCGCCCAGCATCCTTACCGACGCGAGCGCATCGGCGGGGTTCGCAATGGTTGCCGCCGCCGTGGTCTTCGCGGTGCCGCTGCTGGTGTGGCTGCGCTACTCCCGCCACGTAGCGACGTCCGGGGGGCTCTACGGCTTTGTCGTAGCAGCGGCAGGGCCGCGGGTGGGGCTCGCACAGGCCGGGCTGTGGATTGCCAGCTACGTGCTCTACCTGGCCTACACGACCGCCTCGATCGTCTACGACACCTTGCCCGTGGTGCTGCCCGGTGTCCATCGGTACCAGCCGGCGCTGGAGATAGCTATCCCGGTCGCCCTCGCGGTGATCATGCTCGCCGGCCGGGCGATCACGCTCGCCGTGATCGGCGCGGTGGCCGCCGGGCAAATGGTGTTGCTAGCCGTGCTGGCCGCGGTCACCGTCGGCCACGACGCGCCGGCTTCGTCCTTCGCGGTTCACGCCCCTGCTGGAGCCGTCGCCACGGCGACCGCACAGACAGCCTTGCTGTACGTCTGCGGCAGCCTGCCGCTGTTTCTCGGCGGCGAAGTGGTGCGCCCGTTCCGGACCGTGCCCCGCGTGCTGACCGCGGGATTCCTGCTCACCGCCGTCGGCGTGGTAGCCGCGGTGTTCCCGATCGCTGCCAATCCCGCGTTCGCGCACGCTCCCATCCCCGGCATGTCCATTGCGGAGGTGTTCTCCGGACACTCGCTCGCCGTTGCGATCGGCATCGGGGTCGCGGTCAGCACGGCCGGCCTCATGCTCGTCGAGTACGTGGCGCTGAGCCGGGTGCTGCACGCGGTTACCGATCGTCCGCTGCGGCCCATCATCGGTGTGCTCGCCGTGGTGCTCGTCGGCAGCGCGCCCCTCAGCCTGATCAACCCAGAGCGCTTCTACGAGGACCTGCTCAAACCGTCACTCATCGCGCTGTGGCTCAGCCAACTGGTCGTCTTCGCCGTCTACCCGCGCTTCGCCGCGGCCCGCAGGCATCGCCCGCTTCCGGCCTGGATGCTGGCGATCGGTGCCTCGGCGTTTGCGATCTACGGCCTCTACGCCACGGTGCAGCACTCCAGCACCTGACGCACCCGTACCGAGGTGCGGTTCGAGAACCTCAGAGCCGCCACGTCAGAGTGAGGTTGTCACGACGGCCGACACGATGGACGTCCGCGGTGAGGGCGTCTCGGATGTTACGCAGGCCGGTGTCGTCGCGGGCGTCGATGCGGAGGCGGAGCGTAGCGGCGTCGGCCGTGAGCGTGCATTCGCCCCACGGGGTGAACGTGAGCCGGCCACGCGTGTCGGTCCACTCGGCGTGGACCTGTACCTCGCGGCCTGCGGGCGACGCGCCGGGATGCATGCGTGCCCGGTGCTAGGCGGCGCACCGCGGCCTTGCTGCGCAGCCCTGTGGCAGCACCCAGGGCGTGCACGCAGTATTGGGCGAGCTCGTCCGCGGCGACATCGTCGCGGGCATCGCCGGTCTTCGCCGCCCCGGCGATCAGCGGTCGGACGAACTCGACGACCCGCTGCTGTGGCCGGGCCAGGTTCTCAGGTCGATGGACGAGCGCTGCGAGTTCGCCGTCGTGCGGATGTTGCTGCCGGATGAGCGCGTAGGCCTCGAGCACGGCTACGAGGCGAGCCCACGGGCTGCTGCGCGGCTGGCGGGCGAGCCGGCCGAGGTGTCCGAGGTGCATCGTGATGTTGCGTTCGTGCCAGGCCAGCAGGATCGCTTCCACGTCCGGGAAGTACTTGTACAGCGTGGCTCGGCCGATACCGGTCTGCTCGGCGACCTGCGACATCGTCACTGACAACAACCCGTGTTCGTTCACCAACGCCACCGTGGTGTCCAAGATGGCATCGCGCACTTCCCGGCGGTGCGCCTCGATGGTCGCCTCCCGGAGGTTTGGCACTCGCTCGACCGTGTCAGAACAGTGCGTTTAACTGCGATACAGCGTGTCTTGTAACGTCCGGCGTCAGGCGTCGCGCAGCTGCAAGGACAGGGCCCCGATGAGCATCGCTCCAGTAGCCCAGCAGGCGAGCACGCCGAGCCCGGCCCATGGGCCGATCGGCAACCGGTCGACGCCGGTCGTGGTCTGGATGGCCAGGCCGGCGGTCATCGGGCCGATCTGCTGGAGGTGCCGCCACCAGTGGATGTTGCTTACCGCGGCGGCGACGATCGGGAAGAGGTAGAGCAGTGCCAGCACGACGCCGATAGCCGTCGCGGAGTCCCGCAGGGCAAGCGCGATCCCGAGGCTGAGCAGCGCGATCAGGACGAGGTAAAGGACGGAACCGCCGGCAGCGCGCAGCGTCGACGCCTCGGCCAGGGAGAGCACTCGGTAGCCATGCGCCGGGGTGAAGCCGTTGCCCTGCAGCAACAGCCGACCGGCGAGCACGCAGGCGAGCACGGCGAGCGAGCCCGCGGCGAGCACCAGTGTCGTAATCACAATTGCCTTGGCGGCAAGCAAAGTGCTCCGGCGGGGCATCGCGGTGAGGGTCGTGCGGATCATCCCGGTGCTGTACTCGGCGCTGACCGCGAGCACCGCAAAGATTGCGATCACTGCTTGGCCGAGATAGATGCCGGTGAGGCTGATCTTGGCGAGATCCTGGCTGGTGCCGGCGGTGTAGCTCACGCCGGCCGCGACCGCCGCGCTCACCGCCACCGTCAGGGCGACCGCGGCGACGATCAGCAATGCCGGACCGGACGTCGTACGCAGCTTGGTCCACTCGGCGTGCAAGGCATCCCTCATGCGTCGCGCCGGTTCAGCACGTAGGCGGCCGCGCCCAACGCGATCGCGGTGTAGCCGCACAGAACGGCCAAGCCTGCCCACGGCGAGAGGGGGTAGTAGCCGTTGGTCGGTGTGTACTGGCCGCTGACCTGCGGGTACTGGATCAGGCTTTGCTGGACGGCGAACGCAGCGGCCGGAGTGACACGCAGCAGCCACTGGCCGGCGCTCGTGGGCAGCACCGAGGCGACCGCCAGGATGTACGGCAGCACGACCGCCACAATGACGGCGGCGACCGCGCCGGCGCCGCGGCGAAGCATCGTGCCGACTGCCAGTGCCGCGATGGCGGTGACAGCGAGCAGCGCCGCCGTGCCGACGATCATGCGCACTTCGGTGGACGCGCTGACCGGGTAGATGTAGTTGCCGTTGCTACGTAGGACGTGTTGTCCGAGCGGGATGGCGACTGCCGCCGCGGCGAGCCCTGCGACGAACGCGACGGCGCCGACCACGACGGCCTTGGCGGCGAGCACCCGGCCGCGGCGCGGGCTGGCGGCCAGCGTGGTGCGGATCAGCCCGCGCCGATATTCCGCGGTTATGAACAGGGCCGCCACGACGATCAGTGCGATCAGCCCGGCGAACGTCCCCACAAGCGTGCGGTCCAGGCCCCGGGCGGGAGATGGATCGCCGCCCACGGCGGGCGCAATATCGCCGGACCCGCGCACCGTCAGCGTGTCGCCGGACCGGGAGAACCCGCTGAGCGTGTCACTGCGCGCGAACCCCCCGGCACCGATCGCGGTGCCGGTCCAGGCGCCGGTTGGGGCGTTGATCTGGTCGAAGTGCGCGGTGGCCTGGGTCTGGTCAATCGTCCCGCTCGATCCGCCGACGTGCGAGCTGATCTCCTGGTAGTCCGGGGAGGCGGCGAACAACCCGGCCGGCACGGTGGCCGGCAAACCGGACAGGCGCGCGCTGCCGACGCGGGTCCAGTGCGTGCCGTCGAGCGAGTCGTATCCGGTGACCGTGTCGCCGGCCCGGGTGAGCCGCAGCCAGCGCGGTGCCGCGCCGGGCGCACCGGCGACATCATGCGTGTAGTTGTACTGCCAGCGCACCCCGTGCCCACCCGTGAGCATGATCGCCGCGTATGCCGAGCCCTGGGTGGTGTTCGCCTTGATGATCAACCCGGCCTTCGACCACGGCTGCACTCCGGGACGGGCGCCGGCCAGCGCCTGGTCGGGTGAGGCGTCGCCGGACGTGATGAGACCGGTCAGCGAGTCCACCCGGGCGGTGATGCTGCCGTCGCCCGTCAAGGGCTGGTGCACGAAGTAGAAGTTGTCGGACACCGGCTCGCCGCCCGGTCCCGTCGGCGGGGCCGGAATGGCATGGCAGACCGGCTGCGCGGCGCCGACTCTGAGGACGCAGGCCGATGCGTGGCTGGCCGCCGCGGCGAGCACGCCGACCGCCACCGTTACCACTGCTGCGACGAGCAGGCCGATCACCCACCCGCGTACCGTGCGCAGCTTGGTCCATTCCGCCCGCAGCAACTGTGCGAAACCGTCCCGCCCGAGCGGCAGCGTCGACTGGTACGCGCTCATCGAACGCCCTCGGCGGCGCGGAACACGACCTCGTCACGGGTGAGCTCCATGTAGGCCTCCTCGAGGCTTGCGGTATGCGCGGCCACCTCGCTGAACGGCACCGCGCTGTCGCTGAGCAGCTCCACGACGCGTCCCGCCTCGAGCCCGGAGACAGTCAGCGTGTCGCGGCCGGTGGCGGCGACCGTGGCTCCGGCGTGTGCGAGCACGGTCATCGCCTCGGTGCGCGAGGCGGTGCGCAACCGGACCCGGCCACCGGACGCGGCCGCGATCAGCTCCGCCACGCTGGTGTCGGCGACGACGCGGCCCCGCCCGATCACGAGCAGATGCATCGCAGTGTCTTGCAGTTCGCTCATCAGATGACTGGACACCAGTACGGCACGGCCCTCTGCGGCCAGCGCGCGCAGGAAGCCCCGCATCCACACGATGCCCTCGGGATCCATGCCGTTGAACGGTTCGTCGAACATCAGCACCGGCGGGTCGCCGAGCAGCGCGGCGGCAATCCCGAGCCGCTGCCGCATCCCCAGCGAGTAACCACCGGCCTTGCGCCCAGCCGCGGACCGCAGCCCTGCCCGTTCGATCACCTCGTCCACCCGCCTGGCCCCGAGGCCTTGCGAGTGCGCCAGCCACAGCAGATGGTTGCGGCCGCTGCGGGCAGGCTGCAGTGCGCCGGCGTCCAACAACGAGCCCACATGCCGCAGCGGATTGGGCAGGCTGCGGTACGGCCGTCCGCCGATGGTCGCGGTACCCGCATCCGATGCGTCGAGGCCGAGAATCACCCGCATGGTCGTCGACTTGCCGGCGCCGTTGGGTCCGACGAAGCCACAGACCTGCCCGGCCGGGACGGTGAACGACAGGCCGTCCAGGGCCAGAGTCGATCCGAACCGCTTACGCAGTCCGCTGACCTCGATACTCACGCTCATGTCTCAGACGCTAGGCAGCGCCTTGCGTCGCGTCGTCACTCCGCAGAGCCATCTCCGGCGTCCCTCGCGCGAGGGACGCCCACGTCGCTGCGGACGACGACAATGACCGGCATGGGGTCGTGGCCGCGCGGATGGGTCGCAGCGGCCGTGCTGGGGCTGGCCGCGGTGACCGAGGCGAGCGTGCGCGCCGCCGTTGTCGGCCTGAGCCCCCAGACCGCGCTGGGAGTGTGCCTGCTCGCCCTCGCCGGCACGGTGCCGCTGGGCGTGCTCGGCCCGGTTGCCGCCGCCGCGGCGATCTGCGCGGCGAACGTGATCTCGCTCGCGGCCTTCCACACGCTCACCGTGGCCGCCCTGGCTGCGCAGCTGATCGCCCTCTACGCCCTGGGACGGGTCGGCGCGCAGCTACCAGCGGCGGTACTCGCGCTGCCGTTCCTCGTACTCGCCCTCGCCGGCCCACGGCCCACGACATCCGAAGCCGGAGTGCTGACCATCCTGCTTGCCGGCCTGGCGCCGGCCGCCGCCTGGGCCGGCATGGCACACCGGGCACACCACGACGCCGTCGAGCGCGATGCCGCGCGGCAGGCCATCGCCACTTCCCTGGTCGACCACACCGCGCGCGGGGAACGTGCGCGCATTGCACGGGAGTTGCACGACGTGGTGGCGCACCACATCTCCATGATCGCCGTGCAGGCCGAGACCGCGCGTCTGACGACACCCGGGCTTTCCGCCGCCGGCGCGCAGCGACTGTCCGCGATCGGCGGCACCGCGCGCGCCGGGCTCACCGAGATGCGGCGGCTGCTCGGTGTGCTGCGCGAAGACACAGACGGCGCGGCCGAGCGGCAGCCTCAACCCGGGCTGGCTCAGCTGAACGACCTGCTCGACGATGCGCGCGACGCGACCAGGGCCGGCACCCGGCTGATCCTCCACGGCCTGCCGGCCACGCTGGACCCCGGTGTCGAACTCGCCGCATATCGCATCGTCCAGGAGGCACTGACCAACGCCCGCCGCCATGCCCCGGGCGCCGCCGTCGACGTCGAACTGCACTACTGCGACGACGCCCTGCACCTGCGGATCCGTGACAACGGCCCGGGCCCGCCGACCGCGGCCTCCGTCGCCGGAAACGGGTTGCTCGGTATGCGCGAACGCGCGGCGGCCGTCGGCGGCCAATTGCATACCGGCCCTGGCCCCGGCGGCGGCTTCGTCGTCGACGCGCTGCTGCCGACCAAGGCGGAGATCTCCCGATGATCCGCATCGTCGTCGCCGATGACCACGAGGTGGTCCGCGCCGGCTTCGCCGAATTGCTCGACACCCAGCCCGACTTCACGGTCGTCGCCACCGCCGCCGACGGCGCGGAGGCGGTGCGGACGTGCCGCGAAGTCGACCCAGACGTCGTGCTGATGGACGTTCGCATGCCCGGCACCGATGGCATCCAGGCAACGCGGGCAATCACCAGCGCCGCGCAGGGCCGCCCGCGGGTGCTCATCCTCACCACGTTCGATCTCGACGAGTACGTATACGACGCGTTGCGCGCGGGTGCCAGCGGTTTCCTCCTCAAGGACGTCACCGCCGAACGGCTCTTCGATGCCGTCCGGGTCATCGACGGCGGGCAGGCGTTACTTGCCCCAACGGTCACGCGCCGGCTCATCACCGAGTTCGCCCACCAGCGCGCCGGGCCAAATGCACCGGCGACGGGCACGCTCGGTGCGCTCACGCCCCGCGAGACGCAGGTGCTGCGCCTGATCGCCGCGGGACTGTCGAACGCCGAGATCGCCGTCCGCCTGGTCGTCACCGAAGAAACCGTCAAGACCCACGTAAGCCGCGTGCTGACCAAGCTCGGGCTCCGCGATCGCACCCAGGCGGTCGTTATCGCCTACGAATCAGGCCTGATCACCCCGGGCAACGCATCAGATCGGTGACTCGACGCTCCACAAGAGAGTCGACTGAACGGCGCGGGTCGGGGAGGCAGCCATGCAGAACCTCATAACCGAACGACGAGTGAAGGCCTGCGACCTCCACCCGGGCGACATCGTGCGGCAGTACGACTGGTTGCTCCATATCCGGGAGGTGACCGTCGGCCAGTCAGCGGTGGCGATCGCCGTCACCGAGTTCGACTTCCAACTGCACTACGCGGCCGACGTGCAGCTACCGCTGGCGTCGTGACCATCGTTGACTGGTCGCGCGTCCCCCCGCTGCACTAGGCGTCGCGGCGGCTGAGGAGTATGCCTCCCGCCGCGAGGGCCGCGGCAGCGTCGCCGGCCAGAATCGCGAAGCTCGGCCAGGGACCGAACGCGTTCGTGTCGTGATGGTGGGCGGAGATCATCACCGTGCCGATGTTCGCGGGCAGGAAGCGCCCTACATCGTCGGGCTGGGAACTGGGCAGCACCGCGGTGATCACAGGCAGGATGAACGGCACGCCGACGAACGTGCTGATGGCAGCGGCGGTGTGCCGGATGATCGCTGCCATACCCAGGCCGAGCAGCCCGAGCGCGGTGACGTAGAACCCGCCGCTGACCACGGCTCGCGCGACGTCCGGGTCGGCTAGTGAAGCGGTAGGCGTGTGGCCGGAGAGGATCTCCTGCCCCACCCGGAACGCGGCGAACGAGCTGACTTCGCCCGTCAGGACGACGAGGACGCCGAACACCAGGACCTTCGCCGACAGCACGAGCGGGCGCCGGGGAACAGCGGCGAGCGCGGCCCGGATCGTCCCGGTGCTGTACTCGGCGCTGATCACCAGGACGGCGAGCACGCCGATGGCGGGTCGAAGGTCGCCTGATCAGCCGGGGAGCGGTCCGCCCACCGGGACGCGGTAGCGGACGTGATGATCGCGCTGATGCCGATCCCGGCCACCACCGTGATCAGCAGAGTCCACACGGTGGAACGCACCGAGCGCAGCTTCGTCCATTCCGACGCGATGATCCCCCGCAGCCCGTAGTGACCACGGTGGCTCGCGGCGAAGGTGGCGCTGGTCATCGTGGTGACTCCCTGTCGTGCGAGGCTGGTCCGGGCGCCGCGCCGGTCAGCGGACGGCCACCGCGGAACTCCAGCGCGCTTTCGGTTGATTCGATGAACGCCTCCTCGAGGGTGGCGGTGTGCGGCGACGTCTCGGAGAGCGCGATCGATTCCCGGCACGCGACCTCGCCGACGTCCGCAGGGTCGAGCCCCGACACGGTCACCGAGCCGTCGGCCTCGGGCCAGGTGCTCGCCCTGCGGCAGTAAGGGCCGGGACGAGGCGGTCCAGGTACCGGCTGCGCACCCGAACGGCGCTGCGCGTGTAGCGCGACGTGAAGTCGCCGGTCGGAAGGTCTGCGACGAGCCCGCCCTTGGCGATCACGATGACGTGGTCGGCGGTCATGGCCACCTCGTTCATGAGGTGGCTGGATACGAGCACGGTCCGGCCCCCGTCGGCGAGTTCGCGCAGCAATTGGCGCACCCAGCGGATCCCGTCGGTGTCCAGGCCGTTCACCGGCTCGTCGAACAGCAGCACCCCGGGGTCGCCCAGCAAGGCGGCCGCGATGCCCAGCCGCTGGCCCATGCCGAGCGAGAACTGCTCGGCTCGTTGGTGTGCCACGTCGGAGAGCCCGACCAGTTCGAGCACCTCGTCCACCCGGCGACGTGGAATGTCGTTGGTCTGCGCCAGCATCCACACGTGCGCGTGGGCGCTGCGACCAGGGTGGATGGCGCGTGCCTCCAGCAACGCGCCGACCTCGCGCAGTGGCCAGGACAGATCGTGGTAGCGGTGGCCGTTCACCGTGGCCGTACCGGCCGTCGGGGCGTCCAGGCCCATGATCACTCGCATGGTCGTGGATTTGCCCGCGCCGTTCGGGCCCAGGAACCCGGTGACCCGGCCCGGGCAGTACGTCGAAGGTCAGCCGGTCGACGGCGACTTTCGCGCCGTAGCGCTTGGACAGCGACCGGAGTCTGATAGTCCCGCCATCTGCTCGCGGGCCGCTCGCTCGCGGGACTCTCGGCTGTGCCGATGGCGGGGAGGGCCGCCGACCGGCCGCCGTCCGCGGCGGCGCCGAACCGCCCGCACCAGCAGCACTGCCAGGCCGACGATGGCGATGAGGATCAGCAACCCGGCGAGCAGCCGCAGGCCGTGGCCACCCCGCGGGATCACCCGTCCGACCGCGACGCCCATATCCGCGCGCATCTCTCGACCTCCACCACTTACATAGTGATGACTACTAGAATAATCATCACTATGTGGAGAAGCTGTGCCGGCGCGTGACGGCGACGCGACTCGGCCGCGCCCGCGGCGCCGCACCCGGGCCGAGGCCAAGGCCGTCACGCGAGAGCGGTTGCTCGCCGCAGCCGAGGACGTCTTCGCCCGCAAGGGATACGCCGCCGCCTCCGTCGAGGAGATCGCCGCGACCGCGGGCTACACGATCGGCGCGCTCTACGCACACTTCAGCAGTAAGCAGCAGCTGTTCCTGGAACTGCTCTCGGCTCGCCGCGCCCGTCGGACCGGCCGGATCGTCGACGCCCTGCGTGCCGCAGCGGCCGACCGCACCGACCCGCTGGAGTCGCTACCGAACTTGCTCGCCGAGTTCACCGGGCGCGAGAGCACAGACAGTGCGCTACAGACCGAATTCTGGCTCTACGCGGTGCGCAACCCCGACACGCGCGCTGCGCTCGCCACACAGATCGGCGGGCGACTCGACGCCCTCGAACCGATCTTCGCCGACCTGCTCGCCGCTCGCCGGGCCGACCCGGACGTCTCCCCGCGCGACGTCACCGTCATCGTCCTCGCCCTCGTGCAAGGACTGCTACGGCAGCGCCGCATCGACCCCGACCGCGTCCCCGACGAGCTGATCGTCAATGCGCTGCGCTGGCTCATCAGCGGCATCCCCGCGCACTGAGAGGCACGGCCAACGTCGGGTCCCGTCTTGGGTCGTCGCCGCTAGGGAGCGTCAGACTGTCTTTGTAGGTGATCGTGGCGGTCATGGTGAGGATCCATCCCCCGAACTAGATCGTGAACGCTTGGAGAGCTTCCTTCCAGCCCGAGCCGCTAGTCCCGACTTCGGGGCTGCAGACCTCGTCGAGGTTGCGTACGGCGACGTAGAGCACCTTCAGAGCGGCTTGTTATCCGTCGTCGGGTGGCCGGACGTAGGTGTGACCTGTTGGACCGGTCCATGTGCTCGTGCCGTCTTGTCGTCGTTTGACCCGCCAGCCGGCATCGTGCTTGGCGTTGTGGTGTCTGCTGCAAACGGCCGCGACGTTCGCGCCGTTCGTCTCACCGCCGTTGCCCCAGGGCTCGGCGTGGTCGAGGTCGCACAGCCTGGCTGGGCGTCGGCAGCCGGGGAATCGGCAGGTGTGGTCGCGGGCGATGACGTGGTCGGTCAAGTTCGCGGGTGGCCGGTAGGTGCGCCGGCCGTAGTCGAGGAGCTGGCCGGTGTCATCGGTGACCAGCCGCCGCCAGGTGCCCGACTTGTCCGCGGCAATACGGCGGGCGAGGGCGGCGGTGATGGGCCCGTACGGTGACGTTGATCGCGGGGCGCTGCCCGTGCTGCTCGGGCAGGGCCGGGTCGCCTAATACCCGGGTGAACACGTCGACGAGCGCGTCGGCGCGGCGCTGGTCGGCGCTGCGGGCATCGGTCTGCGCACTCGGGAGGGAG
>DASXSF010000037.1:0-152472 GCA_036506155.1 Jatrophihabitantaceae bacterium
GCGGCGCGCGGCGCTGCACGCCGCGCTGTCCGACCCCGGGCGGCTGCGCATCGTCGACACGCTGTCGGTCAGCGATGCCTCCCCGTCCGAACTCGCAGCCATGCTGGCCATGCCGTCCAACCTGCTCGCCCACCACCTGCACGTCCTGCAAGGCGAAGGGCTGATCACGCGGACGCGCTCGGAGGGGGACAAGCGCCGCTCTTACGTGCGCCTCGTGTCCGCCACCCTCGACGAGCTCACCCCGCCCCCACTGCGCCCCACGGAGCGGGTGGTGTTCGTGTGCACCGCGAACTCGGCCCGCTCGCAGCTTGCCGCCGCCCTGTGGCGCCGGGCCAGCCCGGTGCCGGCCGCGTCGGGCGGCACGCACCCGGCGCAGCGGGTCGACCCCCGCGCGATCGCCGCGGCGGAGCGTCATCACCTGCCATTGCGCCGGCTTCGCCCGCGTCTGATCGACGACGTCGCCGATGCGGGCGACTTGGTGGTGACCGTGTGCGATCTCGCCCACGAAGAACTCGGCCAGCGTGCCGATCTGCACTGGTCGGTGCCCGACCCGGCTCGCACCGGCGGCCCGGCCGCCTTTGATGCCGCCTACGCGGAACTGACCCGGCGGGTGAACGACCTGGCGCCCCGCCTGCGCCCCGAGTCATGACTGGAGGTTCGAGATGACGCAGACCTATCGCCGCCGCGACATCACCCTCGATCAGCAAGTCGCGCTCAAGCACGCGGCCACCCGCCTCGGCCGCGACTTCGTGGGGACGTTCGGGGTGGAGACGATCGAGCGGTTCCTGCACTCCTCGTACGATCAGTTCGCCGGCCGCGCCACCGTCGCCAACTTCCTGCCGCTGCTCGCGGAACGGTTCGCCCGGCAACGCCTACAGGCGCTGGCCAAGGTCGAGGGACTGTCCCACGACGGACGACCCACCGTGCTGTTCTTGTGCGTACACAACGCGGGCCGCTCCCAGATGGCCATGGGGTTCTTCGCCCAGCACGCGGGCGAGCGCGCCGTCGCCTGGTCCGGAGGCTCCGAACCCGGCGAGCAGGTCAATCCCTCCGCCATCGCCGCCATGAAGGAACGCGGCATCGACATCTCTGCCGAATGCCCCAAGCCCTGGACCGACGAGGTTGTGCGCGCCGCCGACGTCGTGATCACTATGGGGTGCGGGGACGCCTGCCCCGTCTTCCCGGGCAAGCGCTACGAGGAATGGACCCTCGACGACCCGGCTGGGCTCGAGGTCGCCGACGTGCGTCCTATCCGGGACGAGATCGAACGCCGCGTGTTGCGCCTGCTCGAGGAACTCGGCGTCCCGGCCGGCGCCTAACCGCGCCGATCGGCGCTGGCGCGCGGGCGCTCCCGCTGGCGGAGCGCCCGCACGATGATCGGAATGCCGACCAGGCTCGGCAGGAACCAGAACGTCAGGCTCGGCAGCCGGTCCCACAGCGGCAGGTGTGGGCCGTTGTCGACGTAGAACGTGGTGAGCATCGCGAGGTAGGACACGCCCATGCCGGTGATGTGGGGGGCGTCGCCGGGACGGTGCTGGCGCCGGTGCAGGTAGCCGATCGTCGCCGCCGCGAATGCGACCAGGCCGATCAGGGCCAGGTGGTAGTCCTCGCGGGGCCGCATCGCCGTCAACACGAGCGCGGTCGCGACCACGATTCCGAGTGCCCCGTAGTACCAGCGGCCGGCTCGCACGTGGCACTGGCTGCCTTTTGTCGTCAGCGCCGCCGCGGCGCCGGTGAGGACCGCGCTGAGCCCGGCGAGCACGTGCACACCCAGCACCGCGAGGAACAGCGGCGCGGTCGAGCCGACTTCGGTACCGAGGATCCGGGCGGAATCGGCCATGACCGCACCTCCTATACGTAGCAACGCTACGTATAGGCGTTACCTGCCGAGGATGGCTTTGCGGAAGCCGCAGATGTAGCCTTGCTACCTATGCGGGCCGAGTCGTTGAAGGGACACCTGGACGGGCTACTGCTGGCCTGCCTGGAACCCGGCCCACGGCACGGCTACGCGGTGATCGAGGCACTGCGCGAGGCGACCGGTGGCCAGCTCGACCTGCCCACCGGCACCGTCTACCCCGCCCTACACAGGCTCGAGGCCGCGCGGCTGATAAGCGGCCGCTGGTCAGTCGCAGACGGCCGGCGGCGCCGCAGCTACCACCTCACCGCGAAAGGCCGCCGCGCGCTGAACAGCGAGCGGGCCGACTGGCGGGCCTTCTCCGCCATGATCAGCACGGCACTGGACGGTCGACTATGGCCCAACCCCGCCTGATCGCGGACTACCTCAGCCAACTGGCCGCCCGGCTGCCGCCGCTCATCGTCGAGGAACTTGCCGACGGCCTGCACGAGACCTACCTGGCGCAGCGGTGCGCCGGCCGCACCCCGGAGGAGGCTGCACAGCGTGCGGTCGCCGAGTTCGGCGACCCAACTGCGGTCGTCGCCGCCTTCCTCGTTGCCAGTCCCGCGCGCCGCGCTGCCCGGGGGCTGCTAGTCACCGGCCCTCTCGTAGGTGGCGCCTGGGCCACCGCTCTGATCACGCTGGACGCCTGGAAATGGCCCGTCCCCGACTGGGCGCGCGCCGGGTTCGCAGCCGTGCTGCTCAGCGGCGTCGCGATGGTGGCTTTCGCCTCGTTCGCCAAGCGCTACCGCGGCGCCGCGCGCAGCGCCGCGGCGGCCAGCCTCGCCGTGCTCGCGATCGACCTCACGATGCTCAGCTATGTCAACGCCGCCGGACTGCTGACCACCTGGCCCGTACTCCTTGCGGCACCTTTGAGCGCGGGCCGCAGCGTGTTCACCCTCAGAGGGCTGTGGCGAATATGGGGACGCTTCGCGACCCGCTAGTCAGGATGGCCGCAGGTAGAAGCTGCGCGTCAACGCGTCCTGGCGGATCGCGTCCATGCGATGGCTCGCGTCGCACCGGCTCACCGTGGCGCACGCGTCGCAGAAGCATGTCGCCGACTTCGCCGGCCGGACCCGCAGCCGCATCAGCGGTTTCATAACGCGACGTCCGCCGGCTTGACCGACCGGATGATCGCCGCATGCATGCCCGGCGCCGCGTCCTGGGTGAACCGCACCTCGGCGTCGATGAAGCCGACCGCAGCGAGGCCGTCGAGGTACTCGCTGCGCGACAGCGCGCCGGCGATGCAGCCCACGTAGGAGCCGCGCTCGGCCCGATCCGCAAGGGACAGGTGATCCTCCGCCACGACATCGGAGATGCCGATGCGTCCGCCCGGAGCGAGAACACGGAACATCTCCGCGAGGACCTTGGGCTTGTCGACTGACAGGTTGATCACGCAGTTGGAGATCACGACATCGACCGCGCCGTCCGGCAACGGAACGTCTTCAATGGTGCCCTTGACGAACTCCACATTGGTCACGCCCGCCTTCTCGGCGTTCGCACGCGCGAGTGCGAGCATCTCGTCGGTCATGTCCACCCCGTACGCGAAGCCGGTTTCGCCGACCCGCCGGGCGGACAGCAGCACATCGATGCCGCCGCCCGAGCCGAGATCCAGCACCCGCTCACCGGCGCGCAGCTCGGCCACCACCAGCGGATTCCCGCAGCCCAGACTGGCGGCCACCGCCTCCGCCGGCAGCTCGCTCTGCTCGTCCGCGCTGTACAGCGCCGCACCCCACGACTCGTCAACCTCCGTCGCCGCCGCCGTCGGCCCGCACGACGAACAGCAATCGTCCGCCTCGGACGCTGCGGCCGGGCCGCAGCAGCCGGCTTCTACGGCAAGGACGTCGCTATTCGTCCCGCCCGCGCTCACTCGCGTCGCCGCCGCGGCATAGCGCTCACGCACCTGCTCACGCAGCTCAACATCCGTCATCACACACTCTCCCATCGACAAGGCTCGATACATCGATAGTTACCGATGCATCGACGGATGTCAATACGATGTGGCAGACTGGGTGCATGCCTACCATGCAGCTGCCGATTGTCACGACCGAATTCGCGGTCTGCTGCGCTCCCGCAGGCGAGGTCATCACCGCTGAGGAGGCGGAGCAGCTCGCGCGCCGGTTCAAGGCCCTCGGGGACCCGACGCGGGTTCGCCTGCTGTCCCTGATCGCCGCCCACGACGGCGGTGAGGCCTGCATCTGCGATCTCATCTACCCCGTCGGACTGTCCCAGCCGACCGTCTCGCACCACATGAAACAACTCGCCGACGCCGGCCTGGTCACCCGCGAACAACGCGGCAAATGGGCCTACTACCGCATCGTCAACGACGCCCTCACCGCGCTCGCGACCGCCATCACTCCCACCGCCCAGCGCGTCCGGTAACCAGGGGACCAGCCATGCCGGGAGCCAGCCCACAGACGCGCCGCGTCACCAACCTCAACGCCAACTGGCAACCCGACGACAGCGGCGACGGCCGGTTCGAACTCATGATCGTCACAGATGACGGCGACCACCAGGTGCTGCCCGTCAGCCCGGCCACCGTCACCGCCCTGGCCGCACTCGCCGGTGCCGACACCACCCTGGCCTGGGACCCCGACAACCGCACGCTGATCGTGGCCAACATCGTCGGCACCATGCCCTGGACCCAGACGTACTAGCGAGCGGCACCCCCCGTCGCACCGTCCAGCGCTCGCCCCGGATAGCCGCCGGCGCCCGGGAACATATTGACGCTCGTGTCGGCCGCGACTGTTAGACAGGGCAGGTGGGCGGTCCGGGTGGTCTGACGGAGCTTCGGGCTCGTGCTGAA
Organism: Jatrophihabitantaceae bacterium; assembly: GCA_036506155.1. GTDB lineage: Bacteria > Actinomycetota > Actinomycetes > Mycobacteriales > Jatrophihabitantaceae > DASXRA01. The sequence goes on from DASXSF010000037.1 coordinate 4,701, forward strand.
CAGCATCTGGCTGCGCTTGCCGGCCAGGGTGCTGTTCTGCGTGAGGATCAGTGGACGGCGATCTCGGCTTTGGTGTTCGAGCGGCGGCGGGCGTTGGTCGTGCAACGAACCGGGTGGGGCAAGTCGGCGGTGTACTTCGTGGCTACCGCGCTGCTTCGGGCGCTGGGCAGCGGGCCGACCGTGATCGTGTCGCCGTTGCTTGCCCTGATGCGCAATCAGATTGCCGCCGCTCGCCGAGCGGGGATCTGTGCTGTCACAGTCAACTCCACGAACGTGGATGAGTGGCGGGAGGTCTACGCCGACGTGGCGGGTGGGCAGGTGGACGTCCTGCTCGTGTCCCCGGAACGGTTGAACAACCCCGACTTCCGCGACACCGTGCTGCCCCACCTGGCGGCGAGCTGCGGGCTGCTTGTCGTCGACGAGGCCCATTGCATCTCCGACTGGGGTCACGACTTTCGGCCCGACTTCCGTCGGCTCCGCACACTGCTGCCCGAACTTCCCGACGAAACCCCGGTGCTGGCGACTACCGCTACCGCCAACGCACGGGTCATCTCCGACGTCGCCGACGTTCTGGGTCTCGGCCAGGATGCGGCAGACGTCTTGGTCCTGCGCGGCAGTCTGGACCGCGAGTCGCTGCACCTGGCGGTGCTCGACCTGGCGACGGTCGCGCAACGGTTGGCGTGGCTCGCCGAAAATCTCGACTCGTTGCCCGGTTCGGGGATCATCTACACACTCACCGTCGCGGCATCGCAAGAAGTCGCCGGTTACCTGCGTGAGCGCGGCTTCGCGGTTGCCGCGTATTCCGGCCAGACCGAGCCGACCGAGCGGCTGGCCGCCGAGGACGACCTGATTCACAACCGGGTGAAGGCGCTGGTTGCGACCTCGGCCCTCGGAATGGGTTTCGACAAACCCGACCTGGGTTTTGTGATCCACTTCGGCGCACCGGCCTCACCGATCGCGTACTACCAGCAGGTGGGCCGCGCCGGACGCGCGGTCGACCGAGCGCAGGTGATCCTCCTGCCGGGTCCGGAGGATGCAGCCATCTGGGACTACTTCGCCTCGGTCGGCTTCCCCGCCGAGCAGCACGTCCGGACGGCGCTGCGCGTGCTCACCGCCGAGGGTGCGCCGGTGAGCACCGCCGCGCTCGAGACCCGCGTTGAGCTGTCTCGCTCACGGCTGGAGACGATGCTCAAGGTGCTCGACGTCGACGGCGCAGTCGACCGGGTGCGGGGCGGGTGGGTCGCGACCGGAGGCGAGTGGCACTACGACGCGGACCGCTACGCCAAGGTCGCCGAGGTGCGTCAGGACGAGCAACGCGCGATGCGGGAGTACCAGACGACAAGCCAGTGCCGCATGCGGTTCCTGCGGGCACAGCTCGACGACCCCGGTGCTCGTGATTGCGGTCGGTGCGACAACTGCGGCGGACTCGAGCTCTCGACCGACGTCGGTGACGAAGCCGTCTCGGCCGCGCGGTCTGCACTGGGGCGTCCCGGCGTGCCGCTCGATCCGCGGCGGATGTGGCCGACCGCCATGCCCGGTCTCGGCATCGACGTCCGGGGGAGGCTGCCCGCAGCCGAGCAGGCGGAAGTAGGGCGAGTGGTCGCGCGCCTCACAGATCTCGGCCTCGGGCCGCGGCTGCGCTCCTTGCTCGCCGCGGATGTCGCCGACGCACCGCTACCCGACGACATGGTCAAGGCGTGCGTCCAGGTGCTCGCCGCATGGGACTGGGCGCAGCGCCCGGCCGCGATCGTGCACATCGGTTCGTTGTGCCGGCCGACCCTTATCGCGGATCTGGCGAGCCGACTCGCCGACATAGGACGCCTGACCGATCTGGGGGGCGCACCCCACGCCGGGCAGTCGGTAACCGGTCGCTCGAACAGCGCGCTGCGTCTGCGTGACGTGTGGAACGCCTACGAGCTACCTGCCGCGCTCGCTTCACAGCTCGCCGGGCAGTCGGTGCTCCTCGTCGACGACATCGTCGACACCGGCTGGACCTTCACCGTGGTGGCCCGGTTGTTGCGCCGTGCCGGTGCTGGCCGGATCTACCCATTCGCGCTCGCCCTCGCGGCGTGAGCGGCGTAATCGTCCGCCGGCATGTGCTGTCGATGCTGACGGGTTCATCTGTGCCGGCGCGCCGACGCAAGTTGACCGCGCATATCGAGTCCTCTCTTCTTGTCATCACATCAAGCAGTTCGTCGACGACTTGCTGGCTCCGGGCGCGCCGTGGGGGTTGCGGTCATGGGGTGAGTGCGTGGCGGAGGGTGTATTCCCCGACCTGGTCGCCGAGGGCGAGGCCGGCTGCGTGGTCGAGGCGGGTGTGGACCCCGGCGTAGATGCGGCTGAGCCCGGCCTCGGCGGCGACGTCGCCGAAGTTGTGGAAGGTCCGGGTGACGCCGGGCAGGGTGGGTGAGGTCGAGCACGTGGATGACTGCAATGGCGGCCAGGGCGATGACGCCGGTGCCGCGGGCCAGATGCTCGGTCGGGACCCGGTCGTGGACAGGGTGGCGCACGGTGATCTCCAAAGGGTCAGGCGGCGGCGCCGGGATCCAGCTGTCTGCGCAGCTGGCCGAGGGCGTAATGCAGACGCGAGCGAACCGTGCCCGCGGATACGCCGAGGCGTGCGGCGGTGAGATGCAGCGGGGTGTCGGCGTAGAACCTCTCGACCACGATCTGCTGGTGCGGTGCTGACAGCTGCCGCAGCGCGTCGACTAGAACGGTCTGGTCCACCAGTTGCTCCAGGCCCCCGTCAACGGCCGGGCCGGCATCCTCTTTCTGCTCAGCGACCACGGGCCGGGCGCGGGCAGCGCGGGCGGCGTCGATGCAGACGATGGGCGACGTGCAACAGCCAGGGCCGCACCGGACGGTCGCTGGCGAGCAACTGCGGCAGGTGGCGCCAGGCGCGCAGGAACGTCTCCTGCACGATGTCCTCGGCTCGGCCCCGGTCGCGGGTGAACCCCTCCGCGTAGGCCAGCACCGCGGGCCGGTGTTGGGCGTACATTGCCCGCAAGACGTCCTCGGGTAATTCAGTCGGCATGGCTACTAACACGGCTAGTAGATGCGGTGCGTTCAAAGTGACGTGAACGATCCGCCAGCGCGCGACGTGGTATCGGACATAGGAGAAGGGAGCCTCGTGACGGGACCCGGTCGAGTGCGGCCGCTGGGCGAGCTCGAGGCCGCGATCATGGAACTACTCTGGGATTCCGGTGCATCGCTGCTGGTTCGTGACGTGGTCGCCGACCTGCGTCCGCGGCGCGCGCTGGCCTACACGACGGTGATGACTGTGATGGACAACCTGCACCGAAAGGGCTGGCTGATCCGCGAGCGCGACGGCCGGGCGTGGCGCTACGCGCCCGCAGTGAGCCGGCAGGCCTACACCGCCCGCCTCATGAACGACGCACTTGCTACTAGTACCGATAGGGCCGGCGCGTTGGCGCGATTCGCGGAGCAGATCGCCGAGGAGGACGCCGAGGCGCTGGCACGCGCGTTAGACGAGGCGCTGGCCCAGCGGCGCAACACGCACCGGCCCGACACCCAGCGGCGCCGCGCTGGCCGCCGGCGCGAAGCCGCCGAGCAATGACCGTCGGCGCGGCCCTGCTCGTATATATGCCGTCCTGCTCGGGGCGTTGGGGCCGCTCGCGTATCGACACGACGGCTGGCTGGCCCGCGCGTCCTGGCTCGGCGCCACGCTCCTGCTGACCGCCGGGTGGTCGGTGCTGACCGCACTGTTCCTGGCCGGCCTCACGGTCGCACTGCCCGGCACCGCACTGTCGAGCGGGCTGAGTCATCTGCTCGGCGCCTGCATCGTGCGGCTGCGCGCCGCCTACCTCACGCCGGGCGGCGCCGCGGTAGCGGGAGCGGGGCTCACCCTGTCGGGCGCGATCGCGCTCCGGGTGGCCCGGGCGATCGTCCAGCTCGCTCGGGCCACCCGGGCCGAGCGCCGACGCCAACGCACCCTGGTCGCGCTGTGCGGCACCCACGCTGCCGAGCTGGATGCGGTGATCATCGAGCATCCGCGGCCGGCTGCCTACTGCGTCGCCGGCCGGCCGGACACCGTGATCCTGACCAGCAGCGCGATCGCGCTGCTCACCCCGCTGCAGTTGGCCGCCGTGCTCGCGCACGAACGGCCCACCTCGGGGCCAGGCACCATCGCCTGCTTGCCGCCGCGGCGTTTGCGGGCCACGCCCTGCCGGAACTCCCGCTCCTGCGCGAGCTGATTGCCCGGGTCGGCCGGCTACTGGAGAGGCACGCCGACGACCTGGCCGCACGCAGTCACGATCCCGAGACGCTCGCCACCGCGCTGGTCGCCGTCAGCTCCGCCCGACCGCGACCGGCCACCAGCGGCACGCCGTCCGCCGCTTTGGCCGCAGCCGACACCGACGCGACCGCACGAATTCGACGTCTGCTACTGCCATCGGTCGCGCTGAGCCCCCGCAGGCGCCGCGCCGTTCGCGCCGCCATCGCCGCACTCGGTCTCATCCCGCTGCTCGTCGCCCTCACCCCGGCCGCCGTCGCCGCAAGTCAGCCACCCGTGAAGCGGCCCCATGTCGCAGCCTCGTCCGTCACGCCACCTCTGCGAGATCACACGGAGCGGACCGCGTCTTTCTGAGCCGCCGTCCGATTCGTGTCCTGGGAACGGATCAATGCCCGTAACCTCCGCCGTTGCTCGTAGTGCTGGAGGTATTGACGACGGCGTCCCATGTCGAATCAAGTACGTACCACTCGGCCCCGAACTGGTTCAGCGCCTGCCCGCGCGTCTGCCCGGCCTTGCTGTCGCCGACGAAGTAGTACAGGGGATGCCCGGCATACGTGAGTTGCCGGCTGCCGCCCGGCCGGGCGATCGCCCCGATTGAGGCGGCCGCCGCGCCACCGGCCGCGTGTGGCACACCGCGTACCGGCACCGGCGGCCAGAACGACGGGCAACCGCCATCACACGCGGAGGCCCGCTCCGTATCCTTCACGAACAAGTACAGCGTGCGGCCCTGCGTGTCCACCAGAACGCTGCCCAGAGCGGTCTCCCGAGTCGTCACCACGGTGGACGGGGGAGAGGTGCTCAGCGTCGCGCCGCTCGGCCCGGAGTTACTGACCGCCAGCCCGAGAGCCGCCGCCAGCGCGCTGGCCCCCGCGCCCACGGCCACATATAGCGGCAGCCGTTGGGGTTTGATCATGACGAACCTCGTTTCCTGGTTGTTGGCGTCGCCAGCTCGTCAAGTGGCAAACGGTGGTATCCGGGCACGAAGGGCGTCCGCCGTCGCGCGGCGCCGTCAGCGCATGCTTGATCGGTGCGAGTCGCGGCTGGGTCAGGTGGGTCATCAGCTCGCACACCCAGGCGACCGAGCGGGTCGAGAACACCCGCTCGGCGCTACGTACGGCGACCTCGTCCGCAGCCGTATGCGAAACCGACGCTCTTCCCGTGACACATCTACTAATACGGATAGTAGATGGTGCCCCGTTCAACCATGCCGATGGTCGCTCGCGAATGCCGATCCGGCCACAGCGCTGTTACGGTGAGTCGGATGCACCATCGATCATGGTTGATGCGTCGGTCGGCCTGCGATGATCGAGTTGGACGAGATTCAACGCGCATGCAAGCCGGAACGGACCGTCCGGTTAGAGCACCTGGGGGATGCGATGGCAATATTCGGTCGGCGGGAACGCCGCGAGGAACGCCGAGGCGCCGTGCACTACCGCATGCGGGAGAAGCTGGTCGCCATCGGCGACGACTACTGGATCGAGGACGACGCCGGTCAGCGCGTTTTCAAGGTCAACGGCAAGGCGCTGCGAGTACGCGACACCCTGATCTTCGAGGATGCCTCCGGCACCGAGCTCCTCAAGATCCAGCAGCGGATGCTCCACATCCGAGACACGATGGAGATCGAGAACGCGCACGGCGACAAGGTGGCGACGGTGAAGAAGGCGCTGATCACGCCGCTACGGGACCGGTTCGAAGTGCTCGTCGAAAACGGCCCTGACATGGAGGTGCACGGTAACATCGTCGACCACGAGTACCGGATCGAACGCGGCGGCAAGAAAGTCGCCGAGGTGTCGAGGAAATGGTTCCGGGTCGCCGACACCTACGGCGTCGAGGCGGACCCATCCCAAGACGCGGTACTGCTCCTCGCTGTCACCGCGGCCCTCGACCAGATGACGCGCTGACCCGCCGTATCCGCCACAGTCGAGCCCCAGCGGGACCGCCCTGCGACACCGGCACGCTCGTACGGAGCCGAAACCCGTGGCCGAGCGAGCATCGGACCTGTCACGGTGTTCGACATGCATGATCGCGCTAACTTGCTCGCGGCGTATGACGAGCAGCTGCGAACCGACGCAGAAACACCGAGTGCGGTCTCGGTAACCATCCTCGGTCCGTTGCGCCTGGTGACCTTCGCAGGCGGGCGCGGTTTCGTCACTTACCGAGATCTTGGCGGAGCGGATGCTGACGCGGTCCGGCGGCTTGTGGCAGCGGCGCTCGCCCACTACCAGGCAGATTCTGAGATCAATCGGGTCGAGTGGAAGACGCGTGGGCACGATCACGCGCCTGGGTTGCACGAGACCCTCCTGGACAACGGGTTCGCCGCGGACGAACCAGAGTCGATCATGATCGGCGAGGCTCGGCGACTCGCGGTCGATGTGCGGCTGCCCGAGCGTGTGACACTGCGGCGGATCAGCGAGGAGGCGGACGTCCGCGCGATGACTGCGATGAGTGCGGACGTCTTCGGAGATCCAGTCCCCGAGGCGGTGGCAGTGGCGGACGCCTTGCTGCGGCGGCTGTCCTTCGACGACGGGATGCAGCTGTGGGTCGCCGAGGCGGACGGGCAGATCGTCAGCGCCGGGCGGCTGGAGCCGGTGCGCGGGACCGAGTTCGCGGGGATCTGGGGCGGCGCGACGCGGCAGGAGTGGCGCGGTCGCGGGATCTATCGCGCGTTGACCGCTACGCGGGCGCGGTCGGCACTGCGCATGGGCAAAACCCTCATCAACAGCGACTCGACCGAGTACTCGCGCCCGATCCTTGAACGGTCCGGTCTCGTCAAGGTCTCGACCACCACGCCCTACCACTGGCACCGCTGAGCGGGACCACTCATATCCTGCGACCTCGTGTCGCGCACCCCGAGCCGAAAGGCACGCGGGCGCGGCCGAGTCTGAACGGGCGGCACAGCAGCGTTGCAGACGCGCTGACCCGTACGACCCGCCCGGGAAGATGCCGGGCGACCGCGCGCTAACCGCAACCATCGGGGTCTCCTCCCACAAACGATCTGCGCACCTACCCCTCGTCAACGGCGGGGCGCCGATCAGGCCGAACACGCGCGAGGCAGGGCATGTCCGCGCATTGCGGAGGTCTGCTCAGCGATCTACCTGCGCGTCCGATGCAGTCGGCTCGGCGAGCCACTCGTCGACTCGCTGTGCGGCGTGCCCGATCAGTTCGGGTGGTGCGTCGCTGGTGATGATCGAGGTGCGCGCGATGGCGGCTAGTTGCTGGTCGGTCATGCCGAGATGCGATCGCGCGATCTCGTATTCGCCTAGGAGTCCGGTACCGAACAGTAGCGGGTCATCGGCACCGAGTGTGCAGGCGATGCCCGCGTCGAGCAGAGCCTGTACGGGGTGTTCGGACAGGTCGGTGATGATGCCCAGGGCGTGGTTCGAGGTCAGACAGATGTCCAGGCTGACCTGTCGCGCGCGGAGCAGGTCGACGGTGTCGGGGTCCTCGATGGCGCGGATGCCGTGGGCGACCCGGGTTGCACCGAGACGCAGGACGCTGGCTCGCACGCTTGCCGGCCCGGCCATCTCGCCGGCATGTGGCGCAGCGGTTAGTCCTGCATTGCGGGCGATGGTGAAGGCTCCGGCGAACGGCTCGGTCGCATAGACGGCCTCATCACCGGCCAGCCCGAAGGCATGCACGCCGTGTCCAGCGTGGCGGGCGGCGAACCGGGCGAGGGTGGCCGCCGCGTCCGGGCCGTGATGGCGCATGGCCGCAACAGTCAGTCCGAACCCCACGCCGTGGCGCGTGCCGGCCTCGTAGCCCGCAGCGAGCGCCAGCTCCAGCACCTCCTTGGCAGAGCCGAGGTCCGGGTAGGCGTAGGGATCGAAGTGAGGCTGGACCCACACCACACCGTCGGCGGCGGCGTCCTCGACCACCTCCCAGATCAACCGCTGCAAGTGCTCGCAGCGGGTCACACATGCCTTGGCCGCGCGGTAGATGGCCTGGAATCCGTCGAAGTTGGTGAAGACTCGCGGATCAGGTGCAGCCAGCCCAGCCGATGTGCTCAGCTCGACCATCGTCGACGGACGCATTGCCCCCAACAGATGCAGGTGCAGCTCGGCTTTCGGCAACGACCGAAGATCACGATGGAACACGCGATCATGGTGTCATCAACCTCGCCGCATCACGACCTAGGCGCACATCGGCACGCGCGTGGCGGCATGACGCGTTCGGGTGGATGACCAACGGGTTCTAGCCACTGTCGCCGCGCGGTCGCAGTCACCCCTGCGCGTCGGGAGCAGTCACTCTTCGCGGTACCAGCGCGCGCGGCGGAACATCCGGCCGAAGCGGTCGTGCAACGACGAACCGGTGTCCTGCAGCGCGTTTGCCTGGTACACGGGGGCGCCGTCCGGGGGGCTGAGCGTCTGCGCCTGCTCATCGGTGAGCGCGCACCGAACCTGGGCCGTAGTGATGTTGTCGATCTGGTCGCGATCGACGAAGCGCAAGCCCTCGGCCGTCGACACCACGATCCCGTCGAAGAGATCTTCGGCCGGGATCTCAAGAACGTGCTCGACAACGCCGAACCGCGTACCGGACGCGGACACGACGGGGGTGCCCTTCTGCAGCGCAGAATAGGCGATCGGCATCCCGTCGTCGGCAGCCACGAGGTCAGGCTACGCCATCGAGGCAGCGGCTAAAGGAGCCACGGGGTGATCAAGTCATCGAACTCCCGAACCGGGCTCCGCAGGTCTCACATTGCAGGTACAGGCAACGCGGTGCCGAACGTGAGCAGCGCCTCGCACCTTCGCGAGTCTCGGCCCATCGCCAGTTGCTCCAGAGGCGTCTCTGCGCGCTCCAGGAACAGGCCGCAGTCCTCGACGACCAGGTCGGGCAGCGCGGCCGTTCGATCCTCGACCAGATGGTCAACCGCCGGCACGTCTCTTCGAGCGCGACTCCGGCAGAGCGGAGCGGGCTTCCACGCGCCTGGCCTAACGCGGTGCGAACGGTGCGCCGTGGCCGGGGATGATCAGCGCCGGTCGTTGCCTCAGCACCTTGTCCCGGTTGGCTCGCAGGAGATCCAGATCCTCGGCGAGCGGATCGACCTCCGGGCCGTCGGCGTGCCACCACAGGTGGGTGAGCACCACCAGGCCGCTGTCGGTCTCGGCGAGCGTCGAGATGTCCTGCGCGGTATGGCCGGGCGTGGCCAGCAGGTGCACCGCCGCGCTGATATCGAAGCCGTCGGCGTCCCGGTCCTCCCAGCGGTCGCCCTGGTAGATGGCCCAGTGGTCGTGGAACCGCGCGTCGGGGAACAGGGCGGCGTTGAGCGTGTGGTCGGGATGATGGTGGCTGAAGACTACGTCCGTGACGTCGCTGACCCGGACGCCGAACGCGGCCAGCGGGTCGAGAATCGCGCTCCGGTCGGCCACCATGCCCGGGTCGACGACGATGACCGCGTCGCCGTCGCGGATCAGGGTCACGGTGCTTGCGACCCGGTCGCCGGCGTATCCGTCAGTGAGGACGTCCACTCGTGCCGTCATCGGCGAAGCGTATCCAGCGGCCGGCAGCTGGCCCACCGGTCGCGGACCCAGCAGATTCGGGCCCTCCCAGCGAGCGGGTGTGGCGTGGCCGGGTTACGCGGGCTGCGGTTGCCGGTGCCGGATGGTGCCGTAGGTCAGGATGTCGCCGTCGGGGCAGCGCCATTGGACCTTGCCGCCTTCGAACTGCTCCTGGTACAGCGACGCGTACACGCCGCCTTGGCGTAGCAGGGAGCGGTGGGTGCCGGATTCCACCACGCGCCCGGCGTCGATGACGTTGATGACGTCGGCATTGACGATGGTGGACAGGCGATGGGCGATGGCGATCGTGGTTCGGGATCCCATCAGGGCATCGAGGGCCTTTTGGACCTCCCGTTCGCTGGCCGTGTCGAGCGCCGAGGTCGCCTCGTCCAGGATCAGAATGCGCGGGTCGTGCAGCAGTACCCGCGCGATGGCCAGGCGCTGTTTCTCGCCGCCGGACAGCCGGTACCCGCGCTCGCCCACGATCGTGTCGTAGCCGTCGGGGAACTCCATGATCCGGTCGTGAATGTATGCCGCCCGGGCGGCTTCCTCGACCTCCGCCATGGACGCGGCGGCACGGCCGTAACGGATGTTGGCCAAGATGCTGTCGTGGAAGAGGTAGCTCTCCTGGGTGACGAAGCCGATGGCTGCGGCCAGGGATGCCTGGCGGACATGCCGTACGTCGAGGCCGTCGATCTGGACCGAACCGCCGGTAACGTCGTACAGCCGCGGGATCAGGTAGCTGATGGTGGTCTTGCCGGCCCCGCTCGGCCCGACCAGCGCCACGAGTTGGCCGGGGTCGGCTTTGAGGGTGACGCCCGTTAGCGCGTCCACTGGCGTGCCGGGGTAGTGGAAATGGACGTCCCTGAGCCCCACCCGGCCGCCACTGCTGATAGCCGGCAAGGCGACGGCATCGGGGGCGTCGACGATATCCGGCACCACGTCCAGGTACTCGAAAACTCGCTCGAACAGGGCCAGAGACGATCGCAGCTCCACTGAGACCTGCAGCAGTTGCCCGATCGGGAAATACAGGCGGGTCTGCAGCGTGGTGAACGCGACGACGGTGCCCGCAGAGATGCCGGTGCCGTGCGCCAGCAGCAGACCGGCGACCAGGTAGACCGCAGCCGGCGTGATCGACAGGAACGACTGAACGATCGCGTAGAAGCCCTGGCCGATCATCTGCTGGCGGACTTCCAGGTCGGCCAAGCGCTGGTTCTCCTTGTGGTAGCGGGCGGTGTCGCGCGCCTGGTTGCCGAACACCTTGGCCAGCAGCACCCCGGACACCGACAGCGTCTCCTCGGACAGGGCGCTCATCGCTGCCAGCGACTCCTGTGTCGAGCGCGCCACCTGGCGGCGCCGCTCGCCGACCATCTTGGTCAGCCAGAAGAACACCGGCACAGTGATGACCGCCACGATGGTCAGCTGCTAGCTGAGGATCAGCATGGCGACGATGGTGGACACGAATGTGACGACGTTGGCCAGGATGGTCGAGGCCGTGGTGGTGACCACTGACTGGACACCACCCACGTCGTTGGCCAGCCGGGACTGGATCTCACCGGTCTTGGTGCTGGTGAAGAACGCGAGCGGGAGCGTCTGCAGGTGTGAATACAGCCGGTCCCGCAGGTCCCGCATGACCAGCTGTCCGACCCGGGTGGTCTCATAGACCTGCAGGATGCCGATCGCGCCGTTCACGATCGAGACGACGGCCATGATGGCGACCAGGATGACCAGCAGGTGGAGGTTCGGGCCGCCGGGGACGAACAGGGCCTTGTTGAACACCGCTTGGATCAGCAGGGGGTTGATGATGCCGATCGTCGAAGTCACCACGATCAGCCCCACGACGGCGGCCACCTGGGCCCGGTAGGGGCGGAACAGCGGCACCACCCGCCGGGCAGTGTCCCGTCCCGCGTGGGTGGGCGCGGCCGGAGTCGCGCCGGCAGCCACGGACACCGGCCTCGGGCCTGTCATGGCGCCGGCCATGGTGCCGGCCGCGTGCCCGGCCCAAGCCCGGCCCTTGCGCACAACTTCAACTTCGGCCTCCTCTGCAACGCGATCTCCGGCGGCCGAGCCAGGACCACTAGCCGTCCTCGTTTTCTTCCCGTTGGCGGGTTGGGGTCGTCTTCCGCTACCCGATGGCCGTCAGGTGGCGAGTGTCCTCCCCGTCCGGACGGGCAGATCGCGGCCGCCAGGTTCTCGCGCAGGTCCTCCCGTGACGATGCACCCAGGATCACCAGGATGTTCGGCGTCGCGGTCAGCAACCGGGCCGGTGCACTCTACGCGTGCGAGCAGCGGGTCCTTACCGCCCGGATCGGATGGCATCCAGAAACACTTGATCAACCCTGGCGGTCCGGGCCGGCTCGCTCGACGCGTATGCGGATCATGCAGCGCCGGTCGCGCCGCATCGCCTGCCGGTAGTCGTCCCAGTCGGGGTGTTCCCCGGAGATCGACCGGTAGTACGCGATCAGCGGGTCCATGGCGTCGGGGAGGGAGAGGATCTGCGCAGGTCCTTCGATTTGGAGCCACTGGCCGCCGAAGAAGCGGTCGGGCAGCACGCACAGCCAGGCTCTCGGATGACGACGCACGTTGCGGACCTTGTATGCCGTCTCGCGGGTACTGATAACGGCGTATGCCTGGTCGTCGACGGTGACCAGGACGGGTGACATCTGCGGTTGACCATCCGGACGTGTCGTCGCAAGCACGGCGTGGTGCTGGGCGCGGATGATGTCGAGTGCCCGGTCGATGTCCATGGCCGACGATAACGTGCAGGCAACTGCTCCCGGCTGGGCCGGCGACTGCGGCCGGGCCGGTCGCTCGTCGAGCATCGCGGTGTTGAAGCGGATCGCGGCGAGCCGACCGCCGCTACCGTTGTCGCGCCCGTCACCGGGACGGCTCGCGCGATCAACGACGACCTCTCTAACGCGCCAGATCTCGTCAACGCCGATCCAAAGCGGCCGGGGATGGATGTTCGACGTCGAGACCGACGCATTGGCACCGACCCAGAAATTCGCGCGTCCGTCGGATGCCGGCGCGTACCGCGAGCTCACCGGCGAGTGACGCACACGAACTCGAAATCGTCGCCCGACAGTGGCCTCACCGGTGCAGCTGCCGACGAGAGGTGATCTCGAGCTTGGCGAAGATCTTGCTGAGGTGCCATTCGACGGTGCGGCGGCTGATGAACAGGCGGACCGCTATCTCCTGATTCGACAGTCCTTCGCGGACCAGCCGAACGATCTGCGTTTCTTGCGCAGTGAGCTGGCCGGCACTCTCATGACTGCGCTTGCGGACGGTCTCGCCGGTGGCACCGAGCTCCTCGGCGGCCCGGTCCGCGAAGCCGTTCATGCCCATGGCGGTGAACATTGTGTCCGCCGTTCGCAGCGGCTCGCGCGCATCGTTGCGACGATTCTGCCGGCGTAACCATTCGCCGTACAGCAGGTGCGCGCGGGCCAGCTCCCCGCGGATGCGGGTACGGGACAGACGGTCGATCGCCGCCCGGAAGTGGGGCTCGGCCAGATCGGCGTCGCAGACGAGCGCCTCGCAGCGCGCTTGCAGACCGAGTGCCCAGTCGGTGCCGCTGGCCTGGGTTATCACCGCGAGGCGCTGTAGTGCCTCGGCGGCAACCTCATTCCGACCGGTACGGGTGGCGGCGGTCACAAGCTCTACCAGTGCTAGCGCGGTCGAAATGGCCGGCTCCTGCCACGATTTGACCCCACGCTGCGCTGCGACGAACGCGGCCTCGTACTGGCCAAGGCCGTTGAACAGCACCCCTCCATCCATGCTGCGGAGATCACGCCGATTCCCTCGCCACGCTGCTCGACCTCCGCAGTCGTGGCGGGGATGAGGTTGGCGGCCATGTCCTCGTCGCCCCGCCAGGCAGCCAACAGCTGTGCGGCGTAGGCCGGTTCTCGGACCTCTGTTACTTCGGCGACCGCCATTTGCTCTGCGAGCAGGGCCGACGTCGATGCTGGCGATCTTCGAGGTCAGATCGGCGACTTGGAGCGCTCCATCGGCTAGCAGGGTGATCACCTCGGCGAACTCGTCGGCGTATCTGAAGCTGCCCAGCACGCGTAGTTCCTTGATCAGGATCGCGATCGGATCGAGGCGTGCACGCCCGCCACCAACCACGACGACGGTGCCCTCGGGCCTCGCTGCAGCCACACTGGAGCGGATGGTGGGCTCGCTGCCGGGGCATTCGAGGACTACGTCGGCCTTTAGGCGCTCGCTGTCAGCCACGTCGACCGTCGGTGAGACCGCCACGTGTGCAGCCAGCCCGCCGTCGGACTGTAGGCCCGCGGCGCGCTCGATCGCTGCTGCGCCGTCTACGTGTCGTAAACCCTGGCGTGGCTGGTGGGGGCGGCCCTACGCTTTGGCAACGGCATCGCCGGGAGCAGCCGTCGGGGGGGCCATGAGAATCTTTCGAGTGCTGCTTGTCGCCGCATTGAGTGTTGCTACCGGCATTCTCTTCGCGACGACGGCAGCGGCTACGCCGGGGAAGAGTCCACAGTGGACCCTGGTCCTGGTCGGGTCCTGCGACGGGGTGCCAGCCACTGTCATCGACCCGCCCGGACCAGGGCCAACTGCGTTCAGCACGCTCACCGGGAAGATGGGCGTCGGACGGCTTTTCCAGGCCGTCAATACCCAGACCGGGGAGACGATTGTCTTCGGTTGGTACGGCACTGCGCTCGAGCATGCCAACCAACCGATCGTGACGTGCGATTTCCCGATACCGCCAGATGTGTCACCGGATGGCACCGCAGACTGGCTGTTCCGGGTCACGGGGTTCTTCCACTCCTGACCCTGGTCAAGTACAGCGGCCGGAAGCAGGAATCCGGGAACGCATCAAGACCGCGTGGGGCGCTCCACAGACGGACCATCGATGAAGCGCTGCAATGTCGAGATGAGCACGACTCCGTGCCAGTCCCCCGCGCGGGTCCACCGTCGTCCCGACCGATGCTCTCCCAACGGCGTGGTCGCGCTTACGATGCGGCAAGAGCGGATGTGGTACCGCTTGGGTGAGATTGCTGCGATCCACGGCTTGAAGTCGCCGCTCGTCGCCGTGCTTAATACTGCCGCGCGGATTTGTCTGGCCGTGCCGGCGCCGTTCGCCGTCCCTAGCACCCGTACGACGACTTCGATGGCAGGCTCGTACCCGTGGCATCCGAGGACCGCGAAGAGACCAGCCGAATCGAGGCATTCAGTGACGGCGTGTTCGCGATCGCGATCACGCTGCTCGTCCTGACGCTGCAGGTGCCGCACGTGCACGGCGGGCTGTGGCGTGCCCTGCTGGACGAATGGCCGCAGTTCGCCGGCTATGTCGCCAGTTTCGCGATCATCGGCATCATGTGGGTGAACCATCACTCGATGTTCAAGACGATCGTGCGCTCCGATCGAGTCCTGTTATTCCTGAATCTGTTGCTGCTCTTTTGGACAGCTCTCTTGCCGTTCCCGACGAACCTGATCGCGCGCTACCTCGGGGACGGCGGAACGGACGCCGCCGTCGCGGAGGCCGTTTACAGCGCGAACCTCACGTTGGCTGCGATCGCGTTCAGCCTGATCTGGATCCACGCTGTTCGCGGCGGCCGCCTCATCGCCCGCCCGCTGACCCCGACGGCCGAACGCCAAGCGATCGTGCGCTTCGCCATGGGCACTCTCGTCTATGCGGCGACCATCGGGATTTCGTTTCTCTCACCCGGAGCCGCGCTCGCGATCCAATTCGTGATCGCCGTCTATTACGTCTTCGAGCAGCTAGCCCCATCCAGCTGAGACGGATTCGGCACCCGCTCCCGCGACCGGCCTCACCGGCAGTTCGGACTCGCGTCGTCCTCCTTCGACGAGATCGCACGCGGCGGTCGAGGGCCGCAGCGGACCTTGCTTCCGAGACTCACGATGTACGACGCCTTCCTGTTGGCGGTGCTCGGTGAGCGTCGCGTGTTTGCGGCCGTCGAATTGCACGGCGATGAAGTTGTCACACCGAGCTCGCTGCGCAGCGTCTCGAAGCGGTTATCGGTGCGCTCCTCGGACGCTTACTGGTCGGGCGAAGGCGTTGGTGGGTCGTCCCACTCGGGTGCGTAGGTTCTCGGCCGGATGATCACCGGCTGCATCCAGCGGTTGCGCGGGGGCGGATCCGGGTCGCGCTCCTTCGGCTTGTAGGGCTTCGCCCGGAAGACAACGGGTCGCATCCAGCGGTGATGCGGGGGCGGATCCGGGTCGCGCTCCTTCGGCTTGTGGGCCTTCGCCCGGAAGACAACGGGTCGCATTCCTGGTGGGCGAGTGGTCTCCGGTGTCGACCCGAACCCTCCGACGCGCTGTGGGGGGTGCGGATCCGGCTCCGGATGCACGAGGATCTCCGCGTCCTCGGCGACGTCCTCGTCGGGGGTGGGTTCGATGACTTCCGGGCTGGGTTCGGTGGCCGCGGCTCTCCCGGTGACACCCGCGCCGACGACAGGCACGTCGGCATTCGAGGCTGTCCCGAGTCCGCCGCCCAGAACCGGTTCCGAGCCGTCTGGGTTCACCGTGACGCAGTCCCCGACATATACCGAGAGCCAGTTGCCCGATGGGTAGAATCCCAGCGCCTCGCGCGCCGACGAAATGATCTCTAGGTTCCCGGAAACGATTGTCTAGCGGTCGCCACCTCGGAACTCCTCGCGCGTCGACGGCGCGCCATTGAAGTCACGGGTGGTGACGACCGTGATCGTCATGGGCGCATGCTACTCACCGGCAGTGGATCTCACTCTGCGACCGGCCCGCGTGCCAATGGACCAAGACCTGCGCGCGCGCGCCTACGAGCGAACACCGTGCCATGCTCTTCTTGTCCTCCGGCCGCTGGATCAGTACGGGATCGGCACCACCCGCATGCGGGTGCCCGGCCGCTGTCGCATCGCCCTCAAGGAGGGGTCATGAGCTACACCCGGCAGATGCTCGACACCTACCCGCGCACCCTGATCGTCGACGCCGGTGTGCTGGCCGCCGCGATCGACGCGACCAGCGACTGCGCCCAGGCGTGCGCCGTCGACATCGACGCCGACCTGACCGAACGGAACCTGGCCGAGATGGTGAAGTGCATCCGGCTGTGCCTGGACTGCACCGACATCTGCACCGCCACAGGCGGGGTCCTCAGCCGCCTGGCCGAATACGATGCCGAGGCCACCCGGCCGCTGCTGGAATCCTGCTTGGCTATATGCAAAAGCTGCGGCGATGAGTGCGAGCGGCATGCCACCCACCATGCTCATTGCCGGGTCTGCGCCGAGGCTTGCCGCCACTGCGAGGACGCCTGCCGGGAGCTGCTGGCCGCCCTGAGTCCTTCCGTGTAGGCAAGAAGTTTCAGTGCCGGGTGTCGAGAACGTCCATCTACGCGCTGCGCCGCGCCGGGTGGTTTTCCGAAGGTGCCCACCCAAGGCGGTCGCGGTCGCCGACATCCGCCCGGGCGAGCCGCACTCTGGCGAGGTTATGTCTCCCAAGCCGTTGTCACGGACAACAACAACGACCCGCGGGTCGCATGGGGCTTACGGTGGCGGCATGAGCGTGGCCAGCCGATAGCCCGGAGCCAGCGTCGATCTTTTCCCCGGAACGGAGCCGATCATGACCCAAGCCTTGCCACCGCAGCCGACGCCTGCCGCGACAACGGTCGGACAAGTCATGCGACCGGCGTTGACGACGGTGGAACCGCAGGCGCACGTCGCCGCAGCGGCATACCTGATGAAACGTGCCGGAGCAACAGCACTCGTCGTCGTCGACGGCGAGGAGACCAAACGGCCGCTCGGCATCATCACCGAGGCCGACATCGTCCGAGTCGTGGCCGACGGCAAAGATGTCAACGACGTCCGGATCCGAGACCTCATGACCAGTGGTCTGACCGTCTGCGACGAGAGGACCAGCATCCGTGACGCCGCTCGGTCGATGATCGACGGCCGTTTCCGGCACCTTCCGGTCGTCGGGGACGCCGGCGTGGTCGGGATAATCGAGATCGGAGACGTTTCACGAGCGCTGCTCGACCAACAGCATTAACGATCGCCGGCGGTGGCCCGCCACGATCAGTCGGCCGTGGCTGGCAAACTGGAGGCATGGCCGTCGGCAAAGGCGCGGCAGTGCAGGTGAGCCCAGGCGACGGCGGCCTGCCCGCGTGGCTGGAACCTGAGCTGGCAACCCTGACCAAGGACAGGTTCTCCGACCTGGGCTGGATTTTCGAGCGCAAGCTCGACGGCGAACGCTGCCTGGCGTTCGCCGACGGCAGCGCGGTGCGGCTGATGACCCGCAACCAGCACGAGATCACTAGCACGTTCCCGGAGATCGCCGACGCGCTTGCCGCGCAGGGCCGCGAGCCGTGCATCGTCGACGGGGAGATCGTCGCCTTCGACGGGAGCCAGACCCGTTTCGAGCGGCTACAGAAACGTCTCGGCCAGGCCCGGCCCAGCGAGGCGCTGCTCGCCGCGGTGCCTGCCTACTTCCACCTGTTCGACGTGCTGTACGCCGGTAACCGGGACACCCGCGTGCTGCCGCTGCTGGAGCGTAAGCGGGTCCTGCGTGGGCTGCTCTCCTTCGACGGCCCGCTGCACTACACCGAGCACCGGGACACCGAGGGGGAGGCGTACTACCGCGAGGCGTGCCGCCTCGGCTGGGAAGGTCTCATCGCCAAGCGGGCCGACTCGCAGTACCGCGCCGGACGGACCAAGGACTGGCTGAAGTTCAAGTGCATCACGGGCCAGGAGTTCGTCATCGGCGGCTTCACCGACCCGCAGCGCTCGCGCATCGGGTTCGGCGCAGTGCTGCTTGGTTACTACGACCGCAGCGGCCGGCTCGTCTACGCGGGCAAGGTAGGCACCGGCTTCGACAACCAGACGCTGCGCAGCCTGCATGACCGCCTGGCCGCCATCGAGCGGACCACCCCCGCCTTCTCCGTCGGCAAACTGCCCCGCTCACGGGTGCACTGGGTCGAGCCGCGGCTCGTCGGCCAGGTCGCATTCACCGAATGGACCGACGCGGGGGAGCTGCGCCACCCACGGTTCCAGGGGCTGCGAGACGACAAGGACCCAGGCGAGGTGGTCCGGGAGATCCCGGCCGGCGGGGAGGACCGGCCATGCCAGTAGACGCGCCACCCATCGGACAGGCTCTGGTACCGGTCGTCTGGTCGATCGGCCAGTGGGCGGCCCCGCTGGCTCTACACCGATCCGACAGAAGGCAACTGCGATGGCCTGTCGCTGCTGTGGAGGATGCACCAGCGCGCCGACGACGCAAACCTTCCGAAGATGCCCATCGTCGTTCACGTGATCCTCACCGGTGTGGGCGGCACCGAGGGCTGGCTCGACATCGACCGCGACGGCATGACCGTCTGCAAACAGGATCAGGGGAAAGACATCGACCTTGTCGTCCAGGGCGACACGGGACAGATGTACAAGTGGCTCGCAGGAATCCTGCCGTTCCGCGACCTCGTCGGTTCCGGGCTCGTTCGGCTGATCGGGCCCAAGCCGTCTAGCTCGCGCCTTCCCGACATGGTTCACCGACGCACCGTTCGGCGAAGAACTGCGCCGCTCGTCACGACGGATGCAGGCCCGCCCCGCCTGACGCGCCGCGCACGGCTGTCGTGGGTGATGTGACTAAGGCAAATCGCGAATGAAGTAGATCTTGCCGTCGACGGTCTCGTCGCGACTGCCGCGATTCTCGATGAACAGCAGCAGCCCGGGTCCGAAGACGGGTACTGAAATCGCAATCGTGTTGTGGTCGGCGAAGGTCCCGGTTCGGGCTTGCGCGTAGGCGTTGTTTGTGGTCGGACCGAAATGTACGCCCCAGTGCACGTCAGGGTCATTGCTCGGTACGCCGAACATCAGGTTGACGGTCCGGGCACCGTTGACGTCGATGACGTTGCTTTCGACAACTCCGCTGGGAGGTAGCGGCGTCGCGTTATCGATCACTGTCTCGTAGATGATCTCAGGCATAGCTTGACTCCCGTCACGACTCGAAAACGGATTCCACACACACGACATGCGCCGCCGCCGCGAGCCTTCGGCGAGCTGGGTTTGGCGACGCGTGATCTGAGCTGACTGAGGCGCTCGACAGCGTGGGTAGCGCGCCCGGGTCTCTTGTGATGGAAGCACAAGGGCACTTCGATCCGGAGTCGCTCTACCTCCGACCCTCGAGGTTTCGGGGTGGGCAAGGGGCATACAGACGGGCTCGCGGCCAGCACATGGGCTCATCGTCTTATGGTGACCTCGCCGAAGTCTGCTCCCGGTGGTTGCAATGCCTCCGGCGGATGGAGTGCCTTGCTGCTGCGCATTCTCCAGTTGGCTATTGATTGCTTCATTCTTTCCGTATGTTTGGTCAGGATGCCGCTGCGGTCGGAGTCGAGATGCGGTTCGAGCGCGGCGATGGCGTTGCGGGTGGCGTCGATGACCGCGTTGTAGGACTGCCGGTCGAAGGTGTCGACCTCGCGGGCGCGCTGGTTGTAGGTCTGCGCGATCAGCGCGGCGCCGCGCTCGTCGTCGCGGCGGGCTCGCAGCCTGCCCAGGTCCTTGGAGAGCGCCGCGCCGACCAATTCGGCTTGCGCAATCCGGCCCGCGAGTAGCGCCGGCGCCGTCACGGCCTGAAAGACGGCTTCGCACGTCTTGGGGTTCTCGCAGGGTTCGACATGCACCGCGGCGCGTGCCGCCGCCTCGCGTTGATCGCGCAGCTGCCGGGTGACCTGCGCCTGCGCCGCGACCTTCTGTTCGGTGGCGTCCATGCGCTCCGGGCTCACGAGCACAGCATGCTCGTCGTTCGCGCTGCTAGCACCCGCCGTCACCGAATCGTCAGACCGGGCTGACGCTAAAGCGCCGTGTCAGTTCGCAAGATATGCGCGACAACGTCGGAATCGCAACGCCTCGGGTTTGCCCGCACGTACTGCTCCGCGTGGGCCACCGGCGCATACGGTGAATTGTGCGTCGCTTCGCGTCCTACGACGGAACCGAAATTGCCTATCGTCTGGTCGGCGACGGCCCACCGCTGGTGTGTCTGCCGGGCGGACCAGGGCGGGCGGCCGAGTACCTCGGTGCTCTCGGCGGCCTGAACAGGGTCCGGCGGCTGGTGCTGTTGGATCTCCGGGGTGTGGGGTTGTCCGCTGATCCTCCGGATCCGGCGACGTTCCGGGTAGACCGGCTGGTGAACGATGTCGAGTTGTTGCGTGTCCATCTGGGCTTGGACCGGATGGACCTGCTCGCGCACTCGGCCGGCGGTGTCCTCGCGACGCTGTATGCGGCAGCTTTCCCGGAGCGCGTGTCCAGATTGATCCTGATCACCCCGGGCCTGGCCGCGGTCGACGTGCACGGCAGCGAAGAACAGTTGCGTGCAGCTCTCGCGCGCCGAGCGGCCGAGCCATGGTACCCGGCCGCTCTCGCTGCGTTGGACAAGATCATGGCAGGAGAACTCTCGATGGAGGCCTTCGCTGAATCCAGGCCGTTCTATTACGGCCGCTGGGACGCGACGGCTCAGGCGCACGCGAGCGTCGGGATCGCCGAACGCCACATGGCCGCACGGGCGGGCTATTTCGCCGACGTCGCCTTCGACGTTGCCTCGACCAGGGCCGGCCTGGCGAAGCTCGGCGCGCCCGTGTTGCTGTACGCGGGGGAGGTCGACCCGATCGTGACACCCGCCATGGTGCTGCAGGCGGCACCGCTGTTCAACGACGCGACTGTGGTCGTCCAGCGGGAAGCCGCGCATTTTCCGTGGGTTGACGACCCGACGGCCTTCGCCGGCGCCGTCGGTTCGTTCCTCAGGCGACCGCCCGGTTGACGCCTGCCTGCCGGGACGGCGTGACACCGCCGGCGTCACGATCGCGCTGAGTCGATCCACTTCTCCAGGTGCCGAGCCTGGCGGGCCATGATGCCGGCGTCGCGGAACGTGTTGGCGAGCAGCGCCGAGCCTTGGATGCCGGACAGCAACGCGAGAGCGAGGTCGCGGGCGTCTCGGCGGCCCAGCCGGCGGAACTGCTCCTCGGCCCAGTCGGTGACCCGGCCGAGGACTTCGGCGCCCGCACCACCGAGCGCGCCGTCGCACTTGTTGAGCTCCGCGCACAGACTGCCCACCGGGCAACCGTGTTCGGCCACGGTGTCGGCGACGTCGAGCCAGCCTCGGGTCAGGCCTTTGAGCCGAGCCTGCGGGGAGCGCAGCCGGTCAAGATCGGCGAGCATCGTGTCGGCGTCGACGATGTAGGCCTCGACGACGGCACGGACAAGGTCTTCCTTGGTCTTGAAGTAGTAGTAGACGTTGCCGGGCGGAACGTCCGCGGCCGCTGCCACATCGCTCAGCGTGGTCGGGTGCACGCCCTGCTCGTGGATGAGCGTCTTCGCGCTGGCGATAAGGCGTTCGCGCTTCCCGGCTCTCCGGACTAAGTCAGTCATCTCACTTGCAGCCTATCACGCAGATGTGTTAGTCAGTTGACTCACTAACAAGTTCAATCGTGGAGGTATTCATGTCCGCGTCACCGGTCTCCGCACAACCGGCAGCGCCGTCGTTCCTGGCAAGCCGCCGAGGCAGGCTGACACTCGCCTTCCTGTGTGCCGTCGGGTTTCTCGACTTCGTCGGCGCCGCGATCGTCAACGTCGCGCTGCCCGCGATCCGCGCGGATCTGCACTTCTCGGTCCAGAACCTGCAGTGGGTGCTCAGCGGCTACCTGATCACCTACGGCGGTTTCATGCTGCTCGGCGGTCGGGCCGCCGATCTGCTCGGACGGCGCCGGGTCCTCATGGCCGGCATCGTGGTGTTCGGCGCAACCTCGCTCGTCGGCGGGCTGGCCACCAACGCCGGCATGCTCGTCGGTGCCCGCCTCGTGCAGGGCGTCGGAGCGGCGATGATGCTGCCCGCCGCGCTATCGATCCTGACCACGACGTTCAGCACCGCTTCCGATCGGCACACCGCGCTCGGCGCGTGGGGCGCAATGGCCGGTCTCTCGTCGGCCGTCGGTGTGTTCTTCGGCGGCGTCCTCACCGAGGGACCCGGCTGGCGCTGGGTACTGCTGATCAACATCCCGGTCTGCGTCGTGGTGTTCTTCGCCGCGTTCCGGCTCGTCGAGGACGACCGGCCCGACACACCACTGAAGAACTTCGACTCGCTCGGCGCGGTGCTCGGCACCGCCGCGATGCTGCTGCTGGTGTACGCACTGGTCAAGGCGCCCGAGGACGGCTGGGGCGCTACCCGCACGATCGGCGAACTCGCGACAGCGGGCGTCCTGCTCGCAGCGTTCGTCTATAACGAACACCGCCACCGCAACCCTCTCGTGCCGCTGTCCATCTTCCGCATCCGCGGGTTGGCGGCCGCCAACGTGGCCCAAGTGATCGCCATGGCCGGCTTCTACTCGATGTTCTTCTTCCTCACCCTCTACATGCAAAACGTGCTCGGCTACTCCGAAATCAAGGGCGGCTCGGCTTACCTGCCGGTCACGTTCGGCGTCGCGATCTCCTCTGGCATCGCCTCGATGCTGTTCAGCCGCATCGGCACCCGCCCGATCATCGTTGCCGGTGCCGCCCTCGCATCCGGCGCGGTCTTCTGGCTTGCCCGCCTCCCCGTGCACGGTTCCTACCTCACCGATCTGCTGCCGCCACTCGTCCTCATGTCCTTCGGGCTCGGCGCAGTCTTCGTCGGCGTCACGACCGCGGCCAACGCCGGCGTGCCGGCCGACAAGGCGGGCCTCGCCGCCGCACTGATCAACAGCTCCACCTGGATCGGCGGCGCGCTCGGCCTCGCGATCTTCTCCGCGATCGCCAGCGCACGCACCAACCACCTGCTCGCCAGCGGCAGTCCGGCGCCGGTCGCTCTCACCTCCGGCTTCCGCTACGCGCTGGTCGCCTGCGGAATCTTCCTCGCCGCTGCCGCGATGATCGCACTGCGAGCACGCAACACCCGCGGCGAACACCCCGAACAGGCCTCCGAGATCATCGGGGTTTCCGCGGACGTCCACGCCACCCGCACACCCGCACTCGAGACGGGTGAGTAAACGGTGGAAGCACCGTTACCTGAGTGGGGGCGGACTGCTGTCGGCGGTCGCGGCGAGGTCTGTGTCCCATCCGCAGGTCAGGCAGGCGTGGCGGAACGCGGAGCCGGCGAATTCCAGCGCCGCCGCGCGTGGGTCCGGAGGGGCGCGGATGTCGTCCCAGTCGAGGATGTACTCGCCGAGGGTCTCGTCCCAGCGGGTAGCGGCCGGCGACAAGCGTGCGTGGGCGAAAGTGGGCGGGGCCGGGTGAGCGAACGCGAAGAACGCAGCACCTGGGTGGCGAGCGTCACCGGGCCACCAGCCGATCTCGATCGCCTGGGCGTCGGCAGCGTTGCGCGTGATGAAATCGTCCGACGGCGCGTCGGCCGGCAGACCCGAGAACAGCGCCACCGCGAGGTCGAACGACCCCCACCACGCGTTGACCGGTGTCGACCGGCCTCGAAACGGTGCGCGGAACGCCGCCAGGGTGAGCGCCGCCTGGGTGGCCGCAGCGAAATAGTCGCCGACCCGATCGGGGTCGTAGCTGGCGTGCTCGTAGTCCTTATCGAGGGGCTGCGTCCACGGAACCTCCTGCGGCACCATGTTGATCTTGACGGCACCGCCGAGGGCGGCAACGGCGGCGAGCACGTCCGAGGTCACATCCGCGACGGCACGGTTCGGGGTGAGCGGAACCCGCTCGACCCGTCCGTCGCTGTGCTCCACCACCGCCTGGTGCGCACGCAAGTCCAACGCCACGACCAGCGACCCGGACCCATCGGGCGCGGGCAGCAGTGCGGTCTCCCAGCCTCGCGCAGTCAGCCGCAGTGCCGCGTGCTGCAGCTGCGGCTCCGGTGGCGCCAGCCGCACAGCGAGCTTGCCCAGCACTTGGGTATGCGCGTGCAGCGTGTCGCAGGTGGCCACCCACGTGTCGTATGAAATCGCCGGCCAACCCGCTGTCATGAGCCGCTCCTTCCCCAGCTGCGAAAGCCCCCGCGGACAGCGTGACGCGAGCCCGGCACACTCGGCAAGGAGCAACGGCCGCGCGGGCATAAGCGCATCGCTCTCGTGGACGCCAACGCGAACGGCGAGCCGCACGAATCGGCGGCGTTGCTCCAGACACCTCGACCGCAGCGCCGCAGTCTGAAATATTGGCCACGCCGAGCGGTGCATGTCGGCATGCACCGTCGGCCGAGGGGGTGGGTTTGGTGAGCGGCATCGTGGTCGGGGTAGATGGATCACCCGGCGCCCGGGAAGCGCTGACGTGGGCGGCCGCGGAAGCGCGGCTGCGTAAGGCGGTGCTCCGCGTTGTATACGCGTACCGGCTCCATGGGTCGGCGTTTCACGACTACGACCCGATCGCGCATTCGGTGCCGACGCGTGGGCAGGGAACCACTCCGGACGAAGAGCCATTTAAGCAGGACGAGCCCGCGATGATGTCGGGTCGAGCCAGGGTCGAGGACGCTTTCCAGAACCAGGCGGACGATGACCTTGACTCGCTGCTAGGCGAGTTCGAGGAGGCGCTCACCGGCGTGGACGTACAGCGCTCCGTGATCAACGAGCGCCACCCGGGCAAGGCGCTGCTGGACATCTCACGAGACGCCGACCTGCTGGTGGTCGGCTCACGCGGACACGGCGGCTTTTCCGAGCTGAAGCTGGGGTCCGTGAGCCATTCCGTCGTGCTGCACGCGGTGTGTCCCGTGGTGGTCGTACCCCCGCGTGACGCCAACGGATCGGGGTGACGAACCGGCTGTCGGCCGGCTATCGACGGGCAGGGCCGTCAGAGCCGGCCGGGTATTCCTCCAGCGGAACGCGGTCGGCGGCCCAGGCGGCGAGCACCAGCTGACGATGCGCCACGACTCCTCGGCCTCATCGCCGCGGATCGAGAGGGCAGCGTTGCGGTTGAACACGTCCAGGAGTAGCCGCCCGTGGGCGGGCAGCGCGGCCGGTTCGATATCGGCGGTGAGGGTTAGTGGGGCGAGTGTGCGCGCGTGGGCGCCGACGCCCATCAGCTCGACGACGACGCCTTCCGGTTCGAGTGCGAAGCGGAGCACGTTCGGCCGGGCGTCGCCGCGAAAGCCTTCGGGAAGATGTGGTATGGGCCGAAAAGTGCACGGCGACCCCCATGGCCGTCCCGGCCAGTGCCTTGCCGGTCCGCATCCGGAAGATCGTGCCGGGCCAGCGCCAGTTGTCCAGCTGAAGTTCCCACGATCCGTGCATGGCACCGGAGGACGTGACAGCCCACGGGGGCCACACCGGTGTCGTTCGACGAGCTGATCGAGCACTCGGACTACCTGGTGATCCAGGCGCCGCTCACCAGCGAGACCCACCATCGCATCGGGGGAGGGGAACTGCTGCGCACGAAGCCGACGCTGATCCTCATCAACACCGCTAAGGCGAGCCGGCCGCGGATGTGACGCCCACGCCCTGCCCAGGAAGGACCTGGCTTGTTATCGGCGGAGGGTTAGGCGCCGCTGGTGACGCCGGCGCACCGTATGGGCCCGGGTTACCCTCGGCGATCGGATGTGGGCCTTCTGGACCGACGTGGTGTCTGGAGAGTGGCGGCCTGGAAGGCGGACCGTGGTGCCTTCGATATCGACGTTGGGCAGGACGCGATCGAGCGCGCTTGGCAACCGCCACGATTTGTGCCCGAGCAGTGCGAGCACGGCCGGAACGAGGGTCATGCGGATGAGGAAGGCGTCGACGAGCACGCCGATACCGAGGCCGAAGGCGATGGTCTTGAGGGTGCTGTCGGGGGTTTTGACGAAGCTGGCGAAGACGGAGAACATGATCAGTGCGGCGGCGGTGACGACGCGGGACGCCTTGCGACCGCCCTGGATGACTGCTCGGGTCGGGTTGTTGGTTTGCAGGTAGGCCTCGCGGATGCGGGAGACCATGAATACCTCGTAGTCCATGGCGAGGCCGAACAGGACGGCGATCAGGATGATCGGCAGGAAGCTGATCACCGGGCCGGTGGTGCTGGCTCCGATCAGTTTGTGTGCCCATCCCCATTGGAACACCGCGACGACGGCACCGAGCGATGCCGCGATGGACAGCAGGAACCCGGCGGCGGCCTTGATGGGTACGACGATGGATCGGAACATGATCAGTAGCAGGATGAGGGAGAGTCCGACAACGAGGGCGGCGAAGGGGAGCAGCGAGGAGCTGAGCCGGTCGGACACGTCGATTGCGACCGCGGTGGGGCCGGTGACCGAGACGTCGGCTGCGTCGGCGCGGGCCATTGCGGGTGCACGCGCGCGGATGGTGTTGACCAGATGGGTGGTCGCGTTGTCGTGGGGGCCGCTGCGGGGGATGACCGACACGACGGCGGTGCGCCCGTCGTTGCCGAGCTGAACCGGGGTGGTCGTGACTACGTCGGGCAGGGTCTTGACGGTGGCGGTGACGGCGGTCGTGGCGGTCTTCGGGTCGACGCCTGGGTTGGCGTGTACGAGCAGGGTCAGCGGTCCGTTGAAGCCGGGGCCGAATTCGCTCGAGACCAGGTCGTAGGCCTGGCGTTGGGTGCTGCCGGTGGGTGCGCTGCTGTTGTCGGCCAGCGCGAGTTGCAGGCTCAGTGCCGGGGCGGCGAGCACAAGCAGGAAGGCGACGACGGTGGTGATGGTCCGCACGGGGTGGCGAGTGACGAACCGGGCCCAGCGCTCGCCGAGTACTGCGGTGGCGCCGGGGCGTTCGCGGCGGGCGGCGCGGGAGTTCGGTTTGGGGATGAGCCGGGGCCCGGCGACGTTGATGAGGGCCGGGAGCAGGGTGAGGGCGACGAGGACTGCGATCGCGACGGTTGCGGCGGCGGACAGGCCCATGACCGTCAGGAACGGGATTCCGACGACGGTGAGGCCGGCGAGAGCGATGACGACGGTGGTGCCGGCGAACACGACGGCGCTGCCGGCGGTTGCGGCGGCAGCACCCACCGCCTCGAGCGGGGGTTTCCCTGTGGCCAGTTCGGAGCGATAGCGGGACAGGATGAAGACCGAGTAGTCGATGCCGACGGCCAGGCCGATCATCAGGGCCAGGCTGGGTGCCGTGGAGGACACAGTGGCGACGTGAGATGCGAGGTACACGCCGATCGCCCCTACTACGACTCCGCTGAGCGCGCTGAGCAGCGGCAGGCCGGCGGCGAGCAGCGAGCCGAATGTGATTGCCAGGATGGCGAAGGCGATGAGGACGCCGACGGCGGTCGACGGTCCGGGCTTGGACGAGACGGAGCCGTAGGCGCTGCCGCCGACGTGCGCGGTCAATCCGGCCTGCTCGGCCGGCTGGGTCGAGGCGGCCAGCGCCGGGAGGCTGTCGGAGTCAAGTTGAGGGCGCGTGACGGTGTACTGGATCTGGGCGAGCGCGGTACGCCCGTCCGCCGAGATCGCCTTGGAGGTGTACGGGTCGATGACGGCCGCGACCTGCGGTGCCGTCTTCGCCTGGTCCACGCTCGCCTCCACGGCGGCGTGGTATTTCGGCTCGGTGATCTTGGTTCCGGCCGGTGATTCGAAGACGATCTGGGCGCTCGTGCCGGCGGCGGGGGGAAGCGTCTTCTGCAGCTCGTTGAGCGCGTTCTGCGAGGACGAGCCGGGATCGCGAACTCGCTGTTGATGTGCGAGCCGAACGCGGCGTAGCCGCCGACAACGATGAGCATGATCAGCAGCCAGCCGATGATAAATGCGCGCCTATGCCGGAAGGCCGACGTCGCGAGGCGGTGTAGCAGGGTGGACACGATGTACTCCTTGTTTTCGGGCATGGCGAATCTCGGGGGTACTGCGGAGTTCAACTACGGTGCGGCTCGGTGAGGTGGCCGGGCGGGTCGGCGACGTGTTAGCCGGTCACGGCGATCGCACGCCGGCCCCGGCCCGGACGACAAGAAGCGAGGTGAGCACTGCGTCCAGAGCGCGCTCGATGACCTCGGCGTCGATTGCGTCGGGGTCGGCCGCGTGAGCTAGAGCCAGTCCGTTGCGTAGTGCTACCACGATCGTCGCCACCAGCGCCGCATAGTCGTGGTCTTGGTGCGGACCGTCGGTCAGCGCCTGCTCGATGGCCCGAGTCACTTGCTTACGCTGTTCGCGCAGGAACGGCGCGTAAATCTCCTGGACCGCCGCGTCACGCCCGGCCCGCGACGCGAACTCGAGCACCAGTTGAATCCAGTCGGCATCCTCGATCAGGTTCTGGGCCATCACCGCCGCGCTCGCGCGGCCGGCTCCGGCGGCCACCGGGCCGGTCGCCGCAGCGATGACCTCATGCATTCGCTCGACCCGCGACTCCAGCAGGAATCCGACGATCTCCTGCTTGCTCGCGAAATTGGAGTAGACGGCACCCTTGGACAGTCCAGCACGTCGCGCGATGTCCTCCAGCGTGCTGTCCAGATAACCCTTCTCAAGGAAGGTTTCCGACGCTGCCTCCAGCAACCGTCGGCGAACCTCGTCCCGTGGCGGGCGGCGGATCGGAACCGGGGGGTCGTGGCGCGTGTCGGGCGATGTCATGCGACCAAGCTAGCATACCGACGGTACTGAATACCAGAGGTACTGAACTTGAATGCAGCGTGTGCGTCCTCACATCTCGGCTCGCGGTGAGCACCTCGGGCAGATCTGTCGGAACAGATCGATGTGCCGTGAATATCCAATGAACGGGGGATGACGGGGCGGTGCGGTCCGCAGCGTGATCAGTCGGTGAGTATGCGGAACGCGACGCGACGATTGCCGCCGCGGGCCTGGACGAGGGTGGCCCACAGCGGCAGCACACCGTCGAGGATGTCCTGCTTGTCCTCCCCGAGGTAGACCGGGCGCAGTCCCACATCGGAGATGAGCTGCTCGACCGTCGCCCGGTCGGCTCCCGAAGCTGAGTAGAACAGGTCGGCGGGCACACCGCCGAAGAACGGATCCGCGATGTTCTCCCAGCCGAGCATGTTGAACGCGCGGGCGTAGCGCGCGCTCGGCGCTGCTGCCGCGACCTGCTTGGCGGCGTTCACGTCATGTGCGCCGATCTCATTGGTCGCGTCGACGACCAGCTTGCCGTCGAGAGCTGGGGCGTTGCCGGCGAGGAGCTCACCGACGGACCGGGCGGGCACGGCCAGCAGCACGACATCAGCATCGGCCAGGGCAGCGGGGATGCTCGCGGCGGTGGCCGCGGTGTCACCCGGGGCGTCGTCCGACGCAGGATGGCGTGACCCGAACGTCACAGCATGCCCGGCACGCGACCACGCGCGTCCGATCGTGCCCCCGACCTTGCCGGTCCCGATCACCGCGATCCGCATCAGTGTCTCCGATCAGGGATCACCCGCGCGACCCCGGCCGGACGGAGATCCGTGGCCAGCCGCGCCGGGTAGTAGTCGTCGGTCAGGTAGGGCCGCAGCAGGTTCAGGTAGTACGGGCTGGACGGCTCTGCGCTGGTGCCGCCGGGCAGCGCGGATTCGGCGATGATCCGGCCAGGGCGCATCTCGGCGACGAAGCGCCGCGCCGGTCCGCTGCCGAACATGAACCCGCCGGGGCTTGTCGCGCGCACGTCATGCGTGGCCGCGTCCACGGTCTCGAAGCCGCCGTCGACCGGGATCCCGGACAGCCCGGCCAGCGGTTGCGGGAACTGCCCGAACGCTGGCGGCACGCTGAAGGGCCCGTCCAGCGGATGCTGCAACACGAGGCGATGCAGCAGGGCCCACCGGTAGTCGCCGAGGTGCGTCGATGCGTGGAACGCAGCGTCGAACGCCGGCCCGGCGAGCAGGTCCAGTCCGGCAGCAAGGCTGTGCAATAGCAGGTAGTCGCGGGCCGCTGCCGGCTCGCTGATGCCGGGCACCGCGAAGAAGTTCACGCGGGACGCGCCGACGCCTTGGCTCGTGGCGAACGTATCAAGCAGGTGCCGTAGCGCGGTGAGCGCCTCCGCGCCGTCCGGCTTCGGCAGTGCACCCAGCGGAGCGTCGATGATGCCGGCCACCGCCTGCGAGCGCCATATGGCGTAGAGGGTCGCGGCCACGCTGTTGGCGATCTCTGTAGCAGACGGGGCGGACAGCGCGCCATTGCGGTCCGCCGCGTCGTAACCCTCGGGAATGCCGGTGGGCGTGGTGAAGTTCCACGCCGCCAATCGGTGAACCGCCTCGGCCACCCGGGGATCAGCAGCCAGCGCCACCAGCTGCGGCATGTCGCTCGACCTGGCGTCGTCGAACGCGCGAATCAGCCACGGCACGAAGTACTCGGCGTCGAGCAGCGTGGTGTCGGCCTGCATCGCCTCGATGTCCGCCATCGTGATCTTGTGGCCGCTGCTCAGGCGATCGCGGATCATCTCGGTGATCCGGCCCGCGCGGAAACCGTCGTAGCCGGGATTCAGGTAGTAGATGCCCCCGCGCGGGCGCAGCTGGTTCAGCGGGTCGTTGTCGAGCACGGTGCCGGCAGGATCGTTGTTGGCGTTGACGAACCAGCCTGCCGGCGGATTCACCACGTGCGGCATCTCGGCGGCGGGGTAGATCTCGTACGGGATCGCCTGCTGTGGTTGGGGATGCTGCACCGGCAGCCACTCGTTGCCGCCCTGCCCGTTGCGGACGAACCACGGCGGCAATCCGGCAACGGTGCCGGCCTGGAGGTCCTCGCGCACCGGCATCTCGGCGCTGGTGAAATAGGCGATGTTTCCGCGCCTGTCGGCGTACGCCCAGTTCTGCGAGCCGACGGCGAAGTACGAAAGGCCCTGCCGGAAGTCGTCGAGGCCGCGCGCCCGGTCCCACATGAGGAACGTCTCCAGCTCGAACGTGGGGCTGAAGCCCGTGTATTGCACGCTGAGGGCCGCGCCGTGGGCCACGTCCAGCTGCACGATCGGGCCCTGGTTGCGGCGGGGCACGATCAGAGTGGCGGGCGGCACGCCGTCCGCGGCCGTCGCGGTGGCCAGCGAGCCGCCGCTGTTGTAGCGGAACGTCTCCGGGATCGGCACGACATGCTCGAGGTTGCCCAGGTACACAGTGGACAGTCCGCTCGGCGAGGTGGAGTCGGGCACGATCTTCTCTTGGTACGTGTCCGTGACGTCCATGGGGTTGACGGTGGCGCCCCAGGCGATAAAGCGGTTGTGCCCGACGATGACGCCGGGCGCCCCAGCAAACCCCTCGCCCTCGACGTCCATCCCCGGCGCTTGCAGCCCGATCGGGTAGAACGTGGACGGCTCGCCCAGGGACAGGTGCGGGTCGTTGGCCACGATCGGGTGCCCGTCCACCGTGTTACGGCCGGCCACCGCCCACTCGTTCGACCCCTGGCTGCCGTTCGCACGTTCGGCCTGGGTGAACATGGGGTTGCCGGCGATCTTGGCCGCGTAGGCCTTGCCGAGCCGCGCTGATTCGGACAGCCCAGCGACGTCCGACGCCGAAACGCGCAGGTGGCTCGCCGGCCCCACTCCCATCGCGTCCGGAACGGTGGACGCGCTGCTGAACGGCTGTGAGCGCATCACGTCCTGGTTGAACAGCGCCAGGCCCTTCACCGGGCCCAATGCGCTGATGTAGGCGTTGAGTTGCAGGGTCGGGCCGATGTCCAGGTCGAAGGACAACTCGAAC
Source organism: Jatrophihabitantaceae bacterium (assembly GCA_036506155.1). Taxonomy (GTDB): domain Bacteria; phylum Actinomycetota; class Actinomycetes; order Mycobacteriales; family Jatrophihabitantaceae; genus DASXRA01. Next base: position 36,890 of record DASXSF010000037.1, read on the forward strand.
GTGATCGCCTTGCCGACGGTGAGCGAATCCACCGCGGTCCACGGCGCCACCGCGTTCAGGTTCAGCGGGGCGTACTCGTGGGGCAACGGATGGGTCGCCGTAAAGGCGTTCACCCCATCCGCATAAGCTTGAAGTGCCGCCTTGAGGTCCGCCGGTGCCGCCGCCCAGGTCCGTTCAGCCGCCCGCCGCAGGCCGATCGTGCGGGCCTGCACGTCGGAGGACAACGCGGCCTTGCCGAGCAGCTCGGCGAGCGTGCCGCTCGGTTCGCGACGGTTCACGTCCATCTGGAACAGCCGGTCGCGGGCGTGCACCCATCCGTTCAGGAAGAACGCGTCGTGTAGCGACGACGCACTGACATGCGTGACCCCGTCGCCGTCCACTGTCAGGCTGGCCGGGTGCACGAGACCGGCGATGTCGACCGCCTGCGCAACCGGGCTCGCTGGCGGACCGGTTGTCAGCAGGCACGCAGCCGACACAACCGCAACAGCAGCGACAATCGACAGCCGGCGCATCGTTGCCTCCCGGTCCAGGCTGCCGCCCAGCTCGAAGTCGCGGCAGGACACCTGTCCTACCGCACTATTTGGAGGACATCAATGAACGACGCGATCTCACTCGGTGAACGAGCCCTCATTCCACATCAGCGAGCAGCGGTCCGAGGGGTCGGCTAGTGTGCGTCCCGCGACCCGCAGGTCTGGTCGGCCACCTGCCCGACGCGCGCCGCGAGCAGCGCCATGGCGCCGGCACCTCCGGCAAGCACGGCAATGCTCGTGAGCGCGATGGGCAAGCTCGTCGTCTCGGTGAGGAAGCCGATGAGCGGCGGCCCGGCGAGGAAGCCGCAGTAGCCGATCGTGGACGCCACGGCCACGCCTTGCGCTCCACCCAGCGCCCCCGCCTCGGCGACCGCGGTCGGGAAGACGTTGGCAAGGCCGAGGCCCACAAGGACGAAGCCCGCGACCGTGAGCGGCAACACCGGTGCCAGTGCGGCGAGGAGCATGCCGCAACCCGCGATCAATCCGCCGATCGCGAGCAGGCGGGTCTGGCCGAGGCGGGTGGTCGTCCAGGTGCCGGACAGCCGTCCGGCGAACATGGCGACGGAGAAGCTGGCGTAGCCGGCGGCTGCCATTCCGGCGCTCGTGTGCAGGTCGCTGCGCAGGTGCAGCGCGCCCCAGTCCGCCAGGGCACCTTCGCCGTAAGCCGTGCACAGCGCGATGAGCCCGAACAGGAGAACGACCGCTCGTATCGACCCGTCGGGCGGATCCGCGACAACGTCGATATGGCGGACGTCGCGGCGCGTGCGAAGCAGTCCGGGCCCCAGCGAGGCGGTGACCACCAGCCCGACGAGGCCGACAAGCGTGAGGTGCCAGGCCGGGCTCAACGCCGATGCAACTGCGCCGCCCGCGAGGGCGCCGAGCAGCCCGCCGAGGCTGTACGCGGCGTGGAAGCCGGGCATGATCGGCCGTCCGACCTCGGCGATGACGTCGACGGCAACGCTGTTCATCGCGACGTTCAGGCCCCCGTATCCGACACCGAAGGCGAACAGTGCCGCGGCCAGGGCCGGGACGGAGCGAGCCAACGCCGGCAGCATCACCGCAAGCGACAATGTCAGCCCCATCGCAACCGACATTCGCTCGGCGCCGAACCTGCGGCACAGCCGGCCGGTCAACGTCATCGTCAGCACGGCGCCGGCGGACACGCCGAGTAACGCGAGACCTAGGCTGCCGGCCGACGCGCCGACCTGTGTCTTGATGTCCGGCACGCGGACGATCCAGTTCGCGAACACCAGGCCGTCGAGGACGAAGAACGCCGTGACGAGGACCCGCATCGGGCGCCCGGTCAGCCCAGCCTGTGCGACAGAGATCGCCGTGCCCCGATCCCGATGAGCCTGTTCTGACTAGCCGTGCGTTCACCCCGCAGCGTGACGGCCGCCCGCGATAATGCGTCGGTCGTCAGCACAAACCGAGCCTAATCTGCTCCGTCAGCCGACCGAAATGAAAATCAGGCCGGCCGCGGCGCTGCGCGATCGGGCACGACGCTGTATCTGGCCCGCATCGGCGACCTCCTCAGCGGTACCAGTCCAAGTGCTCCGGGGGTTCATCATGAATGCACGCCTACTCGCCGCTGCGGCCGCCGCCAGCCTTGGCGCGGGAATCGGCATTACCGTCGCAACAGTGCCGGCCGGCGCGACCACGCCCCCCTGTGTCGCATCGCAATTGCGGCCGCACTTCGACGGGCAACAGGGTGCGGCAGGCACCCTCTACGACCTGTGGCACTTCGTCAACGTCGGCGCGACCTGTCAGACGATCGGCTTCGTCGGTGCCCGCAACTTCGGCTCGGACGGCCGCCCACTACCGACGACCGTCCACTGGGTGGGCACCAAGCAGACTGTCGTGATCGGGCATGGGCAAAGCGCGCACTGGCGCTTCTCGTTCACAAACCCGTCGATCCTCAACTGCGCGCCCGAGGCGGCCACCAACATGATCGTCACGCCGCCGAACAACGCCGTTCCGGTGCTCGCCGGCCGCGGCGAGAGGTCCTGCAACGGCGTGTTCAACGCCTCCGCGCTTCAGTTCGGCGTCTGAGTCAGGCGAATCGCTCAGCGCGCCAGCGCGCTGGTCAGCCGGCGGGCGCCCGCCACGAGAATGGGCGCGTAGCGCTGCCCCGGTGCCCGGCCGAGCCGCTCGATCGGCCCGGAGATCGAGATCGCCGCGACAACCTCGCCCGTCTGCGGCGCGCGCACCGGGGCGGACACCGACGCGACGCCCGCCTCCCGCTGGGCGACCGACTGGGCCCAGCCGCGCCGCCGCACATCGGCGAGTACCCGCTCGGTGAAGGCGGCGCGGGGGAGCAGGTCGGCAAGCGTGGTCGCATCCAGCCACGCACAGAGCACCTGTGCGCCCGATCCGGCGGTGAGCGGCAGCCGGGCGCCGACCGGGACCGTGGTGCGCAGGCCGGACGTTCGCTCAGCGGCCGCGATGCAGACGCGCACATCGCCGTCACGCCGGTACAGCTGTGCGCTCTCGCCGGACTCGTCGCGCACCCAGACGAGAACCGGGCCGGCCGCGGCGACAACGGGATCCGGCAGTGCAGCGGCCAGCTCACCCAGCCGCGGTCCAAGCACGAACCGCCCGTCCCCGTCGCGCGCCAGCAGGCGATGGACCTCGAGTGCGACAGCGAGCCGGTGTGCGGTCGCCCGGGGCAGACCGGTTGCGTCGACGAGTTCGCCAAGCGTCACCGGAGAATGGGCCGTCGCGTCCAGGATGGCGGCCGCCTTGTCAATCACGCCGATGCCGCTATGCTGTCTCACGAAGCGATATTACGATCTCATATACCGGGATGGCAAGACGATGGGCAAGACGCTCGCCGAGAAGCTCTGGGACAGCCACGTCGTGCGCAGCGCCGCAGGCGTTCCCGACCTGCTCTACATCGACATGCACCTCGTGCACGAGGTGACAAGTCCACAGGCATTCGAGGGGCTGCGCCTCGCCGGGCGAACGGTACGCCGCCCCGAGCTCACACTCGCCACCGAGGACCACAACGTCCCGACCGAACGAATCGAGTTGCCCATCGCCGACCCGGTGTCGAGAACCCAGGTCGAGACGCTGCGCAAGAACTGTGCAGACTTCGGCGTGCGGCTCTACCCGATGGGCAACCTCGAGCAGGGCATCGTGCACGTGATCGGACCACAGCTCGGCATCACCCAGCCGGGCCTGACGATCGTGTGCGGTGACTCGCACACCTCCACGCACGGCGCATTCGGTGCGCTGGCTTTCGGCATCGGCACTTCGCAGGTCGAGCACGTGCTGGCCACCCAGACGTTGCCCATGGACCGTCCCAAGACGATGGCCGTCATGGTCGACGGCGACCTGCCCGAGGGCGTCACCCCGAAAGACGTCATCCTCGCCGTGATCGCCAAGACGGGCACAGGCGGTGGGCAGGGCTACATGGTCGAATATCGCGGCTCGACGTTCGAGCAGATGTCGATGGAAGGCCGCATGACCGTGTGCAACATGAGTATCGAGTGGGGTGCCCGCGCCGGCATGGTCGCCCCGGACGATACGACGTTCGCGTATCTGAAGGGACGCCCGCACGCGCCGACCGGACCGCAGTGGGATGAGGCGGTCGCGTACTGGCGCAGTCTGTGCACCGACGACGATGCGGTTTTCGACGCCGAGGTCAGTCTCGACGCGACGACGCTGACGCCGTTCGTAACGTGGGGCACCAATCCGGGCCAGGGTGTACCGCTTTCCGAGTCGGTGCCCGACCCGGCGGCCTTCGAGGACGAGTCCGAACGGGTGGCGGCCGAGAAAGCCCTGGCGTACATGGGGCTGTCGGCCGGAACCCGACTGCGTGACATCAAGGTCGACACGGTGTTCGTCGGCTCGTGCACGAACGGCCGCATCGAGGACCTGCGTGCCGCCGCCGGAGTGATCGAGGGGCGTCACGTGGCTGAGAGCGTCCGCATGCTCGTGGTCCCGGGCTCGATGCGGGTGCGGGCGCAGGCCGAGGCGGAGGGCCTCGACGCCATCTTCACCGCTGCCGGCGCCGAGTGGCGCAGCGCCGGATGTTCCATGTGCCTCGGCATGAACCCCGACCAGCTCGCCCCGGGCGAGCGCAGCGCGTCCACGTCCAATCGCAACTTCGAGGGCCGCCAGGGCAAGGGCGGGCGCACCCACCTCGTCTCGCCGCTCGTCGGCGCCGCCACCGCGGTAACCGGCCACCTGGCCGGCCCCGCCGACCTGTAAGGAAGGCACAGCAGCCATGGACAAATTCACCGTGCACACGGGGCGAGCGGTGCCACTGCGGCGCAGCAACGTCGACACCGACCAGATCATCCCGGCGGTGTACCTCAAGCGCGTGAGTCGAACCGGTTTCGAGGACGGGTTGTTCGCCGCATGGCGCGCCGGCGAACCGGAGTTCGTGCTCAACCAGGACCGCTTCGCCGGCGCCACGATCCTGGTGGCCGGCCCCGATTTCGGCATCGGCTCGTCCCGCGAGCACGCGGTGTGGGCGCTCCTGGACTACGGCTTCAAGGCCGTGATCTCACCGCGCTTCGGCGACATCTTCCGCGGCAACTCACTCAAGGCCGGTCTGCTGACCGTGATCCTCGCCGAGAAGGTCGTGCAACGCCTCTGGGGCGACCTCGACGACGACCCCGCCGTCGAGGTAACAGTCGACCTTGTCGAGCGGCAGGTCCGCTGGCACGGCGAGGTGCACGGTTTCGAACTGGACGACTACACGCGCTGGCGGCTGCTCGAGGGGTTGGACGACATCGGGCTCACCCTCCGGCATACGGACGACATCGCGGCATATGAAGCCCAGCGCCGGCCCTGGCTGCCCACAATGGCGAATTCCCCTACGTAGCAAGGACATTCTCGACGTAGGGCTTGCCCTGGTCGTGTCGTGGCACTGTGATCCGAGCTGCTAAGCTGAGAAATGTCTTGCGACACAAGCGGATTAGGCTTGACGCAGCCGTTTGACGCTTTACCGTTGCAGGGCAAGTCGGCCATACAGGCCGAGCTCATGTCCGAGGGGGACACGTTGCCAAACAAGGCCCAGTTCATCGAGTTGGTCGCTAACCGGCTCGACGGAGACAAGAAGCGCGCGCAACAGGCCGTCGACGCCGTCATCGACGAGGTACAGGCCCAGGTCGCGAAGGGCGAGCGGGTCGTGCTGACCGGCTTCGGCATCTTCGAGAAGCGCGTGCGCGGCCCGCGTATCGCGCGCAACCCCGCCACCGGTGCGCAGGTTCGGGTGAAGAAGACCGCGGTCCCGGCGTTCCGTGCGGGCGCGGAGTTCAAGGCCACCACCAGCGGCGCCAAGAAGGTTGCGAAGGCCCCGGCGAAGAAGGCTGCCGCGGCGAAGAAGGTGACGGCCAAGGCACCCGCCACCAAGGCGGCTGCCAAGAAGGCGCCGGCGAAGAAGGCCACCGCCAAGACAGCAGCCAAGGCACCCGCCAAGAGGGCGGCGGCGAAGAAAGCCCGCTGAACCAGTCAGGTCAGCGAGCGGCGTTTCCGTAGTAGTCGGCGCTGACCACGGCGCCGTCGGCGAAGCAGAGCACCCACGCCGCCCCCTTGCGGGTGTGGGCGTCGTCGACGCCGGCGAGGTCGGCCACCAGCCCTGGTACGGCAATGCCCTGGCTGCACACCACTGCGGCCGGCACCGATTTCGCCAGCGCGAGCAGCTCCCTGCGTGTTGCCTCGGGACTGTCGAGATACGCCTCGTCGGCGAATGGGGGGCTGATCTCAAGGTCCAGGCCGGCCGCCACGGCGAACGGCTCGACAGTCTGAACACAGCGCACCCGGTCAGCCGACAACACACGCACGGGGGCAAACAACGGCAGGAACGCCGCCAGCCCGCGCATCTGGCGGCGGCCGGCCTTGTCGAGTGGGCGCAGCCGGTCGTCGCCTTGCCACTGCGTACGCTTGCCGGCCTTCGCGTGCCGGAGCAGCACGATCACCGACTGGGGCACCGGCCGCGCCGCGAACGCGTCCAGCACCGACCGGTCGACGTCGTGGCTGAGCTTGGTGCGCGCCTCGGGGAGCGGCAACCAGAGCAGGTCGTCAACCTCGACGTTCGCCGCGAACTCGCCGGCCAGGTGGCGCATCGCCCAGAACCGCACCGTCTTGGGCACGTCGTCCACGAGGTAGGACGTCTCGATCAGCCGGCGGGTAACCGCCACGGCGGCGCCTGTCTCCTCGCGCACCTCACGCACCGCGGCAGACAGGTCACGTTCGCCACGGTCCAGCTTGCCCTTGGGGAGCGACCAGTCGTTGTAGCGGTCGCGGTGTATCACCGCGACGCGCAGCGGTCCGTCGTCGTTGCGCGAGACGACGCCGCCCGCTGCGAGGATGGTGGGCTGCACCGCTACTCGCCGCGGCCGCCAAGTCGCCTCATCAGCCGTTCCTGGTAGTCGACGTTACCGGCAGAGCGCACCCAGCTGCCGTCAGGCCGCAGTTCCCATGCCGCGGTCTCAGGCGCGAAGGCCGCATTGAGGCACCAGCGGAGGTGGTCGGTGGCCACCGTGTCGTTCACCCGGCAGAGCACCTCGACACGCCGGTCGAGGTTGCGGTGCATCAGGTCGGACGATCCGATCCAGTACTCGGGCTCGCCGGCGTTGGCGAAGTAAAAGATGCGCGAGTGTTCCAGGAACCGGCCGAGGATCGAACGGGTGACGATGCTCTCCGACAGGCCCGGCACGCCGGCCTTGATCGTGCAGAACGTGCGCACCAGCAACTCGACGCGCACCCCCGCCTGTGAGGCACGGTACAGCGCGTCAATCGTCTGCTCGTCGACCAGGTGGTTCGTCTTGATCTGGATGTGCGCCTCGCGGCCGGCCCGCGCGTGTTCGATCTCTCGCTGGATTCGCTCGATAAGGCCGACTCGCACGCCCCGGGGTGCGACCAGCAGCGACCGGTACTCGGTCTGCCGCGAGTACCCGGTAAGGACGTTGAACAGGTCAGTCAGGTCGGCGCAGATCGCAGCGTCCGCCGTGAACAGCCCGATGTCTTCGTACAGACGCGCCGTCTTCTGGTTGTAGTTGCCGGTGCCGATGTGTGCGTAGCGACGGATCGCCCCACCCTCCTGGCGCACGACGAGCGCGGTCTTGCAGTGCGTCTTGAGCCCGACCAGGCCGTACACCACGTGGCAGCCCGCGCGCTCCAGGGCACGCGCCCACTTGATGTTCGCCTGCTCATCGAAGCGGGCCTTGATCTCGACGATCACCACGACCTGCTTGCCCGCCTCGGCGGCGTCGATGAGCGCGTCGACGATGGGAGAGTCGCCCGACGTGCGATACAGCGTCTGCTTGATGGCGAGGACGTTGGGGTCGGCCACCGCCTGCTCGATGAACCGTTGCACGCTCGTCGCGAACGACTCATACGGGTGGTGCACCAGCACGTCGCCTTCGCGCAGGGTGGCGAACACCGACTTCGGGGTCTCGCCCTCGGCGAAGCGCGGGTGCGTCGCCGGTACGAAGGGCCGATCCTTCAGGCCCGGCCGGTCCACGTCATAGACCTGCCACAGCGCTGTGAGGTCGAGCAGCCCGGGTATGGTCAGCACGTCGTCGGGTTGTACGTCGATCTCGTTGATCAGCAGGTGGAGGATCTCTTCGTCGATGTCCGGAGCCACCTCGAGGCGGACGGCCGGCCCGAACCGGCGCCGGACGAGCTCGCGTTCCAGCGCCTGAAGCAGGTCCTCGTCGCGGTCCTCTTCGACCTCGAGGTCCGCGTTGCGGGTGACGCGGAAAAGATGGTGCTCGACCACCTCCATACCCGGGAACAGCATCGGCAGGTGCGCGGCGATCAGCTCCTCCAACGGCAGGAACTCCGCTTCGGTCGGCGTCCGCTTCACGATCACGAAGCGCGGCACGTTGTTCGGCACCTTGACGCGGGCGAACCGCTCGGTGCTGCTGTCCGGACTACGCACCAGCACCGCGAGATTGAGCGACAGCCCGGAGATGTAGGGGAACGGGTGCGCCGGGTCGACGGCGAGCGGCGTAAGCACCGGAAATACCGTGCTACGGAAGTAGTTGCCCAGCCGCTCGCGGTGGCCGGCGTCGAGCGAGGCCCACCGCACGATGCGGATACCCTCGGCGGCAAGCGCCGGCGCGATGTCGTCCAAGAACAGCCGGGCGTGCTGGTCGGCCAGCTCACGAGTGCGCTCCGCCAGGCGCTTCAACGTCTCGGTCGGTGAGAGGCCGTCCGCACCCGGCATGGAAAGCCCCATCTCGACGCGGCGCTTCAAGCCGGCGATGCGCACCATGTAGAACTCGTCGAGGTTGCTGGCGAAGATCGCGAGGAATTTCATCCGCTCCAGCAACGGGTGGGTCTTGTCCTCCGCCAGCGCGAGCACGCGGGCGTTGAACGCCAGCCAGGACAACTCCCGGTTGGTGAACCGGTCAGCAGGAAGGTCCGGCGCGAGCAGCGCCGTTTCCTCCGTGTCGGGGCCCAGATCCCCACCCGGTACCGAGTCGGACGGGTCGATGTCCATGACGCGGACGCTGTCCGGCTGCAGCGGAGCGGACGTGTCCACGGCCGGGGTGCCAGTCATGGCACCCATGATGCCCCGTCGGCGTGAATCGCACTTGCCAGCGCTGCCACCGTATCCGGGCCGACACCCAGCAACAGCGCGGCATGCAGGTCGGCGGCGGTGTCGACGTCTTGCCGCAGTCCGGCACCGGCAGGCAGCGCAGTCGCATAGGCGCCGTGCCGGGCAGCCGAGCCGGGGCCGAACTGCGGGGTGAACGCTGCTCCGGGACGGGCGGTCAGAAGCGTCGTGCCGATTCCCGCGGCGTCGGCGACGAACCCCGTCGCCTGCGCGGCCGCCGCGGCGAGCGTGCTCGCGAGCTCGACAGCCGTCAGCGCCGGGAGGTCGCTCACGAGCGCCGCGACGCCGTCCGTCGGCCACCGCTCTCGGGCGAGGCGGGCGCCCTCGGCCAGCGCCGCATTCAGTCCGCGGCCGCGCTGGAGCAGGTCGTGCTCGACCTCCGGGGAGTCGCCGATCCGCAGCAGGCGGGCCACGCCGGATGCCTCCCGGGCGGCCCGCAACGTGTCGTCGCGCAGGGCGCGCACCAGCCGGGCGTGCGCATCGGCGTCGGCGCTCAACCCGGCCAGGCGCGACTTTGCCCCGGGCAGTGCCTTCACCGGAACGAGCACGGTCCACTCCATAACGGCATCATGAGGCAGACTGCTGACGGACTGACGAGAGGGGCAGCCGGTGCCGAGACAGCAGAAGCGTCGGCGCAGCGAGAAGCTGGGGTTCTGGTGGCGGCTGACCTGGTTGTTGCTCTACGCACCGGTCGGGGTCATCACCAAGCTGCGCTACCACGGCATGGAACGCATGCCACGAACCGGTCCGGCGATCGTGATCGCGAACCATATATCCCATGTCGACCCGACGCTCTTGGCCCGGTTCATCGTGGATTCCGGGCGGCTACCGCGGTTCCTCGCGAAGAAGAGCATCTTCGACGTGCCGGTCGTCGGGCGCGCGATGACCGAGATGGGTCAGATTCCGGTCAACCGCGGCACCGCGGCGGCGGCGGACTCGCTCGCCGCCGCGGTCGACGCGCTGCGGCAGGGACACATCGTCGTGATGCATCCCGAGGGCACGGTGACGCGCGACCCGCAGTGGTGGCCGATGTCGGCGCGCACCGGCGCCGCCCGCCTCGCCTTGCTCGCACCGGACGTGCCCGTTATCCCGGTCGGGCAGTGGGGTGTGCAGGAGATGGTGGACCTTTACCACAAGAAAGTGCGGCTCATCCCGCGCAAGGAGCACCACATCCTGGCCGGCGAGCCGATCGACCTGCGTCGATTTGCCGGTGCCGCCCCGACCGCCGAGACCCTGCGGGATATGACTGACACGATGATGAGCGCGGTGCGAGAACTCGTCGCCGAGTTGCGCGGCGAACCAGCACCGACGGGCGGCTTCTACCGCTACGTCCGACCCGAGCAGCCGCAGGACGCGGCGTGAGCGTCCGTGCCGCGGTGCTGGGCGCGGGCTCGTGGGGGACGGCGTTCGCCAAGGTGCTGGCAGATGCCGGCACCGACGTCACCCTCTGGACCCGGCGTGATGAAGTCGCAACGCAGATCAACACGCGGCATCAGAACGCCGACTACCTGCCGGGCGTGAAACTGCCGCCTGGGCTGCGCGCGACCCACGACCACGCCCAGGCTCTGGCCGGCGCCGATCTCGTGGCGATCGCGATCCCATCGCAGACACTGCGCGCCAATCTGACTGCATGGGCGCCGGATCTGCCTGAAGACGTCACGCTGGTCAGTCTGATGAAGGGCGTCGAGCTCGGCACCACGAAGCGTATGAGCGAAGTCATAGGCGAGGTGGCGCATTGCCGTCCGGATCGTGTGGCCGTCGTGTCCGGCCCGAACCTCGCGCCCGAGATCGCCCACGAGCAGCCCACGGCAACCGTGGTCGCATGCTCCGATCTCGACCGCGCCGCGTACGTACAGCGGGCCTGTAGCGCCGCCTACTTCCGTCCGTACACGAACGCGGACGTGGTCGGCTGCGAACTCGGAGGGGCGGTCAAGAACGTGATCGCGCTCGCGTGCGGCATGGCGCGTGGCATGGGGTTCGGTGACAACACGGTCGCGTCGCTGATCACGCGTGGCCTGGCCGAGACGGCCCGGCTCGGCGTCGCGCTGGGGGCCGATCCACTGACCTTCGCCGGACTCGCCGGCCTGGGCGACCTCGTCGCGACGTGCGCGTCGCCACTCTCGCGCAACCGGTCGTTCGGCGAGCGGCTGGGTAGGGGCGAGTCGCTCGACCAGGCACAGCAGGCCACCCATGGACAGGTCGCCGAAGGCGTGAAGTCGTGCCGCTCCGTGCTCGAGCTCGGGCGGCGACACGGCGTCGAGGTGCCGATCACCGAGGCCGTCGACGCAGTGTGCCACCTCGGGATGAGCCCGATCGACATGATCGCCTTGCTCATGGGCCGGGCCATGAAGAGCGAGACCGGCTGACCGCGCTCTCAGCGGGCGCTCGCTAGGGTGCCGGTCATGGCTAGCCAGATGAGCATGAACCGTGTGATCCATCAAGCGTTGCGGCGCACGCTCGATCGCTTCTCCGGCGCGCTGGCGTCTTTCCCAGACGGCGAAGCCGCTCGCGCCCGCGAGCTGGCCACCGCGTGGCAGTTCTTCTACGCACAGTTCACCGTCCATCACACCGGGGAGCACGCCATCGCCTGGCCGGCGCTGCGCGAGGTGGGTGTCAACGGCGAACTGCTGGATCAGTTGGACGCCGAACATGACAAGATCGCTGCCGGGCTGAGCGCGGCAGGACAGGCGATCAGCACCCTCGTGGCCGCGCCGACATCCGCGTCAGCGGCGGCAGCCCGCGAGCGGATCAAGGAGCTCTCGACGGTCGCGGCGGACCATCTCGCGCACGAGGAGGCCGAGCTGGAGCCGGTGTATTGGGACAAGCGTGGTACACCCCAGATGAAGGAGATGGGACGGAAGTTCAGCCGCGATGTCGGCATATCCGAGGCCGGATCGTTCTTCGCCTGGCTGCAGGACGGCGCGACTCCCGAAGAAAATGCCGCGCTGCGCGCCAATGTGCCGGCTCCGGTCGTGACGATCTTCACCGCAGTGCGCGGCGGACACTATCGCCGCACGATCGCGCCTGTCTGGCAGGCTGGTTGACCGCCGCCAGGTAGGGTCGGCGGTCATGAGCGAGGCGCAGTGACCGGCAAGATTCGGGTGGCCGTTGTGTACGGCGGGCGTAGCAGCGAGCACGGCGTCTCCGTGGTCTCGGCGGGCAGCGTGCTATCTGCCCTTGACCCGGAGCGCTACGAGGTGGTGCCGGTCGGCATCACCCGTGACGGCGGCTGGGTACTGACCGGCGCCGAGCCGGAGAAGCTCCAGATCACCGGGCGCACCCTGCCCGAAGTCGACTCCGGCACCGCCGTGATGCTGCCGGGTGACCCCACCACGCATGGCCTGGTCGTCGTCGAGCCGGGCGAAGGCGCCCAGGTGCTGTCCGGAGTGGACGTGGTGTTCCCGGTGCTGCACGGGCGCTGGGGCGAGGACGGCACGATCCAGGGTCTGCTGGAGATGGCGGGCGTGCCCTACGTAGGGCCCGGTGTGCTCGCCAGTGCGGCAGCGATGGACAAGGAGTTCACCAAGAAGTTGCTGCGCGCCGAAGGCCTGCCCATCGGCGAGTACACGGTGCTGCGCCGCGGCGCGGACGTGTCCGCCGTGGACGTCGCGCACCTGGGCCTGCCGGTGTTCGTCAAGCCCGCCCGGGCGGGCTCCAGCATCGGCATCTCGAAGGTCAAGCAGTGGGCCGACTTCGCGCCGGCGGTGGAAGTGGCTTTAGAGCACGACGACAAGGTGCTGGTCGAGGCGGCCGTCGTGGGCCGCGAGGTCGAGTGCGGAGTGCTCGAGGACGAGTCAGGCCGGCCGGAGGCCAGCGTCCCGGCTGAAATCCGGCTCGTGCGCGGCCACGATTGGTACGACTTCGACGCGAAATACCTTGATGACGCCTGCGAGTTCGACATCCCGGCACGATTGCCGGCCGACGTGACCGCGAAAGTTCGCGATCTGGCCTGCCGGGCGTTCACCGCACTCGACTGCGCCGGCCTTGCCCGCGTCGACTTCTTCATCCGCCCCGACAACACGGTGCTGATCAACGAGCTCAACACGATGCCGGGGTTCACGCCGATCTCGATGTACCCGCAGGTGTGGGCGGCGAGCGGGGTCGACTACCCGGCGCTCCTCGACCGCCTGATCGCCGGCGCCCTGCGCCGCGCCGCCCGCTGACACTTACCCAAGTGGCGGCGGCTGCATGTGGCCCAGCACGCCGAGCCGGTTCCACGCGTTCATCGCGGTGATCGTCCAGGCGATGGCGGCGAACTGCTGCTCGGTGAATGCGGCGGTCGCTTGCTGGTAGACATCGTCCGGAACGTCGCGCACGTCGGGCAGCACCGTCATGGCCTCGGCCAGCGCCAGCGCGGCCCGCTCGGCGTCGGTGTACAGGTCGGTGTGCTGCCACGCCGCAATGAGGAGTACCCGGCGCTCGCTCTCCCCGCCGTCGCGGGCGTCCCGCGAGTGTGCGTCGACGCAGTACGAACAACCGTTGAGCTGCGACACCCGCAGCCGGAGCAGGTCGAGCAGCGGCTTCGGGATGCCGGCCTGGACGGCGGCGCGCTCGGCGGCCGAGTCGAGGGCGGTGAGCTGCCGATCGACGCCGGGCAGGATGGTGCCGATTTGAAGTCTGGTGTCGGTCATGCCGTCCACGCTAGGCGGCACTGGCCCGGCGGTATGGTCCAGTGCTGTGCCAGAAAGTTGGGCCAGTCTCGACCTCCATCTGAACTGGACACCCACCCGGCGTCCCGCGCAGGCGCTCGGCGACGCGCTGCGGGCGGCTATCCGCGGCGGACAGCTGCCGCCGGGCGCCGCGCTGCCCTCGACCCGGGCGCTGGCCGGAGATCTCGCGGTGGCGCGCGGGACCGTCTCGGCGGTGTACGCCGACCTTGCCGCCGAGGGCTACCTGACGATCCGGCACGGCGCACCAACCCGCGTGGCCGCCGGTGTGCTCGCGCGCCAGAGTGTCGCGGACCGCGCTGCGACCGCAGGTGAACCGGCACCGCGCTGGACGCTCAGTCCGAGCCAGCCCGACGTCAGCGCCTTCCCGCGGGCGGCGTGGGCCGCAGCCACCCGCCGGGTTGTGACCCGAGTCCCGGCCGAGGCGCTGGGCTACGCCGACCCGTTCGGCCACCCCGCCCTGCGCGCGGCACTGGCCGGGTATCTGCGCCGGGCCCGTGGCGTGCTGGCCACCCCGCAGCAGGTGATCATCGGCGTGGGGTTCGCGCACCTGCTGGCCTGGTGGGCGCACGTCGGAAAGGCACGCGGCATCGCGGACGTGTCGTTCGAGGACCCGTCCCTGCCGGCCTTGCGTGCGATCGTCGCCGCGTCCGGGCTGCGGCTGCACGGGGTCGAGGTCGACGACGACGGCCTGCGGGTATGCGACATCGACGCGCCGGCCGTCGTCGTCACCCCGGCGCACCACTATCCGCTGGGCGTGACGCTCGAGCCCGCGCGGCGAGCGGGACTGGCGCGTCGGGCGGTCGAGTCGGGGCTGCTCGTGCTCGAGGACGACTACGACGGGGAGTTCCGCTTCGACCGGCGTCCCGTGGGGGCACTGCAAGCCCTGGCACCGGACCACATCGTGTACGCAGGCACGACCAGCAAGACGCTCGCACCGGGGCTGCGACTGGGCTGGCTGGTCGTGCCGCCGCGGCTGACCGGCGAGTTCCGCGAGGCCGCGGCCGTGTTCGGGGAACGGCACGCCTCGGTGATCGACCAGTTGGTCCTCGCCGACCTGATCGAGACCGGCGCCTACGACCGGCACATTCGGCGGATGCGCGCCGCCTACCGGCGCCGCCGCGACCGCGTGCTGGCCGTGGTCAATCCGGCTCTGCTGCCGCCTGCCGGGATCGCCGCTGGACTGCATCTGGCGCTGCGCTTTCCGCCAGGCGGCCCGGGCGACGCGGCGATCCTCGAGGCGGCGCGGCGCCACTCCCTCGCTGTCGGCCTGCTTCGCCCGACGTGGATAGACCCGGCGGGACGTCCGGGCGGCATCGTCGTCGGCTTTGCCGCACCCGCCGAGCATGCCTTCGGGCCGGCCCTGGCCGCCCTGCGCGCCACGCTTGCCGACCTGGGACGCCGCTACGTGATGCTGCCTGACTCGCGTAGCGCCGAAGCCTCGTCAGAGCTGTAGCCGAGTTCGACCAGCAGCGCCGTCGTGTCGGCACCCCGCTCGGGCGGCTCGCCCGGCCTGGTCGGCGTTGCGGAAAAGCGCGGTGCCGGCGCGGCGACGGTCGCCCCCGCGACCTCGACGTACCCGGCGCGGGCCACGTTGTTCGGATGCGCCGGGGCCTCGGCCAGGGTGAGCACCGGCGCCACGCAGGCGTCTCGCGGCTCGAAGATCTCGGCCCACTCGTCGCGGGTCTTCGTGGCGAACGTGTCGGTGAGCAGTGCAGTGAGCGCGGGCCAGTCATTCCTGTCGTACGGCGAGCCGATCGCATCGCCGTTCAATCCGAGCGTCTCGACGAGGACGCGCCAGAACTTCTGCTCCAACGCGCCGACCGCCACGAAGCGCGCGTCGGCACAGGCATAACAGCGGTAGTTCGGCGCGCCGCCGTCGAGCAGGTTCGCCGCGCGGGCGTCCTGCCAGCTGCCGGCCGCGAACAGCGCGCGGGTCATCGTGCCGAGGTACGCCGCCCCCTCGGTCATCGCGGCGTCGACAACCTGACCCTGACCGGTTTCGCGCGCGTGCGTCAGGGCAGCCAGCACGCCGACGGCGAGGAACATGGCGCCACCCCCGAAGTCGGCCACGTAGTTGACCGGGGGAGTAGGCGGACCGTCGGCCGGTCCGATGCCGGAGAGCAGTCCGGACACGGCGAGATAAGTGATGTCGTGGCCCGCGGTCGACGCCAGCGGCCCGGACTGCCCCCATCCCGTCATCCGCCCGTACACCAGCCGCGGGTTGCGCCCCAACACGACGTCCGGGCCAATGCGCAGCCGCTCGGCAACGCCCGGCCGGAATCCCTCGATCAGCGCGTCCGACCGTTCCGCAAGGCGTAGTACCACCTCGGCCGCCGCGGGTTGCCGCAGATCCAACGCGATCGAACGCCGTCCCCGACCTACAGCAGTGCTTCCCATGTCTAGGGGCTCGGCGTGCAACCGGTCGACGCGCACCACGTCGGCGCCGAGGTCGGCGAGCAGCATGCCGAGAAACGGCACCGGGCCGACCGCCGGCAACTCGATCACGCGTACGCCGTCGAGGGGCCCGGGCATCCCGCGCGTTCCTTCCGTGCTGCTCAGAAAGTCTCGCCGTTGTCGGCCTTCTTGCGCAGCAGCGGACTGGGCCGGAATCGCTCGCCGTACCGTTCGGCCAACTGGTCCGCCCGTGCCACGAAGGCGGCCACCCCGTATCCGTTGATGTACTGCAACACGCCACCTGTCCACGGCGGGAAACCGATGCCCATGATGGAGCCGATGTTCGCGTCCGCCACGGTGGTGAGGACGTTCTCCTCCAGGCAGCGCACCGACTCGATCGCCTCCGCGAACAGCATCCTTTCCTGCAACTCCTGCAGGTCGACGGCATCGGGCTCGCCGCGCACCGGGAACTCGGTCGCCAGTCCCGGCCACAGCGCGACGCGTTTGCCGTCCTGGTAGTCGAAGAATCCCGCACCGCGAAGGCGTCCGGGCCGGTCCAGTTCGATCATCCGGTCGACGACCGCCTCCCCGGGATGGGCCTGGTACGCCTCGCCGAGCGCGGACCGCGCCTCGTTGCGGATCTTGGCGATCAGCTCCATGTTCAGCTCGTCGGTGAGCTGCAGCGCGCCGACCGGGTATCCGGCTTGCGTGGTGGCCTGCTCGATGGCCGCCGGGTGCACGCCCTCGCCGAGCATGGCGAGCGCCTCGTTGACGAATGTGCCGATCACCCGGCTGGTGAAGAAGCCGCGGCTGTCATTGACGACGATCGGCGTCTTCTTGATCTGCGCAGCGAAGTCGAGCGCCCGGGCCAGGACCTCATCGGACGTCTGTTCACCGCGGATGATCTCCAGCAGCGGCATCTTGTCGACGGGTGAGAAGAAGTGCAGCCCGAGGAAATCCTTCTTGCGCTGCACGCCTTCTGCGAGGCCGGTGATCGGCAACGTCGAGGTGTTCGAACCGAGCAGCGCATCGGCGGCGACGATCGGCTCGAGCTCGCCGAAGACCTGGTGCTTCAGGGCAGCGTTCTCGAAGACCGCCTCCACGACCAGGTCGCAGCCGGCGAGGTCGGCATTGTCGGCGGTCGGCGTGATCCGGGCGAGCACCTCGTCGCGCTTCGCCTCGGTGATCTTGCCCCGCGAGACCGCCTTGTCGAGCAGCCTGCGCGAGTAGTCCTTGCCACGCTGTGCGGCTTCGATCGAGACGTCCTTCAAGACGACGTCGATGCCGTTTCGCGCTGACACATAAGCGATTCCCGCCCCCATCATTCCGGCGCCGAGCACCGCGACGCGCGACGGGCGGCGCGTCGGGTACCCCTCGGGGCGCGAGCCGCCGGCGTTGATCGAGTTCAGGTCGAACCAGAATGCCTTGATCATGTTCTTGGCGACCTGGCCGCGGGCGAGGTCCACGAAGTACCGGCCCTCGATGCGCAGCGCGGTGTCGAGGTCGACCTGGCTGCCCTCGACGGCCGCGCACAGGATGTGGTGCGGAGCCGGCATGGGGGCGCCCTTGAGCTGCTTGCGGAGATTGGCCGGGAAGGCCGGCAGCATGGCTGCGAACTTCGGATTTGACGGCGTGCCGCCGGGGATCTTGTAGCCGGGCTCGTCGTAGGGCTGCCGTGCCTCCGGATTGGCCCGGATCCACTGACGCGCCTTGGCGATCAGCTCCTCGGGCGTGGTCGTCAGCTCGTGCACGATGCCCATTTCGACGGCTTGAGCCGGCGTGACCCGCTGTCCCTGCAACAGCAGCTTCATGAGCGCATCGGCGATGCCGAGCAGCCGCACCGTGCGCACGATGCCGCCGGCGCCGGGCAGCAGCCCGAGCGTGATCTCGGGAAAGCCGAACTGCGCCTTCGGGTTGTCCAGGGCGATACGGTGATGGCAGGCCAGCGCGATCTCGAATCCGCCTCCGAGCGCGGTCCCGTTCAGCGCGGCGACGACCGGCCTGCCGATTGTCTCGAGGGTGCGAAGATCGGACTTGAGCTGCTCGTCGCCGGCGCGGAACTGGGCCAGATTCTCGTCGGTGACCTGACTCAGCATGTGCAGGTCTCCACCCGCGAAGAACGTGTCCTTGCCCGAGGTGACGATCACACCAGTGATCGACTCCTTCTCGGCGGCCAGCCGGGCCACTGTCGAGGTGAGCGCACGATGAAACCCCTCGTGCATCGTGTTGGCGCGCTGATTCGGGTCGTCCATCGTCAAGGTGACGATGCCGTCGGTGTCCTTATCCCACTTGATCACGCTCACACCCGCTCTACGATCGTCGCCACACCCATGCCGCCGCCGATACACAGTGTCGCGAGCCCACGCCGCAGGTCACGCCGCTCCAGCTCGTCGATCAGCGTGCCGAGGATCATGGCGCCAGTCGCTCCGAGCGGGTGACCCAGCGCGATGGCCCCGCCGTTGACGTTCACCTTCTCGTGCGGCACGTCCATCTCCCGCAGGAATCGGAGCACCACGGCGGCGAACGCCTCGTTGACCTCCCACAGGTCGATGTCGTCGGCGGACAGTCCCGCCCGAGCCAGTGCCTTGCGGGCCGACGGTGCCGGGCCGGTCAGCATGATCGTCGGTTCCTCCGCGACGACGCCGGCGGCCACGATGCGGGCTCGCGGCGTCAGCCCGTTGTCACGTCCGGCTCGCTCGCTGCCGATGATCGTCAGCGCGGCGCCGTCGACGATGCCCGACGAGTTGCCTGCGGTATGCACGTGGTTGATCTTCTCGACCCAGTGGTATTTCTGCTGGGCGACCGCGTCGAATCCGCCCATCTCGCCGATGCCCGCGAACGACGGCTTGAGCGCGGCCAGCGCCTCGGGTGTGGTGCCCGGGCGTGGGTACTCGTCATGATCCAGCACGACCAGGCCGTTGCGGTCGAGCACCGGGACGACGGAACGGGCGAAGGCACCATCGGCGAGGGCCTTGCCGGCCCGGGTCTGCGATTCAGCGGCGAACACGTCCACGTCGTCGCGGCCGAAGCCCTCGATGGTCGCGATGAGGTCGGCGCTGATGCCCTGCGGGACGAAGCTCGTCGCGTAGGCCGTCTCCGGGTCCATCGCCCACGCGCCCCCGTCGGAGGCCATCGGCACGCGAGACATCGACTCGACGCCGCCGGCCAGTAGCAGGTCCTCCCATCCGGAACGTACTTTCGCCGCTGCGGTGTTCACCGCTTCGAGCCCGGAGGCGCAGAAGCGGTTCAGCTGAAAGCCCGGCCCGGACCGTTCCAAGCCGGCGAGCAGCGCCGCCGTGCGGGCGATGTCGGCGCCCTGGTCGCCGATCGGGGTGACGACGCCGAGGATGACGTCCTCGATGCGGTCGGCATCCAGGTCAGGGTTGCGCCGGCGCAGCTGCTCGATCAGCCCTACCACGAGGGAGATCGGCTTCGATTCGTGCAACGAGCCGTTCTGCTTGCCCTTGCCGCGCGGGGTCCGGACAGCGTCGTAAACGAATGCTTCCGTGGTCATGAGAGCCGTCCTCGGGGGGAGACGCTTTTGGTGACAGTATCACTGGCACAGTAATGCAGATAGTATTGTGACCATGCCCACCGGCGTCGAGGAACTGACCGTGGACGAACTCGCCGCGCGGACCGGCATGACGGTGCGCACGGTCCGCTTCTACGCGGCCGAGGGGTTGCTGCCGGCGCCCGAACGCCGTGGACGCGTCGCCTACTACGGCGCCGCGCACCGCATGCGGCTGGAACTGATCCGCGAGTTGCAGGACCACGGCTACACGTTGGCCGCGATCGAGCGGGTGCTTGATCGCATCCCGCTCGACGCGTCGGCGGCGGACTTCGCCATGCAGGCGGCGCTACTCGCGCCATGGACGCCCGAGCGCACCGAGGAGCTTGACCGAGGCGACCTGGAACGGCGAGCCGGACGCCGGCTCGGCCGCGAGGAGTTGGACCTGCTCCTCGCGCTCGGCATCGTCGAGCGGACTGGGCGTGGCCGGTTCCGCACGACGCCCTCCACCCTCGGTATGGGCCTTTCCATGCTCGACCTGCCGGTGCCGGCCGCAGTGCTGCGGGAGGCCGCGGCGGTGATCCACGAGCATGCGGCGGCTGTCGCCCAAGGGCTGACCGAGGTGTTCCGCCACGGCGTGTGGGAGCCCTTCCGCCGCGGCGAGACCGGCGACCGAGAGCAACTCGCCGCCCTCGTAGTGCGGCTGCGGCCGCTCGTCGTGCAGGGACTCGTGAGCGCGTTCGGACATGCCGCCGACCGGGCCGTCCGTCGCGCCATTGCCGAGTGACGAGCGCCAGCCCGAAGCGGTCAGGAACGGGGCGTGTGCCCCAAGTGTGCGGGATCCCCTTGACCTGTCGAGGTTTGTGTGATTCAGTTCGAACCTGTGTGAACTGCGTCTCATCGCGGAGGCGCGTTCTCAAACTCAACAGAATCCCACAGCGCGCTCGAAGGAGCACCGGTGAGAAGACTGATCCGCAGCCTGGCCGCCGTGGCACTTGCCGTCCCGATCACCGCCGTCGCAGTGCGCGCGCTCCCGGCCGCCGCCGAGGACAACGGCGTCGGGCGTACCCCGCTCATGGGCTGGAGCACCTGGAGCTTCGTGCGCTCCCACCCGACCGCCGCCAAGGTCGAGGCGCAGGCCGACGCGCTAAAGGCAAGCGGGCTGACCGACGTCGGGTTCCACTACGTGAACCTCGACGACTTCTGGTACGTCTGCCCGGGCGGCCAAGGCCCCGCCGTCGACCAGTTCGGCCGCTGGGTGATCGACACGAGCAAGTTCCCGGACGTCGGGTCGGAGAACGGCATTCAGGCCGTTGCGGATCACGTGCACAGCCTCGGGCTGAAGTTCGGGCTGTACGTCACGCCGGGCATCTCGCGCCAGGCGGTCGCGCAGAACACAGCGATCGAGGGAACGCCTTATCACGCCGATGACATCGCGACCACCGCGGGCGAGAACAACTACAACTGCGGCGGCATGGTCGGCATCGACTACAGCAAGCCGGGCGCACAGGAATTCATCAACTCCTGGGCGAACCAGTTCGCCTCGTGGGGCGTCGACTACGTCAAGCTCGACGGCGTCGGCTCGTTCGACATCCCCGACGTTTCGGCCTGGTCGAGCGCGCTGCGCAACACCGGGCGGCCGATCCACCTCGAGCTGTCCAACAGCCTCAACATCAACTTCGCGTCGACGTGGTCACAGCTGGCCAACGGCTGGCGCACCGGCGGCGACGTCGAGTGCTATTGCGGCTCCGACGCGAACGGCGACCCGTTCCCGCTGACCAACTGGAACAGTGTCTCGGGGCGGTTCAACCAGGTCGCGGCGTGGGCGCCGTACGGCGGCCCCGGTGGATTCAACGACTACGACTCCATCGAGGTCGGCAACGGCGCCCGTGACGGGCTGACCCCGGACGAGCGCGAGACGCAGATGAGCCTATGGGGACTCGCGGCGTCGACGTACATCCTGGGCACCGACCTGACCCACCTGGACCCTGCCGACCTCAGCCTGCTGAAGAACACCGACGTGCTCGCGGTGGATCAGGACGGCATCGATGCGTCGCGCATCTACAACGCCAACGGCCAGCAGATCTTCGCCAAGACCGAGCCGAACGGCGATGCCGTCGTCGGGCTGTTCAACACGAATGCCACCCCGCAGACGATCACGACGTCGGCGTCGGCGCTGGGCCTGCCGAGCGGGTACACCGGCTACAACATCAAGGACCTGTGGACGCACCAGAGCACTGAGACGGCCGGCGTCGTCGGCGCGAGCGTCCCGGCGCACGGTGTCGCGCTGTACCGGATCTCGCCGATCAACAACCCGACGCTGGCGCCGCCGAACGTGACACTCGACCTGAGTGGGCTGTCGGCGCTGACAGCAGGCCAGCCCGGCACCCTTACGGCGACGTTCACCGACAACGGAGTGCTGCCCGCTCAGCAGGTCAATCTCAGCCTGTCGACGCCGGCCGGTTGGACCGTCACGCCGACCTCACCGACGTCGTTCGGCTCGGTGCAGAGCGCCCAAGTCGTGCAGTCGACCTTCCAGGTCGTCGCGCCGGTGCCGAGCCAGCTGTTCCAATCCGACCAGCTGACCGCGACGGCGAACTACACCTGGCCCGGCCGGACCGCCCAGAGCGCCACGGTCACCACGACCGTCAACACCAGCCCACCGGTGCAGTCGCCCTACCAGACGTTCTCATCGGCGACAGATGGGCCCGCGGTCTTCGGGCAGTTGGGCAGCCAGTTCGGCATCTCGGGTGCGGGGGCCGACCTGTTCTCCGGCAGCGACTCGTACAGCGCGATCTACCTGCCTGGAGCGGCGGGCACGACGTCCACGATCGACACCGAGGTCGTCTCGCAGCAGAATCTGACCGGCTTCGGCAAGGCCGGGATCATCGTCCGCAACACGATGACCGGATCCGGAACGACGCCGGAGGGCGTGATCTTGTTCGAGTCGCCGTCCGGCGGCATCCAGCTGGAGTGGACCAACAACGGCGGCACGTTCATCAACGCGGTCACGCCGCCGAACGGCACGATCCCGAAGACGCTGCCGGTCTGGCTGCGGCTGGTCCGCAACGGCTCGACCTACGCCGGCTACTTCTCGCCCGACGATCACAACTGGCTGCAGGTCGGAACCGCCACCGTGTCGGCCCAGGCCGACGCTCAGGACGCCGGGATGTTCGTCACCTCGCACGCGACCGGGTCGGCCGCGCAGGTCGTGTTCAACGGGTTCGATGTCGTCGCGGGCACGAACCCGCCGGCGTTGGCCACGTCGTACGAGGCCGAGTCGTCCGCGAACACCATCGCCGGCGGCGCGCGCCTGTCAAGCTGCTCGGGCTGCTCGGGTGGGCGGAAGGTCGGCTTCGTGGGCAGCGGCGGCACACTGACGTTCAACGGCGTCGCCGCCCCTGCGGACGGCCCGTTCTGGCTGACCATCTACTACGCCGACGGCGACGGCCGGCAGGCGCAGCTGATCGTCAACGGCACCACGCTCCAGACGCTGTCGTTCACGCCGACCGGCGACTTCAACAGGGTCGGGGCGATGACCGTGCGGGTACCGCTTTCCGCGGGGGCGGGCAACACGATCGAGTTCGCCAACCCGCAGGCGTTCGCTCCCGACTTCGACCGGATTCTGGTGGCTGCTACTTCCGGTTGACGCACAGCCGGTTCTGCGGCGGGGTCGTCTGATCCTCGGGCACGGCACAGATGGGCTTGAGCTTGGTCGCGATCGCTTTGCCGAGCAGTGGCAGCGGCTGGAACGCTTGCTTCTCCGGAACGGTGACTTCGACATAGACCGCCCGGTCGATGACCGTCCAGACAGTCGCGGCCTTCTGCTTCACCGCGAGCCAGTAGACGTTGCCGATGTTGTAGACGTCGGACGTGGGGACAAACGCCTCGGGCCGCGGAACGCCGCAGCGCAGCACAACGGCGGGATCGCCCCACGCCACGACGTTCGGCGAGTCGGGGCGGGTGTGCACGACGCGTGGGGCCAGTTGGCCGAGCTGCACGGGCAGTGCGCTCAGCACCTGCGCGCACGGCCCCGCCGCCGCGGCGTCCGACGGCGGAGCGGATACCGTGATCGGCGGCGGCGGCCCGGCCGACTTCTCCGTCGACGTGCCGTGGTCGACGTTGCCGGCCAGCCCGAACGCGACAAGCACGGTCACCGGTACCGCGATGGCCGACGCGATCAGAGCATTGCGGCGGCGGACTGCGTCGATCGGGGTGGCTCCTCTACAGGTGGACGACGGGACAGGTAAGGGTGCGGGTGATGCCCGCCACCGCCTGCACGCGCGCCACGACCAGCTTGCCGAGCTCGTCGACGCTGTTAGCCTCGGCGCGCACGATGACATCGTAAGGACCGGTAACGTCCTCAGCGCTCTTGACTCCGGCCAGCGACGCGATCTCGGCCGCAACAGCAGCCGCCTTGCCGACCTCCGTCTGGATGAGGATGTACGCGTTCACGGTTGCCATCGGCGCGCCCTTCCGTCCTCGCCTCGTTGGGAAGGTAGAACGTAGCGCAGGCACCGCAAAGCCCCGCATAGTGAGGATCGCGCGATCACCGTTTCCGATGTCGGGGAGTTCGGGCTGATCGCCCGGGTCACCGCGCAGCTCGCCGCAGCAGACACCACGCTGCTGGGCCCGGGCGACGACGCCGCCGTGGTCCGCGCCGCCGACGGGCGAGTCGTCGCCAGCACCGACCTGCTCATCGAGGGACGGCATTTCCGCCGGGACTGGTCGACAGCCAACGACGTCGGGCACAAGGCAGCAGCCCGCAACTTCGCCGACATCGTGGCGATGGGTGCCGTGCCCACCGCACTGCTCGTGGGACTGGGCGCGCCGCCCGACCTCGAACTCTCCTGGGCGGACGGCCTGATGGCGGGGCTGCGGGAGGAGTGCGGCGAGGTCGGCGCGGCTGTGGTGGGCGGAGACGTGGCCCCCGCGGACGTCGTCACCCTCGGGGTCACCGCGCTCGGTGACCTGCAGGGCCGAGATCCGGTCACCCTGGCCGGCGCCGGCCCCGGCGACGTGGTGGCCTTCGCCGGGCGTCTCGGCTACGCCGATGCCGGTTATGCGGTGCTCAGCCGGGGCTTCCGCTCCCCGGTGCAGATCGTCGCAGCACACCGCCGGCCCGAGGTGCCGTACGCGGAGGGCCCGCGTGCCGCCGAGTGGGGCGCCACGGCGATGACCGACGTGAGCGACGGGCTTATCGCCGATCTCGGCCACATCGCAGTGGCAAGCGGCGTGCGCATAAATCTGCGCGCCGACCTCGTGCCGGTGCCGATGAAGCTCAAGGAGGTCGGCGCAGCCCTGAACATCGACCCGCAGGTGTGGGTGTTCACCGGCGGTGACGACTACGCCCTGGTGGCCACATTCCCGGCGGGCATCGAACTGCCCGACGCGTGGACACCGATCGGCACGGCGGCCGAGGGCGAGGGCGTTCGAGTGGACGGCCGGCGCTGGCCGACCGGGGGGCACGAGCACTTCCGCTGAAGCGTCGGTGCCCGCCGGTACCGTGACGGGCGTGTTCCTGATCGAGTCGCGTCCGTACGCCGATCCCGTGGCGGCCAAGTTGATCGCCGAGTTGCAGGCCGAGTACGTGACGAGGTATGGCGGGCCGGATGAGACGCCGATCGAGCCCGGCGAGTTCGATCCGCCGGACGGACTGTTCCTCGTCGGTTCGCTTTCGGGGGACGCGGTCGCCGCCGGTGGCTGGCGCCGCGTCGGGGACGGCGTCGCAGAGATCAAGCGGATGTACGTGGCCGAGCGTGCGCGCCGCCGCGGGCTCTCACGCCGAATGCTCACCGAGCTGGAGTCGACACTCACCGCTGCGGGCTATCAGAGAGTCGTTCTCATGACCGCGATGGCCCAGCCCGAGGCGATCGCGCTTTACGAGTCCACCGGGTATCGGGTGGCGGAGCCGTACGGCATCTACGCCTGTGAGCCGGATGCCCGCTTCTACGCCAAACCGCTGTAAGGCTACCCGCGCGTGACCTTGCCGGCCTTGAGGCACGAGGTGCACACGGTGATCCGCTTGCGAGTGCCGTGGGCGACGATTGCCCGGACGGTCTGCACGTTGGGATTCCAGCGTCGGTGGGTGCGCCGGTGCGAGTGCGAAACGGACATGCCGAAGCCCGGGCCCTTGCCGCAGACATCGCAGACGCTGGCCACCAAGGCCTCCCATGCTCGTTCGTGATTGCGCCCGGCAGATTGCCGGGCAGCGTCTCAGTCTAGCGGCGCCGCCGCGCACAGACCAAACCGCGCGGCGGCTCAAGTATCGTACGGCGAGCCGCGGTGGCGTGGAGGTGGACGTGCTGGATCAGCTCGACGCCCCAGCCGTCCGCCAGTGGAGCATCGTCGCGGCGGATGCGCTGGCCGAGCACCAGGACGAAATCGACGAGCTGAACGTCTTCCCCGTGCCCGACCGTGACACCGGCACGAACCTGGCGCTGACCATGCGCGCGGCTTGCGATGCGCTGGCGGGTGACACCGCGCCGACCGCGTCGGCCGCCCTGCGCACGCTGGCACACGGGGCGGTGCTCGGCGCGCGGGGGAACTCCGGCGTGATCATGTCGCAGATCCTGTGTGGTTTCGCGTCCGCGGTCGACGGTGAGGTGTGCAGCGCAGCACGGCTTCAGGACGCGCTTCGCGAAGGCGCGGAGCGCGCGTATGCGGCGGTGGCCCAGCCCCTCGAGGGCACCATCCTTTCCGTGGCGCGCGCGGCCGCTGAGGCCGGGGCCGCCGTGCCGGCCGCGACGCTGGCTGCCGTCGTCGAGGGGGCCGTCGCCGGCGCCGCAGACGCGCTGAATCGCACCACCGAACAGCTGCCTGCGCTCGCCCGGGCAGGCGTGGTAGATGCCGGCGGCCGGGGCCTGGTGGTGCTGCTCGACGCGCTGGCGAGCGTGATCACCGGGGTGCGTGCCGTGCTGGCGGCGCCGCGCCGTTCGGCACGACACAGATCTGCGCTGGTGGCGCTGCGTGAGGCGGGCAGTGAGACGTTCGGCTACGAGGTGCAGTACCTGCTCGAGGCGGACCCCGACGCGGTGACGGTGCTGCGCGAACACCTGGCACGGATGGGCGACTCGCTGGTCGTCGTGGGCACCGGGGAGGGACTCTGGAACGTCCACGTGCACGTCAACGACGTCGGCGCCGCGATCGAGTCGGGAGTTGAGGCGGGCCGCCCGCACCGCATCACCGTTGTCCGCTTTGCTGACCAGGCGCGCGCGTCCGCACGCTCCGGCGTCGCGGTCGTAGCGGTCGCCCCCGGCGAGGGGCTGGCTCACCTGTTCGAGGGTGAGGGGGTGCGTGTCGTGGGCGGCACGAACCCGTCCACCGCCGAGGTGCTGGCTGCAGTGCACGCGGCAGGTGCGGCGCAGGTCGTGTTGCTGCCTAACGCCTCGCAGGTCAGCGGCGTGGTGAACGCCGCAGCCGAGCAAGCCCGTGACGACGGCGTCGAGGTCGCAGTCGTGCCGACCCGCTCGCCGGTGCAGGGACTGGCCGCGGTCGCGGTACACGACGGGGCGCGCCGCTTCGGCGACGACGTCGTGGCAATGGCCGAGGCGGCCGCCGCCACCCGCTGGGCCGAGGTCACCGTCGCGCAGCGTGACGCGCTGACCAGCCTCGGCCGGGTGGATGCGGGTGATGTCGTAGGGCTGATCGACGGCGAGGTCGTCGAAATCGGGACGTCGGTACGTGACGTTGCGCTCGCCACGCTCGACCGGCTGCTGGGCGTCGGCGGCGAGCTGATCACGATCATCGCCGGCGAAGACGCCGCGCCCGGACTCGCCGCCGAGGTCCAGGCGCGCATCGCCGAGGCAGCGCCGTTCATCGAGGTTGCCGTCTTCGACGGGGGCCAGCCGAACTACCCGCTGCTGCTGGGAGTGGAGTAGTGGCGACGCTCAGGACTCGGCTGGTCGATGTGCTCGGCGGCCGCACGGCGCGCGCGCTCTCGACGGGCCTGGAGCTTGACACTGTCGCCGACCTGCTGCACCACTATCCGCGCCGGCTCGCCGAGCGCGGTGAGCTCACCGACCTCGCGTCGCTGCGGGTCGACGATGACGTCACGGTGCTCGCCGAGGTGCGTTCGGCCAAGGTGATCCGTCACCGCAACCGTTCCGGTGCCCGGCTCGAAGTCGTGGTGAGCGACGGCAAAGGCACGCTGACCCTGACGTTCTTCGGCAACCGGCAGACTTGGCGCGAACGCGAGCTCACGCCCGGCACGCTGGGCCTGTTCGCCGGGAAAGTCAGCGTTTTCCGCAACACGCGCCAGCTGACCCATCCCGAGTACATCGTCTTGCGCGGCGACGGCTTGGAGCGTTACGAGGCAGAGGAGTACGCCGGCGCGCTCATCCCGGTGTACCCGGCCGGCAAGGAGATCCGCACCTGGCAGATCTCGAACAGTGTCTCGCTGGTGCTGACAAGCCTCGACCCCGTCGCCGACCCACTGCCCGGCGAGCTGCGCGCTCGCCACCATCTGATCGACCTCGACACCGCACTTCGCACCGTGCACCGGCCGGACACCCGCGACGAGTGGCACGCCGCCAGGCGGCGTCTCAAGTGGGATGAGGCCCTGGGCGTGCAGCTCGCGCTGGCTCAGCGCCGCGCAGCCGCCGCGGCCAACCCGGCGACGCCGCGCCCTGTCGTCGGCGACGGGATCCTGGCCGCCTTCGACGCGCGGCTGCCGTTCGAGCTCACCGCCGGCCAACGGGAGGTCGGCGCCCAGCTCGCCGACGAACTCGCCGGCCGACACCCGATGCATCGGTTGCTCCAGGGTGAGGTCGGCTCGGGCAAGACCGTCGTAGCGCTGCGCGCCATGCTCCAGATCGTGGACGCCGGCGGGCAGGCAGCGCTCCTCGCCCCCACCGAGGTGCTCGCCGCACAGCACGCCCGCTCGATCGAGACGCTGCTGGGCGACCTCGCGCATGCCGGCCAGCTCGGCGGTGCGACCGAAGGCACCCAGATCGCCCTGCTTACCGGGTCGCTGCCCGCCGCGGCGCGCCGAACCGCGTTGCTCGACGCGGCCAGCGGCAGCGCCGGGATCGTGATCGGCACGCACGCGCTCATCCAGCAGCATGTGAGCTTCGCCGACCTCGGACTGGTCGTCGTCGACGAGCAGCACCGGTTCGGCGTCGAGCAGCGAGACGCCTTGCGTGGCAAGGCGAAGCAGCCGCCGCACCTGCTCGTCATGACCGCCACTCCCATACCGCGCACTGTCGCCATGACGGTGTTCGGCGATCTCGACACGTCCGTGCTGCGTGAGCTGCCACTCGGCCGCTCGCCGATCTCGACGACACTGGTGCCGGTGGGCGAGCGGCCGGCCTGGCTGGATCGGGCGTGGCAGCGCGTCCGCGAGGAGGTCGCCTCCGGCCGCCAGGTGTACATCGTCTGCCCGCGCATCGGCGCCGGCACGGAGGTGGACGCCGAGCTCGAGGCGGAGTTCGCCGACGTCGAGCTGCCTCTACGCCGTCCACCGCTCGCGGTGACCGACACCGCGGCGATGCTGCGCGCCGGCCCGCTCAGTGGGCTGCGGCTGGCCATACTGCACGGCGGCCTGCCACCCGACGAGAAGGACCGCGTGATGACCGGGTTCGCGGCCGGCGACATCGACGTGCTGGTCGCGACGACCGTGGTCGAAGTGGGCGTCGATGTGCCTAACGCCACGATGATGGTGGTGCTCGACGCCGAGCGGTTCGGCGTCTCGCAGCTGCACCAGTTGCGCGGGCGTGTCGGCCGCGGGCAGCATCCCGGGCTCTGCCTGCTGGTCACGGAGGCTGGCCCCGGCACGCCCGCCCGGGAACGTCTCGATGCGATCGCCGCGACCACCGACGGCTTCGAGCTCGCGAAGCTCGACGTCGAGCAGCGCCGCGAGGGGGACGTGCTCGGCGCCGCCCAGTCGGGCCGGCGTTCGCAGCTGCGGCTGCTGTCGCTGCTGCGTGACGAGGAGCTGATCGCGGAGGCCCGCGAGGACGCCGCCGCTCTGGTTGCGGCCGACCCGCAGCTTTCCCGGCATCCGCTGCTCGCCGAGCAGGTGGCCATGCTCGTCGGCGACGCCGGGGCGGAGTACCTGGAGAAGGCGTGACCCGAATAGTTGCCGGCGCGGCCAAGGGGCGCCGGCTCGTCGTCCCGGCGCGGGGCACCCGGCCCACGTCCGACAGGGCGCGCGAGGCACTCTTCAGCACGCTTGACGGGCTGCTGGACCTGGACGGCGCCCGCGTGCTCGACCTCTACGCCGGCACCGGCGCCGTGGGACTGGAGGCGCTCTCGCGGGGCGCCGGCCACGTCACGTTCGTCGAGTCCGACCGAACGGCGGCCGCGATCCTGCGGCGCAACGTCGAGACCGTCGGCCTGCTGGGTGCGCAGATCGTGATCAGCTCCGTGGAGGAGTACCTCGCGGATGTCGTCGGCGCGCCGTTCGACCTCGTGTACCTCGACCCGCCGTACGCTCTGGACGACGCGGCGCTGGGTGCGGTCCTCGCCGGCCTCGACGCGCCGCGGTGGCTCGTCGCAGGGGCGGTGGTGGTGGTCGAACGGCCGGCACAGGCGGCCCAGCCGCGCTGGCCGGATGTGATCCAGTCGATCAAGCAAAGACGCTACGGGGCAGGCGTGCTTTGGTACGGTCGCGTGAAATGAGCGAGCAACCGAGCGACGAACCGTCGCGGGAAGCAGCCCACCACGGGCGCGGGATTCCGGTACGGCGGGCCGTTTGCCCAGGTTCGTTTGACCCGGTCACGAACGGCCACCTCGACATCATCGGCCGGGCAGCCAACCTCTACGACGAGCTCGTCGTGGCCGTCTTCGTGAACCGCACCAAGTCGGGCCTGTTCACGGTCGACGAGCGGATCGCAATGCTCGACGAGGTCACGGCCGACCTGCCCAACGTTCGCGTCGACTCCTTCCGCGGCCTCACCGTCGACTACTGCAAGGCACACAACATCCCCGTGATCATCAAGGGTCTGCGCGCGGTCAGTGACTTCGACTACGAATTGCAGATGGCGCAGATGAACCGCGGTCTGGCCGGCGTCGACACGCTGTTCATGCCGACAAACCCGGAATACAGCTTCCTCGCGTCCAGCCTGGTCAAGGACATCGCCGGTTGGGGCGGAGATGTCTCCAACCTCGTGCCCGCGACGGTTCTGAAACGCCTCATCGAACGGACCCGTGGCTCATGAGAGAACGCCCGCCGCGCCGTGTCGATGAGCTGCTCACCGAGCTGGTCGAGCTCGTCGAGACGGCGCGAGCCGTTCCGATGTCCGGCTCCTGCGTCGTACCGCGCGAGCACACCCTCGACCTGCTCGATGATCTACGCGAAACCGTGCCGACCGAACTCGGCCAGGCCCGCGAGCTGCTGGCCCGCCGGGACGCGCTCGTCGCCGAGGCACACGAGTACGGCTCCCAGCTCGTGCATGAGGCAGAGGTCCGTGCGCACGAGATCGTTGAGGCCGGCAAGGCCGAACATGCCGAGTTGGTGTCGGCAAGCAGGGTCGACCAGGCAGCCACCGAGCACGCGGCGCAGGTCCGCGAGCAGCTCGCGGAAGAGGTCGCCGAGCGGCGCGCCGGCGCGGAGGGCTACTCGACCGCGGTCCGCGCTGACGCCGAGGCCTTCGCCGACCGAACGCTCTCCGACCTGGTCGACGTTCTGGAGCAGGCGCTGGCGACCACACAACAGGGCCGGCAGGCACTCGGGGAGCGCAGTAATCCGGCAAACCCCTCGATTTCTGGCTAGCACGGGTCGTCCGCTAAGCTAGCGGACGGCTTCGTTCCGATCACGGCCAGCTTCGTATGCCCGAGAACAACACACCGAGACCACACCTCGACCCGCGCGCTCCGCTCGTCCTCGATATCCGGCGACTGGGCGGCACCGGGTCGTTGGTCACCGACCGGCGTCGTGTTCCCGCGCCTGCGGGGCTGTGCCACGATCTCGTCGGGGTGCCGGAGGGTGCTCCGCTCGAGCTTGACCTGCGGCTGGAGTCGGCCACGGAGGGTGTGCTCGTCACGGGCACGGTCACGACAACTGTCGCAGGCGAGTGCGGGCGGTGCCTCGATCCGGTCACCGACGAGTTCGTCGTCGAGGTGTTCGAGCTGTTCGCATATCCGGGCAGCACCACCGCCGAGACGACGGACGAGGACGAGGTCGACCGGATCGTCGACGACATGATCGACCTCGAACCGGTGGTGCGTGACGCGGTGGTGCTGGGCCTGCCCCTGACTCCGCTGTGCCGGCCGGACTGCGCCGGGCTCTGCCCCACCTGCGGGCAGCGGCTCGACGACCTTCCTGCCGGACACGCGCATGAGGTGCTCGACCCGAGGTGGGCTGCCCTGACGGAGTGGAACACCGGCGGGATCGGATCGACTGAATAGAGGAGTCACGGTGGCAGTCCCCAAGCGGAGAATGTCGCGCAGCAACACGCGCTCGCGCCGCGCGCACTGGAAGACAACCGCACCGACGCTGGTCCCGTGCCCCAATCGCGCCTGCGGCCAGCCCAAACTGCCTCACACCGCGTGCCCCACGTGCGGTCAATACGACGGCAAGCAGGTTCTCGCGGTGTAGCGACCACTGGCATCGCAGTGGCGTCCGCCGTGGAACCGGCCAAGCAGGCACGGCTTGCGGAAGCGCTCGGCGTCGCGATCGACCCCGAGTTGCTGCAGCGTGCCCTCACGCATCGCTCTTACGCATACGAGCACGGCGGCGTGCCGCACAACGAGCGGCTGGAGTTCCTCGGCGACTCCGTGCTCGGGGTTGTGATCACGGAGACCTTGTACCGGCAGCACCCGGACCTGCCAGAAGGCAAGCTCGCCAAGCTGCGTGCGTCGGTGGTGAACATGCGCGCGCTGGCCGACGTGGCCCGCAAGATGGGGGACGAGGGCGGGCTCGGGCCATACCTGCGCCTCGGCCGTGGCGAGGAGGTCACCGGCGGGCGGGACAAGGCGAGCATTCTCGCCGATACCGTTGAGGCCCTACTCGGCGCGATCTACGTCGAGCACGGCCTGCCGGGCGCCGCGCGGGTGATCCACGACCTCTTCGACGGGCTGCTCGGCGAGGTCGCCAACCACGGCGCCGGCCTCGACTGGAAGACCAGCCTCCAGGAGCTGACCGCCGAGCTCGGCGCCGGGGTCCCCGAGTACGCGATCACGTCCTTCGGTCCCGATCACGCCAAGACGTTCACCGCCCGGGCCTCGGTCGGCGGTGAGCTGTTCGCGGCAAGCACCGGGCACAACAAGAAGGAGGCCGAACAGGCCGCCGCGGAGACCGCATACCGGCAGCTGCTGGCCCGGGCCGATGAGGCCGCCTCGGACGAGTCCGCGCGGGCCTGAGCATTGCCCGAACTGCCCGAGGTCGAGACCGTCCGCGCCGGCCTCGCCGAATGGGTGTCGGGTCGCGTCATCGCAGACGTCGAGGTGCGCCATCCCCGGGCGATCCGCCGTCACCTCGGTGGTGATTTTCCGGCGCGGCTTCGTGGGCAGCTCCTCGGCGAGGCGCAGCGCCGCGGCAAGTACCTGTGGCTGCCCCTTTCCGACCCCGACGAGTGCCTGCTCGGGCATCTCGGCATGAGCGGTCAGATGCTCGTGCGTCCAGCGGCAGCGCCGGACGAGCGGCACCTTTCCGTCCGCATCAGCTTCACCGACGGCGGCCCGCAGCTGCGCTTCGTCGACCAGCGCACGTTCGGCGGGCTTCTCGTCGATGAGCTCGTGCCGGCCTGGGATGTGCCGGGCGACTCGGTGCCGTCGCTGATCGCTCATATCGCGCGTGATCCGCTCGACGGGGCGTTCGACGACGCACGCTTCACGGTGCGGGTGCGCGCGCGGCACAGCGCGATCAAGCGCGCCTTGCTCGACCAGTCGCTGATCTCCGGCGTCGGCAACATCTATGCCGACGAAGCGCTGTGGCGGGCGAAGCTTCACGGCAGGCGGCTGGCCGCGACACTCACCCGGCCGGTCGTCGGCAGGCTGCTCGCCAGCACCCGCGCCGTGCTTGTGGAGGCAATTGCGGCCGGCGGGACCTCGTTCGACGCGCTGTACGTCAACGTCAACGGCGAGAGCGGCTACTTCGACCGCACGCTCGACGTGTACGGGCGGGAAGGGCAGCCCTGCCATCGGTGCGGCACGGCGATCCGGCGGGAAGCGTTCATGAACCGGTCGAGCTACTTCTGCCCGCGCTGCCAGCGGGCCCCGCGCCGATGAATCGCAACACTCCCGACGGTCTGTAGGAGCCATGGACGCAACCAACCTGGCCGAGCTGTATGACCTCCCGCTGCTGGACTGGGCGGCGATACGGGCGCGGCTTTCCGCAGGAGTGACCCAAGCGCCGGGCACCGGCGGGCCGAACCGGCACACCTGCTGGCTGACGACGATCAACCCCGACGGCAGCCCACACGTGACAGGCATCGGCGGTCTCTACGCTGACGGAGCCTTCTGGTTCCAGAGCGGGGAGCGAACCCGGAAGGCCAGAAACCTCGCGCGGGATTCGCGCTGCGCGCTCAGCCTCGCCACCGATGAGTTCGACCTCGTTGCGGAGGGTGACGCCCGGCAGGTCACCGACCCGCGGATCGTGGCGACGATGGCGGCGCGATGGGCTGCCGAGGGCTGGCCGGCTCGGGTCGACGAATCCGGCTGGGCCATCACCGCTGAGTACAACGCTCCCTCCGCAGGCCCGCCGCCCTGGTTCGTCTACCGGATCACGCCTCGCGTCGCCACCGCGCTGCGGACGGTGGATCCGGGCGGTGCCACCCGCTGGCGGTTCTGACCCGACGCGGCGCTGTTTGCTCGCCGTAAGCCTGGCGGATGGAGACCCGCTGTAGTTGACCAGTCGTTACCGAAGTGCGACCATGAAGTCGCTTGACGGGAGTTTCGCGGGTCACCGCGTCCAATCGGGGACATGCGCGGCTGATGTGTGCCGCTTCCGCCGGGTCGTTCATAGACAACGTACGTAGGTCGATGACCGGCCAGGGAAACACATCGGGCATCGACGCTATGGTGTGAAAGGTCGCTATATGGCACGCGCCTTACTGGGTTATGTAGGCAGCGCATCCGATCAGACTCTCTCCCTCGAGGTAGTACGCCTGCGACGTCGCGTACAGGAACTCGAGCACGAGATTGCCGAGTTGCGGGCAACCCCCCAGGATCCCGCACTCGACCTCGAACTGCACCGCATGGCTGAAGGCGCCGAACCCGCTCTGGCCTGATCCGCCAGCCGCCGGTTCGGCGCTCTATTGGCGTGCGCCCACCAGGCCCGGCATTGTCCTGAGCGGTGTAGCGGCTTGCCTGCGGCGCGTCGACGCCTTTGCACGCTAGATTCTCTGGTGACCCGCCCACGGCGGGCGACTCGCGCGCGTGCCTGCGGCACGCGGGCGTGTCGGCGGTAGGTCCAGGAACGATCGCATATATCGGCCCGGGAGATTCGTGCACCTCAAGTCGTTGACGCTCAAGGGATTCAAGTCCTTCGCGTCGGCCACCATGCTGCGCTTCGAGCCCGGCATCACAGCGGTCGTCGGGCCGAACGGCACCGGCAAGAGCAACGTCGTCGACGCCATCGCGTGGGTGCTCGGCGAGCAGGGCGCGAAGACGCTGCGCGGCGGCAAGATGGAGGACGTGATCTTCGCCGGTACCGCCGGCCGGCCACCGCTCGGGCGGGCCGAGGTCACCCTGACGATAGACAACTCCGACGGAGTGTTACCGATCGACTACAGTGAGGTGTCGATCGCCCGGCGGATGTTCCGCAACGGCGCCAGTGAGTACGAGATCAACGGCAGCTCGTGCCGGCTGCTGGACATTCAGGAGCTGCTTTCTGATTCCGGCATCGGGCGCGAGATGCACGTCATCGTCGGGCAGGGCCAGCTCGACACGGTTCTTTCGGCTCGTCCGGAAGACCGCCGCGGCTTCATCGAGGAGGCCGCGGGCGTCCTCAAGCACCGCAAGCGCAAGGAGAAGGCGCTGCGGAAGCTGGAGACGATGCAGGCCAACCTCACTCGGCTCACCGACCTGACTGCGGAGCTTCGCCGCCAGCTCAAGCCACTCGGCAAGCAGGCCGAGATCGCTCGCCGCGCGGCAGGCATCCAGGCGGAGCTGCGCGACTCGCGGCTGCGGCTGCTGGCCGACGACCTAGTCGCACTGCGCGGCGAGCTCGACCGCGAAGTGGCCGATGAGGAAGCGATCTTGGCTCGGCGAGCCGACGTCGAAGCAGCCCTCGCGGAGGTGCGCGGGCGGGAGTCGGCGCTGGAGCAGGCAATGGCCGCCGACGCCCCGATGCTGGCGCGGGCGCAGGAGAGCTGGTATCGGCTGTCAGCGCTGGAGGAGCGCTTCCGCGGCACCGCCTCGCTCGCCGCGGAGCGTGCTCGGCTGCTGGCCGCCGAGCAGGCCGACGTGCGCACCGGCCGCGAGCCCGAGGCGATGGAGGCCGACGCCCGCGAGATCCGCGAACGCGAGGCGGCGCTCTCGGCCGAGCTCTCCGGGTCGCGGGCGCGCTTAGCCGAGGCGGTGGCGCTCCGGCAGGGCCTCGAGAGCAGGCTCACCGATGCAGAGCGTGCGCTGGTCACGGCGACCCGGGCGGTCGCCGACCGCCGTGAGGGGCTCGCCAAGCTCGCCGGCCGGGTGAACGCGCTCCGTACCCGGGCCGCGGCAGCCGCCGATGAGATCGCCCGCCTCAGCGCTGCGGCCGACCAGGCGCGTCATCGGGCCGCTGCTGCCGAGGAGGCACTGGACCGGCTCCAGGCCGAGGTCGGCGTCCTGGACGAGGGCGAGGTCGGCCTTGACGAGCACCACGAGAGGGCTCTGGCGGCGCACGAGCAGGCCGAGTCCCGCAAGCGGGACCTCGCCCAGGCCGAGCGGGAGGCGGAGCGTGAGCGTTCGACGTGGACGGCGCGACGGGAGGCCTTGGCACTCGGGCTGACCCGCAAGGACGGTGCGGGTGCGCTGCTCGCCGCAGGTTCCCGGCTGCCCGGGGTGCTGGGCTCCGTGGCCGCTCTACTGACGGTCGAGAGCGGCCACGAGGCCGCCCTCGCCGCCGCGCTGGGCGCTGTTGCCGACGCGGTCGCGGTGGCTGCCCGAGACGACGCCGTGGCAGCGCTGCGGCTGCTGGAGGCTGACGACGCGGGCCGGGCCGGACTGATCGTCGGCGGTGAGCCGGCGCGCATCGACCGCGCCGGCTGGCCGGCGCTGCCGCCCGACGCCCGATGGGCGATCGACGTCGTGCGCGCGCCCGATGCACTGCGCGGTGCAATCGCGAACGCGCTCGACCGGGTCGTTATCGTGGCCGACCTGGATACCGCCCACCGGCTGGTGAGCACGCACCCGACCATTCGCGCGGTAACCCGCGGCGGCGACGTCCTGGGCGCTGACTGGGCCGCCGGCGGATCAGCATCTACGCCGAGCGCCATCGAGGTCCAAGCCGCCGTCGACGAAGCGCAGCAGAGGGCCGACGAGGCGCGCGCCCGCCACGAGCGGCTGTCCGCCGCGCTGGCCGAGGCCACGCAGCGCGCCGAATCGCTGCGCCATGACGTCGCGACGGCGCTGAACGCCCTGAACGAGTCGGATGCCCGGCTCGCGGCCGTCGCCGCGCAACTCGCCGAACTGGGACAGGCTGCCCGCTCGGCGACCGGCGAGGCGGCCCGGCTCGAGCAGGCCCGCCTCGACGCCGAACTGGCTCGCGACCGAGACCTCGCTGGGCTGACCGAGCTGGAGGAGCGGCTGCACGTCGCCGAATCCGGACCCCGCGAGGACGAACCCGCGACCGACGAGCGGGACACCCTCCAGGGCGAAGTGGCCGCCGCTCGGCAGGCCGAGATGGACGCCCGCCTCACGGTGCGCACCTGCGAGGAGCGAGTGCGCGCCCTTGCGGGGCGCGCCGATCAGCTCGTCCGGGGCGCAGCGGTCGAACGCGAAGCCCGCCGGCGCCAGGAGGCAGCCCGGCAGGCCCGTGCGCGAGGTGCCGTGGTGGCCGCCACCGTGCGTGACGCGGCACGGACGGTCCTCGCCAAGATCGCCACGTCGGTGGCCACAGCCGCGACAGAACGCGACGATGCGCAGCAGGCCCGGGTGGTGCGCGAAGGCGAGCTGCTCGCGGTGCGCGGCGAGACGCGCCGGCTCGACGGGGAGCTGGCCCGGCTGACCGACGCCGTGCACCGCGACGAGATCGCGCGTGCTGAGCAGCGGCTGCGCATTGAGCAGCTCGAGACGCGCTCCGCCGACGAGTTCGGGGTAGAGGTCGAAGCGTTGCTCGCCGAATACGGTCCCGACCAGCCCAGTCCGCCGAGTGCCCAGGAAATGGCCGAGTACGGGCAGGCCCGCGAGCGTGGCGAGCAGGTCGTCGCGCCGCAGCCCGGCCCGTTCGATCGTGCCGCCCAGGAGAAGCGTGCGACCCGCGCCGAACGAGATCTCGCTTTGCTGGGCAAAGTGAATCCGCTGGCTTTGGAGGAATTCGCAGCACTCGAGGAGCGTCATCGGTTCCTGTCGACGCAACTGGAGGACCTCAAGGCGACACGCCGTGACCTGCTCACCGTCGTCAAGGAGGTCGACGAGCGCATCCTCGAGGTGTTCACCAGTGCCTACCGCGACGTTGCGCGCGAGTTCGAGACGGTGTTCGCCACACTGTTCCCTGGCGGGGAAGGTCGCCTGACGCTGACCGATCCCGAGGACATGCTGCTGACCGGCATCGAGGTCGAGGCGCGACCGCCCGGCAAGAAGGTGCGCCGGCTCTCGCTGCTGTCCGGCGGTGAGCGGTCGATGACGGCGGTCGCGCTGCTGGTAGCGATCTTCCGTGCGCGGCCCAGTCCGTTCTACGTCCTGGACGAGGTCGAGGCAGCGCTCGACGACCTGAACCTGGGCCGGCTTCTCGGGCTGATCGACGAGCTGCGCTCGAACAGCCAGGTCATCCTCATCACGCACCAGAAGCGAACCATGGAGATCGCCGACGCGCTGTACGGGGTGAGCATGCGCGGTGACGGCATCACCCAGGTAATCAGTCAGCGACTGCGCGACGTCGCCGAGCCGGAACCGGCCGCCGCAATAGCCTGAATCCGGCATCCAGGCACTAGCGACTCAGGGGCGTCGCGTACCTTGTCCGGGTGACTTCGAAGGCCCGCGCCTCTGCAATCGGTCGTCAGTACCGCTTCCTGGCGCTGGCCGCAGTCGCATTGGGCGCCGCTCTCACGCTGAGCGCCTGCTCGTCGGGCGGCGGGGGCGGGGGTGCAGGCGCGGGAAACACGACCAGCACGCCGCCGACCGCTACGGGCTCGTCGGGCGGCGCCAGCACCGCCAGCACCGCCAGTAGTGCCGCACCGAAGACGTCGTCAAAGCCGGCGCCACCGCCCAAGCCGGTGCACGTGAGCCTGTTCCAGGGCGATCGCCAGGTATTCGGCGTCGGCATGCCGATCATCGCGCAGTTCTCGCGGAAGGTGACGAGCGCGCGCGCGTTCGACAAGGCCGTCACGGTGAAGGTGAACGGGCAGCCGGCCAACGGCGCGTGGTTCTGGGTCAACTCGAACGACGGGTATGCCATGGAGGCCCACTACCGCATGGAGCATTACTGGCCCGCCCACTCGACTATCGAGATGAATATGCCGCTCAAGGGTTTGAATGCGGGGCCGGGACTAGCGTTCGACGACAGCCTGACGCTCGTGATGAAGATCGGCGCGGCGCACATCTCCCAGGTCAACGGCAGCTCGGAGCGCCTGACCGTCACCTCGGACGGGAAGATCGTGAAGGTCTTCCCGGTGTCGCTCGGCAAGGCCGCGACGCCCACATACCTGGGCACCAAGGTGGTCATGGAGAAGAAGAACCCACAGCTGATGATCGGCGGTGCGGACGACCCGTACCGGATCAAAGTGCCGTGGTCGGTGCGGGTGACGAACTCCGGCGAGTTCATCCACGCCGCATCGTGGAACACCGGCAACATCGGCAGCCGCAGCACCTCCCACGGCTGCACGAACCTGACGGCCGGCGACGCGACGTGGTTCTACAACTTCGCGGCAAAGGGCGACGTCGTCACCTACACCAATACCGGGACGAGCAACGTCATGCCGTCCTGGGACGGGTGGGGCGACTGGAACGTATCGTGGTCGGAGTGGGAGCAGGGCAACCTGCTCAAAAACTACTGACGCGCGGCCCGGCACGACGACGCGGTGGCCGAGCATCGCAGGGCCGCGTGAGGGCCGAGAAGCAGGGTCCCTGCGAAGTCGCGCAGCGATTTCGTGGGGTGCAGATGCACAGGTCGGCGCAGCGATGAGCGCTTGCGCGAAGAGCAGGGGAGCACGGTGATCGTCCTCTGGATCGTCCTTGCCGTCATCGTCATCGCGGCGATCGCGACGGCGGCGTTCGTCGTCGTTCGACGCCGGACCGGATCGCCCGCGCCGCCGGTCGCGACCCCACCGGTCGAGACGGTGCCCGTCGAGGTGCCGCCGCCAGTTCCCGAGGTCGAGGAAGTAGCGGCACCCGAGGTCGAGGTTCCGGAGCCGACCGCTGGACGGTTGCAGCGGCTGCGCGCCCGGCTGGCCCGCTCGCAGTCGACCCTCGGCCGCGGATTGTTGTCGGTCCTTTCCCGCGGCCAACTCGACGACGAGGCGTGGGACGAAGTCGAGGACGCGCTACTCGGCGCAGACGTCGGTGTCGGCGCCACCGCCGAGATCGTCGAGCGGCTGCGTACCCGGACGAAGGTGCTGGGCACCCGCAGCCCGGACGAGCTGCGCGCCCTGCTCGCGGACGAGCTGGTCACCGCGCTGCGACCCGAGCTCGATCGCACGCTTTCCACCGCGCCGCACGACGGCAACCCCGCAGTGCTGCTCGTCGTCGGGGTGAACGGCACCGGCAAGACCACCAGCTGCGGCAAGCTCGCCCGCGTGCTCGTCGCCGACGGGCGCACGGTCCTGCTCGCTGCCGCCGACACGTTCCGCGCAGCGGCCGCCGACCAGCTGACCACCTGGGGCTCGCGGGTGGGTGCGGAGACGGTCCGGGGGCCGGAGGGCGGCGATCCGGCGAGCGTGGCGTTCGATGCCGTGCGTCGCGGCGCCGAGCAACACGTCGACGCCGTCCTGATCGACACCGCGGGCAGGCTACACACCAAGACTGGGCTCATGGACGAACTCGGCAAGGTCAAGCGGGTCGTCGAACGCCGTGGCCCGGTCTCGGAGACGCTGCTCGTCCTCGACGCCACGACCGGGCAGAACGGCCTGGCGCAGGCACGAGTGTTCACCGAGGTGGTGGACGTAACCGGCATCGTGCTCACCAAGCTCGACGGCACGGCCAAGGGCGGGATCGTGATCAGCGTGCAGCGCGAGTTGGATGTCCCGGTCAAGCTGGTCGGCTTGGGCGAGGGCCCCGACGACCTGGCGCCGTTCGAGCCGAAGCAGTTCGTGGACGCCCTGCTCGGCTGACGCGTCTTACGCTGACCCTGCGCAACGGCGCGCGAGGAGGATTGTCATGAAGGCGCTGTACCTGCCCGCGGCGGCACCCGGCCTTGAGCTAATAGAGCGTCCCGAACCCGTGCTCGGCGCGAACGATGTCAAGATCCGGGTACTACGGACGGGTATCTGCGGCACCGACCTGCACATCGAGGCGTGGGACGACTGGGCGGCCGGCGCGGTGGATGCACCGCTGATCCCCGGCCACGAGTTCGCCGGCGAGGTCGTCGCGATCGGGGACGGCGTGCGCGATGTCCGGGTCGGCGACCTGGTGTCCGGCGAGGGGCACCTCGTCTGCGGCACGTGCCGCAACTGCCGGGCCGGGCGGCGACACCTGTGCATCCGCACCGCGGGTCTGGGCGTCAATCGCGACGGCGCCTTCGCGGAATACGTCGTGATCCCGGAGAGCAACGCGTGGGTGCACCCGTCGGGGTTCGACCCGGATCTGGCCGCGATTTTCGATCCGTTCGGCAACGCCGTGCACACCGCGTTGCAGTTCCCTGTCGTCGGCGAGGACGTGCTGATCACCGGCGCCGGACCGATCGGGCTGATGGCCGCCGCGGTGGTGCGGCACGTCGGCGCACGGTTCGTGGTGATCACCGACGTCAGTGAACCCCGGCTGGAACTGGCCCGGCGCATGGGCGTAGACCTCGCAGTCAACGTCGCCACCAGCACCATCGCCGAGGCCCAGGAACAGCTCGGTCTGACCGAAGGGTTCGACGTGGGACTGGAAATGAGCGGCCACCCGTCGGCGCTGCCCACCATGATCGACAACTTCACGCACGGCGCCAAGGTCGCGGTGTTGGGCCTGCCGGCCAGCCCGATCAGCGTCGACTGGGTCAAGGTCGTCACGCACATGATCACGATCCGGGGTGTGTATGGGCGTGAGATGTTCGAGACCTGGTACGCGATGAGCGCGATGCTGCGCTCCGGGCTCGACATCGCTCCGGTGATCACCGATCGATTCCCGGCCGCGCACTGGCGCGAAGCGTTCGAGACCGCGCGTGGAGGCAAGGGCGGAAAGGTCGTTCTCGACTGGACGGAGCTGTAGCCATGTACGCGATCCGTGACGAACTGCGGTCGACGCTCGACGAGATTCGGACAGCTGGCCTGTATAAGTACGAACGCGAGCTTGCCTCGCCGCAGTCGGCGCATGTGCGTTCGAACGGCGCCGAGGTGCTGAACTTCTGCGCGAACAACTATCTCGGGCTGGCCGACCACCCGGCGCTTGTGGCCGCCGCCAAGAAGGCGCTCGACGAATGGGGCTTCGGCATGGCGAGCGTGCGCTTCATCTGCGGCACCCAGACGCAGCACACGGCTCTCGAGCGCCGAATCTCAGCCTTCCTGCACACCGAGGCTACGATTCTTTATTCGTCATGCTTCGACGCCAACGGCGGTGTGTTCGAGGTACTGCTGGACGAGCGCGACGCGGTGATCTCCGACGAACTGAACCACGCGTCGATCATCGACGGCATCCGGTTGTGCAAGGCGAGCAGGTACCGCTACCACAACCGGGACATGGCGGACCTCGAGGCCCAGCTGGTGTCCGCCCGGGACGCACGGCGCCGCCTCGTCGTCACCGACGGCGTGTTCTCCATGGACGGCTACTTCGCGCCGCTGGACGAGATTTGCTCGCTTGCCGAGCGGTATGACGCGCTCGTTATGGTCGATGACTCTCACGCCGTCGGGTTCATCGGCGCGACGGGGGCAGGGACGCCGGAGCGATTCGGCGTGCAGGACCGCGTGGACGTCGTCACGGGCACGCTGGGCAAAGCGCTCGGCGGCGCGTCCGGCGGTTACGTCAGCGCGCGTGCCGAGATCGTCGAGCTGCTGCGGCAACGCTCGCGGCCGTACCTGTTCTCCAACGCGGTCGCGCCGGCGGTGGTGGCCGGGTCGCTGGCGGCCCTGGACCTCGTGGCAGGCAGCGGCGAGCAGCGCGCGGTGCTGCAGCGCAACACCGAGCTGTTCCGGCGGCGCATGGTCGACGAGGGCTTCGACGTGCTGCCCGGCGAGCACCCGATCGTGCCCGTCATGTTCGGCGACGCGGCGCTGGCCGCACGAATCGCAGATGTGATGCTCGGCGAGGGTGTGTACGTGATCGCGTTCTCTTACCCGGTCGTCCCGAACGGCAAGGCGCGCATCCGGGTGCAGCTGTCAGCGGCGCATTCCGAGTCAGACGTCGAGAC
This sequence comes from Jatrophihabitantaceae bacterium, assembly GCA_036506155.1. GTDB lineage: Bacteria > Actinomycetota > Actinomycetes > Mycobacteriales > Jatrophihabitantaceae > DASXRA01. The sequence goes on from DASXSF010000037.1 coordinate 80,130, forward strand.
GTGCGTGCGCGCCTTCGTCGCAGCACGGGCCAAAGTTTCGCCATGAGTGACGCCTGCCGAGCGGATCAGGAACGCTCGGGCCGACGACCCGCACGTTAGGCCGGGAGCGAGGCGCGATGGCGGTGCTGCTGATCGTAGGTGCCGGGCCGCGGCTCGGCGAGGCGGTCGCGCTGCGGTTCGGGCGCGACGGCTACGACGTCGGCCTCGTTGCCCGCAACCAGAAGCATCTGGCAGCCGTCGCCGGGCTCCTCAAGGATGCGGGGGTCACCGTCGGCTGGGCGGTCGCCGACATGGCCGACGCCGCGGCGCTCACCGCAGCGATCGCCCGGTTGGCCGACGGCGCCGGGGGAGTGGACGTGTTGCTGCACAACGCGTCCGCGTGGCGCCCGGCGAGGACCCTTGAGACGACAGCCGACCAACTGCTTGCCGATCTCGCGGTCGGAGCAGCCAGCCTGCTGACCGCCGCGCGGGCGGTGGCGCCGGCGATGCGGGCGGCCGGCGGCGGCACCATCCTCGCCACCGGGTCCGGCGCCGCCGACGCCGCGACCCCGGATGTGGCCAGCCTGGGGGCGCAGAAGGCCGCGCTGCGCGCTCTCGTCCGGGCGCTAGCGGCCGATCTGCGCGGCGACGGCATCCACTGCGCCACGGTGACCGTCCGGGGGCTGATCAGCGACGGCCGGCTCAGCCCGGCGCGCATCGCCGACGTTTACGCCGAGCTGGTCGCCGAAACGGCCGGGCCACGGGAGACATGGCGCACGGTGGTGGACCTCAGTTAGGAGGCCCCGCCGCGCGATCCGCGTTCGCGGTGATGGCGTCGTGCACGTACCGCGCGAGCCCCGGCGCCACGTCCTCATAGCGCTTGGCGAAGCGCTCGTCGGCGATATACATCTCGGCCAGGCCGCGATGCACGTCGTATCCGCAGTCGTAGAACCAGCGGCTGATGTGTCGGCGGTGCGCCTCGGCGAGGTCCATGGCGTCCGGGCTGTCCGAGGGCACGCCGGACCGGAGCGCGTCCGCGAAGTCACGCAGCCCGGCATCGCCCTCGGCCTTGATGGCGAGCCACTCCTGCTTGCCATACGCCACGGTACGGCGATAGGCCTGGCGATGTGCGTCGGTGTCGCCCCAACGCTGCTCGGCCTCCTGCGCCCACTCGCCGCCGGCCTTGTCGGTGCCGAAGATCTCGAACTGCTCCTCAGGGGTGAGCGAAATGCTCATCTGCTGGGCCTCCATCTCTTTCTCCACCGCGGCGACCATCGCCGAGAGGCGAGCGATCCGCTCACGCAACAGCCTGTGCTGGTGCCGCAGGTGGTCGGGGACGTCCGGATCGGTGAGGATCGCAGCGATCTCGTCCAGCGGAAACCCGAGCTCGCGGTAGAACAGAATCCGGCGCAGCCGCACCAGCTCCGCGCCTGAGTAGATGCGATACCCCCCGGGCGTGCGCGCGGTGGGCGACAGCAGCCCGAGCTCGTCGTAGTGATGCAGCGTGCGTACCGTGACCCCGGACAGCCGAGCCACCTCTCCCACGGAGAAACTCACGACCTCAGGCTGCACCTTGACGTTGCGTGAGGGTCAACCGAACTGTGCCCGTGAGGTGAGCGCGCGGGCCAGGTCGTCGCCGGCGTCGACGACGGAGCGCCGGATCCCGGAGTCGAGGTCGGATCGGGCAAGCAAGGCGGCCGAACGGTCGAGCGTGTCCCGGGCGACCGCGGTGCTCGGGTAGGCGAGCCACGCGAGGCGTGCGACGACCCAGCCCTGCCGGAGTCGCGCCGTCGCGGCGATCTCGTCGAAATACCGCGCGACGTACGGCGCGGTCAGTTCGGTCTGCTCGGGGTGCCAGAACCCTTCGGCAAGGGCGTAGACCTCGTAGTTCGACGCGCGCGGATCGGTCATCATCGCCTGCCACGCAGCCGCCTTCGCCTCGGCGGTCGGCAGCATTGCCCGGCAGCTGGCCGCGTGCACCTGCCCTGCGGCGCTGCGGTCGCGCGCAAGTGCTGCGTCGATCTCGTCCGCCGCGAGCGCGCCGAGCGAGGACAGCCGGCCGAGCACCGCCCAGCGAAGCTCGTCGTCGACCACCACGCCCTGCGGCAAACGTTCGCCGGCGAGCCACGCCTGCAACAGCTCGGCATCCGACGTGGCGGCAACGTACCCACGCGCCGCGGCGAGTTGTCGGCCGGACGCAGGCGGCGCCGCACGCATAGCGGCGTCCGCGATATGCGCCAGCCGGCGCAGTCCCGCTGCACGCCGCATCCCCTCGGGCAGATACACGCCCGCGACCGTGTCGACAGCCCACCGCAGCACGGGGCCGACCACCGCGTCCGGTTCGCCCGACACCGCCGCCTCGACGATGTGCAGCCCGAGATCCGGCGAGACCTCCGCGTCTGCGACGGCCAGCCGCAGTGCATTCCACACCGATACCCGAGCCAGCGGACCGTCGAGGGCCGGCAACAGCGACGGCATCCGCTCCCACACTTGGGGGGCCAGTGCGGTCTTCGCCCACGTGTCGTCCCCGGCGTCCGGCAGCACGAGGGCCGGCGTCCGGGGCACCGTCAGCGGTACCGGATCGAACAGCACGGCGCTCTGGCCGGCAAGTTCGGCGCCGTCCTCGCTGAACGCGGTCACCGTGACGGCATGCGGGCGGTCGGCATCGCCGGTGCGGTAGACCACAGGTCCGGGCCCGACCGAGAGCGTGTCCAGCCCGGAGGTGCGTAGCCATACCTCGGCCCACTTCTCCAGGTCGTGGGCGCCGGCGGCGGTCCACGCACCGATCAGGTCGGCGAACGTCGCGTTGCCGTACGCGTGGGTACGAAAATAGTCACGGAGGCCGCCGAGCAGCGTGTCGTCGCCGAGGCGCACCGCGAGCTGCCGGAGCGCCGACGCGCCTTTGGCGTAGGAGATCCCGTCGAAGTCGTTCAGTGCGGTCTTGGCATCCGCGGCACCGTTGCCCGCCACCGGATGGGTCGACGGGCGGCGGTCGGCGGCGTAGCCCCACGCCTTGCGGCGGCTGGCGAACTCCACCCAGACCGGGTAGTCGTCGACCGCATCGCAGACCCGGTAAGCCAGGTACTCGGCGAACGACTCGTTCAGCCACAGGTCGTCCCACCAACGCATCGTCACGAGGTTGCCGAACCACATGTGCGCCATCTCGTGTGCGATGGTGGTGGCCCGCTGATTGCGCTCGGCGTCGGTGACGCGGGACCGGAACACGTATGCGTCCCGGAACGTGACGCAGCCCGGGTTCTCCATCGCGCCGGCGTTGAAGTCCGGGACGAACGCTTGGTGGTACTCGCCCCACGGATAGCGCACCCCGAAGAGCCGGTGGAACTCGTCGAAGCAGGCGGCTGTGAACTCGAGCATCTCCGGCGCCTCGGCGTCGAGTTCGCGGGCCAGCGACGCACGGGTGTGGACGCCGAGCGGTATGCCGTCGTGCGTGCCGGACACCGAGTGGTACGGCCCCGCGACGAGCGTCGCGAAATACGTCGCGATCGGATGGGCTGACTCAATGCGCGCGCGCCCCGCTGAAAGGCGCCGCGCCGGGCCGTTGCCGACGACGGTCCAGGAGGGGTCGCACGTCACCGTGAGCGCGAACGGAGCCTTGAGGTCGGGCTGGTCGAAGCAAGCGAACCAGCGCGGCGCGGCGTCGAGGAACGACATGGCGTAGAGGTACGGCCTGCCGTCGGCCGGATCGACGTGGCGATGCAGCCCCTCACCGTCGTGGGAGTACGCCATGGTCGCCGCGACGACGAGTTCGTTCTCGTCCTCCAGGCCGGCCAGCGGCAGGCGGCCGCCGGCAAACTCTGCGACCTCGAGCCGGCGGCCGTTCAGGCTCGCGTGGGACAGCGCGCGCGGGGCCACGTCGACGAACGTGGCGGCACCACGCTCAGCGCTGAATCGGATGGTGGTCCGCGACCCGAACAGCTCGTCGCCCATGGTCAGGTCGAGGTCGACGTCGTAGCCGGTAACGCGGACAAGGCCGGCCCGGCGCTGGGCCTCCTCGTGGGTGAGCGAGGGCACGCGCCCACCCTAGGAGATCACCGCCTACCGCGCAGACTGTTGCGCGACGTACGCGGTTGCCCGGGATGTCCGGTGGCCTGCGCCACACGCTGCCGTGTTCACATCCCCGAAACAGAGGACCGCCATTGCCGGTAACAGGCTCACAGCACGCTGAGCGCCAACGCGACGGCGCGTACCCACACCACTCTCCGACGAAACGGGGGACCTTCGTGTCTCACCTGCTACTCGCCGCGGATTCCGTCAAGCTGGACTCGGGGAACACGGCCTGGATGCTTACCTCGGCCGCGCTCGTGCTGCTCATGACGCCGGGGCTCGCGTTCTTCTACGGCGGCATGGTCCGCTCTAAGAGCGTGCTCAACATGCTGATGATGAACTTCATCTGTATCGCCGTGGTCGGCGTCCTCTGGGTGATCTACGGCTTCTCGCTCGCGTTCGGCAACCCGCATCTCGGAGGGCTGATCGGCGGGAGTCACCAGCTGTTCGGTCTGGGCAATCCGGACGTCCTCGGCGGCTTCTGGAGCAGCGCCGGGGTGCCCATCCTGGTGTTCGCGATGTTCCAGCTCATGTTCGCGATCATCACGCCGGCACTCATATCCGGAGCGGTGGCCGACCGGACGAAGTTCTGGGGTTGGACGCTTTTCGTGGCGCTCTGGCTCACCGTCGTCTACCTCCCCGTGGCGAACTGGGTGTTCGGCACCGGCTGGATCTTGAACAAGCTGAACGCCGAGGACTTCGCGGGCGGCACCGCCGTCCACACGAACGCCGGCGCGGCGGGTCTGGCCCTCGCGATCGTGCTCGGCAAGCGAGTCGGCTGGCGCAAGGACCCGATGAAGCCGCACAACGTGCCGTTCGTGCTGCTCGGCGCCTCGCTCTTGTGGTTCGGGTGGTACGGGTTCAACGCAGGTTCCGAGGGCGCCGCGGACAACATCGCCGGGCTCGCCTTCACTACGACGACGGTGGCCACCTGTGCCGGCGTACTGGGCTGGCTGCTCGTGGAGCAGCTGCGTGACGGCAAGCCGACGACTGTCGGCGCGGCCTCGGGCGCGGTGGCCGGGCTGGTCGCCATCACCCCGGCATGTGCGTTCGTCAGCCCGCTGGGCGCCATCGCGATCGGCTTGATCGCCGGTGCGCTCTGTGCCATGGCGGTGGGCCTGAAGTACCGGTTCGGCTTCGACGACTCCCTGGACGTGGTCGGCGTGCATCTCGTCGGCGGCGTCACCGGCACCGTACTGATCGGCTTCTTCGGCTTCGACCACGGGTACGCGACGCCGGGTGGGCTGCAACGCGGGCTGTTCTACGGCGGCGGCCTCGACCTGCTGGAGAAGCAGGTGGTCGCTGCTGTGTCGGTCATGCTGTACTCGTTCATCCTCACGTTCGTCATCGGCACCGCTCTCAAGCGGCTCGGTGTGTTCCGGGTGTCCGAGGAGGCTGAAGTCAGCGGTATCGACGAGGCCGAGCACGCAGAGACCGCGTACTCCTTCTCGACGGTGCTATCGGGTGGCCTCAGCGGGCAGGCGAGCGGTGCGGGCGCGGGTGCCTCGCCGACCACGCGGGAGAAGGTAGACGCATGAAGCTCGTCACCGCAGTGATCAAGCCGTTCAAGCTGGACGACGTCAAGGCCGCGCTGGAAGTGCTCGGGATCCAGGGGCTGACGGTCAGCGAGGTGCAAGGGTTCGGGCGGCAGCGCGGCCACACCGAGGTGTACCGCGGTGCGGAGTACACGGTCGACCTCGTCCCCAAGGTCCGCATCGACGTCCTCGTGGACGACTTCGACGCGGACAAGGTGGTGGACGCGGTCGTAGAGGCCGCCCGCACGGGCAAGATCGGCGACGGCAAGGTGTGGGTGACCGGCGTCGATACGCTCGTGCGGGTGCGAACCGGTGAGCGGGACGCCGACGCGGTCTGAGCTCGCGGAGGTCCGGGCCGGCGTGCTGCGCCGGCCCGGACTGGTCGGCGCCCCGCTCCGCGAGGCGTTGAGCGACGCGTACGACAGCTGGCTCGCATCCCTTCCGACACCCGACGGCGTCGCACTTGCGGCGGTCGGCGGGCTGGGTCGCCGGGAACCGTCGCCCTACGGCGACCTCGACCTGGTGCTGCTGCACTCCGGCAAGGTCCGCGGGCTGGCCCGCCTGGCGGACCGGATCTGGTACCCGATCTGGGACAGCGGTGTGGCCCTCGACCATTCGGTGCGCACGCCGGAGCAGGCACTGGCGGTCGCCCGCGACGACCTCAAGGCGCTGCTTGGGTTGCTCGACGTGCGGCACGTCGCCGGCGACGCCACGCTGACCGCCGCGCTACGCGTAAGGCTGCTCGATCTGTGGCGTTCCGGCGCGAGCAAGCGGGCGGAGGAGCTCCGATCGCTCTCGGTGCAGCGCGCCGAGACGGCCGGCGACGCGGCGTTCCTCCTGGAGCCACACCTCAAGGACGCCCGCGGCGGGCTGCGCGACGCGCAGGCCTTGCAGGCGCTGGCGCGCGCACAACTGGTCGACATCGGGCTTGCGGCGCGTGAAGCGTACGCGGTGCTGCTCGACGTCCGCGGCGAGCTGCACCGGCTGACCGGGCGGGTCCAGGACGTGCTGCACCAGCAGGAGCAGTCCGGCGTGGCTAGTGCCCTGCGCCTGTCCGGCGCAGACACCGTGCTGCGCGCCGTCAACGAGGCAGCCCGCACGATCGGACACGCCACGGACACTGCCTGGCGACGTGTGCCCACCCGGACCGTCCAGCGTGGATGGTCGGTGCGGCGGCTGCTGTCCGCTCCAGGTCCTGCGCGCACGCCGCTGGCGAAGGACGTCGTGATGCAGGACGGCGACGTCGTACTCGCCCGCGATGCCGATCCCTGGGCCGATCCGTTGCTGACGCTTCGTGCTGCGCGCGCCGCCGCGGAGCACGACAGGCCGCTCGCGCCGTTCACCTTGGAGCGCCTCGCCACGGAGTCGGCGCCGATGCCGCTTCCCTGGCCGGACGCGGCGCGCGACGACTTCATAGGCGTGCTCGGTGCCGGGGCGGCGGGTATCCCCGTCATGGAATCCCTCGACCAGGCAGGCCTGCTCGTGCGGCTCATTCCCGAGTGGGATGCGGTGCGCTTCACTCCGCAGCACAACCCGGTACACCGCTTCACCGTCGACCGGCATCTTCTCGAGGCAGCCGCCGAGGGCGCGGCGCACACCCGTGAGGTCGCACGGCCGGATCTGCTGCTGCTCGGCGCGTTGCTGCACGACATCGGCAAGGGATTCGATCCGGCGGACCATTCCCGGGCGGGCGCCGGGGTTGCCGAGCAGATCGCGAACCGAATGGGACTGTCGTACGGCGACGCGGCGACCGTGACCGCCCTGGTCCGGCACCACCTGCTGCTGCCAGACACGGCCACCCGGCGGGACCTGGACGATCCTGTGACGATCAAGACCGTGACGTCCGCCGTCGGCGGATCTGCCGAATTGCTGGAGCTGCTTTCCGCGCTCACCGTCGCGGACGCGGCAGCCACCGGCCCGGCGGCGTGGAGCGACTGGAAGGCGTCGTTGATCGCCGAGCTGGTTCGCCGCGCCCGCGCCGCCCTCGGCGGGGAGCCTGCGCTGCCGGCGCTGCCGCCGCTGGACGAGCACCGGCGCAGCCTCGCCGAGGCCGGTGTCCTGAGCGTGGAGATCGATCACGACGGGGTCGTGGTTGCCGCGCCCGACTCACTGGGCGTGCTGTCCAAGGCGGCCGGGGTGCTCGCGCTGCACTCGCTGGACGTCCGCTCGGCCACGATCCGCACATACCACGGGATGGCGGTCAACGCCTTCGTCGTCGAGCCCCGGTTCGGTTCGCTGCCCGACCCCGCGGTGGTTCGCGGCGACCTCGGCCGGGCGATCGAGGGCACGCTCCCGATCGCCGAGCGGCTCGCCGCCAAAGAGCGCGCATATCAGCGGGGCACATCCCGGCGCCCGCCGACGGTGCACTGGTTCGACGGTGAAGCGACGGATGCCACCGTGGTCGAATTGCGCGCCGACGATGCGATCGGCCTGCTCTATCGGGTCACCGCGGCGCTGGAGCGCTGCCACGTGGACATCCGGTCGGCCCGAGTGTCGTCGCTGGGCGGCTCGGTGGTGGACGCGTTCTACGTGACCACGCTCTCCGGTGCGCCGATCCCGAAGCGCCAGCGCCGCGACATCGAGGCCGCGCTCATGCGCTCCGGGTGACCCTCTCCGGTATCGCATGTGGCGGATGATGCACTGATGGCGCTGCCTCGGGGTGTCAGCACGTCGCTTGCCGGCGGCGGCGCGGTGCTGGTGGGCGGGCTGATCGGGCTGGTCTGGTGGCTGCGCCGCCGGCGCCGCGGGCCGCTCGCCCCGCCGCGTCCGGGCGTACGACGGGGTCTTGTCGCCGCGGTCGTTGTCCTGCTGGTGCTCGTCGGGATCGGGATTGTATGGCGATCGAAGGTCGCGCTCGACACCGTCGCCGACTGCGGGACTTCAGTCGGCGCACAGCGATCGGCTGATCCTGCGCTGGTGGCGGAGAAGGTGATTACCTGGCCGGAGACGGGGCTCGGACTCCTTTACGGGGACGCGGTCGGTGCGTCGCTGTGCTGGTACCCACCGGCCGACTACTACGTGGACTTGCACTCCGGCAGGTACCTCGGGGCGCGCTTCATGAACGTCGGCGACATCGTCCTCGCTCCGCCGTTCAAGGTCCACGTACACAACCCGCAAGCACTGGCCGAGCACGAGGCGCGCCACCGATCGCAGTGGGCAGTCGTTACCGCCATCGGTGGTCCGCTCGCCTTTCCCATCCTCTACGGTGTCGCCGACTTCTTCTTTCCCGGGTCCCGCAATCCCTTCGAAAGGCTCGCCGGCCTGGAATCGGGCGGGTACGCTCACGCCGGCATCGCACCGGTGATCGGCTGGCCGCAACTGCTCGTGCTCCTGGCGGCCGGGGCGCTGATCGGGGTGTTCGTCTATCACCGGCTGCGCCGGGGACGCCCGCTCAGACTGTCGCGGCCCGGGCGTTGAGATCTCCCACAGACCGGACGTATCCCACTCCCGAGACCGCCCGGTAATCTGGCAGGCAGCCGCGGGCCGGTGCCGTCCCGACAACACGTTTCGAGCATCGGCCAGGAGGTCGTGTGGGCTTCAGCGCTGTGCCGCCCGCCACGGGCTTATACGACCCTCGCTACGAATCCGACTCATGCGGAGTTGCGCTGCTCGCCGATCTGGGCGGGCGAGCCAGCCACCGGATGGTGGCGCAGGCGCTCATCGCACTGCGCAACCTGGAGCACCGCGGCGCCGCGGGTGCGGAGCCCGAGTCCGGCGACGGCGCTGGCATGAGCGTGCAGGTGCCGGATGCGTTCCTGCGCGCCGTGGTGCCGTTCGAACTGCCACCTATCGGCGACTACGCCGTCGGCATGGCGTTCCTGCCGGTCGACGAAACGGCACGGGCCAAGGTCATGGCGCTCGTCGAGGAGGTCGCCGCCGAGGAGGGCCTTTCCGCGCTGGGCTGGCGCGACGTACCGACCGATCCGGCCGGGCTCGGGCCAACGGCACGAAGCGTCATGCCGGCGTTCGCGCAGCTGTTCGTCGGCGGCGCGTCCGGCATGGACCTGGAACGGCGCGTGTTCTGCCTGCGCAAGGTCGCAGAGCGGCGCGCCCGGGAAACATCAGCCGACCTGTACTTTCCGTCGCTGTCCGCGCGCACGCTCGTGTACAAGGGCATGCTCACTACTCGGCAGCTCGGCACGTTCTTCGCCGATCTCGCCGACGAGCGGTTCGCCACTGCGATCGCCCTGGTGCACAGCCGCTTCTCGACCAACACGTTCCCGTCATGGCCGCTCGCCCATCCATACCGCTACATCGCGCACAACGGCGAGATCAACACGATCCGGGATAACCGCAACTGGATGCGCACCCGCGAGGCACAGCTCGCGAGCGACCTCATCCCCGGCGACATCAGCCGGCTGTTCCCGATCTGCACGCCCGGCCTGTCCGACTCGGCCAGCTTCGACGAGGTGCTCGAACTGCTCCACCTGGGTGGGCGCAGCCTGCCGCACGCGGTCCTCATGATGATCCCCGAGGCGTGGGAGAACGCTGCCACGGTGAGCTCGCAAGCCGGCAATGTCACAGCGATGGACCCGGCGCGCCGCGATTTCTACGCCTTCCACGCGGCCTTGATGGAGCCGTGGGACGGCCCGGCAAGTGTCACGTTCACCGACGGCTCGGTCATCGGAGCCGTCCTGGACCGCAACGGGCTGCGCCCCGGGCGTTGGTGGCGCACCTCCGACGGGCTGGTCGTACTCGCCAGCGAGGCGGGTGTGCTCGATATCGACCCGGCGAGCGTCGTCGAAAAGGGCCGGTTGCAGCCGGGGCGGATGTTCCTCGTCGACACCGTACGGGGGCGTATCGTCCACGACGTCGAGATCAAGGCCGAGCTTGCCGCCGAGCACCCCTACGGCGAGTGGGTGCACGCCGGGCAGCTGCACCTCGACAGGCTGGCACCGCGTGAGCACGTCGCCGTCTCGCACGAGTCCGTTACCCGCCGGCAGCAGGTGTTCGGCTACACCGAGGAGGAGCTGCGCATCCTCGTCGCCCCGATGGCCGCAGCCGGCGCGGAGCCGATCGGGTCGATGGGCACCGACACCCCACTGGCCGGGCTTTCACAGCGGCCCCGCCTGCTCTACGACTACTTCACCGAGCTGTTCGCGCAGGTCACCAACCCGCCACTGGATGCGATCCGCGAGGAGATGGTGACCTCGCTCGCCGGCACTGTCGGCCCCGAGCAGAACCTGCTCGCGCCCGGCCCGGCCTCGTGCCGCCAGGTCGTCATCCCGCATCCGGTGATCGCCAACGACGAGCTTGCCAAGATCTGGCACATCAACGCCGACGGCGACCTGCCCGGATTCCAGTGCACGCTCATCGACGGGCGTTACCGCGTGCTTGGCGGGGCAGAGGCACTGGCCGGCGCGATCGAGCAGGTGCGCCGGGCCTGCTCCGACGCCATCGACGCCGGGGCGCGCATCCTTATCCTGTCCGACCGCGGCTGCGACGAGGACCATGCGCCGATCCCGTCCTTGCTGCTCACCGCCGCCGTGCACCACCACCTGGTGCGCACCCGGCAGCGCACGAAGGTGGGGCTGATCGTCGAGTCGGGCGACTGCCGCGAGGTGCACCACGTGGCGCTGCTCCTCGGGTACGGCGCCGCGGCGGTCAACCCTTACCTCGCGTTCGAGACGATCGAGGACCTCGTCGCGCGAGGAGCAATCAGCGCGATCCCTCCGAAGCAGGCCATCGTCAACTACGTCAAGGCGCTGAGCAAGGGCGTGCTCAAGGTGATGTCGAAGATGGGCATCTCGACGATCGCGTCATACACCGGGGCGCAGGTCTTCGAGGCGTTCGGCCTGGGCGAGGACGTCGTCGACGAGTACTTCACCGGCACCCCGTCGCGGCTCGGCGGCGTCGGGCTTTCCGTGATTGCCGCCGAGGCAGCCGCCCGGCACGCGGTGGCATACCCAGAGGTGCCCACCGCGCGGGCCCATCGCCGCCTCGACGTCGGCGGCGAGTACCAGTGGCGCCGCGAGGGCGAACTGCACCTGTTCAACCCGGAGACCGTGTTCCTGCTGCAGCACGCGACACGCGAGCGCCGCTACGAGGTATTCGGCGAGTATGCGGCGAAGGTCGACGAATTGGCGCGCCAGGGCGGGCATCTACGTGGCCTGCTCGAGTTCGCACCTTCCCGTCCGCCGGTACCGCTGGACGAGGTCGAGCCGGTGTCGTCGATCGTGCGCCGCTTCGCCACCGGCGCGATGTCGTACGGATCCATCTCCGCCGAGGCGCACGAGACGCTTGCCATCGCGATGAACCGCATCGGCGGCAGGTCCAACAGCGGCGAGGGCGGCGAGGACGCGCGCCGCTACGTGCCGGACGAGAACGGGGACCTGCGCCGCTCGGCGGTGAAGCAGGTCGCGTCAGGACGGTTCGGCGTCACATCGCACTATCTCGTCAACGCCGAGGACATCCAGATCAAGGTGGCCCAGGGCGCTAAACCCGGCGAGGGCGGCCAGCTGCCGGGCTTCAAGGTCTACCCCTGGATCGCGCGTACGAGGCATTCCACGCCTGGCGTCGGGCTGATCAGCCCTCCGCCGCACCACGACATCTACTCGATCGAGGACCTCGCCCAGCTCATCCACGATCTGAAGAACGCGAACCCGCAAGCGCGCATCCATGTGAAGCTGGTGGCCGAATCGGGCGTGGGCACCGTCGCCGCCGGCGTGTCCAAGGCTCACGCTGACGTGGTGCTGATCTCCGGGCACGACGGCGGCACCGGCGCCGCACCGCTGACATCGCTCAAGCACGCCGGGCTGCCGTGGGAGCTCGGCCTTGCCGAGACGCAGCAAACCCTCCTGCTCAACGGGCTGCGCGACCGCATCACGGTTCAGGTCGACGGCGCTATGAAGACCGGGCGCGACGTGGTGATCGCCGCGCTGCTCGGCGCCGATGAGTACGGGTTCGCCACGGCTCCGCTGATCGTGTCGGGCTGCGTGATGATGCGGGTGTGCCACCTTGACACCTGCCCGGTGGGCGTGGCCACGCAGAACCCGGTGCTGCGCGAGCGATTCACCGGGCGTCCCGAGTTCGTCGTCACGTTCTTCGAATACGTCGCCGAGCAGGTCCGCGAGCTCCTGGCGTCGCTGGGCTTCCGGTCGCTGGACGAGGCGATCGGGCATGTCGAGGCGCTCGACACGCGCAAGGCGATCGACCACTGGAAGGCGTCCGGGCTGGACCTCTCGCCGATCCTCAGCGTCCCGGCCGCGCCATACGGCTCGGTATTGCGTCGCGTCCGTGCGCAGGACCACGCCCTGGACGCCGCCCTCGACAACACGCTCATCCAGTTGTGCGAGGGCGCGCTGCTCGACGGCACGCGGGTGTCGCTGGAGCTGCCGGTGCGCAACGTGAACCGGACGGTCGGCACCATGCTGGGCTCGTACGTGACCCGCCGCTACGGCGCCGCTGGGCTGCCCGACGGCACCATCGACATCACGTTCCGCGGCTCGGCCGGCCAGTCGTTCGGCGCGTTTCTGCCTGCGGGGATCAGCATGCGGCTGATCGGCGATGCGAACGACTACGTGGGCAAGGGGCTGTCCGGCGGTGTGATCGCGGCACGTCCGGACGAGGCCGCGTCATTTGCCGCCGAACACAACGTCATCGCCGGGAACGTCATCGGCTACGGCGCCATCAGCGGCGAGCTGTATCTGCGCGGCGTCGTCGGCGAGCGCTTCTGCGTCCGCAACTCGGGGGCAACCGCCGTTGCCGAGGGAGCCGGCGACCATGCGCTGGAGTACATGACCGGCGGCGTCGCGGTGATCCTGGGCCCGACCGGGCGCAACGTCAGCGCCGGAATGTCGGGCGGCGTTGGCTACGTGCTCGACCTCGATCCGGCGCTGGTCAACCGGGATCTGGTCGACGTCGAGGCGCCGACGTGCGAGGACGCGCTCGCACTGCGTGCCATCCTCGAGCAGCACGCGGCGCTCACCGGGTCGACCGTTGCCGCGGCACTGCTCGACGACTGGGGTGCCGCGCTGGACCGCTTCGCGGTGATCATGCCGCGTGACTACCGCCGAGTGCTCGAGGCGACGCGACGCGCGGAGGCCGCCGGCGAGGACGTCGACGCCGCCGTCATGGCCGCCGCCCGCGCCTGATCAGGCCTGCGGGCCGAGCCAGGCCCGCCGTACTGCATCGGCGACGCCCGGCGCGGCGACGAGCAGCCCGTCCCCCGGCGGCAAAGCCGTATCGACGAGTCCCTGCCGGGACAGCACCGCAGCGCCGGCCTCCCGGGCGAGGGCGATGCCGCCCAGCACGTCCCACGGGTTGTACCGGCCGAGCACGGCGGCAGCCGCGCGGCCGGACGCCACAGTGGCGAGGCTGAGTGCGGACGAGCCCATGATGCGCGTCGTACAGTCGTGCTGTACGAGTCGTTCGAGCATAGCGATCATGCCCGGCCACGGCCGGCTGCGGCTCCACTCGGTGAGCACGACCTCGCCCGGGAGCCCCGTCACGTCCGCGCAGCGCACCGGGTTCCCGTCGAGCGTGGTGCCGTGCCCGGCGCGAGCGCTGACCACCTCGCGCCGCGCCAGATCCGCGACGACCCCGCCGACGAGCCGGCCGTGCGCCACGATGCCGACGCTGAAGGAGAACCACGCCACACCACGCGCGAAGTTCGTCGTGCCGTCGATCGGGTCGACATACCAGGTCGGCCCACTGTCGGATGTCCCGCCGAACTCCTCGCCCACGATGCGGTGTTCGGGGAAGTGCCGCAGCACCGTGTCGCGCACATGTTGCTCGATCGCCCGGTCCGCGTAGGTAACCAGGTCGGTGGGCCCCGTTTTGGTATCGACCGCGCGCCGGCGCACCGGACCGACGTGCTCGATCGCCCAGTGCGCGAGCTCTTCGGCAAGCGCCAGCCACTCAACAGTCACGACTGCACTGTGCCAGGCATTGAGGACATGACCGGGCTCCGCATCCGGCGGGTTAGCTGTACCGGCGGGCGATGTCCGTCGCGCGGGCGCCGTAGCCGCCCCCGAACATGACGGCGTGCGCCAGCAGCGGGTACAGCTGGTGCAGTTCCGTACGTTCGCGCCAGCCGTCGGCGAGGGGCGTTACTTCCTGATATGCCCCGACGATGTCCGCCAGGTACGGCGCTCCGAACAGGTGGAGCATCGCGAGGTCGGTCTCCCGGTGCCCGCCGTACGCGGCGGGGTCGATCAGCCACACGCGATCCGTACCCCACAGGACGTTGCCCGACCACAGGTCTCCGTGCAGCCGGGCCGGCGGTTCGGCCGGGCCGCCGAGCGACGGCAGGCGGAGCGCCACCCGCTCGATCGCGGTGACGTCGTCGAGCGCTCCCGTTTGGTGGGCCTGCCGGGCCAGCGGCAGCAGCCGGGTCGCCGCGAAGAACTCCGCCCAGGTCGGCGCCGGCGTGTTCGGCACCCGCAGCCGTCCGGCGAACCCCGGCCACGGCGCGCCGAATCCGTCCGCGCCCGCCGCGTGCACCGTCGCCAGAGCCGCGCCGAACCGGCGCGCCGCGGCCGGCGACGGCGGCCCGGCGTCGAGCCAGCCCAGCACCAGGACGTCCGCGCCCACGCCCAGCACACCCGGCACCGGCGCGCCGCCCTCGGCAAGCCAGCGCAGGCTGCGCGCCTCCGCGTCGAACATCGCCGGTTCGCCGGAGAACGTCTTCGCGAACGCCGGCGTCCCATCGGCGAAGCTCACCCGCCAGGCGCGGCAGATGTCACCGCCGGCCACCGGACGCACCGATTCGACAGGTGCTCTACATACGTCGGCGACCGCGCCCGCGACGTCCATAGACCAGGCATCGTAGGGTGGTCACCGTGCCGCGCCGCGCCAAGATTGTCTGCACCCTCGGCCCGTCGACGGACTCGCCGGAGCGTGTTCGCGCGCTCGTCGAGGCCGGCATGGACGTCGCCCGGCTGAACTTCAGCCACGGCGAGCACGCCGAGCACGGCAGGCGCTTCCGCGAAGTGCGCCAGGCCGCAGAGGCGACGGGCCGCAACATCGCCATCCTCGCCGACCTCCAGGGCCCCAAGATCCGGTTGGGCCGCTTCGTCGACGGCGCGACCGAGTGGCGCACCGGTGAGCGGATTCGCATCACGGTCGAGGACGTCGAGGGCACCCACGATCGGGTGTCCACCACGTACCGGGGCCTCGCAGACGACGTGCGTCCCGGCGACCGGCTGCTCGTCGACGACGGCAACATCGCACTGGTCGCCGTCGAGATCGAGAACGGCACGGACGTCGTCTGCGACGTCACCGAGGGCGGCCCGGTCAGCAACAGCAAAGGGCTGTCGCTGCCCGGCGTCGCGGTCAGCGTGCCACCGCTTTCGGAGAAGGACGCCGACGATCTCGAATTCGCGCTCAAGCTCGGCGTCGACTTCGTTGCGCTGTCGTTCGTGCGCGCTGCCGAAGATGTCAAGCTCGTCCGTCAGGTGATGGACGCCGTGGGCATCCGGCGCCCGGTCATCGCCAAGATCGAGAAGCCGGAGGCCGTGGAGCGGCTCGAAGACATCGTGCTCAGTTTCGACGGCGTCATGGTTGCCCGGGGCGACCTCGGCGTCGAGCTGCCGCTCGAACAAGTGCCGATGGTGCAGAAGCGCGCGATCCAGATCTGTCGCGACAACGCCAAGCCCGTCATCGTCGCGACGCAGATGCTCGACTCGATGATCAGTCACTCTCGCCCGACACGTGCTGAGGCGTCCGACGTGGCCAACGCGGTGCTCGACGGCGCCGACGCGCTGATGCTGTCTGGCGAGACGAGCGTCGGCACCTACCCAGTGCAGACCGTCGCCACCATGTCGCGGATCATCACCTCTGTCGAGTCGTCCGGCGTGCACCCGCCCGCGCTGCAGCACGTCCCGCGCACCTCGGCCGGAGCGATCGCCAAGGCGGCCAAGGACATCGGCGACGCGCTGGACGCGGCCGCCCTGGTGGCGTTCACACAGACCGGCAACACCGTGCGCCGGCTTTCCCGCCTGCAGCCGACACAGCGGTTGCTGGCGTTCTCGCCGGACGAGAACGTGCTGCGCCAGCTCGCCCTGTTGTGGGGAGTCGAGGGGCACCTGGTATGGACCGTGCGCACCACCGACGAGATGGTGCGCCAGGTGGACGCAGCGCTGGTGCAGCGAGGCGTATGCCGGCGCGGAGACCGGGTGATCGTGGTGGCCGGCACACCGCCGGCGACGCCGGGCGCGACCAACACGATCCGCGTCCACCACATCGGAGACGTGCTCAAGAGTGACCGCTGACCTGCAAGCCCGATCCGGCCAGCCGGTGGTGGACGCCCTCGTGCAGCTGCTCGACCTCGAACCGATCGAGGTGAACATCTTCCGCGGCCGCAGTCCCAAGGTGTCGCACCAGCGAGTCTTCGGCGGTCAGGTCGCCGGGCAGGCCCTCGTCGCGGCGGGTCGCACGGTCGACGCCGAGCGCGCGGTGCACTCGCTGCACTCGTACTTCATCCGCCCGGGCGACCCCGAGGTGCCGATCGTCTACACCGTCGAGCGGGCGCGCGACGGGCGCTCGTTCTCGATCCGCCGGGTGACGGCTATCCAGCATGGCGAGCCGATCTTCGTGCTCGCCGCGTCGTTCCAGCTGCGCCAGGGCGGCATCGACCACCAGGCGCCGATGCCCGACGTCCCGTTACCCGACGAGCTGCCGACGTTGGAGGAGCGCTACGCGGGCTACGACGAGGTCGCCGCCTGGTTCGAGGGGACACCACGGCCTTTCCAGTTGCGCTACGTGGACGATCCCCCATGGGTGCAGCGCGCGCACGGTCCACGCGGTGCCGGCCCGCACCGGGTCTGGTTGCGCGCCGACGGGCGGCTGCCGGACGACCCGCTGATCCACGTGTGCGCGCTGACCTTCGCCTCCGACCTCACCCTTGTTGAGACGGTGCTCGTGCACCACGGCCTGGCGATCGGGCTCGATCCAGTGGTGACCGCGTCGCTCGACCATGCGATGTGGTTCCATCGCCCGTTCCGCGCGGACGAGTGGTTCCTGTACGACATGGCCTCACCGTCGGCGTCCGGCGGGCGGGGCCTCGCGATGGGCCGGATCTACGCGTTGGACGGCCGGCACATCGTGAGCGTTGTCCAGGAAGCCATGCTGCGCGTGCCCAGCGTGTAACGGCGCGCGCGCCTCTATCCGATGATCTTGGAGTTGTGGTGCTTATTCGACCGGAAGTCCAAGATCACGCCATGTGGGTTTGGGCGGCTGAGCGGACTGCGGCCCACGCTGATTGGACGTGCCGGCGCTGGGTCTGCGGTGAGCCGATCGCGAGGCGCAGCGCCACCCGACCGTTCACAGTCGTGTGCGTCAAGTAGAGCGTCCCGTTCCCGTTGACCCGCTCCATCAGAGCGTGCGTCGCGTTATCGCCCTCGCGCAGCCGGAACGTGACCAGCGAGAGGGGATGCGGCGCCACCAGCTCGAACCGCTCGTCGGCCTCCACCCAGGAGGCGAACTCCTGCGCCAGCTCCACGTGTTCGCGTATGTGCGCACGCAGGCCCTCCGCGCCGTACCAGCGGATCACAGCCCACAGCTTCAGGGCGCGGAAGCGCCGCCCCAGCGGGACGTGCCAGTCGCGGTAGTCGATCACCGCTCCGGACTCGGTGGCCGCGTTGCGCAGGTAATCCGGCAGGATCGACAGCGCACCGAGCAGCGCCGCCCGGTCAGCCACCCAGAACGCGTCACAGTCGAAGTTGGTCAACAACCACTTGTGCGGGTTGGTCGCGTACGAGTCGGCGAGTTCTACGCCGTCGGAGAGCGACCGCAGCTCCGGGCAGATCGCCGCCACACCAGCCCACGCCGCGTCGATGTGCAGCCAGGCTGAGTACTCGTGGGCGATGGTGCCGAGGGCGCGCACCGGGTCGACGGCGCCGGTGCCCGTCGTCCCGATCGACGCCACGACCAGCGCTGGCGTCAAGCCGGCGGCGACATCCGCCTCGATCAGCGCACGGAGCTGTTCGGGGCGCGCCGCCTGGGTGGCCGGGTCGACGTCGACCTTGCGGAGCGCATCCGACCCGAGGCCGGCGACGCGGCACGACTTCTCGACGGCGGAGTGGGTCTGTCCGGACGTGTACACCGTGAACCGTCCACTGTGGACGCCCTCGTGCTCGGTGCGGCCACCGCTCGCCCGGTGCAGCGCTGCGAGCAGCGCCACGAGCGCGGCGTCGGACGCGGTGTGCTGGATCACGCCGTTGTCCCGGAACGTGTCGGGTAAGCCGAGCAGGTTGCGCAGCCACTCGAGTACGTGGGTCTCGAGTTCGGTTGCCGCGGGCGACGTTGCCCACAGCATCCCCTGCACCCCCAGCCCGGACGCGAGCAGATCGCCGAGGATCGCCGGCCCGGTGGCGTTCGCCGGAAAGTAGGCGAAGAACGACGGGTGCTGCCAGTGCGTGATTCCCGGCATGATCACTTCGTCGAGGTCATGCAGCACGGCGTCGAAGCCTTCGCCCTGCTCCGGCGGCGCCTGTGGAAGGGCCGCGCGGATGGCGCCGGGTGCGACCTGCGACCGCACCGGGAACGCCTCGAGCCGCTCGTAGTAGTCGGCGATCCAGTCGACGACGCGATGGCCGTGCTTGCGGAACTCATCCGGTGTCATGTGCACGGCCGCTAGTGTGCCCTCCATGCCCGGGCCGAGGGTCGTCGCCATCACCGGCGGTGCACGCGGAATCGGGCTGGCAACGGCCCGCGCCCTCGTCGCGGACGGGGCGAAGGTGGCGATCGGTGATGTCGACAACGCAGCTGTCCGCGGTGCCACCGCGTACCCGCTCGACGTCACGTCGCCCGTGTCGTTCGCCCGGTTCATCACGAACGTCGAGCGCGACCTCGGCCCGCTGGACGTTCTGGTCAACAACGCCGGGGTGCTCGCTTCCGGTCCGGTGGCCGACCAGCCCGACGATGTGACGCGCCGGATCGTCGAGGTGAACCTGCTCGGAGTGATCACCGGGACGAAGCTGGCGCTGCGTTCGATGCTGCGGCGGCAGACCGGGCACATCGTCAACGTCGCGTCGGTGTCGGGGGAGACGTACGCCGGTGGCGAGGCCGCGTACTGCGCGAGCAAGTACGGCGTCGTCGGGTTCACCGATGCCGCGCGCTTCGAGCTTGCGGGCACCGGCGTGCGGTTCACCCTGGTGATGCCGGCGCTGGTCGACACACGGCTCACCGCAGGGGCGCGGCGGCTACGTTTCGTGAGCCGCCGGGTTTCGCCGGACGATGTGGCCGCGGCGATCGTCCGGGTGCTGCATCACCCACGCCGCCGCGTATACGTTCCGGCGAGCATGGCCGTCGCGGTGCGGGCCAGGCGGTTCGTTCCGGCGCAGTTCAGCGATGCGGTCGCCGGTCTGCTCGGTGCGCGCACGATGTTCATCGAGGTCGAGCCTGGCATACGCGACGACTACGAGCGGGGGCTGCGCGGTTAGCGTCCGCCGGGATCCGTGCCCCTGGTGGGATTCGAACCCACATGCCTCTCGGCAATGGTGTTTGAGACCATCACGTATTCCAGTTCCGTCACAGGGGCGCCGTGCGCGAACGTCATGCTACCGGCGATACGCTTGCGACCTCGCAAGCCAACCATGCCGGAGGACGCAGCGTGGCTGACTCTGACAGCTTCGAACCGACCGATGCCGTGATCAAGCGGGTGCTGATCGCCGAGGATGAGGCACTGATCCGCCTGGACCTGCGGGAAATGCTGCAGGAGGAGGGATTCGACGTCGTCGGAGAAGCAGCAGACGGGGAGCAGGCCGTCGAACTGGCCGTCGAGCTCAAGCCCGACCTGGTGATCTGCGACATCAAGATGCCGAAGATGGACGGCATCGCGGCGGCCGCGCAGATCGCTGAGAAGCGCATCGCCCCGGTCGTCATCCTCACGGCATTCAGCCAGCGCGACCTCATCGAGCGCGCCCGAGACGCCGGCGCGATGGCCTACCTGGTCAAGCCGTTCCAGAAGCGCGACCTGCTGCCGGCGATCGAGATGGCGAAGTCGCGGTTCGCGGAGATCCGCGCGCTGGAATCCGAGGTCGGCAATCTGCGGGAACGTCTCGAGGCGCGCAAGCTGATCGAGCGGGCGAAGGGCGTGTTGATGACCGAGCACCGGATGACCGAACCGGAGGCATTCCGGTGGATACAACGTGCAGCCATGGACAATCGGACGTCCATGCGGGCAGTGGCCGAACTCGTGCTCAGCGGCGGCGCGTGAAGCCGGCGATTCGTGGATCGCGCGAGCACTGACGACTAGTGCGGAAGTCAGCTGACGTCAAGCGGACCTTCAGCAAGCTGCCAGTATGACCCCTGAACATCAACAATCCGCCACGGACGGATAGTGTTTGAGTGCTCGCCAGCCGCGAGCTCTGGTGCATCGGGGCATTACCCAATGGCTCTTCTCAACAGGGGGTCAACGGTGTCACGTGGTCAGGTACGCGTTAGGCCGGCCGAACTGACCGACGTGCCGCAACTCGTGCGGCTCGTCGAGGCAACCGACGAGCCGCTCAGTGCGCCGGGCGCGCGTCAGCTCCAGGCCGACACGCTGGCGCACCTACCCGAGCGGTTCGCCGCGATCTTGGCCTCGGACGAGAAGTCCATGCTCGCAGCCGTTGACGAGCGCGGTGACATCGTCGGCATGATCCTGGTCATCGAGGGCGATATCGGCGGCATGGCGGCAGTGCCCGCGCTCCACATCAGCCACCTGCTCGTGGCGCCGAAGCACCGGCGCCGAGGCATCGGCCGTGCGCTACTGGCGGCGACCGTGCACCTCGCAGACCAACGCGGCATCGAGCACGTCGTCGCGAGCGTGGTCGCCGGCTCCCGCGACTCGAACCGCTACCTGGCTCGCCTCGGATTCGCGCCGTTGGTCGTGCGGCGCCTCGCCACGACCTCGACGCTGCGCCGCTCGCTCGGCATCGCTGACGGCGGCAGCCGCGTGGCGCTGTTGCGCCGGGCGCGCCGACGCGGTCGCAGCCTGACCGGCCGCGCGATCAGCCGCGGAGCCTAGCTCACCCGCCGGACGCGGATCCGCGTTCGCACCGCTCGCTGCGCTCGGGTGCAACCGCGGCTCCGCACGCGCCTTCGGCGCGACCGCGTCGCGGCCGGCGGGCTCTTCGCGCGAGCGCTCATCGCCGCGTGGTTGGGTTCGTCTGGGTCGCCTCCCGCTGAAGGGGCGGGCGCTCATCCTCTGATCGGTCGTCGGTATTGGGACCTAGACTCGGGGCCCGTGAGCGGTTCTCGGCTGCTGTTGCTAGACGGCCATTCCATCGCGTACCGGGCGTTCTACGCGTTGCGCGAGGTCGAGATGGCGACGACGACCGGCCAGCCGACCAACGGCGTCTTCGGCTTCACGTCCATGCTCATCAATCTGCTGCGGGATGAGGACCCGACTCACGTCGCAGTGGCGTTCGATGTGTCGCGCAAGACGTTCCGCAGCGAAACGTACGCCGAGTACAAGGCGGGCCGGTCCGAGACGCCGCCGGACTTCTCCGAGCAGCTGTCGCTGATCAACGAGGTGCTAGGGGCGCTGCGCATCCCGGCCCTCACCGCCGAAGGCTACGAGGCCGACGACATCATCGCGACGATCACGACAAAGGCGTCCGCCGCCGATATGCAGACCCTGATCTGCACCGGTGACCGTGACGTGCTGCAACTGGTGAGCGATGCGGTCACCGTGTTGTACCCCCGGCGCGGCGTCAGCGACCTGACCCGGTTCACGCCGGAGGAGGTCGCGGCGAAGTACGGCCTGACGCCGGCGCAGTACCCCGACTTCGCGGCGCTTCGCGGTGACACCAGCGACAACCTGCCCGGTATCCCCGGCGTGGGGGAGAAGACCGCGGCGAAGTGGATCCGTGAGTACGGCTCCTTCGACGCTCTGGTGGCGCAGGTCGACACTGTGAAGGGCAAGGCCGGCGACGCGCTGCGCGAGCACCTGGCAGGCGTCATCCGCAACCGCCAGCTCACCGAGTTGGTGCGCGACGTGCCGATCGACGTGCAGCTCGACGACCTGGAGCGCCGCCCCTGGGACCGTGCCGAGGTGCACACGCTGTTCGACAACCTCCAGTTCCGGGTGTTGCGCGAGCGGCTGTTCGCGACGGTGAGCGCCGCCGAGCCAGAGGCCGAGCAGGGGTTCGAGGTCGAGACGACGCGGTTGGGCCCGGACGAGGTGATCGGGTGGCTCGACGCCCACGCCCGCGACGGCAAGCGTGTGGGGCTGGCGTTTCGCGGCAGCTGGGGCCGCGGCATCGGAACGCTCACCGGCATCGCGCTGGCCAGCGCCGACGGCGCGGCGGCCTACTTCCAGCCGGAGGCGCTCACCGGCGGCGACGACGAGGCGTTCGCGGCGTGGCTGGCCGACCCGGACTCGCCGAAGGCGGCGCACGACGTCAAAGGCCCGGTCCTTGCGCTTCGCCAGCGGGGCTGGACCCTCGCCGGCATCACGAGCGACACCCAGCTCGCCGCCTACCTGGCGCTGCCCGGGCAGCGCTCGTTCGACCTCGCCGACCTCGCCCTGCGCTACCTCCATCGCGAATTGCGGGCGAACGACGCCGACCTGGAGTCCGGGCAGCTCACCCTCGACGGCGGCGTCGACGAGGCGGACGACGCGATCGCCCAGGTCGAGACGGTCAACGCGATGGCCATTCGCGATCTCGCCGACGCGCTCGACGCCGACCTCGAGCAGCGCCGTGCCACGCGCCTGCTCGCCGAGTTGGAGCTGCCCCTGACGTACGTGCTGGCCGACATGGAGACGGCCGGTATCGCTGCTGACACCGACAAGCTGGTCGCCCTGCAGGCCGAGTTGGGCGCAGCGGTCAAGGACGTCGAGCAGGAGGCACACAAGCTCGTCGGACGAACGTTCAATCTGGGTTCGCCCAAGCAGCTGCAGGAGATTCTGTTCGACCAGTTCGGGCTGCCCAAGACCAAGCGCATCAAGACCGGTTACACCACCGATGCCGACGCGCTCGCCGACCTCTACGGCAAGACCCAGCATCCGATCCTCGAGCACCTGCTGCGGCACCGGGAAGTGGCCCGGCTCAAGACCGTCGTCGACTCATTGCTACCGCTGATCGACGACACCGGTCGCATCCACACGACGTTCAACCAGACGATCGCAGCCACCGGGCGGCTCTCGTCCACCGATCCGAACCTCCAGAACATACCGGTGCGTACGGCAGAGGGCCGGCGCATCCGCGAGGCGTTCACGGTCGGTCCGGGCTTCGAGTCGCTCATGACCGCGGACTACAGCCAGATCGAGATGCGGATCATGGCGACGCTGTCCAACGACGAAGGCCTTCGTGATGCTTTTCTGTCGGGCGAGGACCTGCACACCTTCGTGGCGTCGCGCGCATTCGACCTGCCTCCGGAGCAGATCGACCCAGAGTTGCGCCGCCGGGTCAAGGCCATGTCGTACGGGCTTGCCTACGGTCTGTCGGCATTCGGGCTGGCGCAGCAGCTCAAGATCTCCGCGGACGAGGCGCGCGGGCAGATGGAGGCCTATTTCGCGCGCTTCGGCGGCGTGCGCGACTACCTGCGCTCGGTGGTCGAGGAGGCCCGGCGTACCGGCTATACCGAGACGATCATGGGACGGCGCCGATACCTGCCCGACCTGACCAGCGACAATCGGCAGCGCCGCGAAATGGCCGAGCGGATGGCGCTGAACGCGCCGATCCAGGGCAGCGCCGCGGACATCATCAAAGTCGCCATGCTTGGCGTGCACCGGTCGCTAGCCGCGGCGGGCCTCAGATCACGGTTGCTGCTCCAGGTGCACGACGAACTCGTTCTCGAGATCGCACCCGGCGAGCGCCGGGCCGTCGAGGAGGTGGTCCGCCGGGAGATGGGCGCTGCGTATCAGCTCGACGTGCCACTCGACGTCTCGATCGGCGTAGGCCCCAACTGGCACGAAGCAGCACACTGACCTAATCCGCCTGCGCGGATGGCGGCGCGGGCCGCGTCGCAGCGGCGGGCTCTTCGCGCGAGCGCTCATCGTTTTGGTTTGCGCTGGGCGCGCCAGCGGCCAAGCATCGCGGGCATTTCCGTCCGCACGAAATCGAAGAAGCGTCGCGTGTCGTCGATCCGCCGCCCAGCCGGCGTTTTCCGGCCGACGGCATCGACGCCCTGCCGCAGCGTCTCCAGCCAGCGCAGATACATCCGGTCCCGGTTCGCGATGACCTCGTACCACATCTCGCCCCGGAGCCGGTACACGTCGCGCCGCTCGCCCGGCCGGCGGTCTCGCGCGGTCATGTCCACGTGCTCCAAGTAGCGAATCGCGCCGGAAATAGCCGCGGGGCTGGCATGCAGTTGCGCGGCAAGTTCGGCCGCGGTGCACCCGTCATCGGCGCTGAGCAGGGCCGCGAACACCCGGGCAGGCATGCGTGGCATGCCCGCGTCCACCATGTCGCCGGCGAACTGTTCGACGAACGCGGCCACCGCAGTGGCGTCCCGACGTTTCCGGCTCACGCGGTTAGCTTAAGAGTATTCAAGGATTTCACAAACTTCTGAATAGAGCTACGGTCAGATCGTGGCTGCCGCGATCGCGATCCAGCACCTGGTGAAGACGTTCGGCCGGACGCGGGCCCTTGACGGCCTGGACCTGACCGTCGAGACCGGCGAGGTGCACGGGTTTCTCGGCCCGAACGGAGCGGGCAAATCCACGACAATCCGGGTGCTACTCGGCTTGCTGCGCGCCGACGCCGGTGTCACGCGGCTGCTCGGCGGCGACCCGTGGCGCGACGTAGCGACACTGCATCGCCGGCTGGCTTACGTACCCGGCGACGTTACGTTGTGGCCGAATCTGTCCGGTGGCGAGGTGATCGATCTGCTCGGGCGGCTGCGCGGCGGGCTGAACGAGCAGCGGCGCGCCGACCTGCTCGAGCGTTTCGACCTCGATCCCACGAAGAAAGGGCGCACCTACTCGAAGGGCAACCGGCAGAAGCTGGCGCTGGTGGCTGCGCTCGCCTCCGACGTCGAGTTGCTCATCCTGGACGAGCCAACGTCCGGCCTCGACCCGATTGTCGGAGAAGCGTTCCGTGACTGCATCATCGAGGAACGGGCAAGCGGGCGCACCGTGCTTCTTTCCAGCCACATCCTGTCTGAGGTGGAGGCTCTGTGCGACCGGGTCAGCATCATCCGCGCCGGGCGGACCGTCGACTCCGGAACACTGGCCGATCTGCGGCACCTGACCCGCACGTCAATCGACGCCGAGCTGGCCGCGCCGCCGAACGGCCTGGCGGCGCTTCCCGGCGTCCACGGGCTCGACGTCGAGGGCACACGCGTGCGCTGCCAGGTCGACACCGCGCAGCTGGGCGGCGTGCTGGCCGAACTGACCCGGATCGGGGTGCGGTCGCTGGTGAGCCAGCCGCCGACCCTGGAGGAGCTGTTCCTGCGTCACTACCAGGCTGTGCCATGAGAGAGGCGCTGCTCGGCGCCGGAGAACTCGTCAAGCTGGCGCTGCGCCGCGACCGGATCATGATTCCGGCCTGGGTCTACGCGCTCACCGCGACCGCGGCCTCAACGGCGTACAGCTTCGCCCACCTGTACGACACCCCCCAGTCGCGCTTGGAGTTCGCCGCCGGTGTCGCGAGCAATGCCTCGACGCTCGCCATGTACGGCCCGGTTCATGATCCGAGTACGGTCGGCGGCCTGACGGCATGGCGGCTAGTCGCGATCGGGGCCACCCTCGTCGGCGTGATGAGCGTGCTCGTCGTGATGCGGCACACCCGGGCCGATGAGGAGGCCGGACGTCTCGAGCTGATCAGCGCTGGCGTCGTCGGCCGGCAAGCCGCCCTGGCGGCGGGCGTAATCGTAGCGGCGATCGCCAGCGTGGCTGTAGGTCTCGGCGCTGCGGTCGGGTTGATCGCGGTCGGCATGCCGGCGGCCGGCTCGATTGCCTTCGGCCTCGCCTGGTGCACAACCGGGCTGTTCTTCGCGGCTGTGGGCGCGGTCGCGGCACAGCTATCTGAGAGCGCCCGCACTGCGAACGGCATCGGCATCGGCGTGGTGGCCGTGGCGTACCTGATCCGCGCCGCCGCAGACGTCGGACCGTCATGGCTGTCGTGGGCGTCTCCGATCGACTGGGCGCAACAACTGCGTCCATTCGCCGGCGAGCGGTGGTGGGTCCTCGCCGTCGCGATCGCCGCGTCAGCGCTGATCGTTTGGGGCGGATTCGTCCTGGCCGCGCGGCGTGACCTCGGAGCGGGTCTGCTGCCGCCTCGGCCGGGTCCCGCGCGAGGCGATCTGCGCGGCCCGGTGGCGCTGGCCTGGCGGCTGCATCGGGGCACGCTGCTCGCGTGGACGGTCGGATTCGCCGTCTACGGGGTGGCGATCGGTGGCCTCGCCGACGGCGTCACCGCGATCGTCGGCACCAGCGACAGCACCCGGAGGATCCTCACGGAGATGGGTGGCGAGAAGGGCCTCGTCGATGCGTTCCTGGCCGCGGCGATGGGAATCCTCGGCCTTGTGGTCGCGGGGTACGCGGTCCAGGCGGTGCTGCGGCTGCGCGTCGAGGCGACGGCGCTGCGGGCCGAACCCGTGCTGGCCACGCGCATCGGGCGCATCCGCTGGGCGTGGAGCCACGTCCTGTTCGCTGTAGCCGGCAGCATCGCGATCCTTACCGCGGCAGGCCTCGGCGCTGGGCTCGCGCACGGCCTGCGCTCGCATGACGTCGCCCGGCAACTGCCGCGAGTACTCGGTGCGGCACTCGTCCAGGTGCCGGCCACATGGGTGCTGGCCGGCGTGACACTCGCGCTGTTCGGACTGGCGCCTCGGTTCACGGCGGTCGCCTGGGGGGTGCTCGGCGCGTGGCTACTGCTCGGGCAGCTCGGTCCGGTGCTGAAACTCGCGCAATGGGCGATGGACCTGTCACCGTTCACGCACGTGCCGAAGCTGCCGGGATCGGCGCTGTCCCCGGCACCGCTGGTCGGGTTGACCGTCGTCGCCGCCCTTGCAGCGGCCGCCGGTCTGGGCGGATTCCGGCACCGCGACATCGGCTGACCCGTACCACGATCGCGGTATCGCCGCCTGCACCGTTACGCGGATGCCGTGCGGCGCCGGTGTGTCCTACCGTGCCAGGAGGGACGGAGGCACGTAGGGCACTGTGAGACGGACTCGGTGGGCGCATTCCGACGCGCTACTCGCCGCCGGCGTGGCTGTGGTGACCGTGGCCGGCACCGCTCTCGCCGCGCGGCACCAACATGCCCACCGCGATCTTGACGTCGGCGGGTTCCTGCTGCTGTTCGCAGCCGCTGCCTGCCTGCTGGGCCGGCAGCGGTGGCCGGAGGCGGTGCTTGCGGGCACCTTCGTGGCGACGTTCGGCTACCTGTGGCTGGGCTACCCCGGCGGTCCGCTGTGGCTGCCGCTGATCGTCGCGTTCGGCTCCGCGCTCATGCTCGGACGGCGCGTCGCCGCGTACGTTGCTCTTCTCGCGGGCTTCGTTGCCGCGACCTGGCTGGACAGCGCCGTGCGCGGCAAACCTGGCCCCGGCATTGCCACCGTGCTGGGCCTTGCCGCGTGGCTGCTGGTGCTTGCGGCGGTGAGCGAGCTGATCCGCTATCGCGGCGAGCTACGCCGGGCGGCGCGGCGGCAGGAGGCCGAAGCGCGGCGTACCGAGCTCGAGTCGGCGCGCCGCCGGGCAAGCGAGGAGCGGCTCGACATCGCCCGAGAGCTGCACGACGTTCTCGCGCACAGCATCTCGATGATCAACGTCCAGGCCGGCGTCGCCCTCGAGCTGATCGACACACGCCCGCAGCAGGCCCGCGAATCGCTGGCGACGATCAAGCAGGCCAGCAAAGATGCGCTTGTCGAGGTGCAGGCAGTACTCGGCGCGCTGCGCCAGTCCGGCGAACACGCGGCCACCGCGCCGGCGCCGAGCCTCGCGGACCTCGACCGGTTGGTCTCCGGGGCGCGCGCCGCGGGCCTCGACGTGCGGCTGCGCCTGTCCGGCGACGCGCGGCCGCTGCCCGCCGGCACCGATCTCGCGGCGTTCCGGATCCTCCAGGAGTCGCTGACAAACGTGGTGCGGCACGCGGACGCGACCACCGTGCACGTCAGCGTGAGCTACGGCCCGCGTGAGCTGACCCTCGAGGTGATGGACGACGGCTCGGGCCGTGGCGCGGCGCGCGACGGCGGGTCCGGCATTGCCGGCATGCGGGAGCGCGCGGCGGCCCTCGGCGGCGAGCTGTCGACCGGCCGCGGGTTCGCCGGAGGATTCCGGGTGCGTGCCCGGCTGCCCCTGGACGGTGCCTCCTGATCCGGCTGGTACTCGCCGACGACCAGGCGCTGGTGCGCGCCGGATTCGCCGCCCTGCTCGACGCACAGGACGATATGCAGGTCGAGGGCGAGGCAGCCGACGGCGCTGAAGCAGTGCGCCTCGTCCGGGAGCAGTTGCCGGATGTCGTGCTCATGGATATCCGCATGCCCGGCACCGACGGCCTCGCCGCCACGCGTGCCATCGCGTCCGACCCGGCCCTTGCCGGGGTCCGCGTCATCGTGCTCACCACGTTCGAGCTGGACGAGTACGTCTTCGAAGCGTTGCGCGCGGGGGCAACGGGTTTCCTCGTCAAGCACACCGAACCCGCCGAGCTGATCCGGGCGGTCCGCACGGTGGCCGCCGGCGACGCGTTGCTGTCGCCGAGCGTCACCCGACGGCTGATCGCCGAGTTCGCCGACCGGGCAAAGGAGCCCCCCACGCCGGCGCGCCTGGATGCGCTGACCGACCGGGAACGTGAAATCGTGGCCGTGGTAGCACAGGGGCTGTCCAACGACGAGATCGCAGCCAAGCTGTATTTGAGCCCCGCGACCGTCAAGACGCACGTCAACCGGGCGATGTCCAAGCTGGCGGTGCGCGACCGGGCCCAGCTCGTGGTACTCGCCTACGAAGCGGGGTTGGCCCGCCCCGGGTGGAGTTGATACTGCGGTTGCGGTAGCGCAGGAGACCGCGTGCGGCGGACGACGATGCGGCGGCTGATGGCGACGATCGTCTGCATGACGACGACTATGACGCGTGCCGCCGCTCGTGCCGTGCACGCGACCAAGAGTTACGGACAGGGTGAGACGGCGGTGCTCGCTCTCGACGACGTAAGCGTGGATCTGCCCGAGGGGCGGTTCACCACGATCATGGGACCGTCCGGATCAGGTAAGTCAACGCTGCTGCACTGCCTGGCCGGCCTGGACGCGCTGACGTTCGGGCAGGTGTTCCTCGGCGGCGTCGACCTCGGCGAGTTGACGGACCGGCAGCTGACCCTGTTGCGACGCACGCAGATCGGATTCGTCTTCCAGTCCTTCAACCTGGTGCCGACGCTGTCCGCGCTGGAGAACATCCAGCTGCCGCTGACCCTGGCCGGAGCCAAGCCGGATCGGAGCTGGCTCACGGCCGTCGTCGACACAGTGGGCCTCGCCGACAGGCTGCACCACCGGCCCTCCGAACTGTCCGGGGGGCAGCAGCAGCGCGTCGCCGTGGCCCGCGCGTTGGTGGCCAAGCCGGCGATCATCTTCGCCGACGAGCCGACCGGCAACCTCGACTCGCGAAGCGGCGCCGACGTGCTCGGATTCCTTCAGCAAGCATGCCGCGAGCTAGGCCAGACGATCGTGATGGTCACCCACGACCCGGTGGCGGCGAGTTTCGCCGACACCGCGGTCTTCCTCGCCGACGGCCACATCGTGGACGCCGTCGAGCGGCCCACGCCGGAGCTCGTCCTCGACCACATTAAGCGGTTGGGGGCGTGATGCTAAGGGTCGGCTTCTCCGAGGTGTGGTCGCACAAGCGCCGCCTCGCCGGCAGCATGATCGCCGTTGTGCTCGGGGTGGCGTTCCTCGCCGGAACGCTTCTCCTCGGCGACACGCTCAAGGCGAACTTCGACAAGCTGTTCACAACGGCGAACGGCAGCACCGACGTGATCCTGCGCGGCTCGACGCAGATCGGCTCAGACATCAACCAGAGCCGCTCCGGCGTAGACGCCGCGCTGCTCGGCCTGGCCAGGTCGACGCCGGGGGTGGCCGATGCCGAGCCGTACGTCCAAGGCTTCGGGCAACTCGTCGGCAGCAACGGCAAGCGCATCGGCGGCAACGGGCCGCCCACGACCGCCGCGAACTGGGTCGGCGTTCCCTCGCTCAATCCATACCGGATCGTCGCAGGGCATGCGCCGCAGGCGGACAACGAGGTGGTGATCAACCGGGGCGCGGCCAAGACGGCGAAGCTGCACCTTGGCGACACCACCACGCTGCTGACGCCCCGGCCGATACGGGTCACCATCGTCGGCATCTCGACGTTCGGGACGGCCGATGGCTTCGGGCCGTCCACGTTCACCGCGATGACGCTGCACGCGGCGACGACCTACCTCACTGACGATCCGAACAAGGTCACCCAGATCCTGATCAAGGCAGCGCCAGGGGTCGCGTCGCAGCAGCTGATCGGCGAACTGCAGCCGCGCCTGCCGGGTGGGGTGCAGGCCATCACGGGCACCGATCTCGCCAACGAGAACATCAGCGACATCAACAGCGGGTTCCTCGGCTTCCTGCGCAACGCGCTGACCGGATTCGCCGTGATCGCGCTGCTGGTCGCGGTGTTCAGCATCTACAACACGTTCTCCATCCTGGGAGCACAGCGCTCACGCAGCTCCGCTTTGCTCCGGGCGATCGGGGCCACCCGCCGGCAGGTCGTGACGGTGGGCCTGAGCGAGGCGCTCGCAGTCGGCGTGGTCGGCTCGCTGGCCGGGTGGGCCGCCGGCATCGGCATCGCAGCCGGCCTCAAGGGTGTGTTCGGCGGGTTCGGGTTCGCGCTGCCGGCCGGCGGGCTGGTATTCCGGGCGAGCAGTGCTGCGATTGCCATGCTCGCCGGCATCGCCGCCACGCTCGTCGCCGGCATCCTGCCGGCGCTGCGCTCTTCGCGAGTGCCGCCGGTCGCAGCGCTGCGCGACCAGGCGGCCGAGCCGCGCAGTGTTTCCGGGCGCCGGGCGGCACTCGGCGGGGTGACGACGGCAGGCGGCGTGACCACGCTGGTGCTCGCCGCCGCGCGGCCCGGGCCGGTGGCTCTTGCGGTGGCGGGCGCTGTGCTCGCCCTGGTCGGCATGGTGGTGTTGGGACCGGTGGTTGCCCGCCCTGCGGCGGTCACGCTCGGCGCGCCCATCGCGCGGATGCGCGGCATCACCGGAACGCTCGCGCGGGAAAACGCGATGCGCAACCCGCGGCGCACGGCGGCCACCGCCTCGGCGTTGCTGATCGGGGTAGCCGTTGTGGCAATGTTCACCGTGGTGGCTGCGTCGCTCAAGGCATCGGCCGCACACGGCGTGGACCGGGCGCTGACCGCCGACATCGTGGTCGACACGCCTGGCTTCGGCGGCGGCGTGAGTTCACAGCGCGGCCGCCTCGACCCGACAATCGGCGCGCGACTGTCCACTGTGGACGGCGTTCAGGCGGCCACCGGTCTCAGCGGGGGCGACGCCTTGATCGACGGCAAGGCGCACGCCGTTACCGTGGCTGACCCGGCTCGGGTGGGCGATGTCCTCGATCTCGGCGTCACGTCCGGTGCGCTGAGCGCCATGACGAGCGCGTCGCTCGCGGTGTCGGCCGATGCCGCCAAGAGCAACCATTGGCACGTCGGGTCGACAGCGCCGATCACGTACCCGGACGGCGCCCACGGCACGGTCACCGTCGCGGCGATATACAGCCATCCTGACATCACCGGCGACTACCTGCTGACCGCAGCGGGATGGGCACCGCACACCGACCAGGCCGTCGTGTCCAAGGTCCTGGTCAAGTTGCGGCCCGGCACAGACGTCGCAGCTGCCAAGGACGACATCGCCGCGGCGACCAGCGGCTACGGCGCGCCCCGGGTCCAGGACCGGTCCGAGTACCGGGCCAGTGCCACGGCCGGCGTCAGCACGTTCCTCGGGCTGATCTACGTGATGCTCGCCCTGGCGATCGTGATCGCGCTGATGGGCATCAGCAATACCCTGTCGCTGTCCATCCACGAGCGCACCAGGGAACTCGGCCTGCTGCGCGCCGTTGGCCAGACCCGCGGGCAGGCCCGTGCGATGGTGCGGTGGGAGTCGGTGCTGGTCGCGGTGTTCGGGACGGTCGGCGGCATCGGGCTGGGCGCGCTGCTTGGCTGGTCGCTCGTGAAGGCCGCCGGCAGCACGACGCTCTCGGTGTTCACAGCACCGCCCGCGCAGCTTGCCGCGTTTGTCGTGGTCGGCGCGGTGGCGGGCACGCTGGCGGGCATAAGGCCCGCCCGGCGCGCCGCGCGACTGTCCGTGCTGCGGGCGATCAGCGCGGAGTGAGCGGTGTCAGTACGGGTCGGGCGTGGCGCGATGGCCGAATATGCGGGCGGCGCGCAGCGCCACCTTGATCGCGAGGTTACGCAGCCACCACGGCAACTCGGCGAGCATCCTGGCCCGGTCCCGCGCCGCCGGCGGCGCCACCTCGAACCTGGCGAGCGAGCCGGTGCGGCGTTGGTAGCGCAGCCGGCGTCCGGCTAGCACGTGCCGCAGCAGCGCGAGGGTGACCCCAACCGACGAGAACGCGTCGTGCACCAGCACGGTGCCGCCTGGCGGCACATGGGCGACCCAGCGCAGGTCGTCGGCGACTGTCCAGTAGTCGTGCTTGCCGTCGATATAGAGCATGTCGATGCGTTCTGTCCATTGTGGACGGATCGCAGTGCTCCGCTCTGCGATCAGCTGGACCGCGTCGCGCAGCCCGGCGGCGTCGAGGTTCGCCTCGAACTGTGTCCGGGTGGCCGTGCCGCCGAACATCGGTCCCTCGACGAACGGGTCGATCGCGACGACCCGCGCGCCCGCCTGGCAGGCCGCCGCGCCGAGCACCAGGGTCGAGCGGCCTTGGTGGCTGCCTATTTCGACGATCGTCCCGCCGGGCGGCACCTCACGCGCCACCTGCCACAACGCGCACGCCTGGTCGCGATGCAGCCATCCGCCGATGGCCCCGGCGCGCGCCCACATATCGGCGAAGCGAGTATCGATGCGCACAGGTTATCGCCCCTCTGCTTTCCGTACGGCAGGATGCACGCATGATCAGGACAACGACGTCTGCACTCGTGGCTGTCGCCCTCACCCTGACCGCGTGCTCGGTGCACACGTCGACGCCGCTGACCAAGCGGCAGCGCAGCGTCCAGGCGACGAGCACGAACGTGCCACTCAGAGACTGCGCCGCGCAATGCACGGGCACGATCAACGGTGCCGCATACGAGATCAAGCTGCCCCAGCACTGGAACGGCACGCTGCTGCTGTACTCGCACGGCTACCGGTTCGCGCAGCCGGCGCCGCCCGACTTCGCCGCGGTCGACACCAAGGCGCAGGTGTCGTCCACCGACGAGGACGGCACGGGTGCCGACCCGCTCAGCCAGGACCTGTTGGCGGCCGGCTATGCGCTTGCCGGCTCGGCGTACAAGTCCAACGGCTGGGCCGTGGCCGACGGCGTACAGGCCGGCGAGGACCTGCATGCGAAGTTCGTCTCGCTTGTCGGCACGCCGCTGCGGACCTATGTGTGGGGCGACTCGCTCGGCGGATTGATCACCGAGATCCTCGCCGAGCAGAACCCGACATGGGTCGACGGCGCGGCACCGATGTGCGGGGCGCTCGCCGGTCCCAACGTCAACTTCGACCTCGCCCTCGATGTGGCGTACGCGGTGAAGGCGCTCATCGATCCCGACCTCAAACTCACCGGTTACACCAGTGCCGCCGACGCGTCCGCGAACTGGCAGCGTGCCGCGCAACTGGTCGAGAAGGCGGCGGCAGACGTCGGGGGCGGCGGCACCGCAAAGGTGCTGTTCATCGGCGCTCTGGCCGACGCGCCGAACAAGACACATACCTACGACGGCGCCGACCTCACCTCGCAGGTCAAGGCGCGCGTCGAGGCGCTGCTCACCGCATTGGCGTTCGGCACCAGCGGGCGCTACGAGATCGAGCAGCGCGTCGCCGGCAACCCGTCCGACAACACGAAAGCCGACTACGCCACGCGCATCAGCACCGATGAGGCCACGGCGATCGCGACCGCGGGCGGCAACATCAGCGCACTGCTGAGCAAACTGAAGGCGGTGCCGCGGGTCAGCGCTGACCCGGCCGCCCGTGCCGCCTTCGAAAAGCTCGGCGACACCACGGGCGACCTGAGCATCCCGACCGTGACCATGCACACCGAGTTCGACCCGTTGGTGATCGTCCAGAACGAGCAGGTCTTCGCCGAACGCGTCCAGTCCCACAATGACAACGGCAGGCTGGTGCAGCTGTACATCGCGCCGCCCGCGACCTACCCCGAGTCGACCGGTGCGCCTTACGGCGCCGGACACTGCGTGTTCTCCGACCAGCAGCGGGAGGCCCTGGTCACGACGCTCGACGGCTGGGTGCGCAACGGCGTCTACCCCGTGGCAGCCGGTATCGCCGCCCGGTTCGGTGCCGGCCTGGACCCGTCCTACGTGCCGACGGCCTGGCCGGCCGCCGCGAGCTGACGGCGGGGCAGCCGCGCGGCGCCGAGAAGCACCGAGGCCACCGCGGCCAGGACCGTCGTCGCGACGACGGGACCGACGACGCGCCCTATCGACACCGGTGGGTTGCTGGACAGCACCAGGACCGAGTCGGCAGCGACAGCGGCCCACAGCACGATCGTCTGACGGGTGCGCCGCAGTGCCAGCCCGGCGACCATGCCCAGCTGCAGCACGGCAAGGGCGCCACCCAGCGTCGCGAACAGCCAGCAATACGGGACCAGTTCGGGATAGCGGCCGCCTCCGACGACCTTCGCGACGAGCTCGGGCATCGCCGCTGTGGCCGCGACGACGACGGCTCCCACGCCGGCGACCACCGCAAGGGCGCGCCGCAACAGGTGGCCGTGGCGCTGGGCGTCGGTGAGGTGCGCGAAGACCAGTGTGGCCACCGACTGCGGCAGCCATAGCGCAGCCCGGGTCACCACGGAGCCGGTCGCATAGACAGCCGCGAGATGGCTGGACAGGACGTGCCGGGCAAGCAGAAGATCGAGCGTCGACAGGAACCAGAACGTGCCGTGGGCGTGCAGCGCATGGGCGATCTCGCGCAGCGGTGCGGCGGGGGGCCCGGCGGCGAGAACCCCGCGCAGCCGCACGCCGACCAGGACCGCGCAGGCCGTGGTCCCGACCATCGCGCCGGCCAGGGCGAGCGAGGTGCCGTGTCCCACGATCAGGCCGATCAGGCCGCACCCTGACCGGCCGAGTGCGCCAAGGACCAGAACCGCCGCGAGCCCGGCGAATCGCCGCTGGCCCTGAAGGATCCCCTGGTACATGCCGAGCGCCGTGACTCCGGGCAGCGCCGCGGCGACGAGGAGCAGGTCGCCGACGTGCGAAAGGTGCAGGAATGCGGCCAGTGCCGGACTCAGCGCGACCACCAGACCGCTCGCGATAAGCGCTATCACCGCCGTTGCGCGAGCGGTTCCAGCCGTGTCGCCGACCGCAACCCGCCGTGCCGTCACCGTCTGCACCGCGAACGACGGCACCGTCCCGACGAGCAGCACGTTGAGCAGCACCACGATCTGCCCGTAGCCCGACGGCGACAGCACATGGACGGCGGCCAACAAGACGGCGTAGCTGAGCAGGTTTGCCGCGAAACCCGCCGCCGTCACCGCGGCGGCCGGTCCGGCGGAACTGCGCACTGCCTGCGCGGAACCCGTCACACGCTGCCCTCCTGCCGACTGCAACCGACTACAGTCGCGGCGCCAGAGTAGGCCATGTTCTGGCCACCCGCCGTATTGGAGCCGATCACGAAGCCGCAATTCACCGGGCCCTACCTACGCGCGGTGCCGGCTGCCTGGGCGGCAATATTGACCGGCCTGCTGTTGTGGCCGCAGCACCGCGGCGGCTACGGGCTGGGCCACGACATGGTGTTCACGCCGCGCCAGCCATTGTCGTGGGCGTCGGTGGGCGTGGGCTCGTCGTCGCCGCGTGCCGTGCCGGTCGACGCGGTGGTGGCACTGCTCAGCAAGCTCGTCGACGGCGCGATCATCGGCCGGATAGCGTTGGCGTTCCCGCTGCTCGCCGTCGGGGTCGGCGCCGCGTGGCTGCTGGCCGACGGCCGCCTGCTGGGGGGGATCGCGGCAACCGGCCTGGCGATCTGGAACCCGTATGTTCTCGAGCGCCTGGCACTCGGCCAGTGGGCTTTGCTGTGGGCCTACGCGGCGCTGCCTTGGGTGGTTGGCTACGCCGCCCGGATGCGGCGGGGCGAAGGCGGGCTGCGCCCGATGCTGCTCTGGACTGCGGCCGGATCGATTACGCCGACCGGAGGGTTGATCGCCCTCATCACCGGATGCGTGATCGGGGTTCCGGAGCGTGGCGGCAACTGGCGCCGCTGGTGGCTCGCCGCGGCCGGTGCGGCCGTGCTCCAGCTGCCGTGGGTCGTGCCGGCGCTTGTCGGGACGGCGCGGGTAACCAGCGACCCGGAGGGCGTCGCAGCGTTCGCGGCGCGCTCCGAACACGCGGGCGGCACGCTGCTGACGCTGGCCGGCACGGGCGGCATCTGGGACGCCGATGTGGTCCCCGGCAGCCGCGCCGGCCTGCTCGCATTCGTGGGCCTGGCGGTCATCGTCGTCGCGGCTCTGGTCGGCTGGCCACGGCTGGTCGAGTTGCTGGGACGCGCCACGGTCGTGCGGCTTACGGCATGCGCCGGCACGGCGTTCGTGGTCTCAGCCGCGGCATCCGTCCCCGGGCTGTCGACGGCAATGCGCTGGCTGGTCCGGACCGTTCCCGGCGCCGGACTGCTGCGAGACGCGCAGAAGTGGCTGATGCCCTACGTGCTACTGGTCGTCCTGCTCGCCGGTGCAGCCGTGGCGCGGCTCGCCGTACTGGCCACTTGGCGCGTCGCGGTCACGGCGCTGGCGCTTGCCGGGCCGATCGTGCTCGTGCCGGACGCGACGCGGACCGTACACCCGGTGATGCAGCCGGTGCGATATCCGGCGGACTGGTCGTGGGCAGCTCACCTGGTGGGCCACGGTGGGGACGTTGCGGTGGCGCCGTTCGAGTCGTATCGGAGCTTCGCCTGGGTTCCCGGGCGCACGGTCCTCGACCCCGCCCCGCGCCTGCTGCCCGGCGACGTGGTCGTCTCCGATCAGCTCGCCGTGTCCGGGCGGGTGCTGCGTGGGGAGGACGCCCGCGCCCGTACCGTGGCGGCTGCCCTGGATGCCGGCGCGGACCTACCACGCAGGCTCGCCGCGGCTGGCGTCGGCTGGGTGCTGATCGAGCGCGGGACGCCCGGGACGGTGCCGGACCTGCGTGGCCTCGAGCTGGTGCGGGCCGGCCCGCAACTCGTGCTGTACCGCGTTCCCGGGCCTATCGCCAATACAGCTCCGGGCGTGGCTCGGATCTCCGCGGTGCTGGCCGGTGATGCGCTCGCGATCGCGCTGGTGGTCGCGGCGTGCTTGCGACCGCTGCGACGGAGGGTAAGGTACCCGGCAGTAACGTGACCGGAGGCAGGCGTGGTCAGGATCATCTCGATCGTGGTGTCGGCTGTTCTCGGCGCCGGGCTCGCCGTAGGCGCGTCGGTCGGCATCCTGTCGTCGGCCACCAAGGCGCCGAGCCACAACCCCGCCAACAGCCAGATCGTCGACTACGGCAACCGCTGATCCACCCCGAGCGCCTGGGCGAAGTTGCGTGCCGTTTCCGGCCAGCAGAATCCGGCGGCGCGCTCCCGTGCGGTCCGGCCCAGCCGTTCGCGCAGCGCCGCATCGGTCAGGAGCTCGTCCGTCGCCTTGGCCATTTCGTCGAGGTCATCCACGAGCTTGCCGGTCTCGCCGTCGATGATCGACTCACATACCCCGCCGGCGGACCGATAGGCAAGTGCGGGGACGCCGCGGGCGGCCGCTTCCATGATCGCGATGCCCCAGCCCTCCTTCACCGACGGAGCGAGAAGCAGCCACGAGCGGTCGAGGATCCGTCCGCGTTCGAGAGCGCTCACGTGGCCGTGGAAGCGGACCGCGTCGGATATACCGAGCTCAGCGGCGCGCCGTTCCAGATGCGCCCGCCACCATCCGTCGCCCACCACCTCGACCTGCAGCGCCGGCGCCGTACGGCGGATCTGCGCGGCCACCTCGAGCGCGTGTTCGACCTGCTTGTGCGGTACCAAGCGGCACAGCACGCAGACCGTCGGCGCCGCACTGCGTGGAGTGGTTGCCTGCGGATGCGGCACGTCGAGCCCGTTGTGTACGACCTGTACGCGTTCCGGGGCAACGCCGAGCCCGGCGAGGTCGGCGCGGCTGGCCTGCGACACCGTTACGTATCGACGGCTCCGGTAGATGCGCGGAGCAACCCGCGACTCGAGCCACCAGCCGACGTGGCCACGCCAGCCGGGGTAGATGATCTGCCACTGCTCGCGATGCACGTGGTGCACGAGGACGACCACCCCGCGCCTGCGCACGAGAGGCGAGAAGAACGGCAGCCCGTTCTGAACGTCGACGACGAAATCGGTGTGCCGTCCGCGGGCAGTGAGCAGATAGGCCAGGCCGTGCAGGTAGACCGTGAGCCGGCCACCGCGTCGGCGGAACCGGACGCCCGCGCGGATCTCGTCGCGGGGCGCGCCGGCATGCGCAGCGCACACGATGGTCACGTCGTGACCCTGGCCGGCCAGCCACTCCGCCATGCGCTCGACGAACAGCTCCGAACCCCCACCTTCGGGGTGACGGGTATCGCGCCAGACAAGAAACGCGATACGGCGCGTGGGTGGCATGTCGGCCCCTTCTGGCGGTGCCGGCACACCGCTGACGGATTGCAGAGACGCAGCAGCATAACCAGTCAGACGTCCCCCCGCTGCACTGATCATGGGGAGGTACCGTGCTCCGGATGCTCACCACCGGCTCCCCGCAACGCGCGACCTGGCGTCGCTCGGTTCGCTTGCTGCGGCTGTTCCTGCGCGAGCAGAGCGAGCCGGCGGTGTTCTACTCGGCGTTCGCCGACGACTCGGTGGAGGCGTTGGCAGACTACGTCGCGCTGGCCGGGAAAACCGTGCTCGACGTTGGCGGCGGGCCCGGGTACTTCGCGCGGTCGTTCCGCGCCGCCGGCGCCCGCTACGTCGGCGTCGAGCTCGACATACCGTCCGATGCGCCGGCCGAGACATTCGCAGTACGCGGTTGCGGGACGGCGCTGCCGTTGCGTTCGGGTTCGGTGGACGTCGCGTACTGCTCGAACGTGCTCGAACACGTTGCCCGCCCGTGGGACGTCGCGGACGAGCTGGTGCGAGTGACCCGCCCGGGCGGGACGATCTTCGTCTCCTTCACGCCGTGGCTGTCGCCCTGGGGCGGCCATGAGACGGCGCCCTGGCACTACCTGGGCGGTATGCGGGCACGGCGGCGGTATGCGCGGCGGCACGGCCACGAGCCGAAGAACCGCTTCGGAGAGTCGCTGTTCGCACACCGTGCCGCGGATGCCATGCGCTGGGCACGGGCGTGCCCCGGCGTCGCCGTTGTCGCCGTGTACCCGCGCTACCATCCGCGGGGTTTTCGCTGGATCGCATCCGTCCCTGGGTTGCGCGAGGCACTGACGTGGAACCTTGCCCTGGTGCTGCGCCGGCGATGACCGCAACGTCCACCGCCGAGCGCGTCAGCGCCGGCACTCTTGCACCGCCGCCGCCACGCCCGCCTCGTTCGGTCGAGCGGTTGCGGCTCACGGTCGTGACGCTGTGCCTCGCCTTGCTGGCGCTCGCGCAGAGCGCCGGCAACGCGGCCACCGACACCAAGATCGACCTCGTCATCTCACCGCTGCGCTTCCTCTCCCGGGCGCTGCGGCTGTGGGATCCCGTGGGCGCCGCCGGGCAGTTGCAGAACCAGGCGTACGGCTACCTGTTCCCGATGGGGCCGTTCTTCGCACTCGCGCACGGGGTCGGCCTGGCGCCGTGGGAGATGCAGCGGGTGTGGGAGGCGTGCCTGGTCGTCGCCGCGTTCCTCGGCGTGTATCGGCTCAGCGGCCGGCTCGGCGTCGACGGCTTCTGGCCCCCCGTGGGGGCCGGGCTGGTGTACGCGCTGGCCCCGCGGATGCTGTCCGAGCTGACATCCATCTCCTCGGAGCTCATGCCGGTCGCGGCGCTGCCCTGGGTGCTGCTGCCGCTCGTCACAGGCGCCCGCGAGGGATCACCGCGGCGGGCTGCGGCGCGCTCCGGGGTGGCGCTGTTGTTCGCCGGCGGGGTGAACGCCGCGGCGACGCTGGCGATCCTGCCTGTGCCGGCGCTCTGGCTGATGACCCGCCGGCGCGGGCCGCGCCGGCGCGCACTCATGGCGTGGTGGGCACTGGCCGCCGTGCTCGCCTGCACGTGGTGGCTGGTGCCGCTGGTGCTGCTCGGCAAGTACAGCCCGCCATTCCTGGACTGGATCGAGTCGAGCTCGACGACGACGCTGCCGACCTCGCTGCTGGCCACCCTGCGCGGCGTCGACCACTGGGAGTCCTACCTCGGCGCCAACATCTGGCCGGCCGGCTGGATCTTCGCTTCCGCGCCGGCAACGATCCTGGCGACCGCCGCAGTCACCGGTGCGGGTCTCGCCGGCCTCGCCCGGAGATCGGTGCCACAGCGGCTATTTCTCTGGTCGACGCTGCTGCTCGGCCTGGTCCTTGTGACGGCAGGGCATGCGGCGACGGTGGGACCGCCGGGCGCGGAAGCGGTGCGGGCCTGGCTGGACGGCCCGCTCGTCGCGTTCCGCAACGTGCACAAATTCGACCCGCTCATCCGGCTGCCGCTGGCGTTGGGTGTCGGCCATCTGCTCGCCACGACCACGGTGCCGCGCAACGCTTGGGCGCGTGTGGCGACGTGGCGAGTGCACGTTCCGGCGCGTGCCCTCGCCGCGGCGGCGGTCACGGCAGTCGGGCTGGTGGCGGTGTCACCTGCGCTGACGAACCACCTAGTCTCATCTCAGCGGGTGACGACCGAACCGGGCTGGTGGCGGCAGGCAGCGTCGTGGCTCGCGGCCAACAGTCATGGCGCTCGGGCACTAGTCGTGCCCGGATCGGCATCACCCGTGTATTTGTGGGGCGGCACCGTCGACAACGCTTTGCAGCCGATTGCCACCACACCATGGACCACCCGCGACTCCGTGCCGCTCACCCAGGCGGGCTATATCCGTCTGCTCGATTCGATTGAGCAGATCCTGTCGACCGGAGCTGCTCACCCTGAGCTTGCGCCGCTGCTCGCGCGCGCGGGCATCGGCTACGTGATCCTCGCGAACGATCTCGACGCCTATAAGTCTGTGGCGACCCGGCAGGTGTTCGTACACGCGACACTCGAAGACTCACCTGGCTTCGCGCTGAGGGCGCACTACGGACCGTTGCTGGGTGGCAATGCTTCGTCGTCGAACCTGCTCGACGGCGGAGCGAGCGTGCCTCAAGCCGCGGTTGCGATCTACCAGGTCGCCGGATGGACGGGCAGCACCGACCTGGTCCCGCTGCAAGGGGCGGTCGAGGCTAGCGGCTCGTC
The DNA here is from genome assembly GCA_036506155.1 of Jatrophihabitantaceae bacterium. GTDB lineage: Bacteria > Actinomycetota > Actinomycetes > Mycobacteriales > Jatrophihabitantaceae > DASXRA01. The sequence goes on from DASXSF010000037.1 coordinate 122,062, forward strand.
CGACGTGATCCCTGCACTCGTCGCACGAGGACTACAACAGGACACCCCTGTGCTCCTTGGCCACGATGCCGAGTCAGCAGACGTGCAGGATCCCGTACGAGTAACCACCGATGGGATCCGCAAGCAAGAGGCCAGCTTCGGAAACCTGCTGACCAAGTCGTCGACGATGACCGCCAGCGGCACGTACAGTGCCGATCGGGTCGTGCACGATTACCTTCCCGACAAGCCGGGCGCCCTGTCCGTCATGGCATATTCGGGCATCGCCGACGTCACAGCCTCGTCATCTGGCAGCGACCTGCTGGCGTACTTCAACCGCGGCGACGATCATGGCCCGTGGTCTGCCGTCGACGGGGATCCGTCGACATTCTGGGGTAGCAGCGGCCTCACCGGGGGGGTTCGGCAGTGGCTTCAGATCACGTTCGACGCACCACTACGGGGTGCCACGGCGCAGATCCGGTTCGCGCAAGTCCTCGGGGCCTTGCCGACCGAAGTTGCGGTACGCACCGACGCCGGCACCATCGTCCAGGCCGTCGCGCCGACGACCCAAGCGCAGCAGATTCGGATGCCGCCCGGCTCGACGCGCACATTGCGGGTCACGGTGCTGGCGGTCGCTGATCACACCGCCGGCGCCTCGATCGGTATCGCCTCCCTGACGGTTCCCGGAGTCTCGCCGCAGCGCTCGCTGGTCGTGCCGAGCGCCGCGGACCCCTCCGTTCTCGCGTTCGACACGACTCCGGGATATCGCAGCCAGTGCATCGAGGTGGCCGCACAGGCGTTCTGCGACCGTAGCTATCGCCTCAGCGGAGAGGAAGATACCGCGCTCGCGCGGACGTTCATCATCGGACCCGGCAGTTCGTACCAACTCTCCGCGACCGTTCGGCTGACGCCGGGCCAGGAGCTCGATGGGCTGCTCGACGCGGGCGCACCACTACAGGCCAGCGCGTCGTCGGTCGACTCCGCCGATCCGCGGGTTCGTCCCGGCGCCGCTGTGGACGGTGATCTGGGGACGACCTGGCAGGCTGCGACGGGCGATCAGCCGCCGACACTGACACTCCACCTCAGCCGGCCGCGCAACGTCGTCGGTGTCACGCTCCACACACTGGCGACGGCACCGGTCGCCACGCCGCGCGAAGTGTTGGTGAGTGCGGGCAAGCAGCGCTGGACGGGCTCGATACCGTCGGACGGAGCCGTTCGCTTCCCGGTAGCCGCACTCACTCGCACGGTCACGATCACGGTCCTGAGCGCTCGGCCGCGCAGCACGACGAGCTCGGTGTCCACGGCGACGAGACCCCTGGCGTCAGGCATCAGCGAGGTGACCGTCGACACGGCGCCTCGATCGCCGGCTTCGCGGCCGGGCAGCTCGATCGTCATCGGCTGCGACGGCGGCGTGTCTGTCGACGTAGACGGCCAGCGAATTCCCCTGCGCGTCGTCGCGAACAGGGCTGCGGCGCTGACGGGGCAGCCGGTGCTCGCGGCGCCCTGCGACTCGACGCCGGTCACGTTGACTCAAGGGACGCATGGCCTGGAACTGGCCGCGTCGTCCCTGGCTGCTCCGGTGAGCGTCACGCTCTCGAAGCCGGGAGCATCGCTTACGAGCACCAGCCCGTCAGCGGGCACCGAGTCGGTCGAGTCCTGGGGCGCGACTTCGCGACGGATCCGCGTTGATTCGTCGTCGGCGGCCCTGCTTGTGATACGAGAGAACTTCAACGCTGGATGGCGCGCGAGCGTCGATGGGCATCACCTCGTTCCTATTCGGGTGGACGGCTGGCAGCAAGCGTTCGTCGTGCCCGCCGGCGTGCACGGCGTCGTCGCCGTGACATACGCGCCGCAGCGGCCCTTCACCATCGGATTGATCATCGGATTGATCGCCGCGCTGGCTGTTGTCATCCTGGCGCTGATTCCGGCTCGCGCGCGCGAACGCCGCCCCGTGGGCGAGGCACGGCTCCGCCGCTGGACGTTACTCGGCGGACTTGCTGTGGCGGTGACCCTGCTGGGTGGTCTATACGGCCTCGCTGTGCTGGCCGCGACGCTCGGCGCGCTGGCCCTGCTCGGTCGGACGGTCCGCGGCGCGCCCATCTGGGTCAGTGCCGGATTGATCGTCCTTGCCGCGTTGTCCGTCGCGCGCACCAGCTCCTACCACGTGTTCGACGTCGCCAACAGCGCGATGACTCAGCTGCTCTGCCTGGCGGCGGTCGTGATCTCGGCCGTCGGCACCTCAACACCGGTGCGCCGCCACGGCCGGGTGCCGTAGCGCAGGATCGGCCGCTCGAACCAGAACCACGACGCGCTCGCGATGGCAAGGGTGGATACAACCGTCAGCATCAGCAGCTCGAGGAAATGGCCGTGGAACTCGCGGTATCCCAGCTCGCGCTGCAACAGCAGCATCAACGGGACGTGCCACAGATAGACGCTGTAGGACACGTTGCCGAGGACGTTCGCCGTCCTCGAGCCGAGCGCCCGGCCCACCGTGCCGCCGTCGCCGAGCACGAACGGCAGGAGCAGGAAGAAGGCGACGCCCGCGTAGAGATAGTGCTGTGCGGTCCACTGCGTGAAGGTTGCCGGCGCCAGGGTGCGCGGGATCCCCAGTGGAAGCGTCGAGATCAGGTACAGCACCGCCGCGACCAGCATGCAGGTGCCCGGTGATCGCGCCCACTCTCCGAGCACACGTCTCGCCGGGCCCAAGGCCTGGCAGGAGGGTGGCACACACGTCAGTACCGCCAGGGCCATTCCGAGTGCGAACCAATCGAGGTAGGCAGGCAACCACAACAGCGCCTGCGAATGGATGAGCGACGTGTGGTTCTCGGCGATGTTGAAGACCAGAGCTGCGATTGCGAGGACGGCCAGCATCGTGAATTGTCGGCGCAGTGCCGCGTCCGGAGTCCGCCGCCCCCGCGCTGCCAGTGCGGCCAAGATCGGGATGAGCGCGTAGAACGCGATCTCGACCGCCAGCGTCCACAGCTGCGTCAGGTTCGGGTCGTAGTCATGGTTGTCGTACGTCTGGATCAGGAGCAGGTACTGCAGATAGTCCGAGGCGCGCACCCGATAGGTCGTGATCAGCGCCAAGGTGACAACCACTGTGAGCCACAGTGCGGGGAAGATACGCAGAGCCCGCCGCCAGAGGAACTGCCTGACCCGTGGGCGCGGGGCGAGTCCCATGGCGCGCAGCGCGAACGGCCGGTAGAGCAGGAAGCCGGAGAGTAGGAAGAAGATCGTCACGCCGCAATCCCCGCGCGAGAGCAACGGCCCGACAAGGTCTGCGCGCAACGATCGGCCGGTGATGAATCCGATGTGCGTCAGCACGACGGCAAACGCAGCGAACGCGCGTATTCCGTCGAGCGCGGGGAAGCGCCGTTCCGACGCGGCTTCCGTCTGCACCGCTACCTGCCCGCCGGGAACGGGGCGCCGATCATGGTTCGGACAAGGCACAGACTCGTCCTGGCCGAGTGGCTGTGCACGCGTACCGAAACCGGAGAGAACACCGGCAGGCGCAGGTTGAGCGCGGCCAGGGTCGAGCCGATGACGACGGTGCCACCGCGCACCGGGTGCGCGACTCGTCCCTGTGCGTCGACCAGGTCGACCGTGATCGTGCTCGGTGCGTTCTGATACAGCTCGAATCGCAGATACCACGATGCCGTGGCCACGGCCTTCGACAACGGGATACTCCACACCCCCGAGCCGTGAACATACGTACCGCAGTTGACCTTCAACTTCCCTAGCCCGATCGATGCCGGCACGAATGCAGCCTTGGCGAGACGACCGTCAGCGGCGACGACCAGCGGCTCGGATCGCGGGTCTTCATAGGTTGCGTCAACTCCGCCGAGCAGAAGCACGTCGCTGACGCTGTGCCGCGGTTCTACGCCGGACACGATGTTCGCGGGGAGCGCGGTGTCGTAGACGTTCACATGCCCGCCGGCAGACCGCGCGCTGGCGAGCATTGAGTCGACGTAGCGCTTGGACGGGTTCTGCGCCCAGTAGTGCGAGAACCGGAGACCCGAATAGATGCTCGAGGCCGTCAGGGCGGCAATGATCAGGGCGACGATCGCGCGCTGCGGCCGCTCCGGTATCGAGTGGACGCGCTCGGTCATCGCAGGCGCGAGCGACACGGCCACGCCGATGGCGAGCGGCGCGGCGACCACGAAGCTGTAGCGCGGCGTGATCGCCAGCAGTCGCCCATAGGTCTCATAGCGTCCGGTGCCGACGAGCACCATGTTCGTGAGGATCACGACAGCCGGCAGCGACCAGCCGACGAGGGCACGCAGGCCGGTACGCGCCAATCCGATGATCAACAAGATGACGAATGCCAACTGCCCGAGCAGCACGGTCGCATCGCTCGGTGCGAAGAAGGGCAGATAGGTCTGGGACGGCGCGAACCAGCGCCATTGCCCGCCGACCAGCGACGGCGCGACAGCTTTGAGCCACTCGTCCCGGACCAGGCGGTAGCCGTCGCCGAAGCCGAGCCCGTGCGCGCCCGTCTTGTCGCCGAGGGCAAGCATCCATACGGCGGCGGCGGCCAACGGGAGGAGTGTGAGCAGCCAGACACGCCAGCGCCTGGCCAACTCCCGCAGTCGGCTTCGCACCGTTCCCGTATAGATGCACCCAACCGAGAGAATCGGCAACAAGGTAGCTGCGACGGCCCATTCATCAGCTGTGAGCACGGCGAGGCCCAGCAGGAGTCCGGCCAGCAGCGCACGAAGTGCCCGCGGCGATTGCTCGTTACGCAGGTGGATGTCGATGGCCCAGAGCGCGAACACCTGCCCGAGCACGAGACCGAGCCCGCTCGAGAGCCACGCCAAGCCGGGCAACAACAGCGGGCTGAACGCATAGAGCCCGACGATGACCAGGTTGATCGGGGTACGGCCGGCCAATCGCGTGATGATCCGATACAGCAGCACCGTCGAGATCGCCTGGAGCCCTATGCGAATCGCGACGGTCAGCGTGTAGTCGAGTGCACCCATCCTGTCGAGCAGCCAATAGAGAAAGCGCGCGACCGGACCGAAATGACCGCCGAGTGGCTCGCGCAGGTATGACCAACTCAGCGATCGGCCCACGCCGTCGGCCAGGTTCGAGAAGTCGGCCTGGAGATACCAGCCGCGACCGATCAGCGCCCAGAGCCAGACGGACTGGGCGAGGACGATGGCACAAAGCGCCAGCCGCGTGCGGTCGACCCGGACCGTCACCAGTGCGGGCGCCGGTCGCGCCGCACTGTCCACGACTGTCACGAGGCGTCCTCTCTTGCCGGGCAGGTCGTTCGCGCGGGAGCTTACGGACCGGTCCTACCGGCTGGTAGCCTCCGCTCCCACCGACGATGATGTCGGCGAACGGAGGTTACGGGATGCGTCGGGCGCTCGGCGTCGTGCTGATCGGCGTGGGGGTATTTGGCGTCGTATTCGCCGGTGTGATGCGCTTCTGGGCTTATCCGAACGGCCTGAAGACCCCGCTCGACCTCGACATTCCTATCATCGGGACCGGTCCGGCGCAGGTGTTCGACGCGACGACAGGACAAGTAGAACCCGTGCAGCTGCGCGCCGACCGGACGGTCAAGGTCGATTCGCAGGCGTCCGACAGCAAGAACGTCGTGGTCAACGAGCGGCTGTGCATCGTCATCCAGAAGGACAACCCACCGCCGTGCGTGTCGGGCAGCGACCCCAGGCTGCTCAGCTACACCACCGACCGAGTCGCGGCCGACCGCAAGACAGCAGAGTCGGTCAACGATCCGAAGTACGGCGAGAACGTCAACGGCGATACGTCGATCAAGCACGTCGGCTTGACCTACAAGTGGCCGTTCCACGCGAAGAAGCAGACCTACCAGTTCTTCAATCCGGACGTCGCCGAGGCCTCCCCGGCGACGTTCGAGGGCACCGAGAAGATCAACGGGTTGACGCTCTACAAGTACGTCAGTGTGACGCCCAAGATGGAAGCCGACGTGTTCAAGGGCGTGCCCGGCTACTACGTCGACACCCGGACTGTCTGGATCGACCCGGTGACCGGCACCATTGTCAAGGGCAACGAGCACGAGATACGCCAGTTCCGCGGCGGAGCGCTCGACGGCCAGACAGCCATCGATCTGAACCTGACGTTCGACGACGCAACGGTGAAGTACCAGACCAACAAGGCGAAGGACGGCCGCAACAAGATCGAGCTGGCCTCGGTCTGGCTGCCGCTTGCCGGGCTGATCATCGGCGTGCTGGCGCTCGCGGGCGGAATCTTCCTGCTTTTCGCCGGACGTCGCCAGCAGCCTCCGCCGGCCGAGGTGCCGCCACCGCCGCCTTACCCCGGGCAGCCGGCCCCACCCGGCTACGCAGCCCCACCCGGCTACGCAGCCCCGCCGGCGAGCCCAGACATGGCCCCACCGCCGCCTCCGGACACCGAGATCACCCAGCCGCTACCCCGGTAGGTCGCAGACATATATCGCCGTACCGGGCAGTATGGCTCCGCGCAGCGGCGACCACTGGCCCCACTCGTCGGTGAGGTCCGCGGGCCACTCCGGTTCGATCAGGTCGACGAGGCGAAAGCCCGCCGCGACGAGTTCGCGAACCCGGTCGCCGAGTGTGCGGTGGTGCTCGACATAGGTGGGCTCGCCGGCCGCGTCGAACTCGACATAGGGCGTGCGGTCGAAGTAGGACGTGTCCGCGGCCAGGCCGCCGGGGCCCGGGTCGTCCGGGAAGATCCAGCGCAGCGGGTGCGGGGTCGCGAACACCCACCGCGCGCCGGGACGCAGCACCCGGGCCACCTCACGCATCACCCGCGCGGAGTCGGTGACGAACGGCACCGCCCCGAACGCTGTGAATGCGATGTCGAACGATGCCGGGGCGAACGGCAGGAACTGCGCATCCGCCTGGACGAGCGGCACGCCGATGCCCGTCGCGATGGCCAGGCGGCGTGCGTGGCGCAGCATGCCTGCCGATACGTCGAACGCGACGGGCCGCGCCCCGGCCCGAGCCAGCCAGCGGGAACACATCGCCGCGCCGCACCCCACCTCGAGCACGCGCCGCCCGGTGACGTCACCGAGTAGGCGCGCCTCGGCCTCGCGTACCCGCTCCGGGCACCACACGAAGTCGGCGTCGCCGAGAAACGCACCGTGTGCGGCGTGGTAGTCGTCGGCGTCGGCGTCCCACCACCGGCGGCTGGCACGTGCCGACGCGCCGGCGTCCACGTTGCGGCGGGCGACGCCCACGGCATCGAGCTTGGCGTGGTGCTCGCTCACGAGCGCTCTACCCGACGGCGGCGGCGGCCGAACGCCCCGCTACCCGGCCGGAAAACAGGCAGCCACCCAGGAACGTCCCCTCCAACGACCGGTAACCGTGCATGCCGCCGCCCCCGAACCCGGCCGTTTCGCCCGCCGCGTAGACGCCCGGCAGCGGCAGGCCGTCGGGGCGCAGTACCCGCGCAGACAGATCGGTCTCCAGTCCGCCCAGCGTCTTGCGGGTCAGGACCGACAGCCGCACCGCGATCAGCGGTCCCGCCGTCCGGTCGAGCAGCTTGTGCGGTGCGGCGACCCGCGAGATGCGGTCGGGCAGGTATGAGCGGGCGTGGCGCAGCGCGACGATCTGGAGGTCCTTCGTGTAGGCGTTGTCGAGCTCGCGGTCTCGGGCAACCACTTCGCGCCAGACCTGCTCGGGGTCGAGCAGGGCCTCGTCGGTGAGGGAGTTCATCTTCCTGATCAACTCGTCGAGCGTGGCGGCCTGTACGAAGTCGGCGCCCTTGTCGAGGAAGGCGCGTACCGGTGCCGGCATGTCGGCGCGGGCACGGACGAGCACGTCGCGCACGCTCTTACCGGTCAGATCGGGGTTCTGCTCCGACCCGGAGAGCGCGAACTCTTTGCCGATGATCTTCTTGGTGAGCACGAACCAGGTGTGGTCGTAGCCGGTGTGCATGATGTGCTCGAGGGTGCCGAGCGTGTCGAAGCCCGGGAACAGGGGAACCGGCAGGCGCCGGCCCCGGGCGTCCAGCCACAGCGACGACGGTCCGGGCAGGATGCGGATGCCGTGGTTGGTCCACACCGGATCCCAGTTGTGTATGCCCTCGACGTAGTGCCACATGCGGTCCGGGTTGATCACGTGTGCGCCGGCGGCCCGGGTAATGCCGATCATGCGTCCGTCAACGAAGTCGGGGACGCCTGCGACCATGTGCTTCGGCGGCGTACCCAGGCGGGCCGGCCAGTGGGAACGCACCAGGTCGAAGTTGCCGCCGATACCGCCCGAGGTGACGACCACCGCGCCGGCGTGCAGCTCGAAGTCGCCGACCGGATTGCGTGAGCTGGGCACCGCACGAGGCACGTCCGACGGTTCCAGGACAGTGCCACGCACTCCGTCGACGACCCCATCGGTCGACGTCAGCTCGTCCACCCGGTACCGGAACCGGAAAGTCAGCTGCCCGCGCTCGGCAGCCGCCTGCACCCGTGCCACGAAGGGTGCGAGCAGCCCCGGACCGGTACCCCACGTGATGTGGAAGCGCGGTACCGAGTTGCCGGGCCCGGTGGCGCTGTAGCCACCGCGTTCGGCCCATCCCACTACGGGGAACCACCGCACGCCCAGCCCGGAGAGCCACGCGCGTTTCTCCCCGGACGCGAAGTCGACGTATGCCTCCGCCCAGTGCCGAGGCCAGTGGTCCTCCGGGCGGTCGAATCCGGCGCTGCCCAGCCAGTCCTGCCATGCCAACTCGTGGGAGTCGCGGATGCGCAGCCGTCGCTGCTCGGGGGAGTTCACGAGAAACAGACCGCCGAGCGACCAGAAGGCCTGCCCGCCCAGGCATTGCTCGGGTTCCTGGTCGAGCAGCAGCACCCGGCGGCCCGCCTCGGCCAGTTCGGCGCTCGCGACCAGGCCCGCGAGGCCGGCGCCCACGACGATCACATCGGCGTCCATTTGCGCACCGTATCGTGATCGAGGCAGACCCGGCGTTGCCTGTAAGCCGCCCGGTCCGTAGGCTGTGAACTGCGTTGCTGGTCTGCGCGCCTCGACAGGGAGCAGGCTCGCGCTCGTCATGCACGTTTCCGACTTAGCCCCCGGCTGTGCCGGCGGCGGAGAGGCGCGTTCACCGGCGAAAAGGCCCGCTCCGCGCCATCTACCACAGTTGGATACCGACCTACTCCATGACGTCCACCATGACACCTCCGGGCACGCCGCAAGTTGCCGTGAACGACATCGGCTCGTCAGACGACTTCCTCGCCGCCATCGACAAGACCATCAAGTACTTCAACGACGGCGACATCGTCGAGGGCACCATCGTCAAAGTCGACCGGGACGAGGTACTGCTCGACATCGGCTACAAGACTGAGGGTGTCATCCCCTCGCGTGAACTCTCTATCAAGCACGACGTCGACCCGAACGACGTCGTCAAGGTCGGCGATCACATCGAAGCCCTCGTCCTGCAGAAGGAGGACAAGGAGGGCCGGCTGATCCTCTCCAAGAAGCGCGCGCAATACGAGCGCGCCTGGGGCACGATCGAGCAGAAGAAGGAAAACGACGAGGTCGTCGAGGGCACCGTCATCGAGGTCGTCAAGGGCGGGCTGATCCTCGACATCGGTCTGCGCGGCTTCCTGCCTGCGTCGTTGGTCGAGATGCGCCGGGTCCGCGACCTGCAGCCGTACGTCGGTCGCACCCTTGAGGCGAAGATCATCGAGCTGGACAAGAACCGCAACAATGTCGTGCTGTCGCGCCGGGCGTGGCTGGAGCAGACGCAGTCCGAAGTGCGCAGCGAATTCCTCAACAAACTCGCCAAGGGCCAGGTTCGCAACGGCGTCGTGTCGTCGATCGTCAACTTCGGGGCGTTCGTCGACCTCGGCGGCGTCGACGGCTTGGTGCACGTGTCGGAGCTGTCCTGGAAGCACATCGACCACCCCTCCGAGGTAGTCGAGGTCGGCCACGAGGTCACCGTCGAGGTCCTCGACATCGACCTGGACCGCGAGCGCGTCTCCCTGTCGCTGAAGGCGACGCAGGAAGATCCGTGGCGGCAGTTCGCCCGCACCCACCAGATCGGCCAGGTCGTCCCGGGGCGGGTCACCAAGTTGGTGCCGTTCGGCGCGTTCGTGCGCGTGCAGGACGGCATCGAGGGCCTGGTGCACATTTCCGAACTAGCCGAGCGGCACGTCGAAATCCCCGAGCAGGTCGTCCAGGTCGGCGACGAGCTGATGGTCAAGGTCATCGACATCGATCTGGAGCGGCGCCGAATCTCGCTGTCGCTCAAGCAGGCCAACGAGGGCCAGCTGACCGAGGACAACTGGGACCCTGCCCAGTACGGCATGGAGGCCCAGTACGACGACAAGGGCAACTACATCTACCCCGAGGGTTTCGACCCCGACACGCAGGAGTGGCTGCCCGGCTACGAGTCGCAGCGCGAGGAGTGGGAGCGTCGCTACGCTGCCGCCCGCGAGCGGTTCGAAGCGCACAAGCGCCAGCTGGAGGACGCCCGCCGCGCCGACGCCGAGGCCGCCGCGGAGGCCGGCGAGGCCACGTCCTACGTGTCCGAGCAGCCTGCGAACAGCGGCACGCTCGCATCGGACGAGGCGCTGGCCGCCCTGCGGGAGAAGCTGGCCGGCAGATAATCCGCCGTTGGCGAGCACTCATCGCCTAGTAGTCAGTCTCTGACCGCTAGCGTTGCAGCGTGCGGGTTGGCCTGACCGGTGGGCTGGGTTCCGGCAAGTCGACGGTGGCCGCCATGCTCGCCCAGCACGGCGCGGTCATCATCGACGCCGACGCGATCGCCTTTGAGGTGGTGCGTGCCGGCACCTCGGGCTTCGACGCCGTCGTCGCGCGGTTCGGCCCTGACGTCGTCGGCGCCGACGGCGAGCTCGCCCGGGCACGGCTCGCGGAGATCGTCTTCGCGGACGATGCCGCTCGCGACGCCCTGAACGAGATCGTCCACCCTCTCGTCGCGCAGCGGTCCGCGCAGCTGATGGCCGGCGTTGCGGACGACGCGATCGTGGTGTACGACGTGCCACTGCTCGCCGAGAACGACCTGGCCGGCGGCTTCGACGTTGTCGTGATCGTCGAGGCCGATCTCGCTACCCGGCTGCGCCGGCTTGCAGCGCGGGGGCTGCCCGAACCCATGGCGCGGGCCCGCATCGCGGTGCAGGCGAGCGACGAGCAGCGGCGGGCCATCGCCGACGTGATACTTCACAACGACGGCAGTCAAGAGGCGCTCGCCGCGCAGGTCGACGCACTGTGGGGGCAGCTTGCGGCGCGGACCCGATGAGCGCCGGACAGCCGCGGCGTCACCGGACATCACGATGGTCGGCGGCATCCGGTTCACGGGTGGGCGGTACCCAGGCGCGGATGGGCGCCGCGACAAGCGTGATCGCTGTCCGGCCGGTTTGGAGCGGTGTTCTACGATCGGCTAGAGTCATCGGCCGGTGCTCGACATCGCGCGGGTGCTTCGCGGACGTAGCGCAGTTGGTAGCGCATCACCTTGCCAAGGTGAGGGTCGCGGGTTCGAGTCCCGTCGTCCGCTCAGGCCACCCCTCGCGGCCCCGTCGATCCGTTCGGCGGGCTCGAAACCGGGTGGCGGGCAGGAGCGGTCGGGTCGCCGGCCCGTCCGGCGGCGTGGCCGAGTGGCTTAGGCAAGGGCCTGCAAAGCCCTGTACGCGGGTTCGATTCCCGCCGCCGCCTCGCACCGATCACAACCGAATACGGGCGATTAGCTCAGTGGGAGAGCACTACCTTGACACGGTAGGGGTCACTGGTTCAATCCCAGTATCGCCCACCCACTACAGCCCCTGAATTTCGGGGGCTGTAGTTGTTTCTGGGGTGGCGACAACGACCGTCGGCTGATGGTCGTGCAACGAACGTGCAACACGAGCTGTCTCCCGCAACACGTCGAGGCGCTCGGCGACGGCCTCGAGGTCGTCGTCGAAGAGATCGGCATATAGGTCAAGAGTCATCGCCGCCGAGGCGTGGCCGAGCATCCGCTGCACTGCCTTAACGTTGGCTCCGGCGGACACGGCCAAGCTTGCCGCCGTATGTCGGAGCTCGTGAGGCGTAAGCCCGGCGACACCAGCCGTTGCCGCGGCCCCGTTGAACCATGCACGCCGCGCCTTGCGGTTTCGCATAACGCTGCCGTCGGGTGACCTAAAAAGCAACTCCTCCGGCTGCCGTTCGCCGACGTGGTCTTGAAGGTCATCGACTAGGAAACGTGGTATCGAGCCCCAGCGCGCCTCGTGGCTCTTCGGCGTGTCCCAGACCAGTCCCGTGCCGTCGACCTCGACGACGGCGGCGCTCACGGTGATGCGGCGCGTCGTCAGGTCGACTGCTCCGATGCGCAACGCGGCGACCTCCGACCACCGCAGGCCGCAATAGGCCAAGATGAAGACGACTAGTCGGTACTGCGCGAACGATGCGTTCGACGCCAACCGCGGACGGCCTGCCGGCAACGTTGCGGCCGCCGCGGCCATGATCTCGACCTGGTCTGCGGTGAGGTACCGCTTTGGCTTTGACTTTGCGCGGGGCATCTCAACGCCGGCCGCCGGATTGGCCGGCAGCCGGTTCGCTCGCACTGCCAGCCCGAGTACACCGCCGAAGACGACGCCGACGATCTTTCGGACGTGTGCGCCGGACAGACCCTTCGCCACCAGATCGGCTACCCACGACTGCACGTCCTCGTGCCCAATCGCGGACAGCGGCACATCCCTCCACCGTGGTAAGACGTGATCTTCCATCACGGCGGCGTACACCGCACGCGTCGACGCTTTCAGACCGACCTTCGAGGCGGTCCACTTCTCGGCCATCTCGCCAAACGTGACGCGCGAGCGAGATGGATCCACGAACGTGCCCGTAGCTTGCTCGACTCGACAGTGGTGAGAAATCGGTCAGCATCGACTTTACGGGCGAACGTCTTATTGCGCTGTCGACCGTCGGGTGTCCGGTAGTGGGCGCGCCACCGTCTGATCTTTGCGTTGCCGTGGAGCCTGGTCGGCACCTTGACGGTGCGGCCGTAATCGTCCTTCCGTTCCGTGAACCAGCGGTCCTGCACGCTCGCCATGACGCTGCGTCCTCCTTGACCGCCGTCGGGCGCCTGGTCGCTGACCTCGTGGTGTGCAGCTGCACGACCATCCGGCGCCACACCGCTCTGCCGCTCTGCCGCCGAGCTGCCGTGCTACCAACCGGCGGCCCCAGCGTCTTGATCAGCCTGCTCATGCTCTGCGATCCACCGATCGACGTCGCCGCGGCGGTACAGGACCCTACGCCCTAGCCGGAACGATCTCGGTCCGGTTCCGCAGTGGCGCCAGTAGCGCACCGTCGATTCGGGTGCGCGGGTGAGTCCTGCGACCTCTGCGGTCGTCATGAAGTCGTTCGTTTCGGTCATCGTCGTGGCCCTCCAACGCAGTGAACGTGAGCATTCGTCACCTACGACAGGCGCGCACCAGCGGCTTCTTGGGCCTCCGAGAAGGTAACGAAGTGACAACGCTTGGGTGGGTTGTCATCCTGCCGCACCGGTGGCCACGTCGATGTGGTCAGCCGTGGTCGAGTCGGCCTGGGGAAACGGACCGGGAGCAACCCCGACACCGCGCCCAAGCCGACTCGACCAGGGGTCGCGCAGTACGCCGATTCGGTACGCGCGCGCCCGGACAGGGTCGTTGGCTTGATCAGGCTACCTTCGCCAGTCCCTCCTTCTCGGTAGCTGCTTCGAACTCGTTGGGCGTGACGTAGCCGAGCGCGCTGTGCAGGCGGGTGCGAAGTCCGCAAGTCGGTGAGGCGTGCGAATCGTTCCATGTCTGCCGACTGCGGAGTCCTGGGACGTGCGCGAAGTTAGACGGCGACGTGTGAATGCGTCAAGCCGCCGAACCACGAGAAGCCGGGATGCTCGACCCCCGACGATACAGGGAAAGGCCACGCGCCAGCGTGGTCTTGACAGCGAGGCCGGCCGCGAGGACCGTCCACTCCGGACGCGTGGCCGACCCACTCCCGGGTGGCTCGCCCATTTCGATTAGCCCGTAACGCGGCCTGATCGTCTCGTTGACCGTGGCCCGCGCGGAGTCGGGGGTGTGCGATGAGGACTGACCCACTGGCGAGTTTCGTGGCTGTCGCGGTGCTCGGAGTGGCAGCGCTATCGGCGACCGCGCCGTCGGTGGCTGCTGGGAGCGGGAACCCCGAGTGGTACGTGCCGAACAACCACGTCTCCGCAGCCGGCGAGGTGGTTGCCGGGGTGCTGAGCGGACGGTTGCGCCAGCCTTCGCCCGTCAACGCGGGCACGCCCTGCCCAGCTGAGCTCAGTTCCACCAGCGACGTTCAGGTGAACTGCCGTGGCGAGGACGACGGCTCGCCCCGGAACACGCAAAGCGAGACAACGGTGGCAGCGGTCGGTAACAAGGTCGTGGTGGGCTTCAATGACTCGCTGGTCTGCTGCGTGCCGGCCATCAACCTCAGCGGCTACTCGGTATCCACCGATGGCGGCAAAAGCTTTACGGACATGGGCGACCTTCCGTGGAGCGGTGGCGTCCAACCCACCGGCGACCCCTCGCTGGCAACCGACGACCAGGGCAATATCTTCTACGCGAGCCTGGCCCTCGAGGGTCACTTCACCAATTCCCTGCTTGCCCTCTACGAGATGCCCGCCGGTAGCGATACCTTCCGGCTGCTCTCGGTGCCGGTGAACGTGGGCAACGCCCGCACCTTCCTCGCCGACAAGGAACTGCTGTCCATCGGGCGGGACGGCCAGGGAAGACGGCACTTCTACCTCACCTGGACCTACTACGCGCACTCGTTCGTTCAGGGGCCGGTGATGCTGTCCGACTCCATCGACGGCGTGCATTGGCGGACCACGCAGATCTCCCCGTCCGATACCTGCGCTCCGACCACCCCGGGCTCGCATCCGGTCCCAGCCGGAGGAACCGTGTACGTGACCTGGAACCAGTTCGACCAGGCCGCGTGTACCACCAACCCGGACGTGACAACGGGAACGCAGTTCGTGGCCGCGGTTGACGTGGCCAGCGACAGCGTATTGCGGGTCACCCGCGCTGCGCGAGTTCAAGGCGGCGGGGACCTGTTGCGGTTCTGCGGCTTCGCCGACCTGGAAGTGATCGAAACCGCGGCTGGGCATGACTCCCGCGAGTTCGACGCGCCCAGCAGCGCCCTCGACAGCAACGGCACCCTCTACCTCGCCTGGAACGACCGGCCGAACGGCCCGGGCGGTGGTTTCACCAACGCCACCCGCATTTACCTGAGCTACTCCACCGACGGCGCCAGGACCTTCAGCGCGCCGAAGGTGATCAGCGGCCCGGTCCACGGCGGGTTCATGAATGACCGGTACCAACCGGCCATCGTGACCGATGCGAGCGGGTTGCACGCGATGTGGTACGAGCGGGTCCGGGATGCGGCCGGTGGGCCCGACCTGCTGCGCACCGACAAGGAGGACCTGACCCTGGCCACCCCAACCTCCGCCCCGGTGAGTTCCGGTGAGACGCCGCTCAGCGCCGTTCCCTTCCCGATCTACCTGACCAATCCCAACCAGGACCCCATCATCGCGGCGTGCTACATGGGCGACTACAACGAGATCGCATCGAACGGGAGCATCCGGTTCGTCACCTGGGGCGACAACCGGAACGTGGTCACCACAGCCGCGGGAGTCACCGAGAACCAAGCCGACGTCTTCACACGTAGTTACTGACGATTGGCGCCAGGCCTCATGGCGTTGCGACGGCAGCAGGGTGGACTTCACGGTCCTCAGGGTGCGGCAGCAACGCGGGACCCGACCGGCAGTCGCGTCACACCCGGCGGGTAGGTATGGGGTCGACACGGTGTGCCTCCTCGTAGTTTGGTTAACGTCCGCCAGTTGCCCGGCGGCGTGACTGGTCGCTGATGCTCGGCACCGTGCCAGCGCGGTCCGCGCGGAGGCAACCGGGCCAGCGGACGGGGCGGGGCTGCCGGTGCCGTGACCGCGGGCATCGTGTCGGCTGTGACCGCCACCGCATCACCACCGCCGAGGTCGTCGACGCGCACATCCGCGACGGGCTGCTCGCCGTCGCCCACGGTTGGGACCTGTCGGCCCGAGTAGCGCTCGCGGGGGCGGCCCACCCGCCCGCGGGCGTGTTCGCGGCGCTCGCCGGGGACAGCTCGGTCCAGCTGCGGCGGCGGCTCGCTGAGAACCCCACCTGCCCGAGTGAGGTACTTGAGCGGCTCGCGCGGCTGACCGGGCAGCGGCGGCACGCGTGCGCGACGGCCGTGGCGAGCTCGCTGATGCGGCGCCGCCGCCGGCCCGACGCCGCCGCCAGCCTGGACGTCCTGCTCACCGCGGTCGAGAACGACCGATCGTTCGGGGCCTGCGCGACCTGGCCAAAAGGCCCGAGGAGTCTCTTGCCAAGCAGCTCTCCTGCTTGCCATATCCGCGCGGAGCTGCTCGTGATCATCTTCTGGTGCAGGATCGCTACGACCGGCGGGGGCCACGCAAAGACGAAGTTCCCGACATGCCGCCATTCGCGCTCCCACCAGAACTCCTTGCGGCCCCCGGTTGATTCGTGGGACCCATCTGCTCGAAGAACGGCGTCAGCCGGAAGATCGGATTGTTCGACAGCACGTCGCAGTCGAGCTGTCCGTCGACGAGGTACTGGCTGTAACGCTGGAGCAGAACCTGCTGGGCGGTCCGCGGCTCAGGAACAACCACGGGGCCGATCACCCCAACGTCGCGCAGGTATTCCACCAGCCACGACAGTCGTTTCGACGTCGGCCGCCACGACGTGTTCTTCGTCCGCAGCCCCGTGACGAACTGTTCGATCAGCTCCGGGCTCACGTCGCCAGCAGTCACGCCGTGCCGCAGCAGGGACCTGCTGAAGGTGCCGGCGAACTGCAGATGGACATGCACCATTCGGGGCGTGTAACCAAGCGTCTCCAGCCGCAGCGCCATCCCCGGCGCCCACGGCGCCAACGGACCCTTCATCGCCATCGCCTCGCTCCTCTCGAGATCTCGTGAGAGAAGCGAAGCCTTCCGGTGCAGCGCTCACCGCGCCTATGCGGACACGATCAACCCGCAGGTGCCCGAAAACCAGGGCCCGTCGTCGTCGCTCCGTTGCGGACGCCGCATATTCCCGGGTGCTGCATAGGAAACCTTATGGGGAGTTCCGCATAAGGTTTCCGCACCTGGCGGGTGATCGATAATCCCCACCGGCCGCCCGGTCGCGGGACGGCACGGCTCACACGCCGGGCGCAGCGCCCGCGCCCGCAGGTTGCGGGTGAACGTCGGATACGACTTCTCGTAGCCAAGCGCGACGACCTCGTCGAACAGCGCGCCGGCCCACAGATGCGGATCTTCCTTCAACCGCTCCGCGCAGTAGCGCGCGAACCGGTCGAACGGGTCCGGCTCACTCCGTGCCCGCTCGCCCGCGACCCGCTCGCCGTTGAGGTAGACACGGATCGTCTTGCGGTCTTTCCCCAGATGCCGGGCGATCGCCGAGATCGTCCAGTCCTGCTTGTGAAGCGCGTGGATCTCCACGTCGTCCTCCCGTGTCAGCATGAGCAGCAGGAACCCCTTCGAGCTGGTGTGTGGTCACAGACCGCCAGCCTCGAAGGGGTTCCGCCGCACTTGGCGGAGCCACACGGGTGGGGAATTTCAGTGAGCAGGTCCGGGGAGATTCAGGGTTCTGGCACAAATTCCGTGACATGCAGTGAGGGGTTCTGTGTTTCACTTTGTTGATTGCTGACGCTTTCGATAGCGGCTCCGGGAATTCTTGTAATAATCAAATCGTGACTTTATTGGCGGCGTGTCGAGTGGGACGTAAAAGCCCTTCTTGTGGAAGGTCTGGTTCGACCAAGAACCCAGCACCACAAGAAGGGCAGGTGCCCGAGTGTACCGGTGGTTGGCTGCTTTGCTGCCGCATCTGGCCCGGCTGGTTATCGACAACGTCACCGTGGACGCGGGGATGGTGCACATACACGCGCACGCGAAAGCGACTCGCGGACGATGCGGGCGATGTGGCGAGGAGTCGATGCGAGTGCACAGCCGATACCAGCGCACGCTCGCCGACGTGGTGATCGGTGGCCGGCCGGTGCTGATCCTGCTCGGCGTGCGCCGGTTCTTCTGCGACAACTCTGCCTGCAAAGCGGTCACCTTCGCCGAGCAGATTCCCGAGCTGACCGCCCGCTGTGCCCGGCGCACCGCGCTGCTGCGTGGCGTGCTGGAGTCGATCGCCGTGGCGCTGGCCGGCCGGCCCGGGGCGCGGCTGGCGGCCCGGCTGGGGATGGCGGTCTCGCGGACCAGCCTGCTGCGGCTGATCCGCCGCCTGCCCGACCCCGTCATGAAGACCGTGCCGGTGCTCGGGGTGGACGACTTCGCGATCCGACGCCGGCACCGCTACGGCACGGTCCTGGTGAACATGGCCACCGGAGCGCCGATCGACCTGCTCGCCGACCGGGAAACGGACACGTTCGCCGCGTGGCTGCGGGCCCACCCCGGCACCCAGGTGATCTGCCGGGACCGGGCCGGCGGATACGCCGAGGGCGGCCGGGCCGGCGCACCCGACGCGATCCAGGTCGCCGACCGCTGGCATATCTGGCACAACCTGGGGCAGGCGGTCGAGAAGACCGTCGCCGCCCACCGAGCCTGCCTGCGCGACCCGGTCGAGGACCCCACCCCGCCGCCGGACTCTCCACCGCCGGTCGAGGACTCGCCGCCGCTCGAGACACGGCTCGTCACCCGTACCCGGGACCGGTACGCGGCCGTGCAATCCCTGCGCGGCAAGGGGTATTCGATCAGCGCGATCGCCCGCGAACTTCATTTAGACCGACGCACCGTGCGCCGTTTCGCGCACGCTAGCGGGCTCGACGAACTGCTGGCCAAGACCACCTCCCGCGGCACCCTGCTCGACCCGTTCAAGGCCCACCTGCACCGGCGCTTCAACGCCGGGCTCACCGACGCCGCCTCCCTCTACGCGGAAATCCGCGCCGATGGGTACCGCGGCAGCGCCCAAACCGTGCGCCGCTACCTGCACCCGTTCCGGGCCACCCGCACCGCGCCGCCGCCGGTACCCGACCGCCCAAGGTCCGCCACCTCACCGGCTGGATCATGACCGACCCGGACCACCTCGAAGCCGAACAGCAGGTACGGCTCAAAGACGCCCGCACCCGCTGCCCGCACCTCGACACCCTCACCGGCCACGTCAGCGAATTCGCCAAGATCCTCACCGGCCTGCGCGGCGAGCGTCTCGACACCTGGATCGACCAAGTCCACGCCGACGACCTGCCGGCCCTGCACTCCTTCACCGCCGGCCTGAAAACCGATCACCTCGCCGTCGTCAACGGCCTGACCCTGACGCACAACTCCGGAGCCGTCGAAGGAAACGTCAACCGCATCAAAATGATCAAACGACAAATGTACGGCCGCGCCAAATTCGACCTTCTCCGAAAACGCGTCCTACTCGCGTCCTGACATCACGGAATATGTGCCAGAACCGATTCAGATGAGCGCGGTCACCTGTGCCCTCATCGGAGAATCACCACCGCAGCCTATTGGCCGGCCGCGAGTCACTCGGCACGTGTGCGCACGACCGGCGGCATAGAGCGTGCGTTGCGGCCGTCTGCGCAACGCTGAACAGCGAACTCAAAGCTCCAAGCCGCACGGCTAGCACGTGACATGAAGCACAGCGTGGACCCGACGCGAGTCGAGACCCGCGAGCACGCGGCAAGCCTCCACCGTCGGGACGGCATCAACGTCGACGCCCCGACGGCGAGCCTCGTCGAGGACGTCGGGCGTGATCGGCAGCGAGCCATGTGCTCCGGTGCCAATGATCAGCCGACCTCCGCCCCAAGGGAGTTCCTCGGCAGCCGACAGAGGGGTGTGCCCGTATTCAT
Source organism: Jatrophihabitantaceae bacterium (assembly GCA_036506155.1). Lineage (GTDB taxonomy): Bacteria > Actinomycetota > Actinomycetes > Mycobacteriales > Jatrophihabitantaceae > DASXRA01. The sequence goes on from DASXSF010000037.1 coordinate 141,831, forward strand.
CGCGGCGCGGCTTCGAGGGCTTCTTCTTCCGTTTCCGCACCTCGCCGCCGTCGATGACGATGTCGTAGTCGTACTTCTGCCCATCGACCTCGATCGCTCCGAACCCGAGCAGACGCACTTTCATCCGGCCGCCTCCCGCACGCTCGGCCGCAACACCGCGCGGCGAACTCCCGGCGATCACGTTGCCACCCATGCGCCAGGGCGTCCAGATTGCCGCGGCGTCCATCGGCTGCGCAACCACGACCCGCGCCGCCTCGACTCAGCACCAGAGCGGGCGTTTCTGCGTCCAATCGATGGTTACCGGCGCGCTGACCGCGGCATTTCCGTCGCTTCGTATAGACCGACCTCGGCGTCAGGTGAGCCCAACTAGGAGTCCATCGCGCTCGAGGCGGGAGCCGTCCTTGCGCCACTCGACGAGATTTGACCTCGAATGGCGGTGGACGGCGCAACGGTTAAATCTCTATCGGCGAAGACGACGGATCGAGGGCGCACATAGCAGCGCACCAACCACGGCGTACAGCCCGAACATGGCAAGGGAACGGGCGACAATGCCGGTGGCACCAAGCATGATCGCGAGGCTCAGCCCGACAGCGAGGCCCGCAGACACAACCGACAGGCCGATAAGGAAATAGCGACTCCACGTCGCACCGCGCCACACGCGCCAGAGCAGAAACGCGGTGACCAACTTGAGCGTCAGTCCGTGGTTCGGCTCGCCTACATAGGACGCGACGACCGCCACCACCCAGCCCGTGATCAGCAAAGCCGCTGCGCTGCGGCCGGCCGGAGCGGGCTCACCGCGCCTGCCGACCGTGAAGGTCGCGGTCATGCCGGAAGCGTACGGGACCACAACCCGATGCAGGGAGTGCGACCAGCTGCGCGTCGACCTGCCCATCAGCGAACACCCACTCATAGCCAAGATCATTCGCAACGCTCACTCACCAGCACGCTCATCCAGAACTTCGCGCCCTCACCACCCTGCCCAGCCCACAGACCGAGGATGTCGCGCTCACCGGCCAGGCTGACCCCGATGGCCGCGTAGAACGGTCGGTTGGCCACCTGCCCGTCGCGCACCTTCACCACGATGGCGTCGATGAACACCGCCGCGTAGCTCTCATCCAGTGGCCGGGCGGCCCAGTCATTCATCTCCTCGAGCACCTTGTCAGTGATCCGCGAGATCGTCTCCTTGCTCACCGAGGCGCCGTCTATCTCGGCGAAGTGCGCGCTGATCTCCCCGGTGGTCAGCCCCTTGGCATAAAGGGACAGCACGACCTGGTCGACCCCGCTCAACCGCCGTTGCCGCTTCTTGACGATCTGCGGCTCGAAGCTGCTCGCCCGATCCCGCGGCACCTCGATCTCCACCGCACCGCTGTGCTCGGTCAGTACCTTCTTGGCGCGGGTCCCGTTACGGACGTTGCCGGTGCCAGCGCCGGTCGGGTCGTGCTTCTCATACCCGAGGTGCTCGGTCATCTCCTCGTTCAATGCCGTCTCGATGACGGTCTTGGTCAGCTGCTTGAGCAGCCCGTCCGGGCCGGTCAACGACAGACCCTGCTCCTTGGCCAAGCGCACCAGCTCGGCCGCCGCCTGCTGTTCGGCCGACTGCTCGGCCCGCTTCTTCGCTGCCACATCCGGCAGTGTCGCGGCCATCTCCGCGCCTTCCTGCCAGCCAGACCGGCTGGCGTGTCAGGCCGGAAACACCGTCTGCCACGGCATGTGCAGCTTCATGGACTGCTCGACCCGACCCTGCGTTAGGCCGGGGAGAAACCACATCGCGCAGAGGGGCTGGGCAGTCAAGCCGGGGTCATGGCTGTGCGTTCGTTGCTGAGTTCCTCCGGGCGCGGGTCCGGTTTGTGTGACAGTCTGCTTGGCCACCACATCCACCGGCCGAGGTCCAGGTTCAGCGCGGTAACTAGCACGGACCGCACGATGATCGTGTCCAGCAAGATGCCGAAGGCAACGGCGAAACCTAGCTCGGTCAGGAAGGTTGCCGGGATCGTCGCGAGTACTGCGAACGTGCCGGCGAGCACGAATCCGGCTGAGGTGATGACCCCGCCGGTGGCGGCGAGCCCGGTGAGCGCACCGTGCCGGGCGTCGTGCTTGTTCGCCTCCTCGCGCACCCGGGTCATCAGGAAGATGTTGTAGTCGATGCCGAGTGCGACGAGGAACACGAACACGAACAGGGGGAACGAGGTGTCGGCCCCGCCGAACCCGAAGACGTGGTTGAAGAAGAAGGCGCTGACGCCGAGGGCGGCGGCGAAGGAGAGCACCACTGTGGCGGTGAGGATCAACGGCGCCACAAGCGACCGCAGCAGCAACCCAAGGATGACGAAGACCACGACAAGGATGAGCGGAATGATGATCTCGCGGTCGTGCGCGGAGGCACGCTTCACGTCCAGGTAGATCGCGGTGTTGCCGCCCACTTTCGCATCAGCGCCAGATACCGCGTGCGCTGCGGATCGCACCCGGTCGATCGTGGCGTACGCCGCCTGGCTGTCAGGCCGCGAGGTCAGCGTTCCCTCGAGATAGGCATGGCCGGCCCGGGCCGCGGGCGGGGTCACGGCCGCGATTCCCCGGGTTGCGGCGAAGGCAGACCGCAGCGGGGCCGCCGCGCTCTCGTTGCCGATCACGATGACGGGCACCCCCGCGCCCGCGGGGAAGTGCCGGGCGAGCACGGTCTCACCAATCACTGAATCGGGATGCCCGCGGAAGGACTGCGCGTTGGTCAGGCCATTGGCCTTCAGGCCGATCAGCCCCAGCGCCATGACACCCAGAACCGCGGTGGTCGTGATCCAAATCATCCGCGGCCGGGCTGTCATGCTCCACCCGACCCGCGCCCACATACCGCGGGTTGTCGGCTCGGAGGAGCCGTAGGTCGGCCGATACGGCCAGAAGACCCCGCGGGGGAAGCTCACCAGCAGCGCCGGCAGCAGCGTCAACATGGCCAGCGCACCGACCGCGACGCCGATCGCAAGCACTGGGCCCAGATCCTTCGTCGAGTTCAGCTCCGCGGCGAACACCGTCAGCAGCGCGATGATCACTGTCGACGCGCTCGCGATGACCGCCGGGCCCGCGCGCACCAGCGCCTCCGCCATCGCGGGGTGCCGGCGGTCGTGGCGGCGCAATTCCTCCCGGTAGCGCGCGACGATCAACAGCGCATAGTCCGTGCTGGCGCCGAAGACCAGCACGTACAGGATGCCCGCGCTTTGCGCGTTGACGGTAAGGCCAGCATGCGCGGCGAGCAGGTAGACCACCGCCTGGGCGGTTATCAGCGCCACCCCGGAGGACAGCACCGGCAGCAGCCACAGCAGCGGGCTTCGGTATGTAATCAGCAAGATCACGATGACGACCGCCACCGCCGAGTACAAAAGCGTGCTGTCGATGCCCTTGAATACCTCGCTGTTATCGGCCGCGTTTCCGAGCGGGCCGGTGATATGGGAGCTCAGGCCATTCGCGTTCGACGCGGTGATCGAGCGGATAGCGTCGGCCACCTTAGGCGCGTTGTTCCAGCCCTTCTTGCCCAGATCGACCCAAAGGACGATCTGCATGGCCTTGTCGTCAGCGGCGACGATCGGGCCCGCGATCTTGCCAGGCACGACACCGTGGATCCCGGCGAACTTCCGGGCGTCCGTGGCCACCTTGGCCCGATCCGCCGCGGTCAGACCCGAGGCACGCTCATAGACGACGACCCCGGAGTAGGTGTTCGGCGGTTGGAAACGCGCCTGCACCTCGACGACCTTGGTCGACTCGGCCTTCCCGGGCAGCCAGGCCTTCGCGTCATTCTTCTCCGCACCGGTGAGCTTTCCCGCCAGCGGGAACGCGACCACCACCACGACCACCCAAAAACCCACAACAAGCCACTTGGTCCAGCTCCCGGCCGGAATCTCAGCGACCCTGCGTGCCCTGCCCACTGTTCCCCCAGGCAGCCGACTACCGACGTAGTTCGCTCCTTACGCAACCACCGTTCCCAATGTGGCGCAAGAGCCCGGCAAGCTCAGCGAGCCGCAGCGGCAGCGTGATGTCCTCCAGCGCGTCCGTCGGCACCCGGTTGTAGGCCTGGAAGACGAACCCGACGCGGTCGCGGCGCAGCCGCGTGAGGTGCCTGTCGTCGAGGCGGCTCAGGTCGTTCGAGCCGATGAACGCCTGGCCCGATGTCAGCGAGTCGAGCTCGGCGATGGAGTGCAGCAGCGTGGACTTCCCCGGCCGGACAGCCCCCATGATGGCGGTGAATCGCTTCGCGGTGAACGCCACGGTGATGCCGTCTAGCGTGCGCACCTCGGTCTGGCTGCGGCCGTACACCTTCGTGCGATCGATGGTGTGAGTCGCGATCGCCGGCTCGGCAATGGTGGCGGGTTCGGCGAACAATGTGGCCATGACAAGCTCCACGCATGGGACGGCGGCAAGAAGTCCGCCGCGGCCACGTTAATACATCCCAGCATTCGGCGTGCAAATCGGGCCGGCGAGTTACGAACGGCCCTGCTTGGATGGGCAGTTGGGAAGCGAACCTGGCTGCGACCGGTACCTAGAGGAGGCCGTGAATGCCGCTTCGGGTGTGCCGCTGGCGTGCACTCACAGCAGCGGTGGGCGTCACGCTGACGGCGGCGATGGCGTCGTGTGCGAGCGAGGGGGCCGACGGCGGGTATGCGCGATTGACCGGCGCGCACCTGGAGGTCCTGGCGGCCTGGACCGGCGTGGAGCAGGCACGCTTCGCCGAGGTGCTGCGCGGATTCACTGCCCGCACCGGCGCCATCGTGACGTACACGTCGGCGCGGCACGACGTCCCCGAAGCGCTCGACACGCGAATCGCCGCAGGCGATCCGCCGGACGTGGCGTTGCTGCCGCAACCGGGGCTGCTCCATCGCTACGCCGGGGCCGGCCGGCTGGTACCGCTCGACAGTGAGACCGCTGGTCTGGTACGCCGCGACTACTCATCGGTGTGGCAGGCGCTTGCGTCGAGCGGCGGGCGCCCCTACGGCGTGTGGTTCAAGGCGGCGAACAAGTCATTGCTCTGGTACAACCTCGCGGCGTTCGAACGCGTCGGTATCGCTCCGCCCGGCGACTTGGGCAGCCTGCTCGAAGCCGAGCGCACCATCCGTGTCGGCGGCGTGGCGCCCTTCTCCGTCGGTGGCGGTGACCAGTGGACGATCACCGACTGGTTCGAGAACCTTTACCTGCAGCTGGCCGGGCCGCGCGACTACGACCGGCTCGCTGCGCACCGGATTCCGTGGACCGACCAGTCCGTTGAGTCGACCCTGAGGTTAATGGCTCAGGTGCTTGCGCCGCACTTCCTGCGCGGCGGGGTTACCACGACGCTGCGTACCGGCTTTGAGGACTCCGTCGCCGAGGCGTTCGGCGCGCCGGCCGGTGCTGCGATGGTCTGCGAGGGCGACTTCGTCGCGAGCGTCGTCTCTTCGCGGACACGCGCGCGCATCGGCGTCGACGTCGACGCCGCGCCGTTCCCGGCTGCCCGCCCGGGTGTCCCCGGAGTCGTCGGCGGCGGCGACGTCGCGGTCCAGCTGCGCCGGTCGAACGCCGCCGCCGAGTTGATGCGCTACCTCGCCGACCCCGCGGGCGCCGCGATCTGGGCTGCCCACGGCGGCTTTATCTCGCCAAACCAGTCGCTCGACCTCGCCGTGTATCCCGACGCGCTGACTCGCTCGATCGCGCGCCGGCTGATCGAGGCCGGCGACGGGTTCCGCTTCGACCTGTCCGACCTGCAGCCCGCGGCGTTCGGTTCCACGCCGGGCGCCGGCATGCAGGCGGCATTGCGCGAGTTCCTCGTTACTCGAGACGTGCCGGCCACGGCGCGGCGCCTGGAGCGGGCAGCTGCGGCAGCTTATGCAGCGAGGCCGCGGTGAGGACAGCACGTTCAGCGCGCCGCGGCGAGCAGGCCGTGGCGCTCCAGCCAGCCGTGCGCTTCGGCGTGGACGTCGTTGCCGGCGACGGTCACGCGCCAGTTGAGGAAGATCAAGCTGCGCGAGTCGAGGCGCGCCGACACGGCATCCAGCGAGTGCTGCAGGCGCATGCCATAACGTTGCAATACCCGGTCCGAGACGACAGGCACCACCTGCTCGGTTGGCTGGAGCCGGCGGTCGTCGCGCAGCAGAGCCAGGCGTCGCGTGGCCAGCCACCCATCGGTTGTGAACGTCACGGCAACGTCGATGACGCCCTCGTAGAGTGCCTCCATCCGCTGCGTCTCGTCGTCGAACGGGAGGAACTGCTTGACCCGCAGGCCGTACAGCCGCTGCAGGCCGGCAAGGCAGTACGGCCGGGTCGGGCACTCCGACGGTCCGCCCATGGTGAGCGCTGGCTTGGCGGCGGCGAGGTCGCTCAGGGTCCGCAGGTGGAGCCTGCCAGCCGTGGCCGGGGTAACCGCGAAGCCGTTCTGATCCGACGCCGCGGCCGGTCGCAGCGCCGAGAGGTGCCACGGCGCGAGGTGGCTGCGCAGCGCGGCGAGGACGGCGGCCGGGTCCATCCGGTCGACGCTGGCGCCCGGCGCGATGCTGGTCAGCGCCGTGCCCAGGTACTCCGGCACGACGTCGACCAAGCCCTGCCGCTGCGCCGGTTGAACCAGTTCACGCGGGCCGAGGTCAAACTCGCGCTGTACCGGCACACCCGCGTGCTCCAGCGATTGCGCGTAGATCTCCGCGAGCAGTTCGCTCTCCGGGAAGTTGAACGACGCCACGATCACGGACTCGCCCCGCGGGGGGGTGACCATGGCACGGTGCCCGGTGCCGTGACTGCACCCGCCCAGCACGGCAACCCCCACAAGCAGCGTACCGAGGCGTGTCCGGTGTCTTGTCCCGCGCTTGCCGTCCACGACGCCCTCCCTGTACAGCCTGCGATCGGGGTGAAGGCATGCGCAAGCTAGGCGCGTCACCGGAGCCGATCGCGCCGGTTGTCGCCGCGGCCGCGATCGGCCGGCGGCGCCGGCCGTCCGGCGAGCCGCCGCCGCTGCCTAGACATGTCGCGCCGAGCACACGCTGGTACCTGGGGGCGATCGTCGCCGTCGCGATGCTCGAAGTCGCGCTGGCAGTGCATCCGTCTCGAGTCGCGGTGACCCGGGTGGACAATGCGGTAGTAGCGGCACTGGCGGGGCTGCGCAACCATCCCGTCACCTCGTCGATGCACGCGCTGGAGCACCTCGGCTCGATCAACGTCGTGCGCGTCCTGGGCTGGGCGACCATCGCGGTTCTGCTCGTCGCCCGTCGGATACGCCACCTGCTCACGTACCTGACGGTCGTGCTGGTCGTCGTACTCGTGGCCGGCTCGCTGGGGCTGCTGCAGGGGCGGATGCGGCCCGCCGGCGTGCGCATCCTCGGCGACTGGACCGGATACGCCCACCCGGCAACGCCGGTGGCTCTGCTGGCTACGGTCGCGGTCGGCGTGCTCTACACCACCGTGCCGCGCGGGCGATGGCGCAACCGCGGCAAGTGGCTAGCCGGTGTCGCCGTCGCCGGGCTGTGTGCGGCACGACTGATGCTCAGCGTCGACCATCCGAGCGACCAACTGGCTGCCCTCGGGCTCGGCTGGGCACTGCCGGTCGTGGCGTTCCGACTGCTCACCCCGGACGAGGTCTTCCCGGTCGGCTACCACGGCCCGCGCCGGGCCCACCTCGACGTCGGGGGCGAACGTGGCACGGCGATCGTGCGTGCGCTCGACCAGCAGCTCGGCATTCGCGCGTCGAGTGTGGAGCCGTACGGCCTTGCCGGATCGGCAGGTTCAACACCGTTACGGATCCGCGCGCAGAACGCGGACGGCAGCGAGATCACGCTCTTCGCGAAGCTCTACGCGACCAGTCACTTGCGCGCCGACCGTTCCTACAAGCTGTCGCGGATGGTGCTCTATGGACGGCTCGAGGACGAGAAGCCGTTCTCGACAGTGCGCCGGCTGGTCGAGTACGAGGACCACATGCTGCGGCTGCTCCGCGACGGCGGCCTGCCCACGCCGCAGCCCTACGGGCTGGTTGAGATCACGCCGGAGCGCGAGTACCTGATCGTGATGGAGTTCTACGAAGGGGCTCGCGAGGTGGACCTGGGGCCGGTCGGCGAACGCGAGATCGACGATGCGCTTGCGATCGTCCGGCGGCTATGGCAGATGGGCGTCGCGCACCGGGACATCAAGCCATCGAACCTGCTCCTGCACGGCGGACGGATCAAGCTCATCGATGTCGCGTTCGCCACGGTGCGCCCGACACCCTGGCGGCAGGCGGTGGACCTCGCGAACATGATGCTGACCCTGGCACTCGTCAGCAACGCCGAGCTTGTCTACGAACGGGCGACCCGCCTGTTTGCCCTGGACGACCTGGCCGAAGCGTTCGCTGCGAGCCGAAGCGTCACGATCCCCACGCAGCTGCGAGCGAGGCTGCGTGCTGACGGGCGTGACCTGCTCGGACGCTTCCGGGCCCTCGCCCCGGCCCGGCCCCCGGTGCACATCCAGCTGTGGACGATGAGGCGCTTCGGCGTCAGCGCGTGCGTCCTGCTCGCGGCAGCGTTCGCGGCGGGCGCGGTGTACACCTACGCCCGGCTGGCGGGGTTGCTGTGAATAGCCACCGCGCCCGATGGACCAGCCACTGCGCGATGCTCGCGGCGTGCCTCGCCGTCATACTCGGCGTGAGCTCATGTAGCCTCACGACTGCCGCCGAGGTTCCCCGATGCGGATCGATCGAGCGGGTAGCGCTCATTGCCCAGTCGGTACCGTCGACCTCGTACGTGCCATGCATCAGTGCACTGCAGCCGGGGTGGCGCGGCACGGGGCTGCACGTACACAAGGGGTATACCCGCTTTACGCTGCGATCCGACCGCAACCCCGACCACCCTGTCCACGTGCTGCTGTCCGCATCCTGCACCGTCGGTGCGGCCACGCCGATCGCACCCCGGACACCTGGCGGGCGGACCTACCTGCAACTGCGCGGAATCGATCCGCGCTACGCCGGAACGATGTACGACGTCTTCCCAGGAGGATGCGTGAGTTACAGCTTCGACTTCGAGCGGGGCCCGCACATCGCGCTCATGTCACAGCTGGCGTCGACGGTCGGATTTGTGCCGCGCCAACAGTTGCGTCTTGAGGTGCAGCGTCGGCTGGGCGTTCGGCTGGATCCATGAACAACGACCGCTGCCGCGCCGCACTGCACCACCTGGCCGATCCCGAGGTCCGGCTCCTGCTTGGCCTGTCCGGGCTGGCCTTGTCCGGGCTGGCCGTGCACGACCGCAGCATCGGTCGCCGCGAGGCCGCAGTGTTCCGAGCGGTCAACGACCTGCCCGACCGGCTGTTCCCCCCTGCCTGGGTCGTGATGCAAGCCGGCACGCTAGCGGCCGGCCCCGTGGCGAGCGCAGTGGCATGGCTGTCCGGACGGCCCCGGCTGGCCCCCCGACTGGCTCTCGGCGGCGTCGGCAGCTGGGCGCTGTCCAAAGCGATCAAACGCGTCTACCGCCGGCCGCGACCGAGTTCCCTTCTCGACGGCACGCGAAGCCGAGGCAAGGAAGCCGCCGGACTAGGGTACGTGTCCGGCCACGCCGGCGTAGCGCTCGCACTCGGTACCGCCGCCTACCCCGAACTTGGCCGAACCGGCCGGCTCGCCACCCTCGTCGCCGTACCAACCGTTGGCCTGTGCCGCATCTACGTCGGCGCCCACCTACCGCTTGACGTCATCGGCGGCGCCGCGATGGGTCTCGCCGTAGACGCCGCCGTCGACCGCGCCCTCAATGCCGTAGAGAAGCGCAACAAGTAATCGCTCCGGCCGGCTGTTAACTGGCAGGTGCGACGTTCGCTGAAAGCAGCGGCGCGCATATCGATGGTCGGTGAGCGCGAAGCCCCGCTACCGCATGGCGCCGTGTCAGCGCGGCGACAGCGGCCGGGTAACCCAGTTCGCGGACTTGTGGCTGTGCACTTGCTCCTGAGCCCAGCGTCCTGGTTTCCGTTGGGTGGACTGGGCTGGGCGAGCCACACCGGGGTCCTGCGCGCGGTGTGGATCTAGGGCTGGTTAGCAGAATCGGTCCAAGTGTGCACCGACGCGCGCGAGCGACCTCCTAGCTCATACAGTCCCGAAGTCGGCAGGTCCGGTCGACTCTGACGGATCATATGTACGGCCACGCGGCCCCAGGGGTTTCGTGCAGATCGGCGGGCAGGGGCGCGTCTTGCGCCGACAACACGGTTCGCAGGCTCACGCCGCGACGCGATAGGGAACGCATAACTGAGCCTGTCGCATAAACGGCGCGCCTGCGACTGCGCTGCGCTGGTGGTTGGGATCATGGCGTGTGCCGCAGAACTTCCTTTACCCGCAGCGTGATCGGCCATTGTTGATGCCGGTGGATATGCGGGAGTGGCTGCCCGAGGACGATCTGGTGTTCGTTGTGCTAGATCCGGTTGCCACCGTGGATCTGGGCGAGTTTCGCCGTCGCCATCGGGCCGACGGGCATGGCCGGGCGGCGTTCGACCCGGAGATGATGACCGCGCTGCTGCTGTAGGGCTACTGCCAGGGGGAGCGCTCCAGCCGGGTGATCGAGCAGCGGTGCGTGCGCGACGTGGCCTACCGGGTGATCGTCGCCGGCCTGCGTCCGGATCATGCGAGCATCGCCCGGTTCCGAGCCCGGCACGAGACGGCGTTGGGTGGGCTGTTCAGCCAGGTGCTGCGGCTGCTGGCGGCGGA
>DASXSF010000038.1:0-6378 GCA_036506155.1 Jatrophihabitantaceae bacterium
AGCCCGAACTCCACGGGCTCTGGGCGTTGAGTAGGCGACCATCGTGGCGTGCCCGCTGGCCGCCTCGAACCGGAGCTGGGTCACCTGGGTGTTCATGTTCATGACCGACCTTGACAGAGACGACGGCAGTGCATGATGATGATGTCGGTCAGACGACCGAACGAGGCCTCGCCACTGGGTCCGTGTCTGCGCCAGGGGGTTCATGGTGGTGGAGCAGGACACCCGGCTGCGGATTCTGGCCGCGGCCAAGGGCGTGCTTCTGGACGTCGGCTACGCGAACTTGTCGACGCGGGGCATCGCGGAGGCGGCAGGGGTGCCGCTGAGCCAGATTCACTACCACTTCGGGTCGAAGCAAAACTTGATGCTCGCGGTGCTGGACATGGAGAACCGGATGCGGCTTGCGCGGCAGTCGGCGATGTACGAGAGCGACAAGCCGCTGTGGGAGCAGTGGCTGCAGGCATGCGACTTCTTCGACGACGACCTTGAGTCGGGCTATGTGCGGGTGCTGATGGAGATGACGGCGGCGGGCTGGTCCAACCCCGAGATCGCCGACGCGGTGTCCGCCGAGGTGCAGGGCTGGTTCGATCTTCTGGCCGAGGTGGCGCAGCGGGCGGCCAAGCGGTTCGGCTCGCTGAGCCCGTTCACCGCGGAGGAGCTGGCCGCACTGGCAGGCCTGCCGTTCCTGGGAGCAGAGACAGTGATTCTGCTCGGCCTGGATGACTCGAAGATTGCGGCGCGCCAGGGCCTGCGCAAGATCGGTGAACTGCTGCGAATGCTCGAGGAGCCGCCGGAGCGGGGGCGGCCGCGATGAGAGCCCGCTACCCCGACAGCGATGGGATCGTCGTCCGCGACGGTGTCGAGATCCGCTACGAGCGCTACGGGCAGGGCTGGCCGGCGATCCTGCTGCTGCCGACCTGGTCGATCGTGCATTCCCGTCATTGGAAGATGCAGGTTCCGTATCTGGCACGGCATTTCACGGTGGTGTGTTTCGACGGGCGGGGCAGCGGCGGCTCCGGCCGGCCGGCCGACGCGAGTGCCTACAGCGACATCGCGTTCGCTTCGGATGCGGTGGCGGTGATGGACGCCGCCGGAATCGACAGCGCGGTCCTGGTCAGCGTGTCGTGTGGCGCATTCTGGGCGCTGCGGCTGTGCGCCGAGCATCCGGATCGCGTGCTGGGGTCGGTGTTCATCGCGCCCACCGCACCGCTGGTACCGCCGCTGGCAGTACGCCGGGTGCAGCGCTTTGACAAGGTGCTCGACGACCCGGTCGGCTGGCAGACCTACAACGCCCACTACTGGAAGACGAACTACCCCGAGTTCGTCACGTTCTTTGTGGGGCGCATCTTTATCGAGCAGCACTCGACGAAACAGATCGAGGACGCGATTGGGTGGGCGCTAGAGATCGACGGCGAGACGCTGGCGGCGGCGCACCGTGGCCTGGAATGTTGTGACGCAGCGGCGACCCGCCGGCTTGCCGCAAGGGCTGCGTGCCCGGTTCTGGTGATGCACGGCACGCACGATGCGCTGCGCGGCCATGCCGAGGGCGAGGCGCTGGCCGACTGCACAGGCGGCGCACTGGTCACGCTCGCGGGCGCCGGCCATTTCCCGCACGCGAGGGACCCGGTGCGGGTCAACCTGCTCATCAAGCAGTTCGCAGATCGGGTCCGGCGATGAGGGCGCGGACGCCGGACCGGGAGGGCGTCGTTCAGCGCGACGGCGTCCGCGTCGCCTTCGAAGTCTTTGGTCACGGGGAACCAGCGCTCTTGCTCATCCCGGCCTCGCCGATCACGCACGCACGGTCGTGGAAAGGGATCGTTCCGTCCCTGGCGCGCCGGTTCACCGTTATCACGACCGACGGCCGGGGCACCGGCAGATCCGACCGCCCTCACACGTCGGAGTGCTACGCGCCGGCCGAGGTGACCGCCGACCTGCTGGCGGTGCTCGATGCGGCCGGTGTCGACCTGGCTTTTCTCGTCGCGCACTGTCACGCAGTGCCCTGGGCGCTGTGCCTTGCCGCCGACCACCCCGAGCGCGTCGCCGGGCTGCTCGCGATCGACCCGGCGGTCGCCGTCGCGCCGCCGCATCCGCACACGTTGGAACCGGACCGGCGGTGGGCGGACGCGGTGGATGCGCCGTCGGGCTGGGCTATGCGCAACCGGCACTTCTGGCGGCAGGACGGCGGCTACCGCGAGTGGATCGAGTTCTTCTTCGGCCAGCAGCTGCCCGAGCCGCATTCGACCAAGCAGTACGAGGACACGGTGGGCTGGGCGCTGGACACCGACGCCGAGGCGATGATCGCCGAACGCGAAGGGCGGGCCGCGCCGGCCGGCAGCGAGGCCGAGGCGCTATGCCGCCGGGTACGGTGCCCGGTGCGCGTCCTGCACGGTTCCGATGACCGCTGCCAGCCAGTTGCCCGGGGACGGCGGCTGGCCGAGCTGACCGGCGGTGACCTGGTCGTGCTGGAGGGCGCCGGCCACCTGCCCCATGGCCGGGACCCGGTGAAGGTCACCCGGCTGATCACCGGATTCGTAGACAGGATCACGGGGGCGCCCATGTACACGACAACCTGGACCCGCGGCCCGTGCCGCCCGAGGCGGGCGCTGTTCCTGTCTTCCCCTATCGGGCTTGGCCACGCACGCCGCGACGTGGCCGTCGCCAAGGAGCTGAAACGGCTCCGCCCCGAACTCGAGATCGACTGGCTGGCCCAGCACCCGGTGACCACCGTCCTGGAGGCCGAAGGCGAGCGCATCCACCCCGCCAGCCAGTGGCTGGCCAGCGAGTCCGCGCACGTCGCCTCCGAGGCCGCCGGGCACGACCTGCACTGCTTCCAGGCGCTGCGCCGGATGGACGAGATCCTGGTGGCCAACTTCATGGTGTTCCAGGAGGTCGTCGAGGAGGGCCGCTACGACCTGGTCATCGGCGACGAGGCCTGGGACGTCGACTACTACTGGCACGAGAACCCGGAACTGAAACGCGGCCAGAACGTGTGGCTCACCGACTTCGTCGGCTATTTGCCGATGCCCGACGGCGGGGAGCGGGAGGCCTTCCTGACGACCGACTACAACGCCGAGATGATCGAGCACATCGACCGCTACCCCTGGATCAGGGACCGGGCCATCTTCGTTGGGCAAGACCACGACATCGTGCCGGACACCTTCGGGGGCAGCCTGCCGGCCATCCGGGACTGGACGACGCGGCATTTCTCCTACTCCGGCTATATCACCGGCTTCACCCCGCCCGAGCCCGACGAGGTGGCGCCGCTCCGCTCCGAGCTGGGGTACCGCGATGACGAACTGGTCTGCGTGGTCGCCGTTGGCGGCAGCGGCGTCGGCCAAGCCCTCATCGACAAGGTCGCCGCCGCCTATCCGCTCGCCAAGAAGGCCGTGCCGGAGCTGCGGATGATCGTGGTGACCGGCCCCCGCATCGACCCGGCGGCCTTCCCCCAGCGGGCCGGTCTTGAGCTGCGCGGCTACGTCCACCGGCTCTACCAGCATCTGTGCGTCTGCGACCTCGCCATCGTCCAGGGCGGGCTAACCACCACCATGGAGCTGACCGCCGCCAAGCGCCCGTTCCTCTACTTCCCGCTCGGGCACCACTTCGAGCAGAACTTCCACGTCCGCCACCGGCTCGACCGCTACGGCGCCGGCCACTGCATGGACTACGCCACCACCGACCCCGACCTCATCGCCGCCCACATCACCGAGCTGGCCGGCAAGCCCGTCAGCTACCGCGACGTTGAGACCGACGGCGCTGCCCGCGCCGCCCAGCTCATCGCCGAACTCATCTAGCACCGCCATGTATCACGGAACCCAAGTCCGACCCCGTATCGGTAAGTCGGTCGGTCGATCGAATGACCGACACGCATCAAGGAGGAACACATGACCACCACCGAAACCCCAGTCGACAACGGCGTCAACGTAGAAGCGCTGCTCGGCGTGCGCGAGGCTCTGGGCGACACCCCAGAGATCGCGCAGTTCCAATGGCGCTCCACGGTGTCCTGGGTCAACGGCACGCACAGCCGCTCGGATGTCGAGACGTTCTACGGCTTCGGCGACGAGCAACAGCACCACACCACGTTCAGCTACGACGTCGACCACCCACTGCAGTTCGCCGCGCAGGACAAGGGCGTCACTCCGGTGGAGATTGTCCTGGTCGCCCTCGGCAGCTGCCTGACCGCTGGCGTGGCCGCCGTCGCCCAGCAGAGGTCGATCCAGCTGCGGTCGGTGCGGGCCACCCTCACCGCCGAGATGGACCTGCACGGGATCCTCGGCGCCGACCCGGACATTCGCAACGGATTCAGCGGCGTCACCGTCAGCTACCAGATCGATGCCGACGCCACCACCGAGGAGATCAAGGCGCTGGTCGCGCAGTCGCAGAAGCGCTCCGCCGTCTACGACATCATCACCAACCCGACGAACGTCACCGTCGAGGTCTGCTGATCCAGTCCGAGCGAGCAGGGGGAGGCGCAGCCGTGCCGAGTACGACCACCGTGATCGTCGGTGCCGGCCACTGCGGGCTGGCCATGAGCCACTGCCTCGCCGCGCGTTCGATCGACCACGTCGTCCTCGAACGCGCAGAGGTGGCGAACTCATGGCGCACGCAGCGGTGGGACTCGCTGCGGCTGCTCACCCCGAACTGGATGACCCGGCTGCCCGGTTACGGGTACCGCGGTGACGACCCGGACGGCTACCTCAGCGCACGGGAGGTCACGGCGATGCTCGAGGACTACGCCGACGCATCCGCGGCACCGGTACTGACCGGCACGACGGTGACCTCGGTCCGGGTAGCCGGAGGCGGATACGTCGTCCGAACCGACCAAGGCACCTGGCGCGCGCCGACGGTGGTGCTGGCCAGCGGCGCGGCGACGGTGCCCGCGGTGCCGACGCTGGCGCGGCTGGTGCCGGCCGGAATCACCGCGATCACCCCGGCGGGCTACCGCAACCCAGGCGAACTGCCCCCGGGCGGCGTCCTGGTGGTCGGCGCCTCGGCCAGCGGGGTCCAGCTCGCCGACGAGCTGCACCGCTCCGGGCGCCCGGTCACGCTCGCCATCGGCGAGCACGTCCGCATGCCACGCACCTATCGCGGCCGGGACATCCTGTGGTGGCTGGACGCCTCAGGGGTACTGGACCAGCGCTACGACGAGGTCGATGATCTGGTGCGGGCGCGGAACGTGCCGTCCATGCAGCTGGTCGGCTCGCCGGGCCGGACGGTCGACCTGAACGCATTGAGCTCGGCCGGGGTGCGGTTGGCCGGACGCCTGGCCGGTATCCAGGACGGGGACGCCCAGTTCTCTGGCTCCCTGCCCAACGTGTGCGCGCTGGCCGACCTGAAGCTGGGGCGGCTGCTGAACACGATCGACGCCTGGGCGGGGGGAGCTGGTGAGCGGTTCGCGCCGACGGTCGTGCGCAGCACGCCGCTGGGCCTGAACCTGCGGTCCGGGGAAATCAGCACGATCGTATGGGCGACTGGATACCGGCCCGATCTGTCCTGGCTCGACGTCCCGGTGCTCGACCGCAAGGGCCGGGTCGTCCACGACGGCGGTGTGACGGCCTGCCGGGGCCTGTACCTGATCGGCATGCCGTTCCTGCGCCGCCGCAAGTCGAGCCTGATAGACGGGGCTGCGTGCGACGCCGCCGAGCTGACCACGCACCTCGCCGGTCATCTCGACGCGCTGGCCGGCCGGCGCGAAAGGAGCGCGTCATGAACGAGCATCCGCTGGCCTCGGCGATCGCCGCGGCCGTGGCCGGCCGGGACAGCGTCCGGCTGGCCGCTGCGGTCACCGACACCGTCCGGCTGCGGGCGCTGCTGCCCGGCGGCCCGATCGAAGAGCACGGCCGTGATGCCGTCGTCGCCCGCTTCGGCGGATGGTTCGCCGACATGGACACCGTCGACCTGGTGAAGACGGCAGGCGAGGCGGTGGCCGACCGGCTTCTGATCCACTACCGGCTGGACCTGGCGCAGCGCGGCACCCGCTGGACCTGCACGCAGACCTCGATCTGCAAGATCATCGATGGCCGGCTGGCCACTATCAATCTGCTGTGCTCAGGCTTTCGCGAGATCTAGGTGATCAAGATGCGCAACCCGGCACTTGACGCGTGGGGCGATTACGACCGAGACGACCCGTACCCGCTGTTCGCGGAGGTCCAGGCGGACGGCCCGGTGCACGAGGTCACGCTGGCCGACGGGCACCGCGCGTGGCTGATCGTCGGCTACGAGGAGGCGAAGGCCGCTCTCAACCACGCCGCCCTGTCCAAGGACATGCACGCCGCACTCGCCCGGGACGGGGCGGTGGTCGCCGAGGGCCTGCCCGGCCCCGCCTTCGCCCGGCACATGCTCAGCGTCGACCCGCCCGACCATACCCGGCTGCGCCGGCTGGCC
>DASXSF010000039.1:0-90398 GCA_036506155.1 Jatrophihabitantaceae bacterium
GCCGTGTCCTCGCTACGGGGCAGGCTGGTGGCCAGTTCGGCGGCGACCGCGTCCGGCGAGACGAGCACGTCAACCTCCGAGACGGGCGGCACCTGCTCGAACATGTGTGCGAGTCTACCAACCGCCACATGTGCCGTCTACCCTTATTCCGTAAGGAGAATCCGCAAGCCGGCGACGCAAGGCAACCGCCCGGACAACGACCCCCGTCGTTGCCGTTCTCAAAGGCGACCGAAACCGAGCCGCTCAGCTGCCGAAGGTGCGGGGGTCGCGGGTGAACGGGTAGCCGGCCCACATCAGCCGGGCGACGCCACCGGCTGCGTCCCGCTCGATGCGCAGCAGCTCACCTTCCTCGCGGCCGGAAGCGGTGCGGTAGCGCTCAGCGTCGATGGGCTCGAAGACGGCAGGCGGCTTGGACGCGGAGTCACGGTCCCTACGCGCTTCCAGGCGACCCTCAGTGACGGTGAACGTGAACGACTCTCCCTCCGACCACCATCGTCCGACGAGCGGCGCCAATTCGGCCGGCAGGGCCGGTCCGGGTCGCCAGGCTGATACGGGAGGCGGGGACATGTCGAGCACCGTGCACACGAGATCGAGTGCCAGGTCCGCGGGCGAAGCGCCCGCCGACGTGTTGCACAAGACGACGGCACCGACCCGGTCGGCGCGGTGCAGCGCGATGCACGAGAGGAAACCGGGCATCGCACCCTCGTGGCCGACCATGATCCGGTCATCCCGCCGGAACAGCTCCAGCCCGAGGCCCCACGCAAGCGTCCAGGCCTCGAGGTCGGCCATGATCTCCGGGCGGCTCATCTCGTCGAGCGTGGCAGCAGGCAGCACGCCGTCGGCCCCTGACGTCAGGAACGTGACCCACCGCGCGAGATCGGACACCGTGCTCCACAGGCCACCGGCCGATGAGAAACCGGCCATGTCGGGCCACTTCTCGGCGTGCACCTGGTCCGTGTACGGGTCCGTGTAGTAGCCGACGGCCACCGGCAACGCGGGTGCCTGGGATGTGCGGGTCATCCCGAGCGGATCGAGCAGTCGTGCCTGCACAGCCGCGATCCACGGCCGCCCGTCGACCCGGGCGACGACCTCGCCCAGCAGGGAGTACGCGAGGTTGGAATAGTGCCAGCGCCGGCGCGCCGGCAGCACCTGCTCGGCATCGCGCAAGTCACGCACGACCTCGTGGATGGACGGGACGACGAGAGTGTCCCAGAGGTCGCCGACCGGCTCGCGCTGCAACCCGGACGCATGCGCAAGCAGCGTGCGCAGCGTCAGGCCCCCATGCGCCGGAACGTCCAGGAACCGCGATACCGGATCGGAGAGGGACAGCTTGCCCTCATCCCGCAGCGCCATGATCGAGACTGCGGTGAACGTCTTGCTGATGGACCCGATCGCGAACGCCGTGTCCGGGCTCGGCGCGCCATCCGGCCGCGCTACGTCTGAGGCCCCGACGCCCAGCGACCATTCGAGCGAGCCGTCGCGCACGACGCCGGCGATCAGGCCAGGTGTGCGCCACTCCCGCTGCTTCTCCCGGACGAGCCGCTCCAACGTGCCGAACATCCCGCCGCACGTGGAGGCGGGCTCTGTCATCGAGCCGCCTTCCCGCCCGAAGGGGAGGGTCGCCGGCTCGAGCGCGCCGTCGGCGCGTGCATCTGCTTCGCTCCGCAACGGTCGCTCATGGCGCGAACGCTCATCGCGACTCACGGCCTGCCCAGGGCGCGGTAGCGCCAGCCGGCCCGCCGCCAGCGCACCGGGTCGAGCACGTTGCGCCCGTCGACGACGTTGCGCTGGGCCACGAGCCCCCGGACGACCGCCGGGTCCATCGAGCGAAACTCGTCCCACTCGGTGAGCAGCATGGTCACATCCGCGCCTGTGAGTGCCTCGTCGAGCGACTCGACATAGCTCAACTCGGGGTGGACGCGCCGTGCGTTCTCGATCGCGTGCGGGTCGTAGATGACGACTTCGCCCCCGCGCCGTTCAATCGATGCGGCGACATCGAGGGCCGGCGAGTCCCGGATGTCGTCGCTGTTCGGCTTGAATGCTGCGCCCAGGACGGCGATGCGGGTGCCGCGATAGGTGCCGTCGACCAGGTCGAGACCGAGTTCGAGGGTGCGGGCGCGCCGGCGCAGGTTGATCTCGTCGACCTCGCGCAGGAACGAGACCGCCTGATCGACGCCCAGTTCTCCGGCGCGGGCGATGAAGGCGCGGATGTCCTTGGGCAGGCACCCGCCGCCGAAACCCAAGCCGGCACGCAGGAACCGATGGCCGATCCGCTCGTCGTGACCGATTGCTTCAGCGAGCGCCGTGACGTCGGCGCCGGTCGCCTCGCACACCTCGGCCATCGCGTTGATGAAGGAGATCTTGGTGGCCAAGAACGAGTTCGCGGCCACCTTGACCAGCTCGGCGGTCGCGAAGTCGGTGACGATGACGGGCGTGCCTTCCTCGATCATCGGGGCGAACGCAGCGCGCAGTTGCTGCTCGGCCCAGTCGGAGTTCACGCCGAACACGAGGCGGTCCGGGTGCATCGTGTCCTGGAGGGCGAACCCCTCGCGCAGGAACTCCGGGTTCCACGCCAGCTCGACGTCCTTCGTCGGCGTGAGGCTGCGCATCAGCTTTTCCATGCGTGCTGCTGTACCTGCCGGTACCGTCGACTTGCCAACCACCAGTGCCTTGCGGGAAAGGTGCGGTGACAGCGAGGTGAATGCCGCCTCGACGTAACGCAGGTCGGCTGAGTACTCGCCCTTCTTCTGTGGCGTGCCAACACAGATGAAGTGCACATCGGCGAACTCGGCGGCTTCCTCGTAGGAGGTCGTGAACCGCAGGCGCGGATCGGTTAGATGCTTGGCCAGCAGTTCGGGCAGGCCGGGCTCGTAGAACGGGACCTCGCCCTTGGTGAGTCGGCCGACCTTCTCCGCATCGACGTCGAGGCCGACGACCTCATACCCGAGCTCTGCCATGCACACGGCGTGAGTCGCCCCGAGGTAGCCGGTGCCGATCACGGACAGTCTTGGCCGCTGTGTGCTCACCGGCCCAGCCCTCCCTTCCGTCCCCGATAACGCGACGAGGTTAGCTGTTCACCGGGACCGGTGGCATCCAGTCTGCCGGAGGTGCTGTGATGAGAACCGACGATAGGAGGGCCCCACATGGTCGCAGGAGCGACGCCGTTGCCCGAACGCAGCACGTGGAAGGAGCTTTCCGATCACTACGCGCAGATGCGCGACGTCCATCTGCGCGACCTGTTCGCCGACGACCCCGGACGCGGCGAGCGGTTGGCCGTCGAGGCCTGCGGCATCTACCTCGACTACTCGAAAAACCGCGTCACCGACGAAACGCTGCGTCTGCTTCTCCGCCTGGCCGAGGAATCGGGGCTGCGCGCGCGGATCGACGCGATGTTCGCCGGCGAGAGGATCAACGTTACGGAGAACCGCGCCGTGCTGCACGTCGCGCTTCGGGCGCCGCGGGGCGAGCGCATCGCCGTCGACGGCGTCGACGTGGTCTCCGCCGTGCACGAGGTGCTCGACCGGATGGGCGAGTTCGCGAACCGGGTGCGGGCCGGGCAGTGGCGCGGCCATACCGGCAAGAAGATCGTCAACATCGTCAATATCGGTATCGGCGGTTCCGATCTCGGCCCGGTCATGGCCTATGAGGCGCTGCGGCACTACAGCGCCCGCGACCTGACCTTCCGGTTCGTATCGAACGTGGACGGTACGGACTTCGCCGAGGCGACCCGCGACCTCGATCCGGCAGAAACGCTGTTCATCGTGTCGTCCAAGACGTTTACGACCCTTGAGACGATGACCAACGCGCACACGGCTCGGGCATGGATCCTGGACACGCTGCACGACGACGCCGCGATCGCCAGGCACTTCGTTGCCGTCTCGACGAACACCGCGGAGGTCGAGAAGTTCGGCATCGACGTCATGAACATGTTCGGCTTCTGGGACTGGGTCGGCGGGCGCTATTCGATGGACAGCGCGATCGGCTTGTCGACGATGATCGCGATCGGACCGGACGCGTTCGCCGAGATGCTCAGCGGGTTCCACGAGATCGACGAGCACTTCCGCACCGCGCCGTTCTCCCAGAATCTGCCGGTCCTCCTGGGGTTGCTCACCGTCTGGTACTCCAACTTCTTCGGTGCGCAGACGCAGGCGGTCCTGCCGTACGACCACTACCTGAAGCGGTTCCCGGCGTACCTGCAGCAGTTGACGATGGAGTCGAACGGCAAGTCGGTCACGCTGGCCGGCGTCCGGGTCGACTACGACACGTCCCCGGTGTATTGGGGCGAACCGGGCACGAACGGGCAGCACAGCTTCTACCAGCTCATCCACCAGGGCACCCGGCTCATCCCGGCCGACTTCATCGGGTTCCTGCACACGCTCAACCCACTCGGCCGACACCACGACCTGCTCACTGCCAACGTCTTCGCGCAGACCGAGGCCCTGGCGTTCGGGAAGACGGCCGCTGCCGTCGCGGCGGAGGGGACGCCCGATTGGCTGGTGCCGCATCGAGTGTTCGAGGGCAACCGCCCGTCCAACACGATGTTGCTCGAACGGCTGACGCCCGCGGCGTTGGGCAAGCTCGTCGCGCTGTACGAGCACAGCGTGTTCGTGCAGGGCACCGTGTGGGACATCAACTCCTTCGACCAGTGGGGCGTCGAGCTGGGCAAGGTGCTCGCCAAGAAGGTGGCCGACGAGCTGGGGTCCGACGCCGAGCTGGCGCACGACAGCTCCACCAACGCTCTGATCCGGCGCTACCGCGCCGCTCGTCCGTAGGAGGCGAAATGCAGCTGGGAATGATCGGCCTCGGCCGGATGGGCGCCAACATCGTGCGGCGCATCATGAACGACGGCCACACCGCCGTCGTCTACGACCGCAGCGCCGACAACACCAAAGCGCTTGCGGCAGAGGGAGCCGTGGGCACCGACAGTCTGGCGGATTTCATCGCCAAGCTGGACAAGCCGCGGGCAGCATGGGTGATGATCCCGGCGGCCGTCACCGGCGCCGTCGTCGAGCAGCTGGCCGGTCTGATGGAGCCTGGGGACATCATCATCGACGGCGGCAACACCAACTACCGCGAGGACATCGAGCGTGCGGCCGCCCTTGCCACGCGAGGGATCCACTACGTCGATGTCGGAACGAGCGGCGGCGTGTGGGGGCTCCGCCGCGGCTACTGCCTGATGATCGGCGGCGAGACGTCCGTGGTCGAGCACCTGGATCCGGTGTTCGCGAGCATCGCGCCCGGCCTCGACGCGGCACCACGCACGCCTGGCCGAACGGGCGAGCCCAGCCCGGAGGAGTTGGGCTACCTGCACTGCGGCCCGAACGGTGCGGGCCACTTCGTCAAGATGGTCCACAACGGCATCGAGTACGGGCTCATGGCCGCCTACGCCGAGGGGCTGAACGTACTGGCCCACGCCGACGTCGGCAGCAAGGCTGCCGAGCACTCGGCTGAGATCGCCCCGATCGAGCAGCCGCAGTACTACAAGTACGACCTCGACATCAGTGCGGTGACAGAGCTGTGGCGGCGCGGGTCGGTGATCGCGTCGTGGCTGCTCGACCTGACCGCCGGCGCGCTTGCCGCGAACCCCACGCTCGACGGGCTCGCCGGCCGGGTGTCGGACTCAGGCGAAGGACGGTGGACGGTCAAGGCAGCGATCGACGAGGGCGTGCCGGTGCCGGTGCTGTCCGCGTCGCTGTTCGCTCGCTTCTCCAGCAGGGGCGAGGCGCTCTACGCCGACAAGCTGCTCTCGGCGATGCGTCAGGCCTTCGGCGGACACGTGGAGCTCGGCGCCGGCGAATAACAAGGGCGACTGGAGGCAACGGAACCACCACGCGATGAGCGCTCGCGCGAAGAGCCCCGCCGCCGCGACGCGGCCGCGCCGAAGGCGTGCGCGGAGCCGCGATTGCACCCGAGCTTCAGCGAGCGGTGCGAGCGCGGATCCGCTCAGGCGGGATGTTCACGGCCGTCGCCTGCCCAGTCCGTGTGGTACGCGCCGGGACGGTCGACGCGCCGGTACGTGTGCGCCCCGAAGTTGTCGCGCAACCCCTGGATGAGGGCCGCCGGCAACCGGTCGCGGCGCAGCGCGTCGTAGTACGCCAGCGACGACGCGAAGGCCGGCGTCGGGATGCCGGCCGTCGTCGCCGCCGCGACCACGCGACGCCACGAATCGACACCGGAGCGCACCGCATCCGCGAAGTACGGGGCCACCAGCAGCGACGGCAACTGCGGATCGGCGTCGTACGCCTCTCGGATGCGGTTGAGGAAGCGGGCCCGGATGATGCAGCCGCCGCGCCATATCGTCGCCATCGCGCCCCGGTCAATGCCCCAGCTGTACTCGGCGCTACCGGCCGCGATCTGGTCGAAGCCCTGCGCGTATGCGACCACCTTGGAGGCATAGAGCGCGCGGCGCACGTCGTCGACGTCGAGGTCGAGCTTGCCCACAGCAGCGCCGAATGCGTGGCGCGCCGCCGCCCGCTGGTCTGCGTGTCCGGACAGCGAGCGGGCGAACGTCGCCTCGGCGATGCCGGTGATGGGAATGCCCAGGTCGAGCGCGCTCTGCACCGTCCAGCGGCCGGTGCCCTTCTGCTCTGCCTGGTCGAGCACCACGTCGACGAACGGTCGGCCCGTCTCCGCATCGGTGTGCGCAAGCACATCCGCGGTGATCTCGATCAGGAACGACTCGAGGTCGCCCTCGTTCCATGACTTGAAGATCGCGGCGAGTTCTGCCGGTTCGGCCGAGACGCCTGACCGCAGTAGGTCGTACGCCTCGGCGATCAGCTGCATGTCGGCGTACTCGATGCCGTTGTGCACCATCTTGACGAAATGGCCGGCACCGTCCGGGCCGACGTGCACGCAGCACGGCGTGCCGTCCACCTGCGCCGCGATCGACTCGAACATCGGCCCCAATCGCAGGTATGACTCAGCCGAGCCGCCCGGCATGATCGACGGGCCGTAAAGCGCCCCTTCCTCGCCACCGGACACGCCACAGCCGACGAAATGCAGGCGCCGGTCACGAAGGGAGGCCTCGCGTCGCCGGGTGTCCATGTAGTGGGCGTTGCCGCAGTCGACGATGATGTCGCCCTCGTCGAGCAGCGGGGCGAGCTCTTCGATCACCGCGTCGGTGCCCGCGCCCGCCTGCACCATCACGATGATCGCCCGGGGGCGCTCCAACGAGGCCACGAAGTCGACCGTCGACTCGCTCGGTACGAACTGCCCCTCGTCACCGTGCTCGGACACGAGCGAACGGGTGCGCGCGTACGTGCGGTTGTGCAGAGCGACGACGTTCCCGTGCCGGGCCAGGTTGCGGGCGAGGTTGCGGCCCATGACCGCCAGTCCGGTAACGCCGACCTGCGCTGTCTCCACCCGCGCCACCGTACGCTCACCCGCATGCGCGCACACCGAATGAGCCGCACCGCGTGACTGCGCTTGTCGCAATCTCCCTGCTCGCGTGGCTGTGGCTCGCGCTCGTCTGGGGACGCTTCTGGCGCACCGATCAGCGGCTGCCCACGCGCATTCGGCCGGACGGCTGGCCCGAGGTCGCCGTGGTCGTGCCGGCTCGCGACGAGGCGGCCATGCTGCCACAGACCTTGCCGTCGCTGCTCAGTCAGGATTACGCCGGCTCGATGCGTGTGATCGTCGTCGACGACGGAAGCGTAGACGGCACCGGGATGATCGCCCGGACGCTCGGCGCCGAAGTCGTCGACGTCGGCGATCCACCGCACGGCTGGACCGGCAAGCTCAATGCCATGAGGCGCGGCATCCAGCAGGCGCCCGAGGCCGAGTTCTTCCTGTTCACCGACGGCGACATCGCGCACGCGCCCTCGTCGCTGACCGCCCTCGTATCTGCGTCGGCCGGCCTCGATCTCGTTTCGCAGATGGCGCGGCTGCGCGTCCACACCGTGTGGGAGCGTCTCGTCGTCCCGGCGTTCGTGTACTTCTTCGCGATGCTCTACCCGTTCCGATGGGTGAACCAGCCCGGGTCGCGAACCGCCGCCGCTGCGGGCGGCTGCTCGCTGGTACGCCGCGCCGCCTTGGAGCGGGCGGGTGGGCTCGAAGCAGTGCGCGGAGCGGTGATCGACGACGTGGCGATCGCCCGGCTGATCAAGCGCTCGGGCGGGCGCATCTGGCTCGGTCTCGCGGACTGCGTCGACAGCCTGCGGCCGTACCCACGGCTGGCCGACCTGTGGGGGATGGTGGCCCGCAGCGCATTCTCGCAGCTGCGTTACTCAGCCATGCTGCTGATCGGAACGGTGCTCGCGTTGACGGTCGTCTTCGTCGTGCCGGTCGCCGCGCTCGCCGGCGGCGCCGCTTCTGCGATACTCGGCGGGACCGCGTGGCTGATCATGGCGCTGACGTTCGTGCCGATGGTGCGCTATTACCGCCAGCCCGTCGTGCTCGCGCTGGTGTTGCCGTTCACAGCAGTGCTGTACATGTTGATGACGCTCGACTCGGCGCGCCGGCACTGGGCCGGCAAGGGGGCGACGTGGAAGGGCCGTACGTACTCACTGGGTCACCAAAAATCCGTCGGTTAGTGCCACTGGCGCGAACGTGCCACGGTCTCGGAGCGTAACCAATTGGCCCGCCACGGCGACCACGTCGGCGATGCGAGCCAGCAGTCATCACGGCGGGATGGACGGCCGCGATAACCCGTCGGGGCTGGAATCCCCCCGAGACTCCAGGCTCAACGGGCTACGCAGTCGATCGAGCAGCTACCCAGCTACGCGTTTGCTCGATGTCCGATCACGGCCAACCCTTGTGCAGCATGCCGTCACCTCCATTCATCACCCGTCGGAGCAGTGTGGTGACACCATCCGACCGCTGCGATAACTTCTCACCAGAACGAGTGTGCGCGCGCCCTCGTTCGAGTGAAAATGTTGCAACGATCGGGGATACGTGAGGCTTGGACGCGTGATACCGGTCCGCTGCTGGGCGTTGTGGGCGGCTCCGAAGCGAGTCGTGGCATTAGTCCTGGTGGTGTACACCCTCGCCACGTTCATTGCAATCTGGTCACTACTGCGGCCGTCGGTCGACGGCGTCGATCTCTTTCAATTCTTTGCCCTAGTGCTGCTCACCATTGGTTACTACGCCGCTACCCAGCGACTTGGTCGCGCTCGGTGGTTGTTGGGCCAAGCGGAAGGCATCCCGTACGTAACGGTCGGTGCGACCTGGATGTTGCCAGCCGCTCTGCTCCTGCCGAGCGAGTTGCTGCTGGCCGTCATTGCGGTCGCCTACCTCCTGCAGTGGATGAACGCAGCAGCTCAGGGCGGCTCGCGGCAACGAACCTATCGCTTCCTCTACACAGTCGCAGCGAGTGTGCTGACCTGCTTCGCGGTGCGCGCTGCTGTTTCAGGCGCCGGGGTCAGCGCTGAGAGCCCCAGGGCCTCCACAGCGATATTGGCCTTCGTGATCGCGATCCCGCTCGATCTGTGTGTGAACACCGCAATCATCGCGCTGGCGATGTTGCTCAACACTGGGACAACACGGCCGGCAAGTCTCTTCGGCTCGTGGTCGGAGAACGGGCTCGAACTCGCATCGCTGGTGTTGGGCGCGGCTACGGCGGCTTCATTGCTGTACGCGCCGTGGGCGGCGGTGCTGGTGTTGCCCGCGGTGTTCCTGTTGCAGCACCAGGCATTGTTGCAGCAGCTCATCGCGGCGGCCACGACGGACGTCAAGACCGAACTACTCAACGCAACAGCATGGCGACAGGTCGCGCAGCGTGAGGTCATGCGGGTGAGCCAGCGCGGGGGGAGCGTCGCGATCCTCGTGCTGGACATGGACCACTTCAAGCACATCAACGACGAGCACGGGCACCTTGTGGGCGACGCCGCGCTGAAGTGCGTCGGCGCTGCCCTGGCCGATGAGCTACGGGGGTATGACGCCGTGGGTCGCTTCGGCGGTGAGGAGTTCGTGGCACTGCTTCCGGGCATCGACGCGTCCGACGCGGGTCACGCCGCTGAGCGATTGCGCAGGCGCATCGAGTCGCTGGCGGTGCCGCTGCCGGGCGGTGACCGGACCTTGAGCGTCAGCGCCTCGATCGGCGTGGCGCTGTGCCCGGACCACGGCGACTCCCTGGACGACGTGCTGCGCGCCGCCGACCACGCGATGTACCAGGCGAAGCAGGCCGGCCGCAACACCGTCCGCGCGGCGCCCGGCACGGCCTGGTTGCGCACCGCGGCATCATGACCCGGTGACGCACACACACCGGCTCGACCTGGACGATCCGACGCTGCGCGAGTGGGATGCGGTTGTCGTCGGCGTCGACGAGCGCGGGATCGTCCTGGACCGTTCGGCCTTCTACCCGGGAGGCGGCGGACAGCCACCCGACGAAGGTGTGCTGCTGTGGGGGCCGAGCGAGCATCGCAGCGCAGCGGGCGCGGGGAGCGCACTGAGGAGCTACTCGGTGCGCACTCGGATAACCGGCACCGTCAAGGGCGACGACCTTTACCTCGTGCCTGCCGAGGCCGATCCGGTTCCGCCACCAGGAACCGCCGTCCGGGGCGCTCTGGACGACGAGCGGCGCACCGCGCTGATGCGCACCCACTCCGGGCTGCACGTGCTGTGCGGCGTCGTGTACCGCGACTTCGGGGCGCTCGTCACCGGCGGCAACATGGAACCCCTGTCTGCCCGGATGGATTTCGATCTGACCGAGGTGCCGGCGGACTTCAAGGACCGCGTGGCCGAGGCGTGCAATCGAGAGATCGCGCTCGACCGGCGCATCGAGGTGGCAACCTTGCCGCGCGAGGAGGCGTTCGCCATCCCGGACATCATCCGCACCGCGACCAACCTGCTGCCGCCCGACATCGAGGTAGTGCGCATCGTCGACATCGTCGGCTTGGACACCCAGGCCGACGGCGGCACGCACGTCGCCTCGACGGCGATGATCGGGCGGCTCGAGGTCGTCAAGATGGAGAACAAAGGACGCGGCTTCCGTCGGCTGCGCGTCCGCATCGCCTGAGGAACCTGTGGGGTCTCATGCCGTTCGTGTTCATGGTTGTCCACTATCCGTCGATCGATCAACGCGATGCTCTCGTGCGCGGCATGGCGGGGATGCGTGAGTGGATGCAGAGTCAACCGGGTTGCCTCAGCGTCGACCCACCGTTGCTGTCCGAGGACGGCAGCGTCCTGGTCGGCTACTCGCGGTGGGAATCCAAGGACGCGTTCCTGGCTACCGGAGTGACGTTCGGGCCACCTGACGAGATCCCCGAAGGCGAGGTGCGTCCCCGCGAGCGCTACTTCCTGACCGATCCACCGATCGGTGCGATCAGCGGTGACGGCTAGCGCGCGAGTGGATTACTGACCCAGGTCGAGTCCCGGGTAAAGCGGATGTGCCTCGAGCAGTTCGGCGGCCGCCGCGTGCGTTTTATCCGCGATGTCTTCCGCCAGCTCGTACTTCGCCTTGGACGTCCGCCCGTCTGCGGCCAGGGCAGGCGAGGTCGCTGAGAGCACCTCGACGATGAGTTCGGCGACGCGGTCGAACTCGTCGGAACCGAAGCCGCGGGTCGTGAGCGCCGGCGTGCCGAGGCGGACGCCGGACGTGTACCAGGCGCCGTTGGGGTCGCGCGGGATCGTGTTGCGATTGGTGACTATCCCCGCGTCGAGCAGCGCCGACTCGGCCTGCCGCCCGGTGACGCCATACCCGGAAACGTCCAGCAACACAAGGTGATTGTCTGTACCGCCGGTGACAAGGCGCGCGCCGCGGCGCAACAGGCCCTCCGCGAGAGCGACCGCGTTCGCCGCTACGTCGGCCGCATAGGACGCGAAGGCAGGCTGGCGCGCTTCGGCCAGGGCGACCGCCTTGGCGGCCATGACGTGGGCGAGCGGCCCGCCCAGCACCATCGGGCAGCCGCGGTCGACGGAGTCGGCGAACTCCGGCTGGCACAGCACCATCCCGCCGCGCGGGCCGCGCAGCGACTTGTGAGTCGTGGTCGTGGTGACATGCGCGAACGGCACCGGATCGTAGTCGCCGTTGAACACCTTGCCCGCGACCAGCCCGGCGAAGTGCGCCATGTCGACGACGAGTGTGGCCCCGACCTCTTCTGCGATCTGCCGCATCGTCGCAAAGTTGATGCGCCGCGGGTAAGCCGAGTAGCCGGCCATCAGGATCAGCGGCTTGAACTCGCGGGCCAGCCGGGCCACCTCGTCGTAGTCGAGCAGGCCCGTGTCAGGGGAAGTGCCGTACGAGCGTTGGTGGAACATCTTGCCGGAGATGTTCGGACGGAACCCGTGCGTCAAGTGCCCGCCGGCGTCGAGCGCCATGCCGATCATGCGTTGGTCGCCGAACGTCTTGCGCAGGCGCTCCCAGTCGGCCTCGGACAGGTCGTTGACCTGCCGGACGCCGGCGGCGGCGAGAGTCGGCGACTCGATGCGCTGCGCCAGCACCGCCCAGAACGCGACCAGGTTCGCGTCGATGCCTGAGTGCGGCTGCACGTACGCGTGAGGAGCGCCGAACAGTGCCTTCGCGTGATCGGCGGCAGCGCGCTCGACGGTGTCGACGTTCTGACAGCCGGCATAGAAACGGTGCCCGATCGTGCCCTCGGCGTACTTGTCGGACAGGAAGTTGCCCATCGCGAGCAGCACAGCCGGAGACGCGTAGTTCTCGCTGGCGATGAGCTTCAGCGACGAGCGCTGGTCGGCAAGCTCCTGGGCAATCGCGTCCGCGACGGTGGGCTCGACTGCGCTGATGACGCGCAGCGCATTCTGATAGGCAGCCGACGCCGCGGCCGCGTCGAAGTTCGTGAGGTTGTTGATCTGGGTCATGGGCGCGCCCTTCTACGTCGGAAGGCCCAGGCGCGCGGCAGGTCCGTGAGCCGCTCCCCGGTGGTGGACTCCACCTTACGAACACGCCAGTCACGGCCCCCGCCAAACATACCCGCCCGAGCGGACCCCCGTCTCCACCACTCGCTGCGCTCGGGTGAAACCGGGTCTCCGCGCGCGCCTTCGGCGCGGCCGCGTCGCGGCGGCGGGCTCTTCGCGCGAGCGCTCATCGCAGAGCTAACTCATTGCAGAGCTCAATCCGTCCGGCCCGTCGCGGCGACGCTGACGCCCAACCCGATCATGACCAGACCGCCGGCGCCGCCCACCATCGCCAGACGGCGCGGCGATCGGGTGAACCACTGCCGCGCGGTGCCGGCCGCCAGCGCCCAGAGGCTGTCCAGCGCCAGCGCGATGAGCGGACCCAGCGCGCCCAGGATCAGCATCTGCCCGGCGCCGTGGGCGAACTGCGGCAAGACCACGACGAAGAACACGATGGTCTTGGGGTTGCTCACCCCGACCACGAACCCGTCACGCATGGCCGGTAGCGGGCGCACCGCCGGTATCCGGGCGGCGAGCGCCTCGGCCATCGACCGGCGGTGCCGGACAGCCTGCACGCCCAAGTAGACCAGGTAGGCGGCGCCGACCCACTTCACGACGGTGAGAATCTCCGCCCAGCGCTCCAGTACGGCGCCCGCGCCGAACGCCACTGCCGCCGCCTGGACGCACAGGCCCAGCTCGTTGCCTGCGACCGTGAGCAGTGCGGCCCGCCGGCCGACGGTCAGCGCCCGGCTGATCGTAAACAGCACACTCGGGCCGGGGATCACGATGAGCACGCTGACGATGCCGGCGTAGGCCAGCACGTTGCTTACCGGGATCATCCAGCGAATCTAGCCGACACTCGGACGTCCTACGATCGAGTTATGAGCGCCCCTGATTTCGGTGCGTACCGCCTTTCCGACGAACACGTGATGCTGCGTGAGGCGGTGCGGCAACTCGCCGAGGACAAGATCGCGCCGTATGCCGCCGAGGTGGACGAGGACGCCCGGTTCCCGCAGGAGGCGCACGACGCACTGGTGCAGGCCGGCTTCCACGCCGTGCACATCCCCGAGCAGTACGGCGGGTCCGGCGCCGACGCGATCGCGACGGCGATCGTGATCGAGGAGGTGGCCCGGGTGTGCGCGTCGTCGTCGCTGATTCCCGCGGTTAACAAACTCGGGACAATGCCGCTGCTGCTCGCGGCGTCCGAGGAGCTGAAGAAGCAAGTGTTGCCATCGGTGGCTGTCGGCGAGGCGATGTTCAGCTACGCACTGTCCGAGCGTGAGGCCGGCTCTGATGCGGCGGCAATGCGCAGCCGCGCTGTACAAGACGGCGACCGCTGGGTGCTCAACGGCACGAAGTGCTGGATCACCAATGCCGGTGTTTCGACCTACTACACGGTCATGGCGGTGACCGACCCGAGCAAGGGACCACGCGGCATCTCGGCGTTCGTGGTCCATCGCGACGACCCGGGCTTCAGCGTCGGGCCGAAGGAGCGCAAGCTAGGCATCAAGGGCAGCCCCACGTGTGAGATCTATTTCGAGGACTGCACGATCCCGGGCGACCGGATCATCGGTGAGCCGGGCACCGGGTTCAAGACCGCGCTTGCCACGCTGGACCACACACGCCTCACGATCGGCGCTCAGGCGCTGGGTATCGCGCAGGGCGCGATCGACGCGGCAACTGCATACGTCAAGCAACGCCAGCAATTTGGACACAGACTCGCTGACTTTCAAGGCGTGCAGTTCATGCTCGCCGACATGGCGATGCGTACGGAGGCGGCCCGGCAACTCGTCTACGCCGCGGCGGCGCGCGCCGAGCGGGGCGAGCCCGGGCTGGTGTTCCAGTCGGCAGCCGCCAAGTGCTTCGCCTCCGACACCGCGATGGCGGTGACCACCGATGCGGTGCAGTTGTTCGGCGGGTACGGCTACACCCGGGACTTCCCGGTCGAGCGCATGATGCGCGATGCCAAGATCACCCAGATTTATGAGGGCACCAACCAGATCAATCGCATGGTGATGGCGCGCGAGCTACTTAGGTAATCGGTGCCGCCAGGGCGAATCCACTCCGCAAGCGTCGCTCGCGGAGCGCGCGCCGATCGCTCTAGATCCAGCCCCGGCGCACCGCGTACGCGACGGCCTGGGTCCGGTTGCGTAGCTGCAGTCGGGTCGTGAACTCCTGGAGGACGTTCTTGATCGTCCGCTCGGAGTAGGCGAGGTGCTGGGCGACCTCGCGGGTTGAGTGTCCCTCGGCAAGCAGCGCGAGGACCTGGCGTTCACGGCGGGTCACCCTGGCGTCCGGAGGCGGGATATGCCATCGGGTCACCGGCCGCGCCGACGGGATCGGGCCCGCTGTGGACAGGCGGCGTACCCCGTACCTCGACGCGACGTGCTGCACCGCCAGTACCGATTCGTTCACCGTCTGCCTCCCACCCGAGATCAGCGAACCCTGATCATGCGGAGTGGCTCACCGCACAGCGTGATACACAATACGAATGATGATCTTGGAGTCGCGGCCGATATCCCGTTTACGCGCCCGCCGGCAGGTCCATCTCGCGCAGGTCGTACGTGTCGACAAGCGGTGGCTCGGTTGCGGCACGCACGTCGTGCACAGACACACCGGGCGCGAGTTCGCGCAGCAGCAGCCCGTCCTCCGTCACGTCGATCACCGCCAGATCGGTGATGACCTGCTGCACGCAGTGCTTTCCGGTCAGCGGCAGGGAGCACTCGTTGACGACCTTCGGGCTGCCGTCCCGCGCAACGTGCTCCATCATCACGATGACCTTCTTCGCGCCGTGCACGAGGTCCATCGCACCCCCCATCCCTTTGATCATCTTGCCGGGGATGGTCCAGTTCGCGAGATCTCCGTTGGTCGACACCTGCATCGCGCCCAGGATGGCCACGTCAATGTGGCCGCCGCGGATCATTCCGAACGACGTGGCCGAGTCGAAGTAGGACGCCCCGGGCAGTACGGTGACGGTTTCCTTGCCGGCGTTGATCAGGTCCGGGTCGACCTCGTCGTCGTAGGGGTACGGACCGACGCCGAGCACGCCGTTCTCCGACTGCAGCACTACGTGCACGCCGTCGGGGACGTGGTTGGGCACGAGCGTGGGCAGCCCGATGCCGAGGTTGACGTACTGCCCGTCGCGCAGCTCTGCGGCTACCCGCGCGGCCAGCTGAAGCCGAGTCAAAGCCATGGCTACCCCCTTGCCCGGACGGTGCGCTTTTCGATCTGCTTGCCCGCCGTGCCGACCTCGACGACTCGCTGCACGAACACGCCAGGGGTGTCCACTTGGTGCGGGTCGATCTCGCCCGGCTCGACCAGCTGCTCGACCTCGGCGATGGTGATCCGCCCGGACATCGCGCACAGTGGGTTGAAGTTCCGCGCCGACTTGGCGTAGACGAGGTTTCCATGTCGATCGCCCCGCGCGGCTCGCACCAGTCCGAAGTCGCACACGATGCCGCGTTCGAGCACGTACTCCTGTCCGTCGAACTCGCGAACCTCCTTCGGGGGGGAGGCCAGCGCCACCGTGCCGTCCGGGGCGTAGCGCCACGGCAGCCCGCCCTCGGCGACCCACGTGCCGACGCCGGCGGCGGTGTAGAAGGCCGGGATGCCCGAGCCACCGGCGCGCAGCCGTTCCGCCAGCGTCCCCTGCGGGCACAGCTCCACCTCGAGCTCGCCGGACAGATACTGCCGGGCGAACTCCCTGTTCTCCCCGACGTACGACGACACCGTGCGCCGGATACGGCGCTTGTCCAACAGCAGGCCGAGCCCGGCGCCGTCGACGCCGCAGTTGTTCGACACGGTCTCGAGGTCGGTGCTGCCCTGCTCGAGCAGCGCCTCGATCAGCCGTATCGGCACGCCGCAGAGCCCGAAGCCGCCGACGGCCAGCGATGCTCCGTCCGAAATGTCGCGGACCGCGTCCGCAGCCGAGCTGACTGTCTTGTCCATATATGCGCTCCCGGCATCCTCGCCCGCTCCGCACCCTACCCACGCTGCGGCAGGTAGGGTGCGGGGGCGCGGGAGGTCAGGACAGGAGGCGCCCATGACCGCAGTCGCGCCCGCGGCTGTAACGGTCGAAGCGCGAGGGACCCGGTCCCGGCTCGGCGTCCGCATCGTGCATTCCGCACCTGACCTGGTGACGAGTGCGCTTGCCGGGTTCGCGTTGCCAGCGATGGTGCTGCTGCTGGCCGGGCACTTCAGCGCGGGTTGGGTGCTTCCGGCGGGCGTCGCGGGTGCCGCCATAGCCGTGGCGGTCTGTGGCGCCGGGCCCGAGCACGTCGACCGCCGGGCGGTGCGCTACACCTTGATCGCGATCGGGCTGGCGCTCGCCTGGTGCATCGTCAACTCCTTCTTCTCCGCGGAGAACGTGTTCGCGCACCGCGACCCGGCGACGTACAACCTCAGCGGCCGCTGGCTCATGGACCACTCGCGACTGGGCATACCTACTCAGCCTGAGATCTTCGGCTCGCCCGCCGGCGGGTCCGGCTCGTCGGCCGGCTTCGGGCTGAGCGGCCCGACGCAGCTCTACGCGCAGGGCAACCATCTGCTGCCGGCGCTGCTGGCGGTGGCCGGATGGCTATTCGGTACTACGGCCCTCCTCAAGGCGAATGTGACGTTCGGAGCGCTGGCGCTGCTCGCGTTCTTCGGCCTGGCTCGCCGGGTCGTGGACGCGCCGCTGGCCCTCGTGGCGATGGTGGCCTTCGCGGTTTCGATGCCACTGATCTTCGTCAGCCGTGACACGTACTCCGAGCCGCTCGCCCTGCTGTTCCTCGTCGGCGGGCTCGGGCTGCTGCACCGGGCTGTGGGCTCCGGGCGGATGCGGGACTTCGCCCTGGCCGGGTTCGTACTGGGGACGTCGGCGATGGCACGCATCGACAGCGGCGTGAGCCTGCTGGCCGTGCTGGTGACCGCGGCCCTCTTCCCGATCTTCGCACCGCGCACCGCGCGGCGCGAGGCAGTGCGTTCGGCGTGCGCGCTGGTCGTCGGAACCGCGGTCCCGATCCTCGTCGGCTGGCTCGACGTGGCCCACCTGTCTTATGGCTACTACCGCGACGAGCGGCACCACATTCTCCCGATCTTCTACGCCGGATACGTGCTGCTGGCCGGCCTGCCCCTCGTGGTCTGGGCGAGCTGGCATCCCGCCGTGCGCCGCATGCTGCGTTCCTCACAACTGCGCCGCCGGACGACGATCGCCGCGGTCGTGCTGATCGGCGGCGGGATCGCATTCCTGGCCAGCCGTCCACTGTGGATGGTCGCGCACGGCCGGAACAACCCGTTCGTTGCCAATCTGCAGCAACAGGCCGGCGATGCCGTCGACGGCACGCGTACCTACGACGAGCGCACCGTGCACTGGCTCGCCCAGTACCTGGGCTGGCCGCTGGTGATCCTCGGCGTGATCGGGTACATCCTGCTGGTGCGCCAGTGCATCCGCACCAGATCCCTTGCCACGGTGGGGATGATCACTGTCGGGCTCACCATGTCGTTCCTATACCTGCGGGCATCGACGATCACGCCGGACCAGCCCTGGGCGATGCGGCGCTACGTCCCCGTCGTGCTGCCCATCCTGATCATTGCCGCCACGTGCAGCCTCTGCGTACTGCTGCGCCGGTCGGCAGTGCTGGTACGGGCGGCAGCGGTCGTGTTGGCCGGCACGATGATCGCGATCCCCGCCGTCGTCACCGCGCCGATGGCAGGGGCCCGGGAGGAGGTGCCGCAGCTGGTGCAGGTGCACCGCATCTGTGCTGCGGTCGGGGCACGGGGCGCCGTGCTCGAGGTCGATCCGCCGGCGCAGACGAGCTACGCGCAGACGATCCGCTCGTACTGCAACGTGCCGTCGTATGCGTTGATCGACGCGCAGCCGGCGCAACTCATGAAGGTGCGGGCCGCCGTTGCCGCTCACCAGCGCGTGCTGTACCTGCTTTCCACCGACCCGGCGAAGATCCACTTCGCGGGTTCGCCACCGGCCGCGCCGTTCTCACAAGTCACGACCACGCGCTGGCCCAGCGTGCTTTCCGGACCGCCCACTACCGTCGATCACGAGCACGTCGCGGTGTATCTCGCCACGGTGCGAGCCGACGGGCTGGGCGAGCCGGTCACAGCACCTGGCTGACCCGCTCCTGCTCGGCGCGGCGGGCCACGGCATCGCGCCCCGCGTTGCGGACGATCACCAGCGAACCTCCGACAGCCAGCGGCACCAGCAGGGCGTCGAGCCAGTCATCACGGGTCACGAGGATGCGCGCACCCGCCGCCAGGCCCAGCTCATCGGCCCGGGCCCGCGCCCGCGCGACAACGTCGGCGCGGGACGCGCCGTCCAGAGCTGCATCGGAGGGGGAGGCCGGCGAATGCACCGTCGGCCAGGCGTCCGGCTGTGGCCGCGCGGCGGCGACATAATCGGACGTACCGGCAGGTGGGGCACCCCCGAAGCCCCGTGCCGCCGAGTCGAGCGCGACGGCATACGTGTCGGCAGGCCCGGTCGGCGATGAGCCGGCACCGAAGGCCACCGCGGCACCGCCCGGGTCGGTGACGACCTCGAGCCCGGCGCTCCAGCACCCCAGCAGCACCGGTACGGCGATCCAGTGCACCGGCAGGTCGACGAAGGCGGAGTCGCCGACGCCGAGCGCGAGTTCGTCGGTCAGCAGGAAATGGGTCTTGGCCACCCAGTTCGCGAGCGAGCGCACCGACAGCTCCGTGCGCTCACCGCGGCCCTCGTCGTAGAACGTGACGAACGGCCGCGACGGCACGGTGGAGACGAGCGCGGCGAACAGCGCCTCGGGCGAGGCCGGCATCAGTTGACACAGGCTGCGGTGTCCGCAGCAGTCATGCCGTTCGACGGCGACGGGGATGCGGCTGCCAGCGGGCGGTCTGCAGCGTCGTGCGGGGCGTGTGCGGTGCTCACCGAGAGACCGTCAGCTCCGAGCAGCAACGTCACTCGGTGCACCGAGTTGGTCTGCCGCCCTTGTGCGCCCGGTACCTGCTCGGCGAGCGTCCGTGCCTGTGCCTGCATTCCGGCTGGGTACTCGATCACCGTCGTCGTACTGCGCGCTTTCGCCGTGTCGACGGTGCCGACCTTGAAGCCAAGCTGTCGCAACGTGTCGGCATTGCGGTTGGCAGCGCCGTCCTCAGTCGATCCGTTCAGTACGTCGACTGTGACCGAGCCCGGCGAGACGGTCTTGGCGTTGCCGAAGCCTGAGTTGCCCTTGCTGCCGACGAGTTGCATGACGAACTGCCGCACCTCGGCCGGGTCGACCACGACGACGTTGCCGACGTCGGTGTCCTCGGTGCCGTGCGTGGGGATCGTCTTGAAGATCAGGTTGCCGGCACTGAGGTCCTGGAACTGCTCCGCCAGCTTGAGCGGGTCCAGCGAGTTGTCCATCTGCAGTGAATTGCTAACCGCCTTGAGCAGCTTCTGAAGCTTGAACGGGTTGAGCAGCGTGCCGGCGCTGGAGACCTTGCGGAACGCCGCAGACAGGAAGTATTGCTGCCGCTTGATGCGGTCCAGGTCGCCGCCGGGCAGGCCGTAGCGCTGCCGGACGAACGCGAGCGCCTGCTTGCCCTTGATCGTCGAGACGCCCTTGGGCAGGTTGATCCCGGAGTTCGGCTCGTGCTGTACGGCGCACAGGTTGACCCGGACGCCGCCGATGGCGTTGCTGATGCGGTAGAACCCGAGCAGGTCGACCTGGACGAAGTGGTCGATGGTGAAGCCCGTGAGGTTCTCGATGGTCTGGACGAGCAGCCGGGCGCCCGCGGCCTTGTCGCCGTCGTGATCTTGCATGCCGTCGACGTAGGCCGAATTCAGCTTCCCCATGCCGTGCCCGGGAATGGCCACGTACGAGTCGCGCGGGAACGAGATGACCGTCGCCTTCTGCCCGTTGGCCGGCAGGTGCATCAGCATCATGGTGTCGGTGTTGTAGCTGCCGCCGTCGCGGGTGGTGCCGAGCTGGCGCAGCTCGGCGTTGGTGGCCGTGTCCCGGTCGTCGTTGCCGACGACGAGGAGGTTCTGGTCCTTGCCGTCGAGGTCCTGGGTGGGCGTGCCGGCACCGCCGATCGCGTTCACCCGCCGGATGTCGGACTTGAAGCCGTTGTAGGTCGACCAGGCCCAGCCGCTGAGGGCCACGACCCCGACGGAGAGCACCGTGGCGACTATGGCAATGCCGACGAGCACGCCACGCTTGACGTCGCGCTTCGCGCTCACCGGCGACTCGTCGGGCAGCGCTTCCGCGGCCCGCCGCTCCTGCCGGCTACGCCGCAGGCCACGGGGGTCGAGCTCGGGTGGAAGTGCGGGACCGCCGTCGTCGGGGGGCACGCGCCGAGGGTACCCGGTCAGTTGATGCAATTCGGCTGACTGCGCGGCGCAGGACTGCCCGAAGTGGGCGTTTCGCCCGGGCGGAGTGTCCTGACCTCCACGCCGTTGTCACCCAGCACCAGCGTCACCTTGTGCACCGAGCTCGTCTCGGCCAGCGTGGCACCGGGGACCTGCGCGGCCACCGCCAATGCCGCAGGCTCCGCGCCGTTCGGGTACTCGATCGTGGTGGCTGCCGTCGGATCGGCCGAGTCGACCACGTCGACGTGGAAGCCCGCCGCGCGCAGCGCGTCCGCATTGCGGGCGGCGAGCCCGCTGATCCTCGTCCCGTTGAGCACGTCGAGGGTGACGTCGCCGGGCCTGGCGCGGCGCGCGCCGGCCAGTGCCGGATCGGCGGGCAAGCCCGAGAGGCGGTTGACGAACCCCGGAATGGCGGCACTGTCCACGGCGACGATCGAGGTCGCGACACCGTCCGGATAGATCAGCTGTGCCCCGTCGTTGGGGATCGTCGCATAGCTGATGTTGCCTCCGGCCAGCGCCTGGAACTGCCGGGCCAGCGAGATCGGGTTCAGCGCCGGATCGGTCAGCAGCGAGGAGCCCACGGCGGAAAGAAGGTCGTGCAGCTTGAACGGATTGAGCAGCACCCCACCGGAGAGCACCTTGTCGAACGCTGCGGACAGGAAGTACTGCTGGCGCCGAATCCGGTCCAGGTCGCCGCCGGGCAGCCCGTGCCGCTGCCGCACGAACGCCAGCGCCTGCGAGCCCTTGATCACCGAATGACCGGCGGGCAGGTCGATGCCGGAGTAGTGGTCTCGCTGCGCTTGCCGGAGGCACACGTCCACGCCTCCGATTGCGTCGCTGATGCGATAGAAACCGAGCAGGTTCACCTGGACGTAGTGGTCGATGTGCAGGCCGGTCAGTGCGGTGATCGTCCGTATCAGCAACCGGATCCCCGCGCTTTCCCGCTGGGTCTCGTTCCTGCCGGCCGCCTTGGCGGCGGCGTAGCCGTCCCCGTATGCAGAGTTGATCTTGCCCTTGCCGTTGTCGGGGATGTTCACCCACGAGTCGCGCGGGAATGACACCACCGTCGCCTTGCCACCGTCGGCGGGAATGTGCAAAAGCATCATCGTGTCGGTGTTGACGCTGCCGCCGTCGTCCTGCGTCGAGAGCGCGCGCAGCTCCGCCGCCGTCGCCCCGGCACGGCTGTCGTTTCCGAGCAGCAAGATGTCCTGGTCGCTGCCGTCGATGTCGCGCTGGCCGTTGCCCAGCGCCGGCACCCGGTCGCCGTGCTGGATACCCGCGGTGAAGTTCTGGTAGACGGCCCACGCCAGACCGCTGCCCACCAGCATCAGCAGGGACGCGACCGCCACAGCGAGCCGCACCGCGACCCGCACGCGGTGTGGCACCCGTTCCGGCACGCCCTCCCCAGCCACCAGGCGAGGCTAACCACGAGTCGCCCGCTGTTGCCGCAGGCGTGCCTTCGGGCGCGTCACTGCAACTTGTAGTTGAAGAAGTTCGGCGCTATGTGCCAGGCAACCCAAACCGCGGCGCCCAGCGGAACCACCAGCAGCCACGCCGGAAGCCTTCGCAGCAACGGAACGCAGACGACGACGAATGCCTCGGACCGGTAGGTGCTGGCCGAGCCGCCCGCGATGTAGGGGACGAACCAGACCCCGATCGCCATCAATACGAAGGTCAGGTCGAACGCGGAGATACGGCTCGCGATCGCAGCCGACCAGTCCTGCTGCCGCGCCTCGGTAACGTCGCGCCCGCGCACCGCACAAGCGATCGTTACCAGGCAGACAAGGCCCACGAAGCACAAGGTGAGCAGCGTCTGCGCAGCGGTGTAGTTCTGCACCTGCGCGCCGCTCGGTTGCGGTGTCCAGAGTGGACGCAACCGCCTGATCAACGTGTCGAGTGGCATGTGCGCACCGACGTTGTACTTCTTCGCGCTGATGAAATAGGCGTTCCAGATTCCAACGGCTACTTGCATCGTGAGCAGCACGGCGCCGAAGCCCGCAGCGGCTCCGAGAGCAGGGATGATCAGCTGGAACCGTCTGCGCCCGCGCACGACCAGCAGACCGACGATCAGCAGCGTCGGTGCCAGCACGACTGCTGTTATGTAGCTGTACGCGGCGATGAATCCCGCGGCGAATCCGACCCACGCGAGGGCACGCCGCGAAGTACGAAGCGCGATGTAGAGGCAGCCGAGGATCCCGGCGATGCACATCGAGATCGGGAAGATCGCGGCAAAGTAAATCTGTCCGGGGAAGAACGCCGCGATCAGCAGGCACATCCAGCGGGTGGCGATCGAACGTGCATCGGACAGCAGGCCCCACATGAGGACCAGGACGAGGTACCAACATGCCCAGGCGATCACGAGGCCGGCGGTCTGGAGCGGTAGTCCCGTCACGGTCGACAGGCCGCGCATGGCGTAGGGATACCCCGGAAACCAGCCGATCGTCCCGCAGAGGTAGTTGCCCGGCGGCAGGTGCGCAGGCAACACGTGCGCGGGGCAGTGCCAGACGGCGTTGTAGCCGCTGCGCGCAATGTGCAGGTATTGCCCGGTGTCCCAGCGCCCATAGCTCGACGGAGCGAGCACCCGCCACCCACGGTAGGGCGAGCGCCAGGCGATGAAGGCCCAGGCGCTGAGCAAGGCCACGAGAGGTGGGACGAGCGCCTCCGCGTAGCGGCGCCAGCGGGGACGTGGATCGACTCCGGGCTCGGCCGTCTCCGGCGCGATCCGGGTGCTCGTCAGGTCAGGCAACTCGCGGCACGTCTCCGTCGTCATCGGTGAGGCAGCGCCCTCGCAGGCGCGGCCTCGTGCCTCTGCGATACTGGCTCGTCGAGCATGAGCGTCTCACATACCGACTCGGAGGGCCCTGCGCATGCGTGTCCTGGTTACTGGCGGAGCCGGCTTCATCGGGGCCAACTTTGTGCATCGGACGGTCGCGACCCGGCCCGACGTGGAGGTAACCGTCCTGGACGCGCTGACCTACGCGGGCAGCCAGGCCAACCTCGCGCCGGCTGTGGACCGCATCGACTTCGTTGCAGGCGACATCGCCGATGCCGGCGTCGTCGACAAGCTCGTCGCCGGGGCTGATGTCGTGGTCCACTTCGCCGCAGAGTCCCACAACGACAACTCGCTGTCCGACCCGTCGCCCTTCGTCCAGACCAACCTGGTCGGGACGTTCACCCTGCTCGAGGCGGTGCGCCGCCACGACGTGCGCTTCCATCACATCTCCACCGATGAGGTGTACGGCGACCTACCGCTTGACGATCCGCGCAAGTTCACCCCGCAGACGCCGTACAACCCGTCCAGCCCGTACAGCTCGACGAAGGCCGGCTCCGACCTGCTGGTGCGTGCCTGGGTCCGCTCGTTCGGCGTACGCGCCACCATCTCGAACTGCTCGAACAACTACGGGCCGTACCAGCACATCGAGAAGTTCATCCCGCGGCAGATCACCAACGTGCTGAGCGGCATCCGCCCGAAGCTCTACGGCACCGGCGCGAACGTGCGCGATTGGATCCACGTCGACGACCACAACGACGCCGTGTGGGCGATCATCGACCGAGGCCGCGTAGGGGAGACCTACCTGGTCGGCGCCGACGGCGAGCGCAGCAACAGGCAGGTGCTGGAGCTGATCCTCGAGCTGATGGGAAAGCCGTCCGACTGGTACGACCACGTCACGGACCGGCCGGGCCACGACCTGCGCTACGCCATCGACTCGTCGATGCTGCGCACCGAGCTGGGTTGGACGCCTGCGTTCACGGACATGCGCGCCGGGCTTGCCGAGACGATCCGTTGGTACTCCGAGCACGAGGCGTGGTGGCGCACCCGCAAAGACGCGGTCGAGGCCCGCTACGCGGCGCGTGGTCAGTGACTGACGGCCGCGGAGGCCGGACATGACCCGCTGGCTGGTCACCGGGGCGGGCGGCCAGCTCGGCACCGACCTCTGTGCCGCCTTGGCCGGCGAGGACGTGCATGCGCTGCGTCACGGCGACCTTGACATCGCCGACGCGGCGGCTGTCGCCGCCACTATCGCGCGTGCCCGGCCGGACGTCGTCGTCAATGCGGCTGCCTACACCGCGGTGGACGCGGCGGAATCCGACGAGGACGCCGCCTACCGGGTCAACGCCGCCGGCCCGGCGGTCCTCGCCGCGGCGCTTTCCGGCACTACGACAAGGCTGATCCACGTGTCGACGGACTACGTGTTCGCCGGCGACGCCTCCCGCCCGTACGAGGTCGACGACCCGACCGGCCCCAAGTCCGCCTACGGCCGGACCAAGCTGGCGGGTGAGACCGCGGTTCTCGAGATGTTGCCCGAGGCGTCCTACGTGGTACGCACCGCATGGGTGTACGGCGCCACCGGCGGCAACTTCGTAAAGACGATGGCCCAGCTCGAGCGCTCGCGGGAGACGCTCGACGTCGTCGATGATCAGCACGGTTCGCCCACTTGGTCGGCCGACCTGGCCCGCGCGCTCGTCGAGCTCGGGCGGGCCGGCACCCCGCCAGGTATCTACCACTGCACCAATGCCGGCGACACCACATGGTTCGGCCTCGCGCGGGCGATCTTCGAGGAACTGGGCGCCGATCCGGGCCGCGTCCGGCCGACGACCACGGATGCGTTTCCTCGCCCGGCGCCCCGTCCGGCGTACTCGGTGCTCTCCGATGCCGCGTGGCGCGCCAGGGGCCTTTCACCCCTGCCGCACTGGCGTGACGCTCTGCATGCTGCCTTCGCGGCGCACGCCGATGCGCTGCACGGGAGCTGAACCGTGGCTCGTGTCGCCGTGATCACCGCGGACGTGCTGGCCGAGCGGATGGCCGGCCCGGCGATCCGGGCGCTTTCCATCGCCGAGGAACTCGGCGCCCGGCACGATGTCACGCTGATCTCCACTGCCGAGTGCAGCCTCGACCGCCCGCGAATCGCGTGCCGGCACGTCTCGTGGCCGCACCTTTCGGCAGCTGTGGCGGCCGCCGAAGTGGTCATCTTCCAGGGGTTCGTGTCCTACCACGCGCCGTGGCTGCTGCGCGGCGACAAAGTCCTCGTCGTCGATCTCTACGACCCGGTGCACCTCGAACAGCTCGAACAGTTGCGCGGCCACACCCCGGTCGAGCGCCGCGCCACGCACGACCTGACCGTGCGGGTGCTCAACGACCAGGTGGTGCGCGGCGACTTCTTCCTGTGCGCGAGCGAGGAACAACGTCACCTGTGGCTAGGTCAGCTCGCCGCATTCGGCCGGGTGAACCCCGAGAACTATGACCGCGATCCCACGCTGCGGTCGTTGCTCGCAGTCTGCCCGTTCGGCCTTCCGGACGTACCCGCGCAGCGCAGCCGGCCGGCGATCAAAGGCGTGGTGCCGGGTATCGGGCTGGACGACAAGGTCGTCCTCTGGGCCGGCGGTGTCTACAACTGGTTCGACCCGCTGACGCTGATCCGGGCCGTCGACCTGATGCAGGTGGACCACGCCGACGTCCGGCTCTTCTTCATCGGCATGACGCACCCGAATCCGGATGTGCCTGCCATGCTCATGGCGACCCGGGCCAGGCAGCTGTCCGACGAACTCGGCCTCACCGACAAGCACGTGTTCTTCAACGACGGCTGGGTTGCCTACGACGAGCGGCAGAACTACTTGCTCGACGCGGACGTTGGGGTCAGTACGCACCTCGACCACGTCGAGACGACGTTTTCATTCCGTACCCGCATCCTCGACTACATCTGGGCCGGGCTGCCGATCGTCGCGACCGGTGGCGACACGTTCGGGACATTCATCGAGCGTGAGGGGCTAGGGGTGCAGGTTGCCGAAGGGGACGTCGACGCGCTTGCTGCGGCCTTGACCAGGACGCTCTACGACACCGGGTTCGCCGAACTGTGCCGGACCAACGTGGCTCGCATCCGCCCCACACTCACGTGGAGCCGAGCGCTGGCGCCACTTGTCGACTTCTGCGAGCGGCCGGCCCGGGCGCCGGACGCCGCATCCGATGCGCGGCGGTTCGTCCGGCGTCCCGTCATGCCCGCCAATCCGCTCCTGCGGGCCGCGAATCGGGCCGCCACGCTGCTCCGGCAGGGCGGCATGGGTCTGCTGGCAGCACGCCTGGCCGCCCGGTCTCGCCGAGTCATGCGCGAACGGCGCGGCGGCTGACTACGGCGCGTCGACGCCCAGCCACTTCCGGCAGAACGTCCGCCGCGAAACGACGGCCGC
This sequence comes from Jatrophihabitantaceae bacterium, assembly GCA_036506155.1. Taxonomy (GTDB): domain Bacteria; phylum Actinomycetota; class Actinomycetes; order Mycobacteriales; family Jatrophihabitantaceae; genus DASXRA01. The sequence goes on from DASXSF010000039.1 coordinate 27,296, forward strand.
CCGGCCGATGCGCCGCCGCTCCCGCACGCGGCGGGGCAGCTGGCGCGTAACGGCCGACAGTACGTGCAGCCGATGTCGGAGCCGTCCCGTGTGCCCGCTCCGGCGCCGGACCAGCCCGATCGCCGTCACGGCGATGAACCGCAGCAGCGCCGCGACCACCACGGAGGCCGGCGCGTTGCGTATCAGCATCAGCAGCTGGTTGCGCTGGTTGTAGAACGCGAACGCCGCTGAAGCCTGGTCCGTACTCGCGGAATGCTGGTGGTGGACGACCGCGTCGGGCACGTAGCGGATCCGCCGCCCTGCGGTGCCCAGCCGCCAGGACAGGTCGGTGTCCTCGTAGTACAGGAAGAACGTGGGGTCGAAGCCACCCACCCGTCGGGCGTCGTCGACACGCAGTACCGCTGCGCCGCCGCAGAATGCCGCGACGTCGACCGGTTCGTCGTAAGGTGGCCCGTCCGGCGCGCCGTATCCGCGGTCGTAGCCGACCCCCCATCGGTTCAGTGCGCCGCCGGCGTTGTTCACCCGGCCGTCCTCGGCCAGCAGCAGCCGGCTGGTGACAGCGGCCAGCGACGGGTCGGCATCCAGGTGCTCGATCAGGGCGGAAAGCCATCCGGGATCGGCGACGGCGTCGTTGTTGAGGAACGCCGCGTACGGCGTCGAGGTGGCATCCAGGCCGGACTGCGCGCCACCGGCGAACCCTGTGTTCGAGTCAAGCCTGACCACACACGCCTCGGGATAGCGTGTTGCGAGCAGCTCGGCGGTCCCGTCTGCGGACGCGTTGTCCACTACGAGAACGCGGTGTGGCTGGGTCTGTACGCGCAGTGAGTCGAGGCAGGCGGGGAGCAGATGGGCCCCGTTCCACGTCACGACGACGACCGTCACGCGGGGCTGCGACGCGGTCGGCGTGGCCACCCGTGGCGCCTCGGATGTAGACATGGGAGCAGCCCCCTATAGTTGCGAACTTATCAGCCGGGAGAGAACCGGGAGAGAAAGAGGACGTCCAGTGGCGCTGTCCAAGTACGACATCGAGGTCGATCTCGCCAATCGACAGGGCACGAGCCACGCGTTACTCGTCGAGATGGTCGGGGCGAACAAACGCGTGCTCGATGCGGGTTGTGACACGGGCTACCTCGGCGAGGCGCTGGGCGCATTCGGCAACCAGACGTCCGGTGTCGAGATCAACCCGGTTACTGCCGAGGAAGCACGCCACAAGCTCGCCCGCGTCGCGGTCGGGGATCTCGAGAACACCGACCTCGTCGAGGTGTTCGGTCGCGCCTCGTTCGATGTCGTGGTGTTCGGCGATGTCCTGGAGCATCTGCGCGATCCGCTTTCGGTGTTGCGCCAGGCCCGGCCGCTACTTGCTTCCGGTGGCAGTGTCCTGATCTCGACGCCGAACATCGCGCACGGCGATGTGCGGCTCGCACTGCTGAACGGTCAGTTCAACTACACGAAGCTCGGCATCCTGGACGAGACGCATACCCGCTTCTTCACACGGACGTCGTTGGTCGACTTCCTGCACGATGCGGGGTTCGTTCTGGTCGAGCTGCGGCGCACGAAGGCCGAGCTGTTCAGCACCGAAGTGGGCGTGCGCGCCGAGGACTTCGACGCGTCCGTGGTGGAGGCGGTGCGGGCCGATCCGGAAGCCACCACGTACCAGTTCGTGGTCCGTGCGGTGCCCGACGACGCGACGACCATTGCTTCGCAGCAGGCGTTGCGAATCGACGAGGTCGAGCAGCAGCTCGCCGACCTAACCGGCCGCGTCGACGACCTGACTCGAGCCAACGAGCAGCTGACTCGAGCCAACGACCAGCTCGCGGCAGAGCGGGAGGAGCTGGCCCGCCGGATCGACGAGACTCAGCGTGTGGCTGCGAGCGAACTGGGCCGGGGCGCCCAGGAGCGTGACCGGCTCGCCGCCGAGCTGACGGCGATCCACCAGACGAAGGTCATGCGGGCAACGGCCTGGGCGCGGAGCGTCTACAGCAGGCTGCGCGCGCTCTGACGAGCGTGCGGATGGGTGCCGGATAGACTCATCCGTCGTGAAAGGACCACTCGAGACGGCGCCGTCTCGGCCCAAGGAGGGCGCCGCGACCGCCCTGGCCAGGCTCGGCTCGTCGCGCGATCTGCTCCTGAATCTCACGCTGCGCGAGATCCGCGGCAAGTACAAGCGCACTGTCCTCGGTCAGGCCTGGTCGTTGCTGAACCCCATCGCGCAGATGGTGACCTACTCCATCGTCTTCTCGTTGCTGTTGCGCGCGCAGCCGGCGCCTGGGAACCCGTCGGGCCTGGACGTGTTCGCGCTGTGGCTGTCTGCGGGACTGCTGCCATGGCTGTTCTTCCAGAACGTCGTGATGTCAGGTATGGGAGTATTAGTCGGGAACTCGAACTTGATCAAGAAGGTGTACTTTCCGCGGGAGACGCTCGTCATCTCGAACGCGGCATCGTGGCTGTTCACGTTCTCGATCGAGATGACTGTGCTGACCGTCGCCGTGCTGATCTTCGGGGGCAGCCCGTTGTTGTACCTGCCGGCCACGATCTTCTTCATGATCGTCCTGGCGGCGTTCGGTCTCGGCGTCTCTTTCGTGCTCGCCGTGTCGAACGTCTACTTTCGCGACACCCAGCACTTTATCGGCATTCTCATGCAAGTGTGGTTCTACGCGACTCCGATCGTCTACCCGATCTCTCTCGTCGCCGAGCATCATCACAACCTGCTCGCGATCTACCGACTCAATCCTCTCGAGCGGTTCACGGAGGTATTCCGGAACACGATGTACGACGGACGTTGGCCAACCCTGTCGAATACGCTCTATCTCGTGCTGGTCTCCGCCGCCGCCCTCGCGCTCGGCTACGTCGTCTTCAAGCGCTACGAGGGCCGCTTGGCCGAGGAGCTGTAGCGGTGGGCGACGTCGCGGTCAACATCGAAGGAGTGTCCAAGCGGTTTCGTCTGTATCGCGAACGCAACCAGTCGCTCAAGGCGGCAATCATGCGCGGGCGCCGTGCGGCCTACGAGGAGTTCTGGGCTCTGAAGGACGTGTCGTTCGAGATCCCGCAGGGCTCGACATTCGGGATCATCGGCGAGAACGGCTCGGGCAAGTCGACCTTGCTGAACTGCGTCGCCAAGATCCTGCGACCGGACAAGGGATCGGTCACCACGCACGGCTCGATCGGCGCACTGCTCGAACTCGGCTCCGGCTTCCACCCGGAACTGTCCGGCCGCGAGAACGTCTATCTCAACGGCTCGATCCTCGGTATGAAGAAGGCCGAGATCGCACGCAGATTCGATGAGATCGTCGACTTCTCCGGAATCGAAGAGTTCATCGACCAGCCCGTCAAGAATTACTCATCCGGAATGTACGTCCGCCTCGGATTCTCGGTGGCGATCAACCTCGACCCGGATATCCTGCTGGTCGACGAGGTCCTCGCCGTTGGCGACGTGTCGTTCCAAGACAAATGCATGGAGAAATTCGCGGACTTCCGGCGGGCGGGCAAGACGGTGGTCGTCGTCAGCCATGCCATGGGCTCGCTGCGGACCTTGTGCGACGACGTCGCGTGGCTGAAGCATGGCGAGCTCGTCGAGGTCGGTGCCGCGAACGACGTGGTCGACACCTATGTCGACGAAGCTCACGTCGAGCGCGAGACGCTGACGACCGGTGGGTCCCGCTGGGGGAGCGGCGAGGTCCGGATCGTCGGCGTCGAACTGCTCGATGCTGAGGCGACGCCGACGACATGTGTACGTACCGGCGACTCGGTTGCGGTACGGGTTCGCTACCACGCCTCCGAACGGATCGAGCGTCCCATATTCGGACTGGCGCTGGAGAACCTGGAAGGCGTCTATGTGTGGGCGCACCACTCGCGCGACGGTGGGTTCGTCCCGGACTTCATTGAGCGCGACGGCGCTGTCGAGCTACGCATACCGTCGCTGATGCTGCAGCCCGGTACCTTCGATCTGCTGGCCTCCATCGTCGACTACACCGCGACGCACACGTTCGACTTCCTTAGGCACTGCCTGAGATTCGACGTCGAAGCCGGTACGCCACGCGAGTCCGGTGGCATTGTCGCGCTGGGCGGCACCTGGTCGGCTGCCGCCGATGCGGCGGCCGAGCTGCCGCAACCAGGACGGATCGGTTCCCGCACCTGATGAGAGACTTGAGGTGAAATGCCAGCACAGTCCCGGCCGAGCGAGAGGCAGCACAGGGTGAGCCGAGCAGAGGCAGGCGCCGTCTCCGTTGTGATCGTGAACTATCGCGGTGCCGACGACACGATCGACTGCGTCTCCGGTCTGCGCGCGCTCGACTGGCCGGCGGATCGACTGCAAATCATCGTTGTCGACAACGCATCCGGCGACGGCAGCGTGGCGCGCCTGCGCGCCGGCCTTCCCGAGGACGTGCGGATCATCGAGTCCCACGTCAACGGCGGATTCACGGCGGGGTGCAACCTCGGCGCGGCACAGAGTACCGGCGAATATCTCGCGTTCATCAACAATGACGCCCGCCCGGATCCTGGTTGGCTGGCGGCGGCCGTCTCGGCGCTGAAGAAGGACGCCGCGGTCGGCTGCGTTGCCAGCAAGGTGCTGGACTGGGACGGCGTCAACGTTGATTTCGTCGACGCCGCACTTGCCTGGTACGGGATGGGCTACAAGCCCGGCGCCGGCGCGCCGTATGCCGGTGACCATGAGCAGGGTGCCGACGTCCTCTTCGCAACCGGATCCGGGATGGTGACCCGGCGTGAGCTGTTCACAAGCGTCGGCGGCTTCGACGAGCGGTATTTCATGTTCTACGAGGACGTCGACTACGGCTGGCGGCTGAATCTGCTCGGCCACCGGGTCCGCTACGTTCCGGACTCCGTCGTCTATCACAAGCATCACGCGAGCATGAAGAGCTACGGCGCCTTCCGAGAGTGGTTCCTGCTGGAACGCAATGCGCTGATGACGCTCTACAAGAACGCGAGCGAGGAGATGCTGGCACGTGTCTTCCCGCCGGCCATGGCGCTGTCCGTTCGACGTGGCCTCGCTGTCGGCGGCGTGGACGTGTCCGTGTTGGACCTGCAGCACGGTGGTGGACACGACGAGAGCGATCAGGTCACGGTAACGAAGCAGAGCCTCACCGGTGCATACGCCGTCGACGCGTTCATCGACAATCTGCCGAGCCTCGAGACGACGCGAAGCGACCTCCAGGCGCAGCGGGTCCGCTCAGATCGTGAGCTCGTGCCGCTGTTCGGCAAGGCGATCGAGCCGGCCATCGCCCAGCCACGCTACCTGGCGGGTCATCAGGCACTCGTCGACGCGTTCGGCATCGAAAAACTGTTCCAGGCGCGGCGCAACGTGCTGGTAGTGACCGGAGATCCACTGAGCTCCCGAATGGCCGGACCCGCGATCCGCGCTTTCCATATTGCCGAGACGTTGGCGACCGAGCACGACCTTCGCCTCTACTCGACCACGTCGTGCGCAATAGATGATCCGCGATTCGTGTGCGGTTCCGCGCGCCTGGCCGAGCTGCCCAAGCAGGTGGCGTGGGCCGATGTCGTGATCTTCCAAGGCTTCCTGCTGGAGCAGGCACCGTGGATCGCCGACACCAACAAGATCATCGTCGTCGATCTCTACGATCCCATCCACATCGAGCAACTCGAACAGACCCGCGGCGAAGAGCCGGTTGCGCGCACCCGCCACGTCGCCTCGACGACCGAGGCGCTCAACCGACAATTGTCCCGGGGAGACTTCTTCCTCTGCGCTTCGGAACGGCAGCGGGACTTCTGGTTGGGTCAGCTCGCCGCGATGGGTCGGCTCAATCCGCGAACATACGACGCGGACTCGACGTTGGAGTCGCTCGTTGCCGTCGTGCCGTTCGGCCTTCCGGACACGACGCCCGTGCGCACCGCCGGCGCGATCAGAAATCGCATTCCTGGAATCGGCAGCGACGACAAAATCATCTTGTGGGGCGGAGGAATCTACAACTGGTTCGATCCGCTTTCCCTGATTCGTGCGGTCGCGCAGCTGGTGGAGCGCCATGCGAACGTGCGGCTGTTCTTCCTCGGCGGTAAGCATCCCAACCCAGCTGTTCCCGCCATGCGGGTTGCCGCTGAGGCGCGCGCGCTGTCGGATCTGTTGGGCCTGACCGACAAGTTCGTGTTCTTCAACGAGGGATGGGTCGACTACAGCGAGCGGCAGAACTATCTGCTCGATGCGGACGTCGGCGTGAGCACGCATTTCCATCACCTCGAGACGACATTCGCCTTCCGCACCCGCATCCTCGACTACCTTTGGGCGGGACTGCCGATGGTCGTGACGGCGGGCGACGCCTTCGGCAGCTTGGTCGCCAACGAGGGACTCGGCGTCCGGGTCGATGAGCGCGACGTGCCGGCGCTCGTGGCAGCTCTCGAACGGTGCCTGTTCGACGACGAGTTCGCGGCCCAATGTCGGGCCAACGTCGAGCGCGTGCGCCCGCAGTTCACGTGGTCGCGAACGTTGACACCGCTTGTGGAGTTCTGCCGTAACCCGATGCGTGCGCCGGACGCCGCCACCGTGACCAGGCTGGCCACCGGCCACTATCGTCGGTCCGGCCCATCGAGTGCCGTCGCGCGCAATGTGGCATACGCCAGGACTCGTTATCGCGAAGGCGGCATCAAGCTTGTCGTGGAGCGCGGTGTGCGGAAGGCAAGGCGCCTGCTCGCCCGATGACGGGGCCCTAGCGGACCGGCCGGTCGGCCGGCTCGTGCTCGCGGACGTCGTCCGACTCGCCCCGGCCTGACTCACGCTCGTCCGGCTCCTCGCGAGCGTCCGCCGGCGCTGCGGGGCTACGCCGCAACTTCCGCAGCAGGGCTGTCATATCGATCGGTCGTCCGGCGGCTCGGAGGCCCAACACGGCGACGATCGCCAGCAAGGCTGCCAGTTCGCCGAGCAGCGCGATGTTGCCGCCACGGGGAACGTAGCTGAATCGCACCGTGCTGGTACCCGCAGGGAGCTGGACGGCTTCGAAGGCGCCGTCGTACGGCTGGATGGTCGTCTTCTTGCCGTTGACGGTCGCGCTCCAGCCGTCGAAGTAGGCCTCGCGGCGGACGAACGTGGATGGATGCGGGCAGGTGGCAGTGAACGAGGTACGCGACCGCGCGGTCACCTTGCAACTGCCCGCGACGTCGCCGGCGTACGGCTTGGCGCCGCGGAGCCGGTAGATCACGGCCGTGGCCGTGGTCCGGTAGGGAATGAGCACGTTCGAAAGCCTGGCCGGCACGTGGTAGCTCGGATTGGCGATGACGTATTCGACGGCCGCGTTCTGGTATCCCGCCACATGCTGCTCGAACAGGGGAATCTGGCTGGATGCCAGTGCCGAGACGCCCAGGCGGTTCGGAATGACGCCCGGGGCCAGGGCACGATTGATGTACTTCTGCCAGACCGTGGGCTGTGGCAGGCCTGCGGAGCCGAGTGTCGCCACGTCGTAGTACGAGCCGTAGTTCGGGTCCGGACGCGCGTTCAGCGAATAAATACGGCCGAGATCCGACCCGTCGTCCGACTTTCGTGCCAGATCCTTGAGGAAAGTTACGAGTTGGGTGTCCGGCCGGTAGCTGCGAGCCGCGGAGAACGAGGGTATCGCGAAGAACAGGACGGCTTCCGCACAGGCCAGGCCGACGGCGGCCCACGCGGCCGCCTGCCTCGCTCGCGGTCCGAGGGCGACTGCAGCCGCGATCACGAGCACGACGACAGCCGCCTCGAGGTACGCGTAATGGTACCAGCGACCGATGCCGGTTCCGCCCTTGCTTTCGATCGCGCCGACGAGAGGAGTCGCGATCCGGCGGCACAGGAAGAGCACGACTGCGGAAAGGACCAGCGCTCCGCCGGCCCTGATGCGCCCGACCGCTCCACGCCGGATGTCGTCAACCCCGATCGCCACCAGCAGCACCACCGCCATCGTCACCGTCGGCGGCGCGTAGCGATAGAACGCGAGCTGCTTCATGCCGGGAATGAGGTTGACGGCGGGCGTCACAACCGGCACGGCGTACATCTTTGCGAGAGAGATGATCGTCCACCCGAAGCAGATGACGCGAAGTCCCAGGAAGCGGCGGCTGGTAACGCCGATCAGGCCGAGCACAAGCCCGGCCGCGGTCAGATAGCCACCAACGTTCGCCCAGACCGAGTAGAGGATGTTCTTCTGGCCCACGGTGGGGGAGAAGCCGATGTAACTAATCAGCGGGCCGTAGGCATAGGGCGTGAACTGTATCCCCAGGGCCTGATGGCTGAGACCGATGCGCGAAAACAAGCCGGTGTGTCCGCCGACGTATGCACCGGCGTGAAGATACCCGAGGAACGCGACGAGTGCCGGCGCGGACAGAAGCGCGCCGAGGCCGCCACCAATCGCCAGCCGCCGTACGAAACGCAGCCGCTTGTCCTTGCGGGAAGATACGAAGCGCCATACCGCATACGCCAGGGCGAAGAGACCGCCGAGGTACGTGACTTCCGGGAATCCAGCCGTAATGCTGCCCCAGATCGCCAACCCGAGCAAAACGTAGCCGCCGGTCTCCTGTCGATACGCGCGTTCGATTCCCAGAAGAATCAGCGGGATGAACGCGACCGGCACGGACGGGCCGTTCATCAACCAGACAAGTGAGCCGGTCAGCCCGAACATGGTGCCGGCAGCGGTCGCCGCGGCGCGCCCCATGCCGAGTGTTCGAACCAGCGCGACCGTCGACAGTCCGGCGATGAGCTCGAGCGCGAGGTGATAAACGAAGAACCCCGCCGGCAGCGCCTGCAATACCAGGACCGGGAAGAAGGAGGCGCTCTCCAGGCCTCCGGCGAGCGGAGTGCCGATGCCCTCGAACGGATTCCACCAGGGAACGTGGCCGGAGAACCACTGGTGCAGCGCCTGGACGCCGAGTGCCTGTGTCGTGACGCCTTCGTTCGGATCAATCGTGTACCAGCCGCCGAGCGGTCCGGGCCCGGTGGAGATTTCGAGGTTGGCGCGCAGGATCTTCGGGTCGAGGTGCGTGTAGCCGATCAGGTAACTCGCATTGGCAACCAGGATGGCAGCAGTCACGATGGCGTAGGGCCAGATGCGGCTGTCGACGCTGAGCCGAGAACGTACCCGGTCGGTCACGCCGGACCACCGTGGTCGCTGGATGACGGGTGAAGCATCTAGCGTGACCAAAAAGTGCCGTCCAATCGCCTATCTCCGAGGGCCGTCCTCATGTGCGCGTCGTAGGCGGCAGGACCACTGCTCGCGCCTGGGTGAGCAGGCTACCGGACGTAGGTCGGCGGTCCCGCGTGCAGGCCTGAGCTGCGTGAGTCGTACATGCCGGTCGCCGAGGCGCGCCGGGTAAACTCTCCCGGTTGATCTCCGCGGAGTATGCGAGGGGTGAGTGGCCGCCGAAGTAGTCGACGTTGTCCCGCGCACTGCGTCGCCGGCGATCGCTCGGGCGCCGCTGATCGTGCATCTGTCGAGCCTGGCGGTAGCCGCCGTGGTGCTCGTCTGGTACGACCGGCACGCGTGGTTCTGGGCCGACGAGTGGGACCTCATCAATCGGTCGCTGCACATGACGCCGCGGCTGATGTTCGAGGCGCACAACGCTCATTGGTCCACGCTGCCGCTGTTGCTGTGGTGGCCGCTCGTGTCGACGGTTGGCCTGCACAGCTACTGGCCGTATCTGGCGCCGTTGCTGGCCGTCCACCTGGGCCTCGCGCACGTGCTCTGGCGGGTGATGACCAGCAGCGGCCAGAACCCATGGCTCGCCACCGGCCTCGCCGCCGCGTTCGCCGTGCTCGGTATCGGTGCGACGAACATCAACTCGGCGCTTCAGATCTCGTTCGTGGGCTCGGTGCTGCTCGGTTATCTTGCGATGCGCGTTGCGGACTGCGCGACGGCGACGCGCCGCGACTATCTGCTGTGCTGGCTGCTGCTGGTTCTCAGCACGATGTCGTCCGGCATCGGTGTGGTGATGACCGTCGCGGCCTGTCTCGTGGCGCTCATCCGGCGCGGTTGGTGGGCCGCGCTGCTAACCGCGGCCGTACCTGGGACGATTTACGTCGTATGGTATGAATCGATCGGCCAGTACGGCAGTCCCTTGAACCGTGCCGGGCACGGCGATTTCGGGAAGGTGCCGCGTTTCGTGGTGGCCGGGCTCAAGAACGCGTTTGCGCGCCCGCTGCACCTTCCGCAAGAGTGGGGTTTGATCGCTTTCGTCGCGCTCGTGCTGTATCTGATCGTCCGGGCCCGGCGACGCGGCCTCGCGGATGCCGCCATCGCCTATGCCGCCATGGCAATGACAGTCGTGCTGTATGTCGTCGTCGCCAGCGGCCGGGCACAGGTGGGCGCGCTGTCCGAGGCGCAGCGATACGCCTACGTGTGTGTCGCGCTCTACCTCCCGGCGGCGGGACTCGCCCTGGACGCGGTGGTTCGGCGTCTGCGCCACCCCGCAGTCCTCGTCGTGCCCGTCTCCCTTGCGCTCGTGGCGCAGGAACTGTCACTGCTAAACACGACAATGGCCAGGCAAGCGCGCCTCACGCGAGCCGCGCGAACGACGACGTTGGCGGCGGCGGTCGTCGCCCGCGAGGATCCTTGGCTCGGCCCGCAACGGCCGTATTGGAAATTCCCGGACCTCACGATGAACGTGCTGCGCACGCTCGACGACCGTGGGGCACTGCCCAGCCTGGCCGGCGTCACGCCCGAGCAGAAGCTGGCCGTTCGCTCCGTCGTCGAGGTGAATTGGTATCCAACGTTTGTTCGGACACGCGGGGTCTTGCCCATCGCGGGTACGTCCGGCGCGAGGGCCGTCCCGGGCGACGCCGGCTGCGTCGAGGTACTCCCGACCGGGCCCGAGCCGCAGGTGACCGTCACCGTCGGCTCGCACCCGGCGCTGCTCCCGGTTCGGGTCAGCACACCGGGCGAGGTCGAGCTGACGCTCCAGCTGCCATCGAGAACGGGCGAACAGTCCCTAGGCGGCGGCAAGGCTCAGGTGGCAACGGGGAGCACACCACCGCGATCAGCGCACGTCACCGCCGAGCAGGGCGGGACGTGGCGGATCGGTGTCCAGAACGTCTCCGCCACGATCGGTCTGCCAGCCGGCGGGCCGTCCGAGGTATGCGGCGTGTCTCAGCGCTAGCGGCGCGAGCCGACTGGCGCGAACGCACATCCAGCACATCGCGAGCTCACAGTTGCCTCAGATAGCGTCCCTGCGCACCCGCCGAGCTCGACAGCAGCCTGGCCGAGGAGACCGCGAATGGTTCAGCCGAGCGCGATCGGCATTGTGCGCTCATGACGGCGGAGGTACCCCTCGTGGTAGGCGCACCCGCCGATGGTGTCGAACCGTCCCCCGAGGTCAGCGGTACGGCCACGGTTCTGGGATGGGTCCGGCGTCACGCACCGGTACTGACCGTCGGAGTCGAGCTGGCCCTGGCGGCCGCTCTTCTCAGCTACCAGAGCACGCGGCTGTGGTTCTCGGCTGACGACTGGGACTTCCTCATCGACCGCGACCTGTCGCATGACACGTTGCGAAGGCTGTTCGCACCACACGGCGGTCACTGGTCGACACTGCCGATACTGAGCTATCGGGCCTTGTTCCACATAGTCGGGCTGCGTAGCTACCTGCCGTATGCCCTCGTTGATATCGCCCTTCACATGGCGGTCTGCATTCTGCTGTGGTTTCTGCTGCGCCGTGCCGGACTCGGTTCCTGGATTGCCACGGGCGTCGTCGGCGTCATGGCATTCCTGGGCGCCGGGGCCGAGAACCTCCTATGGGATTTCCAGGTGGGCTTCGTCGGCGCAGTGGCGTTCGGCCTGCTTGCATTGCTGATCGTCGACCGGGATACGCCCCGGTTCGGCAGGCGGGACGCCTGGGCATGGGTGGCCGCGATTGCGAGCCTGATGTGTTCGGCGGTTGGGCTGGCCATGTTGGTGACGCTCGGCCTGTTTGTGTGGCTGCGGCGGGGCCTACGAACCGCGCTCGCCATCACGAGCGTTCCGTTGGCCGCATATCTGGTCTGGTACGTCGCCATCGGCCATGAACACGGATCCATGGTTCACCACCCCGGTCAGTACCTGCAGATACCCGCGTACATGTGGACCGGTCTGACGGCCGTGTGGGAGCAAGTGTCCGGGCTACCCAATTCAGGCGCCGTCATATTGGCCGTGCTGGTCGTACCGCTCCTGCTCAGCCGTGCCAGGGACCGCCTGGCAAATCTCGCCATCGCCGGCGTCGGCGGCGCGGTCGCCCTCTTTCTGGTGATCGGCTTCGCGCGCGTCGGCCTCGGCCTCGATCAAGCGAAGTCGTCACGATATATCTACGTTGCCGCCGCGCTGACGATTCCTGCGGTCGCATGGCTGGTCCAGTCGATCGCGCAGCGTACGCAGGGCCGCGCTCACGTGGCCGCAGCTGCGTTCGCGTTGCTCGTCGCGCTTTTCATAGTCAACGGGATCCAGCTCGCGGTGAGCTTCGCTGACAAGCGAGTACAAGACCTGGCTGGCCGCAAAGACCGCCTCATCGCAGCGGCGCAGCTGGTGCGGTCCGGCGACCGAACGCTGGGAGGCTTGGTCGACACCATCCCGGGGCCGACACTCAGCGTCACGAACCTCAAGAATCACACAATTCAGGCCGCGATCCCGTCGAAGCCCGTGACGCAGCAAGGCCTGCTCGACGCGTCAGCTTTTCTCCAGGTCGGGGTTTCGAGGACCCCAATTCCCGGCGTACCGCCGGCCGAGGCTGTCCGCTGGAACGGCATCAGCGGCCGCCCGGCGTTCGTCGGCTGCGAGATAGGCACAGTTACCTCGAGCAGGCCGACTATCACGGTTCAGCTCGGCTCGGATGGCGGCATGATCCAGATGGCGGCCGGGACCCCGCGCGTCAATGTCGCGCTCGTTCGGGGCGGGCTGATCAGCGTCGCCAGCCAGCCGAAGGTCTGGCCCGCCTTGCCGTACTACATCGCGTCTGTCGCCCGTGACGCGCAGCTTCGCGTGACGTTCCGCGCGCCTGGCAGGGTCGGGGTCTGTACGGGTCCGTGAGCGCTCATCCAGGCCCGGAGAGCCCTTAGATTCGCCCGTCGGCGACGGCCTCGGTGATCCATGGGATGACCTCGTCGAGCATGTCGCTGAGCGACGTCGTGCACTCGAAGCCCAGCAGTTGCTTGGCCTTCTCCACCGACGGGATGCGCTTCTGCACGTCGTGCTCGTAAGCCTCGTCGTGCACGAACGTGAGCGGTGCATCGCCCTTGATCTTGCGCCAGATCAGCGTGGCGAGTTCGGTGACCGTCGTCGACTCGGCAGTGGAGATATTGAAGTCCTCGTTGCGCGCGGCCGGCGATTCCAGGCACGCGACGATGCCTCGGGCGAGGTCGCCGCCGTACGTGTAGTGACGTATCTGGTCACCATCGCCCAGGATGTGTAGCGGGTCCTGGCCCTTGACGACCTTCTGCACCAGGTCGGGCACCACGTGGCTCATAGCGAGCTTCACGTTTCCGGACGCGACCTCCGCGGCCCCCTGCGCGCGAGCCTCGCCCACGCCGACGCAGTTGAACGGCCGCACGATGGTGAACGGCAACTGGTACTGGTCCCACGCCGCCCTGGCGAAGTACTCGACGGCGAGCTTCTGGAAGCCGTACGACGACAACGGCGGGGGGATCCGTCGTTCGTCGCCTTCGACCGAAGGCCAGTGGTGCGTCGACTCGAACACCATGGAACTGGACAGGTAAGTGACCTTCTGCAGCCGGCCCTCGGCGTGCGCCGCGGTCGCCGCGTCACACTGCGCGGCCATGATGCGCTCGTTCGCCGCGAGCAGGTCGTACGCGTACGCGTGGAAATAGCTGATGCCGCCGATCAGCGCGGCACCGGCGATGAAGTGGTCGCAGTCGGAGAGCAGGTCGCGCAGCAGTTCGACGTCGCGAGCATCGCCCTCGACCAAAGTGTAATTCGCATGATCGTCGTAGGACTTCGTCACTTTCCCGTACTTCGAGAAGTTGTCGAGCCCCACGACCTGGTAGTCACGACGCAGCAGTTCCTCGACGACGTAACCGCCGATGAATCCCGCGGATCCCGTGACCAGGACCTTTGCCACTAGCTGTTTTCCCCTCTCGACGCGAATATGCCGCGCAGCTCCTCGACGGTGACCCGCCGGCCGTAGGCGTGCCGGTACCACTGCAGGTACCTCGGAATCCAGGCCCACATCTTGAAGTGCGACACGCCGGCATCGCGCTCCAGCCAGATCGTCGGTATCTCGGCGATCGGCAGGCCGAGGCGCTTGGCCTTGACGGTGAGTTCGAGCCCTATCTCGAATCCATGGCGGCTATCGATCCCGACCGTCTTGACGAACTCGCGGTTATATGCCTTGTACGAATTCGTGGCATCGCGGGTACCGACGCGTGCGAAGACGTGCAGCGACCGACCAGCCGCACGGGATAGCAGTCCCTTGAGCAGTGGTCCGCCGACTTGCTGCCCACCGGGCGCGTACCGCGACGCCGCGGCCACGACGACACCGCGCTCGACGAGGCGGGTCAGGACCTCGATCTGCTCAGGGTCGTCCGAGCCGTCGGCCATCGTGATCACGACGACCGGCGCGCTCGCATGGTCGATGCCGAACCGGATCGCGTTGGCCGGGCCGCGCCCATAGGTATTGATCAGCGTCAGTAGCCGCGGCTCCTTCTTGGCGTATTCGTCGAGGACAGGCATCGTCGTGTCCTCGGGAAAGTCGACGACCACCGCGACCTCACACGGCCAGGTGACGGCTTCGAAGATCCGGTCCAGGCACGGAACGATTGCGTCCGACTCGTTGTAGGCCGGGATGACGATGCTGACCCGCGGCATCTCGGTCACACTCGCACGCCCCGCCCCAGCAGGCCCCAGACGTCAGCCACCGGCTTGGCCGGCTGCAGCCGGCGGTACTGATCGTGGGGTGCGCCGATGATCAGCAGGTCCGACTCGTCCACAGTCTGTTCCAGCGACACAAGCTCAGGGTCGGTGGTGACGAACGGGTCGGTGCACAGCACCCGCCGGGCCCGGAATGCGAGGATGTGCTTGAGCTTGTACGACAGGCTTGCCCTGATGTCATCCGTCTGCGCCTTGAACGCCATTCCCAGAATGCCCACTGTCATGTCAGCGAGCTTGTAGTTGGCTTCCAGCTGCCGAACGACATAGAGCGGCAGCCCTTCATTGACCAACATGGCCGAGTGACCGAGAAAGTAATTGTTGTCGCTGAAGGCCCCGAGCTGCATCGTGTCCTTCAGCAGGCACGGGCCGGCCGCAAAACCGGCGCCGGGCAGGTCGCGCGCGCGGGGGTAGTCCTCTGCCAGCGCCGACCGAATCCGTTCGTAGTCCAGTCCGTGATCGTTCGCGATCATGTAGAACTGATTGGCCGCGGCGAACTTCAGGTATCGCCAGTTGTTGGTGAACAGTTTGGCGAGTTCCGCTTCCTCGGGATCGACATCGATGATGCGCTCGGTGAGCAGCCGGAAGACGTCCCCCGCGCGTTTGGTGGCACGCTCCGAACGCGCCCCAACGAGCTGCGGCAACGAGAACAGCTCCGTCATCGCGCGCCCTTCGGCGATCCGCTCAGGGCAGAAGGCGATGTCGACGTCGAGCCCTCGTTCGGCAAGCGTGCGCTCGACCTGTCTCGTGACGCCGGGATAGACGGTGCTCCGCAGGATCAGCAGCTGACCCGAGTGCAGATACTGGCTGATCTGGGAGAGCGCGGCCGGGATTGCGCTCGGATCCGGGTTGAGGTGCTCGTCGACCGGCGTGCCGACGACAACGATCAACGTGTCCGCGACACCCGCGGCCGCCGGGTCGCTCGTCGCGTACAGTCGTCCCGACTCCAGCGCATCGGCCAGGGCGGAGTCCGCGCCGTCTTCCCGGAACGGCATGCGGCCGCCGTTCACCATGGCCACGGCGGCGCTGTTGTGGTCGTAGATGAGCACGGACGCACCCCGGCTGGCCAGCGCGATGGACAGTGGAAGGCCCACGTGTCCGGCGCCGCCAAGCACGACGACGTCCCAAGCCCGTGAATCGTCCAGGGCTTCACTTCGCGACGGCGACAGGTCTGTCGTCACACCGTCCCCCTTCTGACTGCTCACAAGTATCGGGATAGCCTTTGGGATCGCGACGAACACTCGCCGACGCTCTGTAGCGAGCCGCCGCATGGAAGCTGCGCGGGCGCTAGCTTGTGCCGTAATGTTTGCAGCTCTGCGGACCCTCCCGCAGTGTCCATCTCGTCGAGTCTCAGCACAGGACCAGGATGTACTACGAAGACCGTAGTCTACGGCACCAGCGGCTCCTCCAATTGTTCGACCCCTCCCACGGGCGTGGCCTCGAGATCGGGCCGCTCTTCGACCCGGTTGTCCGAAAATCCGACGGCGACGTGCAGTACGTCGACGTCCACGAGGTTGAGAAGCTCCGGGAGTACTACGCCGAGCACGATGCCGTTCCCGTCGATGCCATAGTCGAGCCGGACTTCGTGATCATCGGCCCTGACGGGGCCAGATCACTGCCCGAGGCGGTCACCGAGACGGCAGCGTTCAACTGGGTCGTCGCATCGCATGTGATCGAACATGTGCCCGATCTGATCGGCTGGCTCGACGAGGTCGCTGCCGTCCTGGTCGACGGCGGGCAGCTGGTTCTTGTCGTGCCGGACCGGCGGTTCTGCTTCGATGCGCTGCGCACTCCGACAACGGTGGGCGCGATGCTTCTCGCGCACCATGATCGGGACACGCGGCCGTCGGTTCGCGCGGTGTACGACCACTTCAGCCGGGCGGTCACGATCGATGCAGTTGCCGCGTGGGCGGGCCACCGGCCGAGCGACGGAGATCGAATCCACACGCCTGACTACGTTCTGGAACGCCTGCGCAGCGCCACGGACACCGACGAGTACATCGACTGCCACGTCTGGTTGTTCACGCCTCAAGAGTTTCTCGATGGGATCGCGGAGCTGGGTTCCCTGGACTTGATCGACTTCGTCGTCGAGTCGATTCAGCCGACGCCGCGTGACGAGTTGGAGTTCTACGTTGTGCTGCGCCGCATCCCCAGGGGGGCTGATCAGGAACAGCGTGCGCAGGCTCGAGCGGCAAGCATCACCCGCGTAGACGATCAGTTCGAGACGCAGGCCGAGGATCCGGTGGCACCACTCACGGACTCCGGCGCGAGGTCGGTGGTGCTCAGCGCAAAGGAGATCAGGCTGATCGAAAACAAGCGGTCAGTTCTGAACGCGACGCGCAGAGCCGCATCGCGCGCTCGCGGAGCACTCCGCCGGTCTTCCTGACGCGGCACAGCGCCGAACACGCGGGGGCGCCGTCAGTTTTCGATCCCGTACCAGACCTGGACGCCGTCCTCCTCGACGGGCGACCTACCGAGGATCTGCTCGGTGACGTCTATCGCACTCTCGCGGGTACCCGGTTTGTCGTTGAGGAAGGGCCCGATGATCACGGTCTGGACGTCCCACTCCCTCAGTTCGGCTCGGATTCGCGCCGCGTCGGGCTCGGGGATGTGCGTCGTCGTAGGGGTTAGTGAGCTGTACGTCGTCCGGGTCTGTGACGGCAGGCCCGCGTGATTCCTGGGCACGATCGCCCAGCCTTCCGGCATGCGAAAGCGCATCCCCGCCTCTGCCTGCCACAGCATCGCGTGCTGCTGCTCGGGCTGGCTCACGTACGGCAGTACCAGGGCGACCGAACCCTGGGGGATCTGCTTCACGGCGCTGGACGTGAAGTATGCCGGCGCGGGCACCTGCGTCGTCGGCAACAGGCGCGGCACCCAGGAGACGGCGGCGAACACCAGGGCGAGTGCTCCGACGCCGTGCAGCCAGCGTTTGCGCGATCGCACGATCTCGGTGACGGCCACCGCCAGCCCCATCGCGACGAACAGCGTGACGATCACGCTGAGCCGGGCCGGGAGGATCTGATGCAGGACGGGGACGCGGTTGAACGCTGCCCACGGCAAGGGCACGGGGTACTGATGGCCCGCTATGTGCAGTCGCGGTCCGAGCGAAAGCACGAGCGCGACGGTGCCCATCAGCGCGGAGAACATCACCACCGGCGTTCGCCAGCGGGCGACCACCAGCGCAATCAGGATCACGGCCAGCGGCACGCCGATGTATCCGGTCCACTCCGAGTTATTGCCGCTGAACTTGTCGACGTAGTCGAGAACCCATTCCGGTCGGAATTTCTGATTGACCGGCAGCAGTGGGTTCAGCAGGTCGGTGATGTAGATGCCGTCGCCGTGGATGGGCTTCGAGATCTTGTTCGATGCGGCGAACTGTACGTAGAGCGGGTAGGCGGCAAGCGCCAGGAACACACCGACGGCCACGACGGCGGCGCGCACGGCGTACCCCAGCTTCTCCCGGACGCGTCGCCGATGGAGCATGACGAGGACCAGGACCCCGACCACGGCGAAGATCGCCTCCGACGTCAGTATCTCCTCCGACGTCAACAGCTGGGCGGCTGCGACGAGGCCGAGCGTGGCGCCGGAGATCCACCAGCGCCACGACTGGCGAACCAGGATCTCGTCCAACAGCAGCAGGGTGAGCGGCAACAGCGGCAGCAGGGTCACGTGGAGGTGCCCCAGCGACTGGCCGAGTATGAACGGGCAGAAGCCCAGGAGCAGCCCGCCGAGCGCCGCGCCGAGCCGGGACGCCCACCGGCGGAACGCTGCGTATGCGGTGAGCGCCGTGGTGGGCGGTACCAACAGCATCAGCAGGTTGTAGCTGACGACCGGCCCCCAGGTCAGTGTGACCGGCGAGAGGAGCAGCCCGGGCGCGATGTCTGACGTGTTCCACATCAGATTCGTGCCGGCAGGGTACTGGAGGTAGTTCGTCAGCAGCGGGTTGTTCGCGTGGCTGAGTGCGAAGACGCACCAGCGCAGGAACCACATCTGCTGTTCCGGGTCACCCTGTCCGCCGGCCCAGCTTTCGCTCGGATGCGCCCATGCCCGGTGGTAATAGCAGAAGCTCAACGCCAAACCGACAGCGAAGACCGCTGCCGGCCACAGCCAACCGGCGAGGGCGTGACGGCGGTGTGCGGACGCCGGTGGCGGCAGCGGCCGCGCCTCCAGCGCGGTCGGCTGCTCTAAAGTTGCGTCGATCTCTCCTGTGGCGGTCACCGTTTGGCAGCTACCGGCACGTCCGGGCTGGCCTGATCCCATCCGATGTCAATGGGGTCCGGCAACAACTCGGACCGAGCCGGGGGGCGTTCACCGACGCCGAAGCGCATCTTCTTGGTGTGCTCGAGGGTGTCTTCGATCAGTGTCCGGTTGGTGCGAATGAGATCGGAGATGATGCCGATGATCACGCTCAGGAAGGACATGATCAGCAGTACCACGCCGATCAGCAAGGACTGCAGGTGCCCGCTGGGATGGGTATCGACCACCTGCAGGCTGGCCCAGCGGATGAACGGCACGAGCCCGAGGATGCCGAAGAACGCGGCCAACCACGTGAAGATCACATACGGCTTGTACATGATATAGGCGCGGATGATCGCGCCTGCAGACATGCGCACGTGCTGGCCCAGTGAGGTGAACAGTCGCGACTCCCGGGTCTTGCCATTGGTCACGACCGGAATGCTGTCGATCTCCAGCTTCTTGTTGCCTGCCTGGATGATCGTCTCCATGCAGTAGCTGAACCGGGTGATCGTGTTCAACTGCATGAGGCTCTCACGCGAGTAGGCACGGAAGCCGCTCGCGGCGTCCGGCACGTCCGTGCCCGCCGCCAGGTTGACAATCCTGCTGCCGATCCTCTGCAGCAGGATCTTCAGCCGGGAGAAGTGCGCCACGAGGTGCACTTGCCGGTCGGCGATGACGATGTCCGCCTTGCCCTGGATGATGGGCTGCACCAGATCCGGGATGCGGTCCTGCGGGTACTGGTTGTCGCCGTCGGTGTTGACGACGATGTCCGCGCCGAGTTCGAGCGCGCGTTGCACGCCGTCGTGGAATGCCCGGCCCAGGCCCTGGTTGCGCGCATGGCGCACGAAGTGCCGCACCCCGTGCGCCTTGGCCACCTCGACGGTGCGGTCAGTGGAGCCGTCGTCGATGACCAGGGTGACGATCTCGTCGATCCCGGGAATCCGTTCGGGGATCGACTCGAGAACGAGCGGCAGCGTCTGCTCCTCGTTCAGGCACGGCACCTGCACGACCAGTCGCAAGCAAACCACCTTCATAGGAGGCGCGCGGGCGGAATCGAACCTGCGTGATTCTAGCGAGCGACGACCGCGAGAAGCCGCTGGGCCAACTCTGGGAGGCAGATCAGCAGGTCGGGCAGGTAGGGGTGGGGCTGGTTGTACTCGAGCGGGCTGCCGTCGAGGCGTGACGCGGAAAGGCCCGCCGCCAGGGCCACGCCGACCGGTGCGGCCGAGTCCCACTCCCACTGGCCGCCTGCGTGCAGGTACGCGTCGGCGTCGCCGCGCAGCACCGCCATCGCCTTGGCGCCCGCGGACCCCATCGGCCGAAGCTCAGCTCCGATGGCCGCCGCTACGGCCGGCGCGAACACGGGCGGCCGGCTGTCGCTGACGACGATCACCGGACGGGCGCGGTCGTGGCGCACCGCCCTTGCTGTATCGCTCGCGTACACGGCATCAAGGGCGGGCTGGGCCACCGCGGCTGCGGTGATGCCGCGCGCTGCCTCCCACAAGGCGACGTGCACCGCCCAGTCCGACCGGCCGGGCATGGCGAACTCGCGGGTGCCGTCCAGCGGGTCGACGATCCAGACTCGCCGGCTTGACAGCCGCGCCGGGCTGTCCGCCGACTCCTCGGACAGCACCGCGTCGCCCGGCCGGGCTGCGGCAAGCTCACGAATCAGGTACGCGTTCGACTCGACGTCGCCGCGCGCGCCGAGTTCCTTTCCGGTGAGCCCGGCCGTCGCGCGCAGTTCGAGCAGCAGGTCCCCGGCGCCGGCCGCCAGTCGCGCCGCGAGGCGGGCATCCGTCTGCCTCATCGGCTCTTCGCGCGAACCCTCATCGCGGCGCTCGTTGCGCTCCGTGTCCTCAGCGGCGCGGTGCGCGTGCGATGCTCGCTCGCTCACGACTCGAGGAAGCGCAGGATCAGCTCCGCCTGGGCAGGCGGCTCGCCGTGCTCGGGACGCAGCAGGAGGTCCGGCGAGAGCGGCGCCTCGTAGGGGTCGTCGATGCCGGTGAAGTGGGCAAGCTCGCCGGCCCGAGCCTTCGCGTACAGGCCCTTCGGGTCGCGTTCCTCGCACACCGCGAGCGGCGTGTCGACGAAGATCTCGGTGAACGGGACGCCCGCGTCGGCGTGTGCCGCCCGGACCTGGTCACGGTCGGAGCGGTACGGACTGACCAGCGACACGATCGCGATCACCCCGGCGTCCGCGAGCAGCTTGGCCACCTGCCCGACCCGGCGGACATTCTCGGCCCGGTCGGCGGCACTGAACCCCAGATCGGCGTTGAGACCGTGGCGCAGGTTGTCGCCGTCGAGCATGTAGGCGGGACGCCCCGAGGCGACGAGTCGCCGCTCCAACTCGGCGGCCACCGTGGACTTGCCGGAGCCGGACAACCCGGTCAGCCACACCGTCCGTCCCTGGGTGGCACGGTCCTCACGGCTCACCGTTGCCTTGTGCGACGAGACGTGCGACTCGTGCTGGCTGGGCCCGGTGATCATGCCGGCGGCGACGGTGTTGTTGGTCGCCTCGTCCACCAGAATGAAGCTGCCGGTGTCGCGGTTGCGGCGGTACGGGTCGAAGTGCAACGGATGCTGGGTGCGCACCCTGATGCGGCCGATTTCATTCAGCGAGAGCGATTCGGCCGTGATGTCGCGGTGCAGCGTGTTGATGTCGAGGCGGTAATCCAGTTGCTGCACGGTGGCGCGGGTCGAACGGGTCGTGTGCTGCAGCGTGTACTTGGTCCCCGCGGTCAGCGAGGCCGCGGATGTCAGCCAGCAGACCAGCGCGTCGATGTCCTGGCCGGCGTGCGGGCGGTTCGCCGGCCGGCAGATCAGGTCGCCGCGGCCGATGTCGATGTGGTCGGCCAGTTGCAACGTCACCGCCTGCCCTGCGAAGGCTTCGTCGATCCGCGTCCCGCCCGGCCGCCACACCGCCTCTACCGTTGTCGAGAAGCCGGACGGCAAGACGGTGACCTCGTCGCCGGGTTTGAACGTGCCACCGGCGACCGTGCCGGCGTAGCCCCGGAAGTCCGACTGTTGTGGGCGGATCACGTACTGCACGGGGAACCGTGGGTCGATCAGGTTGCGGTCGGAGGAGACGTGCACCTCCTCGAGGTGGTGCAGCAGCGACATGCCCTCGTACCACGGCATCGCATCGCTTCGCTGCACCACGTTGTCCCCGCCGAGCGCCGACATCGGGATGAACGACATGTCGGTGATCTCGAGCTTCATCGCGAAGCGGCGGAACTCCTCGCGGATCTCGCCGTAGCGCTCCTGGGAGAAGTCGACCAGGTCCATCTTGTTGACGCACACCACCAGGTGCGGGATGCCCAGCAGGCTGGCGAGGAACGCGTGGCGGCGTGACTGCTCCAGCACCCCGTTGCGTGCGTCGATCAGGATCATCGCCAGGTCCGCCGTAGACGCACCGGTGACCATGTTGCGGGTGTACTGGATGTGGCCCGGCGTATCGGCGATGATGAATTTGCGCTTGGGGGTGGCGAAGTAGCGGTACGCGACGTCGATCGTGATGCCCTGCTCGCGCTCGGCACGCAACCCGTCGGTGAGAAGCGCAAGGTCGGGGCCGTCGTGCCCGCGTTCATGGCTGGTCCGCTCCACCGCGGAGAGTTGATCTTCGAATATGGCTTTGGAGTCGTAGAGCAGCCGTCCGATGAGGGTCGACTTACCGTCGTCCACACTTCCGGCGGTCGCGATGCGCAGCAGTTGCGACATCAGATTCCCTGCTCGGAGCGCTCGCCGCTTCGCTCGCTCACTAGAAGTAGCCCTCCTTCTTGCGGTCTTCCATGCCTGCCTCTGAGATCCGGTCGTCGGCGCGAGTAGCGCCACGCTCGGTCAGCCGCGCTGCCGCCACCTCGGCGACGACGGCCTCCGGTGTGGCCGCTGTCGACTCCACACATCCGGTGCACGTGGCGTCGCCGATGGTGCGGAACCGCACGACCGCATCGAACGGGGTCTCGCTCTCGAGACGATCGAGGAACCTGGTGTCGGCGAGCAGCATCCCGTCCCTTTCGATCACCCGCCGCTTGTGCGCGTAGTAGAGGGACGGCAGTTCGATGTCGTTGTCGCGGATGTAGGACCAGATGTCGAGCTCCGTCCAGTTCGACAATGGAAAGACGCGGATGTTCTCGCCCTTGCGGTGCCGGCCGTTGTAGAGGTTCCACAGCTCCGGGCGTTGGTTGCGCGGATCCCACTGGCCGAACTCGTCCCGGAAGCTGAACACCCGTTCCTTAGCGCGCGCCTTCTCCTCGTCGCGGCGGGCACCGCCGAACACCGCGCCGAACCGGTTTTCGCCAATGGCCCGAAGCAGCGTCGTGGTCTGGAGCCGGTTGCGGCTCGCGCCCGGGCCGGTGTCCTCGACGACGCGACCGGCGTCGATGTCGTCCTGCACGTAGGCGACGATCAGCCGCACCCCGAGCTGGGCGACGGTGCGGTCGCGGAACTCGATCACTTCGTCGAAGTTGTGCCCTGTGTCGATGTGCATGACCGGGAAGGGGATCGGCGCCGGCCAGAACGCCTTCGCCGCTGTGTAGAGCATCACGACCGAGTCCTTGCCCCCGGAGAAGAGCAGCGCCGGACGTTCGATGGTGGCGGCGACCTCGCGGAATATGTGCACGGCTTCCGCTTCGAGCTTGTCGAGGTGGGACAGCTCGTACGTCGCGGTCATACTCGTCCTCGTCTGTCGGGGATGTCGGCACGGGCTGGCGGAGCGTCCGAATAGCCTAAGCGACGTGCAGGCCGCAATCTTCCTCGAGCAGGCACTGGCGCCCGTGTCCGGGGGCACCGGCCGGTACTCGGTCGAGCTTGCCGCGGCCCTGGCACGTACCGCAAACCAGGGTGATTCGGTCACGTCCTGGACGGCGTGGCACCGCGACACATCGGCGGCCGTCGTCGCCGGCGTCGCCGGGCCACGCCGGCTCCCGGTGCCCCGGCGTGCGCTTGCCGAAGCATGGCGACGCGGCGTGGGGCCGGCGCCGCGTGGTGTCAGCGTTCTGCACGCGCCGACACTGCTTGTGCCGCCCGCCAGGCGATACCCGCTCGTAGTCACGGTCCACGACACGGTGCCATGGACGCATCCGGACACGCTGACGCCACGCGGAGCTCACTGGCACCGCGCGATGGCCGAGCGTGCGGCCCGGACCGCCGCGGCGATCGCCGTCCCCACCCAGGCAGTCGCCGACGAGCTGGCAGCGGTGTTGCCCGCGATGCGCGCCGTCCCGGTACACGTGCTCGGTGCCGGCGTGGCGAGGGGTGTCGTGCGCGAGCCCGACGTTGAGTACGCCGCCAGCGTCGCCGCGACGCTGGCGCTGCCGGAGCGGTTCGTGTTGTCGCTCGCAACGCTTGAGCCACGCAAGGGGCTGGACGTCCTCATCGGGGCGTTGGCGACGATCGGCGGCTCGGCGCCGCAGTTGCTCGTCGTCGGCCAGGCCGGCTGGGGCGGAGTAGACCCGGCGGGCGCTGCCAGCCGGGCCGGTCTTCCGCCCGGGCGGCTGCGGGTACTGGGCCGCCTCGGCGATGCGGAACTCGCCGTGGTGCTTCGGCGGGCCACGATGCTCGTCGCGCCGAGCCGGGCGGAGGGGTTCGGGCTGCCGGTCGCCGAGGCCATGGCCGTCGGGACTCCCGTCGTGTGCTCGGACGCACCCGCTCTGGTCGAGGTCGCGGGCGGCGCTGCCGCCGTGGTGCCGCGCGGTGACGCCGCCGCGCTCGCCGCGGTGATCGCAAAGCTGCTCGACGACGTGGCCGAACGCCACCGCATGGTCCTCGCCGGCCGTTCCCGTGCCGTCGCGTTCGACTGGGACCGGGTCGCCGAGCGCGCCTGGGCGCTGTACCGCAGCCTCTAGAAGGCTGGACTCAGGCTCGGCGGCCGACCGCGACCAGTCCCGTGCCGACCGTGGGCCGCAGCCGCGAAAGGACAGTGAACGGCGCTGTAGCGGCCCGTACGGCGGCGCCGCAGAGGCGTTTCGGCTGGAACAGCCGGCCGCTGGTGGCGGAGCGTGCTGCCATGGTGCTCTCGCGCGCGTCGCTCCGTCGGCGGGCGATCCGCTCACGCGCCGCCTCCAGGGCGAAGCCGAGCGGCCAGCCGTAGAGGACGTGCCGTATCTCCGCGCAGCCGGCCTTCAACAGCAGGCCGCCCAGCTGCTCCGGGGTGTAGCGCCGGTAGTGGCCTACGAGCTCGTCCATCGCGCCGAACCGGTCCGGCCAGGCCGGCACCGACACGATCAGGGCGCCGCCGGGGCCGACGTGCCCGGCCCAGGAAACGAGCGCGCCGGCGTCGTCCTCCAGGTGCTCAAGGACCTCGAACGCACACACCAGATCGAACGTCCGGTCACCGACGAGATCGGACGTGCCGGCGAGCACCACCCCGCCGAGCGGTTCGATGCGCTCCCGGGCGACCGCGTACGACTCCGCGTCCGGCTCGCACCCGACATACTGGGCGCGCCCGGCAAGACGGGCGCCGAAGCCGCCCTGGCCGCAGCCGACCTCCAGCACGGTGCCGGGCCGGAGCTCGTCGATCAGCCCGCGGACGACCGACCAGCGCAAGCTGCCCATCGGGGTCAACGGAGGCTGCCGGGTCAA
Organism: Jatrophihabitantaceae bacterium; assembly: GCA_036506155.1. Classification (GTDB taxonomy): domain Bacteria; phylum Actinomycetota; class Actinomycetes; order Mycobacteriales; family Jatrophihabitantaceae; genus DASXRA01. The sequence continues at coordinate 52,939 of DASXSF010000039.1, forward strand.
CCTTGGAACCTCCTTCGGCGCCCCCCAGGATGAGCTCCCCAAGCTTCGCTCATCGTGTCTGGAGGAGTTGGTGCAGGGTGCCGACGATCGCTTGCGGGGCAAACTCGCGGGTCGCGCGACTAAGGGATGCCTTGCGCAACACGGCGAGCCGCGGCCGGTCGTCGGCCAACCCACGCAGCGCGTCGGCCAGCGCCGCGGCGTCACCGGCCGGGACGAAGACCGCCGTGTCGCCGAGGGCGCGCCGCTGTGGCGGAGTGTCCGAGGTGACGACGGCGCAGCCGGCGGCGGCGCCCTGGTACACCTTGTTCGGCACCACGCGCCGCGCCTTGGGCCCGGTGCCGAAGATGCCGAGGCAGACGTCGTGGTCGGCGACCGTGTGCGGCAGCCGATCCGCGGCCACCCAGTCCAGCCAGGTGACGTGCCGGTTCGCCGCCGCGGCGGTCTGTGCCGCGTCCGTGTCCTGGCCGGTGCCGATCATCGTGACGTGGATGTCGGCCCTGCCGGCGAGCTGTGCCAGCGCCTCACCGATGACCGTCGTGCCCTGCAGCGGTGTGAAGAGGCCGAAGAAAACCACCCGAAGCTCTGTGCCGGTGCCGCCACTGCCGGCCGCGAACCACTCCGCCGGGGCGCCTACCGGCACGACCACCGCCTTGCGCTGCTGTCTGGCCGGCAGCATGGCTGCGTGTTCGGCGGTGTCGACCAGGACGACGTCCGCGCACGCCGAGGCGCTGGCATCCAGCAAGCCCAAAAGCCACATCCGAATGCCGGCAGGCACGCGGCGGTCCCGCGCCGTGTCGGCGGCGAAGATGAGCAGGTCGAGCACGATCCTGACGCGGGGGAACAGGAGCCTCGCGAGCAGCACATCGAAGTGGCCGAGGTACCCGACGATGACCGCGTCGATTCTGCCCTTCCGGGCAGCGCGCCGGCCGCAGCGGGCGATCGTCCACCAGCGAGACAGGATCTGCCGGACCAGCCGATACGCCTGCCACGGCCTGCGGAGCATCGCGACCCGCTCCGCGGTACTCAACCGCAGTGGTGCGTTCGCTTCGGTAACCTCGGCGCCGCGTGCTCGCAGGCCGGTCAGGATGACGCCGACGCGCGGGTGCCGGGCCGTGTCGTACGTGCCGAAGCCCAGGATGCGCAGCGGGCTCCCGTTCGTCACGTTACGATTTCTCCTCGGTGGAAGGAGTCCCGGTGCGCCGCAGCGCTGTGGACGCTGATACGCGCCCGGCGAAGAACCACGGCAGCACCCCGCGGAAAGCAGTGGCGGTGGCCGCCGTCGCGGCCGTCGTACTGGGCGCGGCCTACGCAATCTACCGGGAGCGGCACGCGTTCGGTGACTCGCTCCAGCGCGTCGGTGTCTGGCCGATGCTGCTCAGCCTCGCACTCGGCGCGGCGGGTACCGCGGTGACCTTCCCGGTCTGGCGCGAGGTGCTCGGCGGGCTGGGCGTGTGGCTGCCGTGGGGCCAGGGCGCTCGGGTGTTCTTCACCAGCCAGCTGGGCAAGTATGTGCCCGGTTCGGTGTGGCCACTGGTCATGCAGATGGAGGCCGGCCGCGCTCGCGGGGCGAGCCGGCGCACGATGCTTGCCGGCAACCTGCTGACCGTCGTACTGAGCTGCTGCGTGGGCCTGCTGGTCGCATGTGTGGCGTTACCTGTGTGGAGCGCGCACGCCCTCGCGCACTACTGGTGGGTGTTGCTCGCACTGCCGTTCCTGATCGCGCTGCTGCATCCCCGGGCCTTGCCCGCGCTGCTCGATCGCGCGGTCGCGCTCGTGGGACGCGAGCCGCTCCACGAGCGGCTGCCGCTGCGCTCGACGGTGCGTGCCGGAGCATGGTCGGTGTTGAGTTGGTTGCTGCTCGGTACGCATGTGTACGTGCTGTGCGCCGCGCTCGGCCATACGGAGTTCTCGGCGTTTGCGCTCTGTCTCGGGGGTACCGCACTTGCGGTCTCGGCAGGTGTGCTGCTGGTTCCGGTACCTGCCGGTGCGGGACTCCGGGAAGTCGTGCTGCTCCTGGTCCTGCGTTCGATCTTGAGCAACGGGGAGGCGCTGGCGGTTGTGGTCGCGTCTCGGGCCTTGCTGATCGTCGGCGACCTGCTGCTGGCCGGCCTCGCCGCGGCGCCACGCGCAGTTCGGTCCGCGCTCAGCCGCAAGCGACGGTCCGCGCTGTAGTGTTTCTCGTCCACTGATTCGGGAGCTGCCTTGGTCCGCGTGCTGATCGATGCGACGGCGGTGCCGGCTGATCGGCGCGGTGTCGGCAGGTACGTCGACAACCTGATTCCCGCGCTGGTGCGGGCCGGTGTCGGGGTGCGAGTCGCGTGTCAGCCGCACGACGTGGCGCACTACGGCCGGCTCAGCTCCACGGAGCCGGTCGCGATCACGCGGGTGGCCGGCCGGCGGCCGGCACGTCTCGCGTGGGAGCAGCTCGGTTTTCCGGCGGTGCTGCGACGGATCGCCCCGGACGTGCTGCACAGCCCGCACTACACGCATCCGCTGCTCAGTCGCGTTCCGCTCGTCGTGACCTTGCACGACGCGACGTTCTTCACCGAGCCGAGCGTGCACACACGCACGAAGGGCCCGTTCTTCCGCGCTGCGACACGGCTGGCCCTGCGCCGGGCGGCATGCTGCGTCGTACCGTCGCACGCCACCGCTGCCGAACTGGTCCGCGTCGCCGGGGCGGACCCTGCGCGTCTCGCCGTGGCGTACCTGGGCGTCGACACGAGCGTGTTCGCGCCGCCGTCCGCCGCCGCGATAGACGCGGTGCGCTCCCGGCTGGGCCTGCGCCCCGAGCAGCCCTATGTGGCGTTTCTGGGGACGCTGGAGCCTCGCAAGAACGTCCCCGCGCTGGTGCGCGGCTGGGCCGCCGCGTCGCGGAACCGGCCCGGCGCGCCGGCCCTCGTCCTGGCCGGCGGCGCCGGTTGGGACACCGGGCTGGACGCTGCGCTTGCGGACGTGCCGGCCGAGCTGACCGTCGTGCGTCCCGGGTATCTCCCGGTCGACGAGCTCGCCGGGCTCCTCGGCGGCGCGGACGTCGTCGCGTACCCGAGCCTGGGCGAAGGCTTCGGCCTGCCGGTACTAGAGGCGATGGCGTGTGGCGCGGCGGTGCTCACGACGCGGCGGCTGGCGCTGCCCGAAGTGGGGGGCGAGGCCGTCGCCTACAGCGAGCCGGATGCCACGTCGATCGCCACCGTGCTCGGCGAGCTGCTCGACGACCCCGATCGCCGCAAGGCGCTTGCTGCGGCGGCCGTCGAACGAGCTTCCGGCTTCACCTGGGATGCTTGCGCCGCGGCGCACATAGCCGCGTACGAGAAGGCGGCGAGTCGATGATCACTGTCGTCACCGTGACGTATTCGCCCGGTGAGGCGCTCACGACGTTTCTGGACTCGCTGGAGCAGGCCACCACGGCGCCGCTGGAAGTCGTGCTCGCTGACAACGGTTCGGACGACGGCTCGGTCGAGATCGCGGCCAAGCGGCCCGGCGTGCGGATCGTGTCCACCGGCGGCAACGTCGGCTACGGGCGAGCCGTGAACGTCGGTGTCGGCGCCTCGACCGGGGGGCTGGTCGTGATCGCCAATCCCGATGTGATCTGGGCGCCCGGATCGCTCGACGAACTGCTCGCCGCGGCGCAACGCTGGCCCGGTGCCGGCACCCTCGGCCCCATGATCAAGACGCCGGACGGGGCGGTCTATCCGTCGGCGCGGGCTCTGCCCTCGCTCGGCCGGGGTATCGGCCACGCGTTGTGCGGCTGGTGGTGGCCGTCCAATCCGTGGACCGCCTCGTACCGCCGCGAGCGTGGTGAGCTCGCCGAGGGGCCGACCGACTGGCTGTCGGGCTCCTGCATGCTGGTACGTCGCGCGGCATTCGACGCCGTTGCCGGGTTCGATCCTGCGTACTTCATGTACTTCGAGGATGTCGATCTCGGTGAACGCCTCGGCAAGGCCGGCTGGCAGAACGTGTACGTGCCCTCGGCGGTGGTCGTGCATACCGGCGGGCATGCGACGTCGCGCGATCAGGAGAGGATGGCCGTCGAGCATCACCGCAGCGCGTGGATCTACATCGCCAACCGCTACCGGGGTCGCCGGTGGGCGCCCGTGCGGTGGCTGCTGCGGGCCGGGCTCGCGGGGCGCGCTCTGCTGGCGAAGCGCGTGCGGAGCGTCGCCGAAGGCGCCGCCCCGCAACGGCACACCTAGGAAGCGGCCAAGTCGTGGCGCAACGAGGCCGGCCCGCGGGCTCTCAGCGGTAGTAGCTCGTCGTCGGTGGTGGGGCGCGGCGGTTGTTTTCGGTCGCTGCGCGCACCAGCAAGGCGACGATGACCCCGGCGAGGAAGCCGTAGATGTGCGCGAGGTATGCGACCGAGCCGGCCGACGTGACAGCCCACCCGCTGGTGTACGCCCACTGGAGAAGGAACCAGCCACCCAGCACCACCCACGCCGGCAGCGGCAGTGGGATGAAGAACGCAAACGGCAGCAGGCTCCAGACGCGAGTACGCGGGAACAGGATCAGGTAGGCGCCGAGCACCCCCGCGATCGCGCCCGACGCCCCGATCAGCACCTCGGTCGAGTTGCGGTTGGCCAGCGCGAAGCCGTAGGCGGCCACCAGGCCGCAGCCTATGTAGAAGATCAGGTAGCGCAGCCGGCCGAAGCGGTCCTCGACGTTATTGCCGAAGATGTACAGGAACAGCATGTTGCCCAGCAGATGCAGCCAGCTGCCGTGCAGGAACATCGCGGTGAGCGCCGACAGGACTGGCGACTTGTGGTATCCGGGCGCCGCGAGCACGCAACCGGGCCCGTTCGGGCCTAGTGCCGTCAACCCGGTGGGCGCGAGAGCCAACGGGTGGTTGTGCACCAGCTCGGTAGGTATCGCCGCCCACCGAGCGTAGAACGCCTCCAGCCGGCATTCCTGCGCCAGGCTCGCCGCGCCGGTCATGGACGCAGGCGCCGTGGGCGTGAGCAGGAAGACAACGACGTTCGCGGCGATCAGGGCCCAGGTGACCCACGGCGTCCGGCGCACCGGGTTGACGTCATGGACCGGGATCACCACGGCGCTTAGTGTGCCCTGGCCAGCGCCTTCGCTCGAATCCGCTCGATGCGGGCGCGGGTGACCAGGAACACCAAGGCCACCGCGCCGAGCACGGCCATGATTCTGTTGACGTCGACGGCGGGCATCCACCGCACGTTCCCGTCCTTGATCACATAGGCCCCTGCGGGCCGGGCCCCTACGCCGAAGCCGCCGCCCTCTCCCTCCTGGCCGTTCTTGTCGTGACCGCCGCCGCCCCCGCCTCCGCCGCCGATCCGCGCGGCCGCGATGAACGTGACGCCGTCCTTCTCATACGGCTCGCCGAAGACGCGCCGCACCGTGATCGCCTCGCGCGCCGTCGCCAGGACTTCCTCAATCTTCATCTCTCTAGCGTGGTCGTCCCAGAGGCTGCGTCAACCCCAGTCAGCCAGCCCGCGCTGGCGGAGCAGCTCGGTGAGCTTCTTGACGTCCTGTGCACGGTCGCGGCGGCACACCACCACGGCGTCGGGCGTGTCGACGACGATCAAGTCGTGTACGTCGAGCAGCGCCAGCAGCCGCCCCTTGCTCGGCACCGCCACCACCCCGTCGGAATCGATGTTCAGCACCGCGGCATCCCCGATCGCGGTGACCCCGTCCGCGTCGCGGCCGAGCAGGACGCCGATCGTCTCGAAGTCGCCAATGTCACTCCAGCCGAAATCGCCCGGCACGGTGGAGACGAGGCCGTCGAGCGACGCCGGCTCAAGAACCGCGTACTCGACGGCCACCTTCGGCACGGTCTGCCACAGCTCGTCCAGCAGGGAGTCCGCGCTGTCCCAGGCGCCCGCGATGCGTTCGACCGGGGCGGCCACATCGGGTCGGCGCACTCGCAGCTGGTCAAGGAACATGCCGGCGCGCCATACGAAGATGCCGGCGTTCCATAGGTAGCGGCCGGACTTGACGTACTCCGTGGCGAGTTCGAGCGACGGCTTTTCGCGAAACGCGAGCAACCGCTGGGCGGATGTGCCGATCGGCTCGGCGCACTCGAGGTAGCCGTAGCCGGTCTCGGGACGCGACGGGGTGATGCCTATGGTCAGCAGCTGCCCCCGCCGCGCCGCGGCGACGGCTCGGCGCACCACGTCGTGGAAGGCAGGTACGTCCTCGATCAGGTGGTCCGCGGCGAACGAGCCGACGATCGCCCCCGGGGCGCGCCGCTCGATGATGCCGGTCGCAAGGGCGATAGCCGCGCACGAGTCGCGCGGCGTCGGCTCGGCGATCAAGTTGGCGGGCGGCAGCTCCGGCAGCTGCTCGGCCACCGCGGCAGCGTGCGTGGCCCCGGTGACGACGTACACGTGCTCCGGCCCGACCAACGGCACCAGCCGGTCGAACGTCGCCTGCAACAACGAGCGGTCGGTGCCGGTCAGCGGCAGGAGGAACTTGGGGCGGTCGGCGCGCGACAGCGGCCACAGCCGAGTGCCGCTGCCGCCGGCGGGGATAACCGCGTAGAGCTCGTCGTGCACTATCGTCCGATCGTCGTGGGGTGTGTCCGCACTGTAGCCGAGCTGATCGAGTCGACATGGCGGCCCGGCCGTCGCGTCGACCTGTCCGCCACCCTCGGACCGCTGCGCCAGGGCCGCGGCGACCCGGCGCATCAGGTCAGCGCTGACGCCACGTTCTGGTGGGCGGCTGCCACGCCCCACGGGCCGGGCACGCTGGCGCTGCGCGCCGGGCGCGACGGCGTGCGTTGCACGGCTTGGGGGCACGGCGCCGAGTGGCTGGTAGACGGCGTGCCGACACTGCTCGGGGCGTCGGACGACTGGAGCCGTTTCGACTGCACCGCGCATCCCGTACTCGATCGCACGCGCCGCAGCTATCCAGGCATGCGACTGGCCCGCACCCGGCTGGTGTTCGACGCGCTGCTGCCCGCTGTGCTGGAGCAGCGCGTGACCGGCCACGAGGCCAGTCGGGCGTGGCGCGGGTTGCTGCGCCGGCACGGCACGCCAGCGCCCGGGCCGCTGGCTGCGCTGCGCGTGCCACCGACGCCGGCCGCTGTGCTGGACGTCCCGACCTGGACGTGGCATCGCCTCGGCGTCGACTCCGCGCGCCAGCGGGCGGCACGCGCCGCCGCTACCGTGGCGGGCCGGCTCGAGGAGTGCGTAGCAATGGCTCCTGCAGCAGCTCTGGCACGTCTTCGCGTGGTGCCGGGCATCGGGGAGTGGACGGCGGCGGAGACGGCGCAGCGGGCGCTGGGTGATCCCGACGCGGTAAGCGTCGGGGATTACCACATCCACGACCTCGTGGTGCACGCGCTGACCGGGCGGGCGCGCGGCGACGACGCGGAGATGCTGCGACTGCTCGAGCCGTGGCGTGGGCAGCGGCAACGGGTGGTGCGGTTGATCGAGCTGTCCGGCGTGGCCAAGCCGCGCTTCGGGCCGCGGTACGCGCCGCCGGATATGCGTGCTATGTGAGTTCGATATGCTGCCGGTATGTTTCGCGACCCACAGGTCAACATCTATGTCGCCGACGTGGAGGCGTCGTTGCGCTTCTACGACCTGCTCGGCTTCACGGAGACGTTCCGCACGCCGGAGCGTGGTGCGCCCGTCCACGTCGAGCTCCGGTTGGGGGAGTTCATCCTGGGGCTTGCCGACATTGCCGCTGCGCGTGACATGCACGGGGTCGAGGTCGGCCCGACCGGGCTGCCTCGTGCCGAGGTCGTCCTGTGGACCGACGACGTCGACACCGCGGTCGCCGGCCTATCGGCACACGGGGTGCCGGTGCTGAGCAAGCCGCACGACTTCGTCGAGATGCTGCGCGCGGCCTGGGTGGCCGACCCGGACGGCAACCCGGTGCAGCTCGTCACGCGTCGCTAGAGCGAGCTCACAGCGCGGCCAACACCGCATCGGCGAGGCGGGGCCAGGCCTGCGCGGCCCACTCGCCGAAGGGCCGATCGGCGAGCACGATCAGCGCGATACGGGCGTCCGGGTCGACCCACATCATCGAGCCGCTCTGCCCGAAGTGACCGTACGTCATCGGCGAGTTGCGCCTGCCGGTCCAGTGCGGGCGCTTGTTGTCGCGGATCTCGAAGCCCAGCCCCCAGTCGTTCGGATCCTGCGGCCCGAACCCCGGCAGCACGCCGCGCAACCCCGGGTACTGCACGCTTGTGGCGTCGGCCAGTGTCGACGCGTGCAGCAGGCCGGACGGGACGAGGAGCTCGTGAGCCACGCGTGCCAGATCGTCCACAGTGGACCTTCCGGCGGTCGCCGCGGAACCGGGCAGTGTCGTCGCGGCCAGGTGCAGGGGCTTGGCGACGGCCTCCGCGAGGTAGGCCTCGAACGGCATCTCGACGGCGCGCTCTACCAGGGCCGCGATCATGTTGATGCCGATGTTGGAGTACACGCGGCGCGTTGCGGGCGGGAATGACCGCATCGGCCGTTCGGGCGCCAGGCCCGACGCGTGGGCGAGCAGGTGCCGGATCGTGGCGCCCGGCACGATCGCCTCGTCGGCGGGATCACCGAGGTCGATTGCGCCCTCCTCGACCGCCACGAGCGTGGCCAGCGCCGTGAGCGGCTTGGTAACCGACGCGAGCGGGAACACGGTGCCGGTCGGCCCGTGTGCGGCGGCAACTCCCGCAGGCGTGACAACGGCGGCCGCCGCACTCGCCGGCCAGCTGTCCACAGCGGACAGCGCAGTGTCAAGACCTGTCATGTGCCGAGCCGCGTGCGGGCGATATCGATGAGCGCCGGCACCTCGGGCGCGACGCGGTCCGGCAGGCCGTCCCACGAGAACCACCGCAGATCAAGCGACTCGTCGCTGATCATCGGCTCAGCACCGTCCGGTGCCACGGCGCAGAAGCTGACGTCGAAGTGCCGTGTATGCACGCCACCTGCACATGGTTCGTGGAACACGCCGAGGCTGAGCGGCGCCGGGTCGAACGACAGCGCGCCGATGCCGCACTCCTCGCGTGCCTCGCGGGCGGCGGCGTCGAGCAGCGTATGGTCTCCGGGCTCACAGTGCCCGCCGAGCGGCAGCCACGCACCGAGGCGCGGGTGCAACGTCAGCAGCACGGCATGCCGCCCTGGATCGATCACCAGCGCGGTGGCGGTCAAGTGCCCGGCCAGGCAGGACCGCCACATCGCATCCGCGCGGGCGGCGAGGAATGCGAGGAACGCCTGCCGTACCGAGGAATCCGGCACGGAGGTGCCGATCACCTCCATAGCGTCGGTGTGGATCGGCGGCGCCAGCTCGGTGGCGCCGCCGGCGTCCTCGCGGCCCAGCGCGATCGCCTCGGCGGTGCCGAGCCGGAACAAGTCTGCGTCCGCGGGGCGGATCAGGCTGGTGCTGCCGCGGCCGTCGTCGGGCAGGTGCAGCCCGCGCACGATCGCGACCGGCACCCCGGCGAGCTTGCCCTTGACCAGGTCGGCGGCGGCGGCGATTTCGTCGGCCACCGCGACGGTCGTGACGACGAGCGGGTTGCCGTACGAGTCGGGTGTGCCGCGGTGGTCGATCACCGCGGACAGTCCGGAAACCCCGATTGCCAGGTCGGTGATGCCGTCACGCCACGGCCGGCCCATCGAGTCGCTGATGATTACTGCGACGTCGGCGCCCGTACGCTCACGTACGGAGTCCCGCAGGATGGCTGCAGACCGGTCAGGATCCTCAGGAAGCAGCGCGACCTCGTCGCTCGCCACGTTCGATGCGTCGACGCCGGCCGCGGCCAGGACGAGCCCGTGCCGTGTCTGCACGATGCGCAGCGTGCCGCGTCGGGCAACGAGCCGATCGGTCTCCGAGTCGATCGCCTCCTGCCGAATGCGTTCGCGCTCCTCCGGATCGCTCGCCCCGACCGCGACCAGTCGCCCCTCGACCTTCGACACCACCTTGGACGTCACCACGAGGACGTCACGGTCTCGCAGGTCCGCGTGCTTGACGATCTCACCGGCCAGGTCGTCACCAGGGCGTAGCTCTGTGATGCCGAGCACGGGCAGAATCTCCACCCGGTCGGCCACGTGATCGCTCATCTGTCGACCGCCGGTGCGGCCGGCGGGCTCGCAAGCTCGAGTGCGGCGTCGACCATCCGCGCGGTGGCTGCATCGGATGTCATCAGCAACGGGACGGCTCGCACATCGACGCCCTCGATGTGCGCGGTGTCAGTCTCGTGGACCAGCCAGCCGTCGAGCAGACCGCCGGCGCGCCGGGCACCGTAGTGCCGGCCGACGCCCTCGGCGCTGACCTCGACGCCGATGGCCGGAAGGCACGCGTCGGCCATGCCGCGCACCGGCTTGCCGGCGACGATGGGGGATAGGCCGACGACCTTGGCCGGCGCGCCGACGATCGCGTCGCGGATGCCAGGAACGGCAAGGATCGTGCCGATGCTGACGACCGGGTTGCTCGGCGCGATGAGGATCGCGTCGGCGGCGGCGATCGACTCCAGGACGCCGGCCGCGGGCTTGGCGTGCTCCAGCCCTACCTGGACGAACGCCTGCGCTGCGACCGCGGCGCGGTGCTTGATCCACCACTCTTGGAAGTGGATCGCCTTGCGCTTGCCGTCGATGTCGACGACGACGTGGGTCTCGCAGCGCTGGTCGGTCATCGGCAGCAAGGTGACACCCGGCCGCCACCGCTGGCACAGCGCCGCCGTCACGTCCGACAGCGGGTAGCCCGCATCGAGCATCTGCGTCCGTACCAGGTGCGTGGCGATGTCGAGATCGCCCAACCCGAACCAGGTCGGCTCGGCCCCGTAAACCGTCAGTTCGTCCTTGATGCGCCACGTCTCGTTGTCGCGTCCCCAGCCGCGGTCGCGGTCGATGCCGTCGCCGAGCGTGTACATCACGCTGTCGAGGTCGGGACAGATGCGCAGCCCGTGCAGGGTGATGTCGTCGCCGGTGTTCACGACGGCCGTGATCTCGTCGCCGGGGCGGGCCGCACGCACGCCGCGCAGGAAGCGGGCGCCGCCGATGCCGCCGGCCAGGACGGTAATCCGCACCCTTCGAACGTACGCGATCGGTGTCGTCCGGTTGATCGCAGTGCGGCGCATCGCACCGCCGCCGCCTCAGCGTGCCGCGTTGAGGCCGCGGCGGCTCTTGCGCGTGACGGTGGCGGCAGTGGCCACGATTTTCTGGGTGCTGTGGTGGTTGACGGCGTCGAAGACTGACTTGAGCTCGCGCCGAACTGCGGCCGGGCGGGGACGCCGACCGACGGCCCCGGACGCGATCGCGAGCAAAGTGAGTACCGCCTCACGCGAGTCGCGTGGCGCGCGCTCGAATCTCGCGATTCGCTGGATCTCGAACGCGATGGCCTGGGCCTCTTCCGGCTTGGCGTCGCTGAACGCGGCGTGCCAGCTCCGCGAAGGTTCCCAGCGGCCGGCCTCGATGAGTTCGGCGCACAGAGCCTCGCGATCGACGCGGACGTGCCGGAACCACCGTCGCCAGGTGACGTTCGGCCGCTCCTGGACGGTTCGCAGGATGGCGTCGAAGATGCGATCGCCGGTCGGCTCGCCGGACGTCAGCGCCGGGGCATTGATCTCGTCGACGATCTTGCCGTTCAACGCCAACTCGGCGAGTAGCGCCGCACGCAGGGAGATGTCGAGCGCGCCGCGATGCCGGATCCGGCCCGTCGCCGGGTCCCGCGCCATGCGCAGCAGGTCCACGGCGATGCGGTCAGGCACTGCAGCGTTCCCTGTTCCGGCGCTTGCGGAGCAGCGCGCCGACGTCGTGCAGCGTCACCTCACGCGCACCATGGCGCAGTGCCTGCTCACGGAGGTGCCGGGGCAGGTCGTAGTGCCAGCGCCACGGGTGGTCCTGGAAGAGGCGCCGCGGCATGCCGATAGCGGCCGCCATAGCGTGCAGCTCCTCCCGGGTGTCTGCCAACAGGTGGCAGAACTCGCTGAAGCGCAGTCCTGCGTCGGGGTAGGCGCGGACGCTGTCGACGTAGCAAGCCATGTCCCCGGCGAGGATACGGGGCCTCGCTGGTATCCGGTCGGCCACCGTTGCTGTGCGGAGGGCGCCAAGAACTCCCGCCCGGCCTCGTGCGTTGACCAGGCAGGACGGTGGAGGTGATTTCATGGCTTGGCTGCTCGTTGTGCTGGCCGGGTTGTTCGAGGCCGGCTTCGCGATCTCTCTGAAGTTGAGTCACGGATTCACCCGACTCGGGCCGACGGTCCTGTTCTGCGTCTTTGCGCTCACCAGTTTCGGCTTGCTCACTGTGGGCTTGAAGTACCTGGAGGTCGGGCCGGCGTACGCGGTCTGGACGGGTCTGGGTGCAGCCGGCGCCGTCACGATCGGCATGATCTGGCTGGACGAGGCGGTGTCCACGCTCAAGCTGTTGTCGGTCGGGCTGGTGCTCGCCGGCGTGATCGGTCTGCAGCTGTCCGGCGGCGCGCACTGAGTTGATGCCGCTCCGCGCCTGCGCCGCGGGCCGCGTGGCGGCGGCGGCGCTCTTCGCGCGAGCGCTCATCGCCCGGTGGTGTCTTCCTGCGCGGCATTCCCGTGTAGGGCGAGCGCTCATCGCGTGCGCAAAGTACTAGCGCCGCGGGCATCCGGGAGAGATGCTGGTGCAGTCGGTGTGGAGGTGTCGTCAGCGTGCAGCTCTGGTGGTCGCACGGATCCGCGCCGCGACGCAAGGTCACGGATCCCGGACCCAACGTGCAGCGGCTCGTCGACGATCTGCGCCGTATCGAGCGCGAGTACGTACGCGTCGAGCGCTCGGACCTGCCCGCGCGGGCGGCCCGGCTAAGGGCGCTGAACCTGGCTTACGACGACACGCTGCGCGCCTGCTGCCAAGCGCTCCGGCTGCCCGAGCCGTCCGAGCGGCCCCTCAGCGGTATCGCGCGGCTGCGGACCGAGGCCGAGCTCGCCCAGCACGGTCTGGAATGGTGACGAAGCTCGTTCGCTCCAGCATGCGGCCACCCTCGCCGAAGGCGGCGTAGCAAGCGCTGTCTAGGGTCGAGAATCGTGACTGCTGACTCGGCATTGCGCCGGGCGTTGCGACGGGCCCGCGACGGCGCGATGCTCAACACCACTGAAGCCGCCACGCTGATGGCGTCCCGCGGCGAGCAGCTTGCCGAGCTGACTGCGATCGCCGCCCGGGTTCGTGACGCGGGGCTGGCCGCGGCGGGACGTCCGGACATGATCACCTATTCACGCAAGGTGTTCATCCCGCTGACGCGGTTGTGTCGCGACCGTTGCCACTACTGCACGTTTGCGACGGTGCCGCACCGCGTCCGGGCCGCATACCTGGAGATCGACGAGGTAGTAGATATTGCTGCGGACGGCGCCGCACTCGGGTGCAAGGAGGCGCTGTTCACCCTGGGCGACCGCCCCGAGGAGCGCTGGCCGCAGGCGCGGACCTGGCTGGAAGAACGCGGCTATCACTCAACCGTCGACTACCTGCGAGCCGCCGCCATCGCAGTCCTCGAACGCACCGGACTGCTGCCGCACCTCAACCCCGGAGTTCTCTCGTGGACGGAACTGCAGCGGCTCAAGCCCGTCGCGCCCAGCATGGGCATGATGCTCGAGACGACGTCACGCCGCTTGTACGAGCAGCCGCACGGTCCTCACTATGGCAGCCCGGACAAGGACCCGGCCGTGCGATTGCGCGTGCTGGACGATGCGGGGCGCCTGGCGATCCCGTTCACCACCGGCATCCTCGTCGGGATTGGGGAGACCCGCGAGGAGCGTGCCGAATCGATCTACGCGATCCGGCAGACCGCGCGTGAGTACGGGGCGATCCAGGAAGTGATCGTACAGAATTTCCGGGCGAAGGGCGACACCGCGATGCGGAACGAGCCCGACCTCGACCTGGACGAGTACCTCGCCACCATCGCAGTCACCAGGCTGCTGCTCGGACCTTCCATGCGCGTGCAGGCGCCGCCCAACCTGGTCGACCTCGGCGAGTGCGGCCGGTTGCTCGAGGCGGGAATCGACGATTGGGGTGGCGTGTCGCCGCTTACGCCGGACCACGTCAATCCCGAACGGCCGTGGCCGCAGATCGGCGCGCTGCGCAACGTGACGGCAGCGGCAAGATTCACACTGCACGAGCGCCTCACCGCCTACCCGCCGTACGTGCGAGCCGGGACGCCCTGGCTGGACCCGCGCGTTGTCGCGCATGTGCGGGCACTGGCGGCATCGGACGGGCTCGCCGACGAGCGTGCCGTACCTCGCGGGCTGCCGTGGCAGGAGCCGGATGCCGAATGGACGTCGACCGGCCGGATCGACCTGCACACCGCGATCGACTCCGAAGGCCGGCGCGGGGACCGACGGGCGGACTTCGACGACGTGTACGGCGACTGGCGGGAAGTGGCCGCCCGCGTCAATGTCGGACTGTCGTCTGTGAACAGCGATGTACGAGCGGCGCTACGGGCCGCAGAGCGCCATCCCGGTGGGCTGACCGAGACGCACGCGGTCGCGTTGATGAGCAGCGACGGGGCCGCGTTGGACGCGGTGTGTCGGCTGGCCGACGAGCTGCGCCGCGACGCGGTCGGCGACGACGTGACCTACGTCGTCAATCGGAACATCAACTTCACCAACGTCTGCTACACCGGCTGCCGGTTCTGCGCGTTCGCACAGCGTGCCAGCGACGCCGATGCGTACACCCTGTCCATCGAGGAGATCGAGGCACGGGTTCGCGAGGCGGCCGCACAGGGCGCGACGGAGATCTGCATGCAGGGCGGCATCGACCCGGCTCTGCCGGCCACCGCCTACTTCGAACTCGCCCGCGCGGTGAAGCGGGCCGTCCCGGGCATACACCTGCACGCGTTCAGCCCGATGGAGGTGATCAACGGCGCGTCCCGCACCAACCTCTCGATCGCCGACTGGCTTGCGGCGGCCCGGGACGCCGGCGTCGACTCGATTCCCGGCACTGCCGCGGAGATCCTCGACGACGACGTGCGCTGGGTGCTCACCAAGGGCAAGCTGCCCACCAGCGCCTGGATCGAGGTCATCACTACCGCACACCGGCTGGGCATCCCCTCCACGTCGACGATGATGTTCGGCCATGTCGACCGGCCCGACCACTGGGTGCGGCACATCATGCTCATCGCCCGGCTCCAGGACGAGACCGGAGGATTCACCGAGTTCGTGCCGCTGCCGTTCGTGCACCAGCAGGCACCGATCTACCTCGCCGGCATCGCCCGCCCCGGACCGTCCCAGCGCGACAACCGCGCCGTGCATGCGCTGGCCCGCATCCTGCTCCACGGGCGCGTGCGCAACATCCAGACGAGCTGGGTGAAGCTCGGCGACGAAGGCACCCTCGCCATGCTGCGCAGCGGCGCGAACGACCTCGGCGGCACCCTTATGGAAGAGACGATCAGCCGCATGGCCGGCTCCACACACGGCTCGCAGCGGTCTGCGGCCGACCTTGCCGCACTCGCTGCCCGCATCGGCCGACCGGCGAGGCAGCGCACCACCTTGTACGGGTCGGTGGATTCGCCGGCGCTGGCCTGAGCGCGAAAGAGCCGCGCAGCCGGCTTGGGAAAGGCGTCTGCCTTAACAGGCCCTAATAGCAGATCCCGGCTTGACTAATGGGGAACGACACGAGTGTAATTTCAGCTATGTCATCCAGTCCCGAGCTGCACCGGAGCCCTGGGCACCATGCGAAGGAGAGCGCCGTGACGGATTTGACGCGGAGGTTGTCCGAGGCCGATCTAGCCGAGATCTTCGGGCTACCCGAGGAGCAGAGCTGGCAGGAGCGCGCATTGTGCGCACAGACCGACCCCGAGGCGTTCTTCCCGGAGAAGGGGGGCTCTACGCGCGAAGCGAAGCGCATCTGCACCGGCTGCGAAGTCCGTGCCGAGTGCCTCGAGTACGCCCTCGAGCACGACGAGCGATTCGGGATCTGGGGAGGACTCTCCGAGCGCGAGCGCCGCCGCCTCAAGCGAAGAGCTGTCTGATCCGCGCGTGCGAGCTGCGTGATCCGCCCCGGCGGGCAGTCGATGTCCGCCGGCGGGCATCAAGTTGGCACCGCCGCAGAGCCACGCACCGGCGGATTAGTCGATGTCTTTGCCGAGTAGCTCGGCAACGAGTTCGCTGACCACGGTGAAGACCAGATCGCCGCGGTCCAGCGGGTCGGCGGTACGGGCTTCCACGGGCCGCCTGTACACCACGATGACCGGCTTGCGCACCGAGCCGAGCCCTCCGCGGTAGAGCTGCCCGAGCGCAACTCCCCGATCGGACACGGTTTCCGGGTCGAAGTCGGCCCGGGATGGTGGCGGTACGTCCTCGATCGCGAACTCGACGTCTCGCAGTTCGTCGGGCAGGTGCTGTTCCAGATCTTCGATCGCGTCGAGCACGAGATCGTCGAAGCGGGCGGCACGGCTGCGCACGATCGGCACGTCGCGCGGCGCCAGCGGGGTGCGCAGGCCGCGGCCGCGCCGGTCCCGTCGCGGCGCTCGCCGTCGGGCCGGGCCGCCGAGCCGGTTCTCGCGCTGCACGATCGACAGGGTACGCACGGACGCTCCCGCGACACGAAGCCAGCGATCCGCGGTGTTGCCGCCCGCAGGGGATATCGTCGCCGGTTGTGAGGCACGCCCGTCGTTGCAGCCGCACTGGGTGCGGCCGTCCCGCGGTAGCCACGCTGACATACGTCTACTCGGACTCCACCGCAGTGGTGGGCCCCCTGGCCAGCTTCGCCGAGCCGCACTCGTACGACCTGTGCGAGGGGCACGCAGTCAACTTCACGGTGCCGCGCGGCTGGGAGGTGATGCGCCACGCCGGCGAATTCCCGGCCCCAATTCCCCATGTGGACGATCTGGAGGCGCTTGCCGACGCAGTACGCGAGGCGGCCCGGCTCGACGTTCCCGACCGGACATCCGGGCTGGAGGCAGCCGGTGGGTCGGCACGCGCGACCGGCACCGCCCGGAGGGGCCACCTGCGCGTCGTGCCGCCGACGCCGTGAGCCGCCGCCGGTAGGCTCCGGCATGTGAGCCAGCTGAGCGAGCGAGCATCGCGCGCGGCGCCGGGCCCCGCCGAGAAGCGGAACGAGCGGGCCGATGAGCGCTTTCGTGAAGACGACGTCATATCGCCTGATCTGGCCGCCATCGTCAAGGCCTACGACGTGCGGGGCGTCGTGCCGGACCAGCTCGACGAGCGGGCCGCCGCCGCCATCGGGGCTGCGTTCGCCGACGTCTGCGGTGCGCAGCGTCTCGTCACAGCACACGATATGCGCGAGTCGGGACCTGTCCTCGCAGCCGCATTCGCCGCCGGAGCCGCCAGCCGCGGCGCGAGCGTCGTCGAGGCGGGGCTCGCGTCGACGGACATGTTGTATTTCGCGTCCGGGTATCTGGACCTTCCGGGCGCAATGTTCACCGCAAGCCATAATCCCTCGCGGTACAACGGAATCAAGCTGTGCCGGGCAGGCGCGATCCCGATCGGCCAGGACTCCGGGCTCGCCGAGATCCGTGACCGCGCCCAGCACTACCTGGCCGCGGGCGCGGCCGTCGAACCAGCGGTCGCGGAGCGCGTCGAGCTGCTCGCCGACTACGCACGCCACCTGCGGTCGCTGGTCGACCTCACCCGGATCCGGCCGCTGATCGTCGTCGTCGATGCCGGCAACGGAATGGCCGGCTACACCGTGCCCGCCGTCCTCGGCGATGCCGCCCTGGAGGCGCTGCCGCTCACGATCGTGCCGCTCTACTTCGAGCTGGACGGCTCGTTCCCCAACCACGAGGCCAATCCGCTCGAGCCCGCGAACCTGGTCGACCTTCAGAAAGCGGTGATTGCCGCGAACGCAGACATAGGGCTGGCCTTCGACGGCGACGCCGACAGATGCTTCGTCGTCGACGGCAGCGGCCAGGCGGTGCCGCCCAGCTCGATCACCGCGCTAGTCGCGGCTCGCGAGCTCGCCAAGCATCCGGGCGCGACGGTCATCCACAACCTGATCACGTCCCGCGCTGTGCCGGAGATCATCCGCGAGCACGGGGGAGTGCCGTCCCGGTCGCGGGTCGGCCACTCGTTCATCAAGGCGGACATGGCACGCACCGGAGCGGTCTTCGGTGGCGAGCACTCCGCGCACTACTACTTCCGCGACTTCTGGCGTGCCGACACGGGCATGCTCGCCGCCATGCACGTGCTCGCCGCGCTCGGCGAGCACCGCGGCACGCTTGTCGAGCTGACCCAGCAGTACCAGCGCTATGCCGCGTCGGGCGAGATCAACTCCGCTGTCGACGACCAGGACGCCAGACTGGCCGCGGTGCGCGCTGCTTTCGCCGATCGGACTGCCACGGTGGACGAGCTCGACGGGCTCACCATCGAGCTCTCCGACGGCACCTGGTTCAACGTTCGCGCCTCGAACACCGAGCCGTTGCTGCGGCTGAACGTCGAGGGGTCGACCGAAGGCACAATGAGCGCCGTCCGCGACGAGGCGCTCGCGATCATTCGAGGTTAGCCATGGCCATCGACGCAGAACTGCTCGAGATCCTCGCCTGCCCCAGCGACGACCACGCGCCGCTGCGCGAGGAGACGCGCGACGGCGCCGAGGTGCTCGTCTGCACGAACTGCCTGACGAGCTATCCGATTCGCGACGGCATCCCGGTGCTGCTGCTCGACGACGCGACGCCGGGGCCGAACGGGATCGGTGTGCACGCCGACCAATGACCCGTGGGCGAGCATCGCAGGGGCGCTGCGAGTCATGAGCTTCGACGAGTCGCTGCTTGAGGACGCCGACGCACTCGCGCTGCGCGACGACGGCCGGCTGCTCTGGACGCTGGCCGGCAGCGGCGCGCAGGTGCGCCGTGCGATCGACCTTGCCGAGGAGTTCGACGTGTCCCGGCTGGCGGCGGGGGCGGCACCGCGCGCGCTGCTCGTTGCGGTCGACAACCCGGCCAAGGGCGCCGGGCGCGTCCTCGTCCGGCTCGCCAGCACGATCGCGCCGGCGATGATGTGGCATGGCGTCGAGCTGCCGCGCTGGGCCGGCTCCGCCGACGCGCTGCTCGTCGCCTCGTCGGACGGGCGGCATCCGCGCCTGGCCCGCGTGACCGAGCAGGGCACGCACCGTGGGCTCGCGGTAGCGGTGGCCGCGCCCGAGGGATCGCCGGTCGCGGAGGCGGCCGGGCGCGCGCCCGTCGCGCACGTCCCGGCCGACCTGAACCGCCGTGCCCTCATGTGGGCGGTGCTCACCCCGCTGCTCCAGGCCGCGCATGTGCTCGAAGTGACGTCCGTGCCGCCGTCGCTGCTGGCCCGGGTCGCCGACGCGCTGGACGAGACGGCCGAAGGCTGCCGTCCGTCCGCTGACGCGTTCACCAATCCCGCGAAGGCGCTCGCAGTCGAGTTCGCCGAGGCGCAGCCCCTCATCGCCGGTGCCGGCCACCTGGCCGGGGTGGCCGGCCGGCTGTTCGCCGACGCGTTGCAGTTGTTCGCCGGAGTGCCGGCGGTCGCAGTCAGCCTGCCGGACGGCGTGGCGGCGGCCGGCGCATTGCTGTTCGGCGAACCGCGGGGTTCTTTCCAGGATGAGTTCTTCCGCGACCGCGGCGAGGAGGAGCCCGCCCGTCCGCGGCTGGTCACCATCGGCGACGACGGCGAACCGGACGACGAGTCCCTGGGCCCGCGATCCGGAGCGCAGATCCAGCTCGACGAGGTCGCGGCGCGCCGGGCCGCGGAGGCGCTGCACCAGATCGCGAGACAGCGGGGGCTGCGATCGTCCACAGTGGACGTTCCGGTAGGCCCGCCGCTGTCCCGCCTCGCCGCGGCCACGCTCTTCGGGGCGTTCGTCGCGACCTACCTCGCGCTCGGCCGGGGCATCGACCCCTCCGAGCCGCGACCCGGGGAGCTGGCCCATTGAGCGACGCTTGCGGAGCGAGTCCCGTGTGCGCGACTCGGGCGCGCTCGGGCCTACGGCCCGCCCTTCCGGGCGGGAACAAGGTCCGAAATTGAGCACCGCGGGGGGTATGCGTGCGGTGGTCGCCGCGCTCGGTGCCAACCTCGGCATCGCGGTGATCAAGTTCATCGCCTTCGCGATCACCGGGTCGGCGGCGATGCTCGCCGAAGGCGTGCACTCCGTGGTCGACTCCGGCAACCAGGCGCTACTACTCATCGGCGCACGCCGCTCTCGCCGCCGGGCCACCCCCGAGCATCCTTTCGGGTACGGCCGCGACCGCTACGTCTACGGCTTCCTCGTTGCGCTAGTCCTGTTTTCCGCGGGCGGCCTCTTCGCACTGTATGAGGGCATCGAGAAGGTCCGTCACCCGCATCACCTCGACGCGCTGGCGGTTGCGCTCAGCGTGCTCGCCGTGGCGGTCGTGCTCGAAGGTTTCTCGTTGCGGACCGCGGTCGTCGAGTCCCGCGAGGCCAAAGGCTCGCTGGGGTGGTTCGCGTTCATCCGCAGAGCCAAGTTGCCGGAACTGCCGGTCGTACTGCTCGAGGACACCGCCGCGCTGATCGGCCTGGTGCTCGCGCTGGCCGGCGTCGGCCTCTCGGCGGCGACCGGCGATGCGGTGTGGGACGGCATCGCCACCATCGGCATCGGCGTGTTGCTGCTCGCCGTGGCGGGAATCCTCATCGTCGAGACGAAAAGTCTGCTGCTCGGGGAAGCCGCGGCGCCCGAGGCGGTCGCGGCGATCGTGGCCAACCTGGTCGGCCCGGGCGTCGAGCGGGTGATACACCTGCGCACCATGCATCTCAGCCCGGACGAGCTGCTCGTGGCGGCCAAGCTCGCCATGCCGCGCAGCGCGACACTCACCGACGTGGCAGCCGCTATCGACGGTGCCGAAGCGCGTGTGCGCGCCGCCGTCCCCGCCGCGACCGTCATCTACCTGGAACCCGACATCGACCGCACCGCCTTGGAGCCGCGATGAGCGTCTTTGCGCTCGACGGCGTGATCCGGCCGTATGCGTGGGGCTCGCGCACTGCGATACCGGCCATGCTCGGCGTCCCGCCCACCGGCGAGCCGGCCGCCGAGCTCTGGTACGGGGCGCACCCGGGCGACCCGTCCCGGGTCGGTGACAGCACGCTCGACAAGCTGATCGCCGCGGAGCCGGAACGACTGCTGGGCAGTTCCGTCGTCCGAGGTCTCGGGCCGCAGCTGCCTTTCATACTCAAGGTGCTCGCCGCCGAGACGGCGTTGTCCATCCAGGTACACCCCGATCTCGCGCAGGCGCGGGCCGGGTATGCCGCGGAGGATGCCCTCGGCCTGCCTAGAGACTCCCCGCAGCGCAACTACAAGGACGCCAACCACAAGCCGGAGCTGCTGTGCGCGCTGACCGAGTTCGACGCGCTGTGCGGCTTCCGTCCGGTCGGCGCCACAGTGCGCCTGCTTGACGCGCTGGACCTCGCCGAGTTGCGCGACGTTCTTGCGCGCGAGGGGCTGCGCGCGGCGTTCACCGCGCTGCTGTTGTTGGACGAGCCGGCGCCGCTAGTCGAGACGGTCACCGCGCGCCTGCCACGACTGGCCGGCACCGAGTGGGCGCAGCTCGGCGACGCGCTTACCCGGGTTGCCTGCGACTTCCCCGGCGACGTCGGCGTCGCCGTGGCACTGCTGCTGAACTTCGTCCGGCTGGCGCCGGGCGAGGCGATCTTCCTGGCGGCGGGCAACGTGCACTGCTACCTGTCCGGAATGGGCGTCGAGATCCTCGCCAACAGCGACAACGTGCTGCGCTGCGGGCTCACGACGAAGCATGTCGACGTGCCCGAACTACTGCGCATCACCGACTTTGCCGAGCTCGCTGAGCCGCGCTGGCCTGCCGTCGACGGCTCCTTCCACGTGCCGGTTCCGGACTTCGCGCTCTCCGTTGTCAACGGGGCGGCGACACTCACCGGTCCCGGCCCGCGGATCGTCCTGCCGGTCGACGCACCGGCGCGTGTCGATGCGGGGGCGGCCCTCGTCGAACTTGGCCCAGGACGCGCCGCCTTCGTCGGTGCGGACGAGGCGGCGGTCGGCGTGCAGGGCACGGGCCGCATCTTCGTCGCGAGCGCCGGCGGGCAAACTTGACACGATCGTGGTAGGGTCCGCGCCGATGCAGACGCTGACGATCCAGCAGGCCGCCGACGTGACCGGCTGGTCGCAGCGGATGCTCCGCTACCTGGAGCAGGCGGGCCTGGTGGCGGCGCTGCGTACACCGGGTGGCCATCGCCTCTACGGTCCGCGGCAGATCGAGCGGCTCCAGCGGCTTCGCCAGCTGCTCGACCACCATGACATCGGCATCACCGATATCGCATTCGAGCTGCGCATGCGCACCGACGCCCAACTCGCTCGCGCGGTGGATGAGTGGTTCGGGCCGATCCACCGCACGACGCCGCCTCGCACAGCCGCCCTTTACCGGAACCTCGCGACGTTCGAACAGCCCTATCCAGAAGGAGAATCTGTGTCAGTCACGCTCACGCCCGACGCAGCCGGCGCGGTCCACGACTTCAAGGTCGCCGACCTGTCGCTGGCCGAGTTCGGACGCAAGGAGATCCAGCTTGCCGAGCACGAGATGCCCGGTCTGATGGCGCTGCGCAAGGAGTACGGCCCGCAGCAGCCCCTGAAGGGGCGCAAGATCGCGGGCTCGCTGCACATGACCGTGCAGACGGCAGTGCTCATCGAGACGCTCGTGGCGCTGGGGGCGGACGTGCGCTGGGTGAGCTGCAACATCTTCTCCACCCAGGACCACGCAGCGGCGGCCGCCGTGGTGGGCCCCACCGGGACGCCCGACAACCCGCAGGGCGTCGCCGTCTACGCGTGGAAGGGCGAGACCCTCGAGGAGTACTGGTGGTGCACCGAGCAGATGCTCACCTGGCCCGACGGCGCCGGCCCGGACTCGATCGTCGACGACGGCGGTGACGCGACGTTGCTCATCCACATGGGCGTCGAGTTCGAGGCGGCAGGCGCTGTGCCGCGGCCGGACGACAACGACTCCGCGGAGTACAAGATCATCCTTGATCTGTTGCGCCGCTCCCTCGAGACGCGGCCCGGGCACTACACCCGGATGGCTCAGTCGATCAT
Source organism: Jatrophihabitantaceae bacterium (assembly GCA_036506155.1). Taxonomy (GTDB): domain Bacteria; phylum Actinomycetota; class Actinomycetes; order Mycobacteriales; family Jatrophihabitantaceae; genus DASXRA01. The sequence continues at coordinate 75,835 of DASXSF010000039.1, forward strand.
CGGCGTCACCGAGGAGACCACTACGGGCGTGCATCGACTGTATGAGTTCGAGAAGAACGGCACGCTGCTGTTCTCCGCGATCAACGTCAACGACTCGGTCACCAAGAGCAAGTTCGACAACAAGTACGGCTGCCGGCACTCGCTCATCGACGGCATCAACCGCGGCACGGACGTGATGATCGGCGGCAAGCTGGCGGTGGTGTGCGGCTACGGCGACGTCGGCAAGGGTTGCGTCGAGTCTCTGCGCGGGCAGGGCGCGCGCGTCGTTGTGACCGAGATCGACCCGATCTGCGCGCTGCAAGCGGCAATGGACGGCATCGAGGTCGTGACCCTCGAGGACGTTGTCGAGCGGGCGGACATCTTCGTCACCGCCACCGGCAACAAGGACATCATCATGGCCGACCACATGAGCCGGATGAAGCACCAGGCGATCGTCGGCAACATCGGCCACTTCGACAACGAGACCGACATGGCCGGCCTTGCGAAGGTGCCGGGCATCCGGAAGGTGAACGTCAAGCCGCAGGTCGACAAGTGGATCTTCGCCGACGGGCACGCGATTATCGTGCTGAGCGAGGGCAGGCTGCTGAACCTCGGAAACGCCACCGGACACCCGAGCTTCGTCATGAGTGCCTCGTTCTCGAACCAGACCATCGCCCAGATCGAGCTGCACACCAAGCAGGGCAGCTACGACAAGCAGGTGTACGTGCTACCCAAGCATCTGGATGAGAAGGTGGCGCGGCTGCACCTCGGCGCGGTCGGCGCCAAGCTGACGACGCTCACCAAGGAGCAGGCCGGGTACATCGGCGTCGACGTGGCGGGTCCGTACAAGCCGGAGCATTATCGCTACTGACCGGTTGCCGCCGCTCCCACGGGGAGAGGTAGCGGGTTCGTGGGGTTTGGTGCAGGCTGTGCAGGCCAGGCTAACGATCACTGGCAACCTGTTCACTTCCTGCGCGGCTCGAAGATGTCAGGATGGGTTTGTGAAACCACGCGTCCTGGTCGTCGATGACGACTCCGCGCTGGCCGAGATGCTCGGCATCGTGCTACGCGCGGACGGCTTCGACCCCGCTTTCGTCCCTGACGGCAATCGCGCCGTCACGGCGTTTCGCGACTCCAAGCCCGACATCGTGCTGCTCGACTTGATGCTGCCGGGCCTGTCCGGCCTGGACGTCTGCCGTGCTATCCGTGCCGAGAGCGGCGTGCCGATCATCATGCTGACCGCGAAAAGCGACACCGTCGACGTGGTGCTCGGCCTGGAGTCGGGGGCTGACGACTACGTCGTCAAGCCGTTCAAGCCGAAGGAGCTCGTCGCGCGGATGCGCGCGCGGCTACGTCACCACGACGACATCGCGAGCGAATCGCTCACCATCGGCCCGCCCGACTCGCCGGTGAGCATCGACGTGCCCGGGCATCAGGTGCGCCGCGACGGCACCACCATCGCGCTGACCCCCCTGGAGTTCGACCTGCTCGTGGCGCTGGCCCGCAAGCCACGCCAGGTGTTCACGCGCGAGGTGTTGCTCGAGCAGGTGTGGGGTTACCGGCACGCCGCCGACACCCGGCTCGTTAATGTTCACGTGCAGCGCCTGCGTTCCAAGGTCGAGCGTGACCCGGAGAAGCCTGAGATCGTCCTCACGGTCCGCGGTGTCGGGTACAAAGCCGGACCACCATGATCGAGCAGGCCCCCGCGGTCCCCGTGGAGGCCGACGCCTCTGGACGCGCCTCCGGCGAGGGCCGGGCCCGAGCGCCGCTTCCGCTGGCCGGCATCCGGGAGCGGGCGGGGCATTGGGTGCGCAGCATTGCTGTCTCGGTGCGGCAGTGCGGCCAGACCGTCGCGCGTGCTTGGGGGCGCTCGCTCCAGCTGCGCGTCGCCGTGACCACGCTGGTGATCAGTGGCGTCGTCGTGCTGATCGTAGGCATCTTCCTGGTCGACCAGATCAGCGGCGGTGTGCTGCGTGCCAAACGCAGCGCGGCCATCGGCCAGGTCGACACTGCGATGGCGTCGGCGCGGGCGGCCCTGGCAGATACGAACTTCGCCGACGTCCAGGGCGTCGCCAACGGCGTCTCGGACCTCAAGAGCGAACTCGCGCTCAGCAGCAACGACGCAGGGCTGTACCGCGTTCTGATCAAGTCGGATGTCTCGGATGTGCAGCTCGAGGCGCTGGCCGACGTCTTCGACAGCGATCCGGTGCCACCCGGGCTGCAACGCCTGGTCGAGCAGGGCAAGCCCGCGGTGCAATACGCCCGCATCCGGGCCTCGCGGGGCGGGCCCATGGTGCCCGGACTGGTCGTCGGTCAGTCCGTCCAGGCACAGGGCGGGATGTACGAGATCTACTACCTGTTCCCGCTGAACGTCGAGCAGGACACGATCGCGCTCGTGCAGCGCACGGTGCTGCTCGCCGGCTTGGGACTGGTGCTGTTCGTGGCGATGATCGCCATGCTGGTCACGCGGCAGGTGGTGCGCCCGGTGCGGGTCGCGGCGCGCACTGCGGCACGTGTTGCGGGCGGTGACCTCTCGCAGCGGATCCGGGTCAGCGGCAGCGACGACATAGCCCGGCTAGGGCAGTCGTTCAACGAAATGGCTGGCAGCCTGCAGCGGCAGATCCAGCGGCTGGAACAACTGTCACGGCTGCAGCGCCGGTTCACCAGCGACGTCTCGCACGAGCTGCGCACCCCGCTGACCACCATCCGGATGGCGAGCGAGGTGCTCTACACCCGCCGGGGCGACTTCTCCCCGCAGGTGGCCCGCTCGGCAGAGCTGCTGCAGGCGGAGCTGGACCGGTTCGAGGGTCTGCTCGCAGACCTGCTCGAGATCTCGCGCTACGACGCAGGAGTGGCGCACCTGGAGGCCGAGGACAGCGACCTGGGGTCGGTGGCGGCTCGGGTAGTGGACTCGCAGCGCCTGCTGGCCAGCCGACACGGCAGTGAGATCGTCACGCGAATGCCCGACGAGCCGGTGCCCGTCGAAATCGACGCGCGACGTGTCGAACGGATCCTTCGCAACCTGATCGGCAACGCGCTCGAATACGGCGAAGGTCGTCCGGTCGTGGTGACGGTCGCCGCCGACGCCGCCTCCGCGGCGGTCACCGTGCGCGACCACGGCGTGGGCCTGCGTCCGGGCGAGGTGGGCTTGGTCTTCAACCGCTTCTGGCGGGGCGACCCGTCGCGCAGCCGGCTCACCGGCGGCACCGGCCTCGGACTCGCGATCAGTCTCGAGGACGCGCGGCTGCACGGCGGTTGGCTGCAGGCCTGGGGCGAACGCGGTTCGGGATCGCAATTCCGGCTTACCCTGCCGCGGCGGGTGGGCGAGGCGCTGTCGTCGTCGCCGCTGCCGCTCGAGCCGGCCGACGCCGTGGAGAGCCGCTCATGAGGCGCACGCTTGCCGGGCTGGCCGCGCTTGCCGTACTGGCGACGGGCTGCTCCGGGGTGCCGACCTCCTCCAAGCCGCAGGTCATCGGCCCCGCGCAGGGGGGTCCCGAGGAGCCCGCCAAGCCGACGAACACTCCGGAGCCGAACGCCGAGCCCCGCACCATCGTCCAGGAGTTCCTGCGCGCCAACGTCACGGAGCCTCTCGACCGGGCCGCGCACGAGTTCCTCACCCCGGACGAGCAGCGCAAGTGGTCGGACCAGACCGTCACGATCCTGGCCGGCAGCGTGGAGAACGCCGACGTGGGCTTGCAGAACCTCCCCGGCAACCCGCCACACGCGGTCGGGATCAAGGTCTCGGGTACCCAGATCGGCTCGCTGGGGCCCGACGGCACCTACTCGCCGGCACCGCCGGGGTCCGGCGGTGCCGGCCAGCCGTGGTCGTATCTGTACGGCCTTGATCCGGTCAACGGGCAGGCTCGCATCAGCGATGCGCCGACCGGCCTGGTGGTCTATGCCGACGAGTTCGCGCAGGTGTACCGGCCGGTACGGCTCTACTACTACGACCAGAGCGGGCAGCACCTGGTGCCGGACGTGCGATACACGGCGCTCGAGTCGCCACAGGACGTCGCGACGTGGGAGCTCCGGCGCCTCATCGCCGGCCCGAGCGGCGAGCTCGCCGACGCGGTGCAATCCGACCTGCTGCCTTACCCACCGGCGGGCGCGAACCCGTCCGTCAGCATCAGCGCGGACGGGTCGATGCGCATCGAGCTGCCCGGCAGCTCGCGCCTGGAGGGAGACACCGAGAAGCGGCTTGCCGCGCAACTGATCATGACCTTCGCCAACAGCCAGCCGCAGCTGGCATTGACGATCACCGACGGCGGCGTGCCTATCGACATCCCCGACCTCCCGGGCCAGATCACGAAGGCGACACTTCAGCGCGATTCGGTGACGGCTGACCTGTTCAACAACAATGACCCGATGCCGGTGTTCTATCTCGACGCCAGGCACCGGCTCGTCACCGGCGACAGCGGCCAGGCCGTATCAGGGCCGCTCGGGGTGGCCGGCCGGTACAACCTCAGCTCGGTCGCCGTCGCCTCGGTCAGGCCCGAAGACGACTACTACGTCGCCGCCACCGTGGGCTCGGGGTCGGACCAGACGTTCTGGATGGGCCGGTCGCAGACCGGGCTGCTCCGGACGACTGTGCCCCGTGGACAGCTCACCCGCCCTTCCTGGGCCGCCGGGCAGACGGAGGCGTGGGTCGCCAACGGCGCGAACCTCTACCGGGTCAGCTGGGCCAACACCGGGCCGCCCCAGGTCTCGACGGTGCCGACCGCGCTGCAGTCCGGTGATCGCATCACTGCGCTGCGGTTGAGTCCCGAGGGCTCACGCATTGCGATGATCGTCGAGGGACCGGCAGGGTTCGCCCAGCTGTTCGTCGGCGCCGTGGTGCGGACCGGGTCCGGGAGCGGCGACAACAACTCGGTCCGCATCGACAGCGCGCAGGCGATCACGCCGCCCAGTTACCACCTGAGCGACGTGGCATGGAGCGACGACATGACGCTGTGGGTGGTCGGCACCGACGACCCGCAGCGGCACAACCACGGCATCTGGTCCGTGACCGTCGACGGGGCCAACCTGCGTGTGCACTCGACGTCGGGCCTGCCGCAGGGCGCAGACAGCGTCGCCACCGGATCCGGCGTTTTGCCGTGGGTGTCCGCCGGTGGTTATGTGTTCGAGCTCGGCACCGACTGGGAGGGGCCGGGGCCCAACCACCGCACCACCGCCGGCACCGCGCCTGTCTACCTCGAGTAATCCACAGCGGCCGCGAAAGTGCCGCGGGCAGCCGTGGTATGCGGCCATGCTCGGCGTCGTGCTGCGTGTGCTCGCCGATCTCCTCGTCCCCTGCCGCTGCGGCGGCTGCGGCGTCCCCGGCGAACTGCTGTGCCCGGCGTGCCGGCCGCACGCGCCGATCCGGGTCCCGGGCTTCGCGGTGCCCGTGATTGCGGCCGGCCGCTATGCCGGTGGGTTGCGAGCCGCCGTGCTCCGCTACAAAGAGCGTGGCCGGCACGACCTCGCGGATCCGCTCGCCGCGCTGCTCGCAGGCGCCGCAGCCGGGCTGGTAGTGCCCGGCACCGTGCTGGTGCCGGTACCGTCCTCGCGGGCCGCCGCCCGGCGGCGTGGCGGTGACCACGTGCAGCGGCTGGCTCGCCGGGCCGGGCGCCGGCTCGGCGTCCCGATCGTCCCGGCGCTGCGCCTGACTCGCGCGGTGCGTGACTCGGCCGGTCTCGGCGCGGGCGAGCGGCACGCGAATCTCGCGGGCGCGATGACGGCGCGTCCCGCTCCGCCTGGCGCGGCGGCGGTGATCGTCGACGACATCGTGACCAGTGGCGCGACCCTCGCCGAATCCGTGCGCGCCCTGCGCTCGACCGGCTGGCCGGTCACGGCTGCCGCCGTAGTCGCGGTCACGCCCCGCCGACCTGCAGCGGCGGGCGGCTGCTGACGCAACCGCATCGGATACCCATCTGGCACGTCGGGCGACTCCCAGCTAGCGTGTGCATGACCTGACCGAGTTGGCGATCCGTCGCTTCGCGCATGGTCCACCGACGACGCCTGGCGTGCGCGGTGCGGTTGGACGCTGTGACCAACCGTGGAGGGCGCATGGACGTGGTGGTTCACGGGCGCAACGTCGAGGTCCCAGAGCATTTCCGGATACACGTGACAGAGAAGCTCGGGAAGGTCGAGCGGTACGACCAGAAGATCATCCGCGCCGACGTGGAATTGCATCACGAACGCAATCGGCGGCAGAACGGCAGCTGCCAGCACGTCGAAATCACCTGCCGTACCCGCGGGCCGGTCGTACGCAGCGAGGCGTGCGCTGAGGACTTCTACAAGGCGCTCGACGCGGCCAGCGATCGGCTAGAACGCCGCTTCCGGCAGGCGGCCGACCGTCGCCGGGTCCACCACGGGCGTCGCACCCCCACCTCGCTAGCGGCAGCCACCGCGCGCAGCGCGGGGGCGGTGCAGGAGCCACCGCCCGCCGCGACGGAAGAGGACGAGATCGACGACGGCCCGGGCCGCATCGTCCGGGAGAAGGAGCATCCGGCCAAGCCGATGACCGTCGACCAGGCGCTGTTCGAAATGGAACTCGTCGGCCACGACTTCTTCCTGTTCTCCGACGTCGACACCGGGCGCCCCAGCGTGGTGTACCGGCGGCGGGCCTACGACTACGGGCTGATCCGCCTCGCGGTCTAGCCGCGGCGCACCCGAAGCCGCGGGTCCAGCAGCATGAACCGGACCTCGTCGCCGTATGAGCCGTCCGGGTTGGCGAGGCGTGCCTCGCGCACCCCGTCCGGGGCGAAACCACCTGAAATGTCGGCCTTCTGGGACGCAACGTTCGCGGCTTTCGCACCCAGTTCCAGGCGAGCGACGCCAGCCGCTTCGAACGCCCAGGGGGCGAGCAATCGCAGCGCACGTGCCGTGTAGCCGCGTCCGCGAAACGCCGTAGCCGACGCCGACGACACCCGGTGGTCCGGAGCGGCGTACCTGGATCGTCCCGGCCACCGCGCCGGTCGCGACATCGACGATCGCCATGTCCGCGACGGGGCCGGTGAGCTAGCCGCGGCCCTGCGCCGCGGCGGCGACCCAGTATCCGATTTCGCCGGACAGCTGCCGGGCCTCGGGCAGATGCAGCTCTGCGGCTCCGACCAGCCGCTCGCTGCCCCTCTCGACGAGGGCGCAGGGCACGCCTGTGCCGTCTCGCCGCCCGCCTACCCCCAGATCGCTCACGAACGCCTCGGCGTCGGCCTGCGTGTAGGGGTCGGGGAGTGACAAGAAGGCGTGCATCGCCGGCTCCGCCATGATGGCCTGCACGTCCGCGGCGTCGTCGGGGCGCCACGGCCGAAGCGTCAGCCGCGCGCTGGTGAGCACCAGGTCGTCGAGCTCGACGCCGTTCCACGCACCCCGGTTGTCCACCGTGCCAGACGGCACCACCGGGTTGGCCGGGCGACAAGCACGTACCATTGCCGCCGTGGTTCTTGCCAAGATTCTGCGCGCCGGTGAAGGCAAGATGGTCCGTCGTCTGGCGGCCGTCGCCGAGCACATCGAGACGCTGGAGGACGACTACGTCGACCTGACCGATGCCGAACTGCGCGGGCTGACCGACACGTTCAAAGAACGCCTCGCCGACGGGGAGACGCTCGACGACATCCTGCCCGAGGCGTTCGCCGTGGTTCGCGAGGCGGCGCGGCGCACGCTGGGGCAGTTCCACTACAAGGTGCAGCTGATGGGCGGCGTGGCGCTGCATCTCGGAAACGTCGCCGAGATGAAGACCGGCGAAGGCAAAACGCTCGTCTCGACGCTGCCGGCCTACCTGAACGCTCTCGACGGCAAGGGCGTGCACATCGTGACTGTCAACGACTACTTGGCCGGTCGCGACGCCGACTGGATGGGCCGCATCCACCGCTTCCTCGGCCTGTCTGTCGGCAAGATCCTCTCCAACCAGCCGCCCGAGCTGCATCGCGCCGCATACCTGAACGACATCACCTACGGCACCAACAACGAGTTCGGGTTCGACTATTTACGCGACAACATGGCCTGGTCGCTCGACGACCTCGTCCAGCGCGGACACAACTACGCGATCGTCGACGAGGTCGACTCCATCCTCATCGACGAGGCCCGCACCCCGCTGATCATCTCCGGCCCTGCCGAGGAGAATCAGCGCTGGTATCTGGAGTTCGCCCGGCTCGCGCCGCGCATGAAGCGCGACGTCGACTACGAGGTCGAGGAAGGCAAGCGCACCGTCGCGGTGACCGAGGACGGGGTCGCGCTCGTCGAGGACCAACTGGGCATCGAGAACCTCTACGAAGCGGCCAACACCCCCCTCGTCGGCTACCTGAATAACTCGCTCAAGGCCAAGGAGCTGTACAAGCGCGACCGCGACTACATCGTCAGCAACGGCGAGGTGCTGATCGTCGACGAGTTCACCGGGCGCGTCCTGCACGGCCGCCGCTACAACGAGGGCATGCACCAGGCCATCGAGGCCAAGGAAAACGTTCAGATCCAGCAAGAGAACCAGACCCTCGCGACCATCACGCTGCAGAACTACTTCCGCCTCTACGAGAAACTCGCCGGCATGACGGGCACGGCCCAGACCGAGGCCGCCGAGCTGCACCAGATCTACAAGCTCGGCGTCGTCCCGATCCCCACGAACATGCCGATGATCCGGGCCGACGAAACCGACTTGATCTACAAGACGGAGGACGCGAAGTTCGCTGCCGTTGTCGACGACATCGCCGAGCGCCACGACGAGGGCCAGCCCATACTGGTAGGTACGGCGAGTGTCGCGAAATCGGAGCGCATCGCCGCGCTCCTGTTGCGACGGGGCATCCCGCACGAGGTGCTCAACGCGAAGAACCACGCACGTGAGGCGGCGATCATCGCCAACGCCGGCCGCAAGGGTGCGGTTACGGTTTCGACGAACATGGCCGGCCGTGGCACCGACATCATGCTCGGCGGCAACCCGGAGTTCTTCGCCGATCTGACACTACGTGAGCGCGGGCTGATCCCCGAGGAGACGCCCGAGGAGTACGAGGCGGCCTGGCCGGACACGCTCGAGAAGCTCAAGGCCGAGACAGCCAAGGAGCACGACGAGGTCGTCGAGATGGGCGGCCTCTATGTGCTGGGTACCGAACGGCACGAGTCGCGGCGCATCGACAACCAGTTGCGCGGCCGCTCCGGCCGGCAGGGCGACCCGGGCGAGTCCCGGTTCTACCTGTCGCTCGGCGACGAGCTGATGGTCCGCTTCAATGGCGAGCGGGTGGCGCAGATGATGAACTTCCTGCGCCTGCCCGAGGACGTCCCGATCGAGCAGCGCATGGTGTCCAAGGCCATCCAATCGGCTCAGACGCAGATGGAGCAGCAGAACTTCGAGATCCGCAAGAACGTTCTCAAGTACGACGAGGTCATGAACAAGCAGCGCACCGTCATCTACGCGGAGCGCCGCAAGATCCTCGAGGGCGCGAACCTCTCGGACCAGATTCGCGACATGGTCGCAGAGGTCGTCCGCGGCTACGTCGAGGGCGCGACTGCGTCCGGCTATGCGGAGGAGTGGGACCTCGAACAGCTCTGGGCGGCGCTCAAGACGCTGTACCCGGTCTCGCTGACTATCGACGAGGCGATCGAGCAGGCCGGTGGCCACAGGTCCGATCTCACCCGCGCCTATCTGGTCGAGGAGCTGACCGCCGACGCCGAGTCCGCCTACGACGCCCGCGAGGAGGAGCTCGGCAGCGACGTGATGCGCGAGTTCGAGCGCCGCGTGCTGCTGTCGGTGCTGGACCGCAAATGGCGTGAGCACCTCTACGAGATGGACTACCTCCAGGAGGGCATCGGCCTGCGCGCCATGGCGCAGCGCGATCCGCTGGTGGAGTACCAGCGCGAGGGCTTCGACATGTTCGGCGCCATGATGGACGGCATCAAGGAGGAGTCCGTCGGCTTCTTGTTCAACCTCGAGGTCCAGGTCGAGGAGCCGGCCCCGCCGCCGGAGGCCGAGGCCGAGCCGCAGCTGGACGAGGCGGTGCTAGAGGCGGCGGAACGAACTCGCACCCGCGAAGTGAAGGCACCGCACGTGTCGGCGCGTGGCCTCGACCGCGACACGTCGGCGCGCCCGCTCTTGTACAGCGCTCCGACGCTCGGGTCCGAGACGCCCGAGGTGCAGATGAGCGAAGGCGACGGAGCGGGCGGCCCGTCCAAGTCGGCCAAGCGTCAGCAGCAGTCGCGCGCCAACCCCAACCGGGGAAGCCGTGGCAACCGCAGCACTGCCGCTCGGCGTCGCAAGCGGTAGGTCAACCGAGCTGCAGGCGAACGCAGCGCCAGCGGCCGTCGAGTCCTTCGAGACGGGCAGCGACCGCACGAAACCGGGGCCCGACCTGGACCACCGCGGAGATCTCGGCGATGCCGTCAGCCGGCTCGCACACCCGCAGCGAGCGCAGCGCAGCCGGTTGCGCCCAGGTCGTACGCTGCGGGCCAGCGAGTATCCCGCTCAAGACGGCGTGACTCAAGTACGGCGCAAGCTGCTGCAATGACCGCCGGCCGCCGAGTGCCTCCAACGCTGCGATCAAGAGCCGGCGCCCGAACCACCGTGGATCCGGCAGCTCACCACGCCCGGTCGGCCGGGCCGCAAACAGGTCGCGCTTGTCGGTGAGCCGGCGCTGCGAGGGCGCGAACGGGAGCGGCCGATCGTGCGGGCCGACAAGTCGCATGTGCCGCTCCGGCAGTTCGTCGTCGAACGGTGGCTCGCGGCGTGGCGCTGGGCGGACTGTGATCGGGCGAGCATCGGCCGAGGCCGGATCGGCGAGGGCGGCGGTCATGTGGAACTCCTGCGACGTCAACTAGCCGGCGTCGGGTGCGCGCAGCACCTCGCCGGAACGGATCAGGGAGGGGTTGTCGCCGATGACCTGGGCATTGGCCGCATACCAGCGTGGCCACGCAGCGGCGATCTCGGCGTCGGACGCGTCCGGGCCCAGCCGCCGTGCCGCGATCAGCCAGAGCGAGTCGCCGGGCTGGACGCGGACGGCAGCTTCGGCGTCCGCCGGCGCCGCCGGTGAGGCGGGTCGCGGATCGGTGTGCACCGGAGGATCGGTGGGCCAGCCGATGCGCACTCGGCCGTGCTGCGGATCGGCGGGCCAGCTCGGTGCGGGAACGGCGGGTCGGGCGGTAGCGCCGCCCAGACGCGTCGTCGCGCTCGCGGTCACCGGGGCGATCAGGACGCTGACCCCGGCAACTCCGGCCACGGCCCGCATGACGACGGCGGGCACCAGCCGGCTCCCGACCGCCCGGGCGAGACCGCCACAACGGCCCGGAAGCGCAGCGGCGGCCGTGAAGCATAACGCGATCGCCAGCCAGAGCGCCGCGCACCAGACGGCCGCGCCGACCACGGTCAGCGCCGCCTCGTCGGTGCCGGCGCGGGCGACCCAGCGATGCGGCGCGCCGAGATCAGCGGCCAGGTGCGTCCAGTTCGGAGACATCGTCAGCAGCACTACGCCGTCCGCGGCGGCGACAGCTGCCAGCCGGATCAACCGCCTGGCCGCCATTTCGGTTCCCTTCGTTTGCTTTCGATAGCCTTCATACGCCATAGTTAGCCTTCAGTCAACGGAGTGCTCTAATAGCGCCGTGGCGACGCGGTGGGAAGCGCTCTTCGCGGATCTGGAGACGCAGGCTGTGGCGCTGGACACCGCCGAGCGGGCCGTGGAGGTCGAGGAGCGCACCCGGATCGAGGTCGGCCGGATCCGGCTGCTCGATCGCTTGCGCCCCGCCGTCGGCGCGGACGTGCGGCTGCGCTGCACCGGCGACCGCGGCGTGGCCGGGCGCCTGGTACGCGTCGGACCGGACTGGCTGCTGGTCATAGAGGAGGCCGGCCGCGAAGCCGTGGTCGTAACGGCGGGCGTGCTCAGCGTGTCCGGGCTCGGGCGTATCTCGGCGATACCCGAGTCCGAGAGCGTTGTCGAGTCACGCCTCGGCCTGCGTCACGCGTTGCGAGGGATCGCTCGCGACCGCTCCCCGGTGCGGATCAGCCTGTTCGACGGCACGATCGTCGACGGCACGATCGACCGGCTGGGCGCGGACTTCGTCGAGATTGCCCAGCACCCGGCAGGCGAACCACGCCGCCGGGACCAGGTGCGCGAGGTCGCCGTCGTGCCGCTTTCCGCGCTCGCCGTGGTCCGGCGCAGGACGTAGGCGCCGCTCACTCGGCGTCGCTGTAGGGATGTTCGGAGACGAACTGCTTCGTCTGGTCGTACATCCGGGCGATATAGCTCTCCAGCTTGTCGCGTTCGACCCGCCACTGGCCGCGTCCCCCGATCTTTATCGCCTCGAGCTCGCCGCTGCGCACCAACGCGTAGGTCTGTGACGGGGAGATGTTCAGGACGTCGGCGACGTCAGCGAGGGTCAGGAACCGATCGCTGGGCATGCCGTGATCCCCTTCAGCCGACCCGACTTGCGTGCAGAGGCTGTCAGTATCGCGCGATTGCGCCGACTGGCTGCCTGCCGTCCACAGCCTGGCGGAACGCGGTGAGATCAGGCTCACAGGTCCAGTACGCTCTGCGGGTGCTCACCCGGTTCGACCCGTTGCGGCGGGTCGTGACCCACATCGTCCCTACCTGAACGGTCCCGCCCGTGGCTACGCCTTCCCCGACCCCGCGGCGCCTGAAGACGCCGTCCTGGTTCGACCTGCGGCTCGTTGCGGGCGTCATGCTGGTGCTGATCTCGGTGGCCGGCGGAGCCCTCGTCGTGGCCGGGGCGGACTCGACGCATCCGGTCTGGGCGGTTCGGAGCAGCCTTGCCGCGGGCACGGTCATAACCCAGGACGATCTGCAGGCGGTGAAGGTGCGCCTATCCGATCGCAGCCGCTACCTGCCGGCTGGCAGCAAACGCCCCGCGGACGACCCGGTGAACAAGACGCTGTCGCGTCTCGTCGCCGCGGGCGAACTACTGCCGCGCTCGGCGATCGCTGCCACACCTGCGGGGACCACGCTCACGGTCCCGCTGACGAGCGATCAGGCGCCGCGCATCACGCGCGGCCAAGAGATCGAGCTGTGGCTGTCGAGCAAGACGTGTCGGGCGGTCGTGGTGCTGCCCAGTGTCACCGTGCAAGACGTCGAGTCGACAGGCGGCGGCTCGTTCGGCACGAGCAGCACCGAGAATCTGGTCATCCGCGTACCGCGTGATCAAGCCACGCGGGTGATCACAGCACTCGGGCTGGAGGCAACGACGATCCGTGCCGGGCTGCTCGACGGCGACCCCGAGCCGGCTACGGTATTGCCAGACCTCGAGCACTGCGCCGCGGGCTCGTGAAGCTGCCGATCCTGACCGCTGCGGACGGGGCAGGCTGGGAAGCCGGACTGCTCGTCGCGCTTGAACGCGGTGACCACGGCGTCGCCGTGGTACGCCGCTGCGTCGACGTTGTCGACCTGCTGGCCGTGGCCGGTGCCGGGCAGGCGAAGGCGGCACTGGTAGCGGCCGGACTGCGGCGGCTCGATGCCGACGCCGTCGACCGGCTCAATACCGCCGGCGTTGTGCCGGTGGGCGTTGTGCGCCGTGATGACGACGCGGCCGGGGATCGGCTTCGCGCCATCGGAATCGAGTTCCTGGTGCCGGACGACGCCGAGCCGAGTGTCGTGGGCTCGGTGATCTCCGAGGCCGTGGCGCTGGCCGACGGCGGAACGTTGCGACTGCGGCTGACGCGCACGTTCAGCGACCCGGCAGCCGCCACGTCGCAAGTGATCCCCCAGACCGGTACCGCACCGGCGCCGGCGCAGCCAAGCAGGCGCGGCTCGATCGTTGCCGTGTGGGGGCCGACCGGCGCGCCGGGCCGGACCACCGTCGCGGTCGCCTTGGCCGACGAACTCGCCCGCCTCGGCTGCGCCAGCCTGCTCATGGACGCCGACGTGTACGGCGGCGTCATCGCAGCGGTGCTGGGCTTGCTCGACGAATCACCAGGCCTGGCCGCGGCGTGCCGACAGGCAGCCTCGACTCGGCTGGACGCGGCCGCGCTCGCCGGACTGTGCTGGCAGCTCACCCCGACGTTGCGGGTGCTCACCGGTATCCCGCGGGCGGAACGCTGGCCGGAACTGCGGGCGACGGCGGTCGGGTCCGTGCTCGACGCGGCCCGCGCGATAGCGGACTTCACTGTCGTCGACTGCGGCTTCTCTCTCGAATCGGACGAGGAGCTGTCGTACGACACCTTGGCGCCGCGCCGCAACGGGGCGACGCTGGCCGTCCTCGATGCGGCCGACGTGGTCCTTGCCGTCGGCGCGGCGGACCCGATCGGTCTGCAGCGGCTGGTCCGCGGCCTGGCTGAGGTGCGCGACGCCCAAGTCGCCGCCCCCATCTGGGTGGTGCTCAACAAGATGCGCCGCGGCGTCGTGCCAGGCGATCCGCGCGTCGAGCTGAGCGCCGCCCTGGGCCGCTTCGCCGGACGCCAGCCGGCAGCGCTCCTCCCCTACGATGCGGAGCCGCTCGATGCGGCTCTCGCTGTCGGCAAGACGCTCGGCGAGGTGCGTCCGAGCAGCGCGCTGAGGCAGGGCACCGTGGAGCTCGCCGGCGCCCTGGCGGGGGTACCGCACGCGAAGCACCGGCGGCGCCGCGCCTGACGGCCTACCGAAACCAGTGCGGCACGCGACGTACTCAGGTATGAAGACCGCGTG
>DASXSF010000040.1:0-10900 GCA_036506155.1 Jatrophihabitantaceae bacterium
TTCGCTGCCGGTCGGCGAGTCGAGTCCGAGTCGCGCGAGCAGCTGGAATTGCACGTAGCTGAGGTCGCCGGCCTCACGCAGCTGTTGCTCGACCGCGTGGCGAAGTAGCCCGGCCACGTCCATCAGCGCGAAGTAGGCACCGAGCTGGACCGGATCCAGCGACGGTGGGGTGTGAGCCATGGCACAAGACTATCGCTTGCTTCAATTTCAAAGCACTTGCTTCAACTTTGAAGCACTGCTACAGTGACATGGTGCTTCGAATTCGAAGCACCTGCGGCTCCAGAAATGAGGCACCGAGATGAAGGCAGTGCGATTCCATGACTACGGCGAACCGGATGTCCTGCGCTACGAGGACGTCGAGGACCCGGTCCCCGGCGCCGGCCAAGTGCGTGTCCGGGTCGCTGCGACGACGTTCAACGGCGTCGACGCGAACATCCGTGCCGGATTCATGCAAGGCCCGATGCCGCTGACGCTGCCGCACATCCCGGGCCTCGACGTCGCGGGAACGGTCGATGCCCTCGGCGACGGTGTGCGCGACCTCGAGGTCGGCGACCGGGTCGTCGGCTTCCTGCCGTTCGTCGTCGACGGGGCATCGGCCGAGTACGTCCTCGCCCCGGCCGAGAGCTTGGCCCCTGCTCCGACCAGCATCCCGCTGGCCGATGCGGCAGCGCTGCCCCTGGTCGGTCTCACCGCGTACCAGGCGCTCTTCGAGCACGCGGAATTGACCGCGGGGCAGCGGATCCTGATCAGCGGTGCCGGCGGAGCGGTGGGTGGCTACGCAGTCCAGCTGGCCAAGGCCGCGGGCGCGTACGTGATCGCCACCGGCAGCCCCCGCAGCCGCGCGCGCCTGGTCGCCCGGGGAGCCGACGAGGTCATCGACCACACGACGGCCGACGTGGCCGCCGCAGTGAGCCGGCCGGTCGACGTCCTGCTCAACCTCGCGCCGATCAGCACAGAGGACTACGCCGCACTGGCCGCACGGGTCCGCGGCGGCGGCGTCGTGGTTGGAACGACCGTGTGGATGCCCACCCCGAGCGACGAGGCGCGAGGCGTGCGCGGCATCGACCTCTACGTCCGCAGCGACGCCGCGCAGCTGGCCGAACTGGCCGCGCGAGTGGACCACGGCGAGCTCACCGTCGATGTCGCGGAGCGTGTCGCGCTGCCCGACCTGCCGACGGTCCACGCCCGGGCAGCGGCAGGAACACTCGCGGGCAAGGTCATCGTCCGACCCACCAGCGACTGACGCCCGCCGCTCATGAAGACAATGCGCCAACCACCGACCAGAGATCCCGACCAGTTGCGTGCGCCCTACCCGTCGATCGGCGCGGCGTGGGCTCCCCTAGCGAGCCGCGCGTTAGTCGCTCGCGAAGGATCGTTCGGTGCAATTTGCATGACCTGGTTCGGCCGCTCTCGTGAGCCGTATCAGGGCCTGTCAGTCCACTCATCCTGTCGAGTAGGGACCGGTTCGTAACGAGGCTCTGCTGTTTGCTAGCAGGTATCCTGCGGCTCACCCAGGTCTCATGAAGCGCTGACGGCAGTCGGCGTTTGGCCTAGTCGGGCCGGCGATCTGGACCAGCTGGGGAGACTGTGTGGGCACCCGTCACAAGCCAACGTGCGCGACGCGTCCTAGCGAGCCGGGCCGATGACCGCAGATCAGTGGCGGCGCGGCCGCACGGGGGAGCTGACCGGCCGGATCGTCGAACGCAGCATGCTCGATGGCCTGATTGACGCGGTCCGGGACGGTGACAGCCGCGTGTTGGTGGTGGGCGGTGCCCCAGGGGTGGGGAAGACCGCTTTGTTGGAGTATCTGGCTCGTCGAGCGTCGGGTGCAGGATGTCGCGTTGCCTCGGCTGCTGGCATGCAGTCGGAGATGGAGTTTGCCTTCGCCGGGTTGCATCAGCTGTGCGCGCCGATGCTGAGCCATGCGGACCGGTTGCCGGCGCCGCAGCGGGACGCGTTGCGGACCGCGTTCGGCCTCAGCGCGGGGCCGCCGCCGGATCGGTTCTTTGTCGGGCTTGCGGTGCTGAGCCTGCTATCCGAGGTCGCCGGTGAACGGCCGTTGATCTGCCTTGTCGAGGACCAGCAGTGGCTGGATCAGGCCTCGGCGCAAGCGCTGGGATTCGTGGCACGCCGCTTGTGGGCCGACCCGGTCGGCTTGGTATTCGCGGCGCGCGCCCCGGGCGTGGAGCTGGCCGGGCTGCCAGTGCTAGAGGTGGGCGGGTTGCCGGATCATGACGCGCGATCGCTGTTGGAGTCGGCGCTGGCCGGTCCGCTGGACGGGCGGATTGCCGACCTGATCGTTGCCGAGACCCGCGGCAATCCGCTCGCGTTGCTGGAGTTGCCGCGCGGGCTGACCGCCGCGCAGCTGGCGGGCGGGTTCGGCTTGCCCGGCGTGGTCCCGCTGACCGAGCAGATCGAGGAAAGCTTCGCGCGCCAGTTCGGCGCCTTGCCAGCCCGGACCCGACTGTTGGTGCAGCTAGCGGCGGCCGACCCTTCCGGTGACCGGTCGCTGGTGTGGCGGGCGGCAGGGCGGCTGGGCATCCAGCTCGATGCTGCCGCGCCGGCGGTGGAGTTGGGGCTCGTCGAGTTCGGCGTCCAGGTGCGTTTCCGGCATCCGCTGGCCCGCTCGGCGGCCTACAAGTCAGCGCCGGTTTCCGACAGACAGCGGATGCATGCGGCCTTGGCCGAGGTGACCGACCCGAACGCGGACCCGGATCGCCGCGCCTGGCACCTAGCGCAGGCAGCGCCGGGCCCGGACGAGGAGGTTGCCGTCGAGTTGGAGCGCTCGGCCGGGCGGGCCCAGGCCCGCGGCGGGCTGGCCGCTGCCGCGGCGTTCCTGGAGCGCTCGGTGGCGCTGACCACCGATCCAGCCAAGCAGGCCGAACGCATCCTGGCCGCGGCGCAGGCCAACCTCCAGGCCGGCTCATTCGGCAAGGCTATGGAATCGCTCGCCATAGCCGAGGCCGCGCCGCTGGATGAGTTCCAGAGCACCCGGGTAGCCCTGCTGCGCGCCCACGTCGCCTTGGCCTGGGGCCGGACCGGCGACGCTCCGCAGCTGCTACTGAATGCCGCCAGACGCCTTGAGCCGTTCGACATGGAACAGGCGCGCGAGACCTATCTGGTCGCCTGGGCCGCGGCAGGCTTCGCAGGGCCCGTACTCGGGCGGGACGTCCTCCTGGAGGTCTGCCGCGCCATTCAAGCCCTCCCGCCCCGGCTGACCCGTCGACAACCCATCGACCTGCTGCTCGACGGTCTCGCTCTGCTGGGCACCGGCCGATACGCGGCTGGTGCTCCGATCTTGCGACGTGCAGCCAAGGCGCTAACCAGCATTCCCGTCGAGGACGTCCTGCGGTGGGGATTCATGGCGACTGCCGCAGCGTTCGCAGTGTGGGACTTCGAGAGCCTTGACGCGATCACCACTCGGCAAGTCCAGCTTGTCCGCGACGCCGGGGCGCTTGCGCAACTGCCCCTCTTCCTCGCCCAGCTGGGCCTGACACGTGCCTGGTTCGGCGACCTCGCGGGAACAGCTGCGGCCAGCGCAGAGACCGACAGCATCGCGGCGGCGACCGGAACCTCCATCGCCCCCTACGCATTGACGAGATTTCTGGCATTGCGAGGAAACGAAGCCGAGGCAAAGGCGGCGATAGCAACAGCGCTTGAGCACGCAGCGGCCGGAGAGGGGAGCGCCGCGTTTTATGCCCATTGGGCGGCGGCGGTCCTGTACAACGGTCTCGCGCGCTACGAGAAGGCGGCCAGTGCGGCTCAGCAAGCCGCGTCGAGCAGCATCGTCCCGAACGAGGTTCTATGGGTGCTGCCCGAGCTGGTCGAGGCGGCCTCGCGCGCCGGAGACACCGAGGTCGCGCGCCATGCTGTCCTGCGGCTGGCGGAGATGACGCAGTCCAGCGGCACCGATCCCGCCCTCGGTATCGAGGCGCGTTGCCGGGCGCTGCTGAGCAACGGGGCGGCCGTCGACGACGTGTACCGCGAGGCGATCGATCGGCTGGGTAGGACCCTGCTTCGTCCAGACCTGGCCCGCGCGCATCTGCTCTACGGCGAGTGGCTGCGCCGCGAGGGCCGACGCATCGAGGCTCGCGCGCAGCTGCGGACGGCCCACACGCAGTTCACGTCCATCGGGATGGACGGGTTCACCCAGCGTGCGGAGCGGGAACTCTTGGCAACCGGGGCGACGGCGCGCAAGCACACGCCGGAGACGCGTGATGAATTGACTCCGTCGGAACTTCAGATCGCCTTCCTTGCCCGTGACGGCCTCTCTAATGGGGAGATCGGCGCGCAGCTTTTCCTTAGCCCGCGAACCGTCGAGTGGCATCTTCGCAAGGTGTACACGAAACTCAGCATCAGCCGGCGCGGGCAGCTCGGGTCGGGCTTGTCTCATCAAGGCCGGTAACGCGCAGCGGTACCGCTGCGGCGCTCGAGTCGCACGGGAGGCGGTGCCGGACGCCGTCGGCATGCCATTCAGGACTCAGTGGCAATGAAGATCTCGGCAAGACGGGTGCCGGCGAGCTTCTCGCCCATTACGCGGGCGAACAGCAGCACCGAGCTGCGCGGCCGGTGGTTGACCACGATCTGCTGAGCCTGCCCTGCCGGGTTGCGGGTGACGGTGACGACAGCGCTGGTTGGTTCGCCGCGGATCTGACAGGTGTACTCCTCGAGGAAGCGGTCACCGTAGTCGGCGATGAAACTGAAGTCCTGATGCTCATACAAGTCGCTGGCCGCGAGCACGATCGCCCGGACGGCCGCGGCGCCCTGCGCCCGACCTTGGAACGCGGCGCCGTCCCCCGTGACGTCATCGGCCAGGTTGTCCAGCCACCACGGGTAATACGGTCCGCCCAGGTATGTCATGCCGTGCCTGCTTCGGTGATGAAGTACTTCGCCAGCGGGGTGCCGGCGTACTTCTCGCCCAGTAGCCGGGCGAAGAGCAGCAGTGAGCTGCGTGGTCGGTAGCTCGCCACGATGTGCTGGGTCTGCCCGGCGGCATTGCGGGTAATGAGGGCGATACAGCCGAGGGGCTTGCCATCGACGTGAGCGATGTAGTCCTCCAGCCAGCCGTTCTCGCCACAGGGGCCGGCGAAATGGAACTCCTGGGAATCGCCGTACAGGGTGCGGATGCCGACCACGATGGAACGGGCGGCGTCCGCGCCCTGCACAGCGCCGTCCAGCATCGACCCCTCGACGGTGACGTCGTCGGCCAGGGTGTCCAGCCAGACGGGGTAGTAGGCAGCGAGGGCGGGATCGCCACTGGCCAGATATCTTGGCGTGGCTTCCTGGGCTTGTGCGTCGCTCGTGACGGACATCGGGAACTCCTCCTCCGGTTGGCACGGGCCGTAGCTTGGGCACGGCCCGTGGCGGTTGCCCCGCCTGCCGGCGCCGAAACCCGGTGAGCGCCTGTCGGTGACCGGCGAATGCAAGTCCCGACCATGCGCCCTTCCGGCGGCCCGTCGCGCCCGTCGAACCACTGGTCGACTCAGTCGATCACTGGGCCATGGCGCGGGTCCCCGCGACAAGGCGCGAGCCCGACGATGTACCCGCCGACCACGGCGACTGGGGCGAGCAGAGCTTGGCTGAGGATGCGCACATCCCCGCCGCGCCACCGGTAACGGCAAGTCCCCGCAACAGGGTCGTAACCACTGGGGGCCCGCGCGTGCGCACCAGGGTTGCGACGGGCGCGAGCGTTCCGGCGCGACGGCCACGCTGGTGGAGTCATCAAACCCGTTAGGTCCCGGAGGACCTGTGAAAGGAGCAACTCATGTCCATCAAGAAGATGGTGCGGCGAAGCGTGGTGGGGTCACTGGCCATCGTCGGCTGCGTGAACGCGGTGACAGCGCTTCCTGCCACGGCGGCGACGCCGGCGTGCGGGTCGACGTGTCTGTCGGTCTTCAGCAAGGAACTCGGCACCTACGCCCACCCCAATTTCGTCGAGCACGTGTTCGGCGGGGTGGCCAGCGTCGGCACGCCAACCGGTCTGAACCCGGCCAGCGGCGCCGACACGTCCGAAGACTTCATCAACCCGCATCCGGGCTCGGTGTCTGACTACTACGCGCTGGGGTTGGTCTCGGCGGAGGTTAGCGCGCACTACGGAACGCTGCCGGCATCACAGCTCGAATACGCGCCCGCGGGGGTACCCACCGGGCTGTGCGTCGCCGTCGCCACCGACCCGTACCAGAACGAAGCACTCAGCTTGCAGCCCTGCACCGTTCCGGGCCTGACCGTCTGGATCATCGGTACATCGCTTTCACCCGCAACGCCCGGGTACTTCCCGATCATCAGTGGCGCGACCGGGGACTTCTCCCGGCCCTTCACGATGGCCTATCCCCGACACGTCGACACGAGCGAAGAGCTTCCACCGATCCGCCTCCGCCACCTTCAGATCTTCGACGACGAGGGCAGCACCCTTCCCGACACGCAACTCTGGGGTGTGGCACGCGGCGCCCTGCAGTAGAACTTTCTCGTTCACCGATGGCGCCGTCTCGCATGGGCG
Source organism: Jatrophihabitantaceae bacterium (assembly GCA_036506155.1). GTDB lineage: Bacteria > Actinomycetota > Actinomycetes > Mycobacteriales > Jatrophihabitantaceae > DASXRA01. Next base: position 6,497 of record DASXSF010000040.1, read on the forward strand.
GCGCCGTCGTTGACCCGTCACGGCCGTCGCACCCGCTCGGCCACCGCGCATCGTTTCACGGGCGCCGCGCGCCGCGGGACTGTGGATCTAACGGTGTTTCCGGCACTGACACGCTGAGCGTTGCTCGGCGGGGAAGGTGCCGTGATGACCGCGACACTGAACGATGTGGCGAAGAAGAAGGAGGCCGAGCAGTCGGCTGAGCAGCAGGCCGCGGCCGAGCTGATTCGTCTGGCCAAGGAGCGGGGTCTGTCGCTGACCGGCCCGGATGGGCTGCTCAAGCAGTTGACCAAGTCGGTGCTTGGGCGGGACCGACTGGGCGCTTGGGCTCGAGGCCCGCTGCCGTGCCCTGGTCAGCGACGGTGACGCCGCCGAGGCGTGCTACCGCGAGGCGATCGAGCGCCTGGGGCGGGCCGGGACGCGACCGGATCTCGCCCGCGCCCACCTCCTGTACGGCGAATGGCTGCGAAGGGAGGCCCGCCGGACCGACTCGCGGGAGCAGCTGCGTCGGGTGCATGAACTGTTCGAGGCGATCGGCATGCCCGGCTTCGCCGAGCGCGCACGGCGCGAACTCGTCGCGACCGGCGAGACCGCGCGCAAGCGCACCGGGGAAACCCGCGCCGACCTGACCATGCAGGAGACCCAGATCGCCCGGCTCGACGCGAACGGGGCGACCAACGCGCAGATCGGGGCGCAGCTGTTCCTGAGTCCACGCACCGTCGAGTGGCACCTGCGCCACGTGTATCCCAAGCTCGGCATCAGCTCGCGGCGCGAGCTGTGGACGGTCTTCGCAGCGGGTACCGCATCGGGCGGATCGACGAACTAGGCCCTGCGCGCCAGTCGCCGCCGGCTGCGCTTCCGCTCCACATCGGCAATGGTGGCTGCCGCGAGCGCGAGAACGGCGCCGGTCGCGGCGCCGGCCAGCATCCACGACCAGGCGCGCCAGTATGGGAACTGCTCTACGTTCAGCCAGCGCACCACCAGCGTCGCCGATGCCGCGACCGGGAAGGTGAAGGTCCAGAAGTCCGTGCTGAAGCTCAGCCGCCGGTACTCGCCGAACAGCAGCACCTGGACGAGCAGCAACATGAACACGATCGCGAGCAGCGCGTAGCCGACGGGATCGATCCGACCGCCGTTGATCGTCAGCCAGGCAAGACCCGCGGTGGCCGGCGGCGACAGCAGCACGGACAGCGAGGGTTTGATGGCATCGGGCAACGGGTCGCCGGTGAACAGTCGATTGACGATCAGTGTGCCGATGCTGAGCCAGAAAAACGCCCCGACGCCGAAGGCGCCCACGGCTGCTCGATGCCACCCGCAGGCGCTGAGCCCGATGCTGGCGATGAACGCGCCGGCGACGGTGGGAAGCAAGTAACCGGGATGGAAGGTCGCGACGGGCACGTTGCCCAGCAGCCAGTGAGCCAACAACTGCGCTGCGACGAGGACGAGGGCTGCCACGAACACGGCGACCGCAATCTTCCCTGCGAGGTGCGCGTGCTGCTCGTAGTGCGCGGCGAGCAGAATGGCGATGACCGGGATGTAGGCGGCGAACGGGCCGTAGATCGCGTGCTGACGGTCTTCGGCGAAGGTACCCGGGCCGCGTAGCCCGCGAATAAGGTAGGCGGCCGTCAGCACGGTCCAGCCGACCAGGCTCACCCCGTACAACACCTCGGCGGGCCAGGCCGGTGCCGACAGCATTGTCCGAGCGACCGACCAGGTCGAGCCAAGGCCTGCCACACCGAGCGGTATCGCGAACAAGCCCAACAGCTGCGGCGTCCCGCCGCTGGTGGTTCGAACCTCGGTGTTGCCGAGGTTGCCGGTGGGAGCCGAGCCGTCAGCGCCCGGGGGCACCGCAACGTAGTCGCCGGCCGCCTCGACGTGCGGGGTCTTGGTCGTCATCATCCGCCTCGATCCAGGTCGCTCTGCCGGTCGCAGATCTCACGCAAGCAATGTCCGACACCTCCTGCCGTGCTCGCGCCCGGGCATCCACTGGCCACCCACTGGTTCGCGGACCGACCCCCGGTCCTTCGTCGAACCTGCCGCAGCCCGAGCGTCGGCGATGCACCAGGGATTTCACTGGCGCGAAGCGGGCCCGGGTCACGGAATCGTCAACACCCGGAACACGAGCGTGTCGCCGGACCAGACGTGTTTCGTAGACGCAACTCAACTATCAATTACGTTCAAAGGAGTTCGAACGATGTCTCAGGTTCACCACCGCTACGCCACCGTCGGCGGACGTCGGATCTTCTACCGCGAGGCCGGCCCGGCCGACGCACCGGTCATCGTGCTGCTGCACGGCTTCCCTGCCAGCTCGTTCATGTTCCGCAACCTGATCCCACATCTGGCTGATCAGTACCACGTCATCGCCCCGGACCATCTCGGCTTCGGGCTGTCGGACGCGCCGCCGGTCGAGGAGTTCGACTACACCTTCGACGCGCTGACCGACCTCACCGCCGGCCTGCTCGACGAGCTTGACGTCGCGCGCTACGCAATATACGTCCAGGACTACGGCGCGCCCATTGGGTGGCGGCTCGCCCTGCGTTACCCCGGCGCCATCACGGCGATCATCAGCCAGAACGGCAACGGCTACAACGCCGGCTTCGTCGACAGCTTCTGGAAGAAGGTGTGGGACTACCAGCAGCAGCAGACCCCCGAGACGGAGTCCGCCATTCGACAGGCGTTCACCCTCCCCGCCACCCGGTGGCAGTACCTGACCGGTGTCGCGGACGAGACGCTGGTCAGCCCGGACACCTGGCAGCACGATTACGCGCTGCTGTCGCGCCCCGGCAACGACCAGATCCAGCTCGCCCTGTTCCGCGACTACGCGACGAACCCGCCGCTCTATCCGCAACTGCATGAGTATCTGCGCACCAGCCAGGTGCCGGTACTCGCCGTGTGGGGGCGCGGTGACCAGATCTTCGGCCCAGCCGGCGCACACGCTTTCGCGGACGACGCCCAGGATGCGGAGATCCACCTCCTGGACGGCGGGCACTTCCTGCTCGAAAGCGCCGGCGACGAAGTCGGGACGCTGGTCCGAAACTTCCTCGCCCGTAGACTCGCCCGCCCGGCAGCGGTCGGCGCGGACTCGCGGGGGACGTGATGCTCGCCGTGGAGGTCGTTCCGTTCGCGGACCGACCCCGGTCCTGTGCCGAACCTGCCGCAGCCCGAGCGTCGGCGATGCACCAGGGGGTTCACTGGCGCGAAGCGGGCCCGGGTCACGGAATCGTCAACACCCGAAACACGAGCGTGCCGCCGGACCAGACGAGGAGTGCAAACAATGAACGTCAATCTCGAGGTTGTCACCGTCCCGGTCTCCGACGTTGACAAGGCGCTGGACTTCTACCGCGACCAGCTCGGCTGGCGGGTGGACGCGGACATCAACCGCGATGAGTTCCGCATCGTGCAGCTGACCCCGACCGGCGACGGCCACACGTCGATCGTGTTCGGCCGCGGCATCCCCACGGCCGAACCGGGCTCCATGCGGCACCTGGAACTCGTCACCACCGACATCGTCGCTACCCAGGCGGAGCTGGCCGAACGCGGCGTCGAGATCACCGAGGTCTACCACGGCGCCGGAGCACCGTTCTTCCCCGCCGCGCGCATCCCCGGGCCCGACCCCGACCGCGCCAGCTACGCGTCGTATGCATCATTCAGCGACCCGGACGGCAACGGCTGGACCCTGCAAGAGGTCACCGACCGCCTGCCCGGCCGCGAACCGGCCTCCCCTGCTGGAGGCTGACTATCAGCGGCCAACATGGCCGCATCCTGCCATCAGAAAGAAAGGGCACAGCGATGAGACTTTGGCCTCGCCGGCGCGAACACAAGCCTGATCCGCCACCATCGAAACGCGAGCAGGCCAGTCGTGCCCGCAACGCCGGTTCCCACCCGAAGGGACATTCCGGCCCACCGTCCGACGACCCGATCAAGAACTGGGAAAGCGAGCAGCAGAAGTTCCTCCGCCAGGCGGGCGACCCCTTTCTCGACGGGTGACACACGCAAGAGGTAGGTAGGCGCCGAACGAGCCATCTGAGGATCGGCCGAGGGCCGATGGCCCGCAACACACGCCCGGCACGAAGACGACGACCCGCACCTGGCCAGGCAGTCACCCTGCGACGATCTGCGGCGCGGGGCAGGACGCGCGCACCATGCCGCGCTCGGCGACCCAGGAACAGACCGGAAACGCCACCGTCATGTGCAACATAATGACGCCGCCTCGGCTACGAATTGACGACGAAACCAGCGCGCGTAATCGGCGTTGTACCGAGCTCGGAACAACGCCGATTGTTCCGAGGTCAGGATTGTTCCGAGGTTGGCGTCGATCTGCCTGCGGGGTAAGGGGATCGACTGCGGGAAGGTCGGAACAATGTGGCTGCCTGGGCTGATGCTTCCTCCACTCATTCCGGGAGAAGG
>DASXSF010000041.1:0-21557 GCA_036506155.1 Jatrophihabitantaceae bacterium
GTGATCGCGCACCGGCTGTCGACCATCCGCGACGCCGACCTGATCCTCGTCATGGAGGCAGGCGCCATTGTCGAGCAGGGCACGCACGCCGAGCTGCTGGCCCGGCGCGGTGCGTACTTCGAGCTCTACAACGCGCAGTTCATCGAGCCGATCGAGGTGTCGTGATGCCCGAGTACCGCGCCAGCTTCGACGCAACGGTGACGTTCCTGAACGGAGGCGGCCTTTCGGCGCACGGCTTCAGGCTCGATCTGCCGGGCCCGGACGCGTCGCCGGAGGATGTCGGTGTGCTCTTCGTCCGGCACCTGGGCCTGCTCATGGTCGACAGCGTCGACATCGCGAACCTGGAGATCATCGAGGAGCCGCACAAGGGCTCGCGTGGGGTTGCCGTCTCGGCCGGTGGCCGGCGCCGTCTCGTCGAGCTCAATCACGTGCTCCGCGACGGGATGACGACCTATCCGGGACTGCCCGGGCCGGCGATGCGACCCCACCTGACACGCGAGGCGTCGCGGGCGACATATGCGCCGGGGACCGAGTTCCAGATCGACCACATCAGCATGGTGGGAAATACCGGCACGTACGTGGACAGCCCGTTCCACCGGTACCCGTCCGGCATCGATCTTGCCGGGCTGCCGCTCGAGAGGCTCGCCGACCTGCCGATCACGGTGGCCCGGCTGGCCGGAAGCACCGTCCCCGGAATCGACGTGACGGCCCTCGCAGCGCTGCCGGTCGAGGGATGTGCGGTGCTGCTCCATACCGGGTGGGACGCGCAGTGGGGTACGCCCAGCTATGGTCACGGCGCGCCGTTCCTGACCGCGGCCGCCGCCCGCTGGCTGGTCGACGCCGGGGCGGCCCTGGTCGGCATCGATTCGGTCAGCATCGACGACACGTCCGACGGTGAGCGGCCGGCGCACTCGACGCTGCTCGCCGCCGGCGTCCCGGTACTGGAGCACCTCACCGGCCTGGACCAGGTGCCCGCCACCGGTGCCCGCCTGCATGCCGCACCGCTGCGGATCGAGCGGTTCGGAACGTTCCCGGTGCGCGCCTACGCAGTCATCGGGCCTTAGCATCCCGCGTTGGTGGTTAAAGACGCCGCCGAGTCAGCACGACGTCGATCTAGAATCAGCCCTCGTGGTGAGCGTTCTGTTCGCCTTCGCCGCGGCGTTCACAAGCGCTCTCAATCTCGTCACCCAGCACGTCGCCAGCACGGCGGCACCGCTCAGGGACCGGGGTTGGCGTCTGGCGCTGTATCTGATCCGTAATCCACTATGGCTGTTCGGCGTCGTCGCCATGGTCGGGAGCTTCGTGTTCCAGGCCGTCGCGCTCTATAACGGGCGACTGTCGGTGGTGCAATCGATCCTGGTCACCGAGTTGGTGTTCTCGCTCGTCATCGGGTCCGTGTGGCTGCGACGCCACGTGACGGCGGCGGCGTGGGTCTCGGCGTCTGTCACGTCCGTGGGGCTCGCCATATTCCTGGTCATGGCCGAGCCGCGAGGCGGCCATCCCCAGGCGACCGCGCAGGCGTGGCTGCCGGCGCTGCTCACCTGGGGCGGCCTCGCGGCCGTGTTCGCCGTGATGGCCGGCCGGGGATCACCGGTGCGACGAGCAGCGCTGTACGCCGCGTCCTCGGGAATTGTGTGGGCCACGCTGGCCACGTTCCTGAAGTCAGCGACCGAAGTGCTGGCGACCAGCGGAGTGCCAACCATGCTCGTGCGCGGCTCTGTCTACGGCGTGATCGTCGCCGGAATCGCGGGCACGGTGCTGACCCAAGCCGCCCTGCATTACGGCCCGCTCGCCGTCTCCCAACCGGTGATGGTGATCGTCAATCCATTTGTCAGCATCATCCTCGGCGTCTGGCTCTACGGCGAGCACTTCGTCGGTGGCCCGCTGCAGATCGGCCTGGGCGCCCTGGGTTTCGCCGCGATGGTCGTCGGCGTCGTGTTCCTCGCCACAACGGCACCGTCGTTCGCGGCGACACCCGATGTACCGTCGGCCTCTGCCGCATGACGCAAGGACGTGATCCCAGATCGTCGCGAGCGGTTAGGTGGCCTGCTGGAACTCCAGGCGGTTGCCGAACGGGTCGAACACATGGAATCGCCGCACGCCAGGTAGTTCCCCGTCGCTTGCTACGCAGTCGTGGCCGGCGTGGCGCAGGCGTGCCGCGAGCGCGTCCAGCTCGTCCACCACGAAGGCCGGATGTGCCTTGCGCGCCGGCTGAAACGGCGTCTCGACGCCGAGATGCAGCATTGCCGATCCGGACCTGAACCAGCAGCCGCCACGGCCGGCCAGCGCGGTCGGCTTGGGCACTTCAGCCATGCCGAGCAACGTCCCGTAGAAGCTGCGCGCCTTCGCTTCCGACCCGGACGGGATCGCCACCTGCACGTGGTCATAACCTGTGATCACGGCTTGTGCCCCACGCAGAAGATGCGCCGGAACGGGAACAGCGTGCCGGTCCGCGCGGCTGGATACGCGTCCCGCAGCAGCGCCGCGAACGACGCCTCGAACTCGACCCGCTCCGCCTCGGACAGCACGGCGAGGATCGGACGCAGCCCGGTACCGCGCACCCACTCCAGCACCGGGTCGGTGCCCGGCAGCACGTGCACGTACGTCGTCTCCCATGCGTCGGCGTCCCAGCCGAGATCGAGCAGGAGCGTGGCGTATCCCGACGGGGAATCGACCGGATCCTCGTGGCGCAGCACGTCGCCCAGTCGGTTCTTCCAGCGCGGCGATTCCGCAAGCGAGCGCATCAGCGTGTGCGAGGGCGAGTCGAAGTTACCCGGGACCTGCCACGCGAGCCACGCTCCGGACGGCAGTGCCCGTGCCCAGTCGCGCAGCAGAGAGCGATGGGTCGGCACCCATTGGAATGCGGCGTTGCTCACCACCACGTCGGTATCGGTGCCGGGCCGCCAGGATGCGATGTCGCCGACCCGGAACGTCACGCCGGAAGCCGACGCCGCCGCGATCATCTCCGGCGACGAATCGATGCCCTCGACGGACGCGTCGGGCCATCGCTGCGCGAGCAGCCCGGTCAATGTGCCTGGGCCACAGCCGAGGTCGACAACTCGGCGCGGCGCGCGCGCCCCTACGCGAGCCACGAGGTCAAGGAACGGCCGATCGCGCTGGCCGGCGAACTTGCCGTACTGCTCCGGATCCCACTGCATGCCATTCCTCTCGACGTCAAGAGACTATCTCTTGATGTCAAGAGGCGTGGCACAATTGCTAGCGGTGAGCGCTCGCACGAAGGGCAGGAGGCGTAGTGGCTGACGAGGTCGACGAGATCGTCGCGGCGTGGCGGCGGGAGCGGCCCGACCTTGATGTCGAGCCGCTGCAGATCCTGTCCCGGATCAGCAGGTTGGCCGATGTCCTCGACGATCGACGCGCAGCGGCGTTCGTCGAACACGGGCTGCAGGCCCACGAGTTCGATGTGCTGGCGGCGCTGCGCCGGCGCGGTGAACCGTTCGAGATGACCGCAGGCGAACTGTGCGTCGCGACGTACGTCACGTCGGGGACGATGACCAGCCGGCTCGACCGCCTGGCCGGGCGCAAGCTCGTGGTGCGGCGCCCGGACGACGACGACGGCCGGCTCGTCCGGGTGCGCCTCACCGCGGCCGGCCGGCGCCGCATCGACGGGGCGCTGACCGCGCTGCTCGACTCCGAGCGGGAGCTGGTCGCGGCGCTCACCGACCCCAAACGCGAGCGGCTGGCAGCAGGCCTGCGTGAGCTCCTCGCCGCCGCCGTGGCTCGAAGCTGAGAGCACGCGCGGTTCGCGACGATCTGGCCTCGTGGCGTGGCTACGCTGACGGCGGTAGCGGGGATCCTGAAGGAGTGCCCATCGGCGCCGACGGCGTGAACGCGAGCATGGATACCGGCCGCCCGGAGTTGGCCGCCGGTCGATCCGGGCTGCCCGCCGCACCTACGGATAGTCCGGACGGCAGGAGCCGGACCGGAGCCCCGGCTTCGGCAGTGTCGTCCGTCGCGGCGATCAGGGGCGTGCTGCGCGTCAAGCCGTTCCGCCGGCTGTGGTACGCCACCGCGCTGTCGAGCCTGGGTGACTGGGTCGGGCTGCTGGCCACGACCGCGATGGCCACGTCGCTCGCGCACGGGTACAAGGCGCAGAACTACGCACTCGGCGGTGTGCTCGTGATCCGGCTGTTGCCGGCAGTCGTGCTCGGCCCGGTGGCGGGCGCGTTCGCCGATCGGTTCGACCGCCGCCGCACCATGGTGGTCGGCGACGTCGCCCGGTTCGCCCTGTTCGTGACCATACCGATCGCACACCTTGTCGTGAGCGAGCACAAGACGCTGATTTGGCTGTACGTCGCAAGCTTCCTGATCGAGTGCATCAGTCTGTTCTGGCTGCCCGCGAAGGACGCGTCGGTGCCCAACTTGGTGCGCCGCGACCAGGTCGAGTCGGCCAACCAGCTCAGCCTGATCACCACGTACGGGCTCACCCCGGTGCTGGGTGCGGCGCTGTTCTCGGTGCTGTCGCTGATCACGAGCGTGCTGGCCAGGCACCTGTGGTTCTTCCGCGCCGAACCGGTCAACCTCGCGCTCTACCTGAACGCCGCCACGTTCCTGGCCGGCGCACTGATCGTCTTCTTCATCCGGGAGATCAGCGGGTACGGCCGGCGGCGCCAGCCCGGCGAGCAACCGCCACTGCTGGCCCTGATCCGGGAGGGCGCGAGCTTCGTGCGCTCGTCCCGTTTGGTCGGCGGCCTGGTCATCGGCCTGCTCGGCGCGTTCTGCGGCGCTGGCGTGGTGATCGGGGCGGGCAAGATCTTCGTGACCAGCCTGGGCGGTGGCAACGTGGCGTACGGCGTCCTGTTCGGGACGTTGTTCGTGGGGCTGGGACTCGGCATGGCCCTCGGGCCCCGCATCGGCCGGGAGCTCTCTCGGCGACGGCTGTTCGGCCTGTCGATCGCGTTCGGTGGTGCATGCATCGTGTTGGCCGCGGTAATGCCGCATATCGCGCTGGCGACGATCTTCGTGTTGGGGACCGGCTTCGGCGCAGGAAGTGCATACCTGGCCGGCATCACGCTCACCGGGATCAACGTGGACGACGAGATGCGCGGGCGGATGTTCGCGCTCCTGCAGTCGCTGATCCGCATCGTGCTCGTGTTGACTCTCGCGGCGGTACCGTTCGTCACCGGTGCGGTCGGGCGCAACACGTTCTCGATCGGCGAGGCGCACGTGACCGTGGACGGCACCCGGTTCGTGCTGATCGCGGGCGGCCTGCTTGCGATCACAGCAGGTGTATTGGCATACCGGCAGATGGATGACAAACAGCACGTGCCGCTGTGGGCGGACCTCAAGGCGGCGTTCCTGCGCGACAGCGCTGCGCGGCGGCGGATGACCACCGGCGGCGTGCTCATCGCGTTCGAGGGTGGTGAGGGGTCAGGCAAGTCGACGCAGGCGCGACTGCTCGCCGAGGCGCTGATCAAGGCCAACCACGCGGTGCACGTGACCCACGAGCCGGGCGCGACGGTGGCCGGCCGCAAGATCCGCGACTTGCTGCTGCACCACGACGAGCCGCTCACCGCGCGCGCCGAGGCGCTGCTGTTCGCCGCCGACCGGGCACACCACGTCGACACCGTGATCAAGCCGGCCCTCGACGCGGGTGAGGTGGTGATCACCGATCGGTTCGTCGACTCGTCACTCGCGTACCAGGGAGTTGGGCGTGACCTCAAGGCAGAGGAGGTGCGGCGCATCTCCCGATGGGCCACCGGCGGGCTCACTCCGGACCTGGTGGTCTTGCTCGACGTCCCGGCCTCGGTGGGCCTGAACCGGGTGCGCGGTCGCGGCACCGCCGACAAGTTGGAACGCGAGTCGATCGACTTTCACGAGCGGGTGCGGCACGCGTTTCGCCGGCTCGCCGAGGCCGAACCGCGGCGCTACCTGGTACTCGACGCCTCGCGCCCGCCGTCGGAGCTTGCCGATACCGTGCTCGCCGAGGTTCAGAAGCTGCTCAACGGACGGCGGCGGCGGGCAAAGTGACGGTCTGGGACGACCTCGTCGGGCAGCAGCCTGCGGTTGGGGTGCTGCGCTCCGCCGCCAAGGCCGCGCGCGACATGCACGAGGGCCGGCCCGTCGCGCCCGGCACGTTGACGCATGCGTGGCTATTCACCGGGCCGCCCGGATCGGGGCGTTCGGTTGCCGCCCGCGCATTCGCGGCGGCGCTGGAATGTGTGTCCGACGGCGAGCCGGGCTGTGGCGTGTGCTCTGGCTGCCATACGACGCTGACCCGCAGCCACCCGGACGTCCGCGCCGTGGTCCCCGAGGGGTTGTCGATCTCCGTGGCGGAGATGCGCGCGGTCGTCGCGACGGCGGCGCGTATGCCGGCGCTCGGCCGGTGGCAGGTCGTCCTCATCGAAGACGCCGACCGGCTCACCGAACAGGCGTCGAACGCGCTGCTCAAGGCGGTCGAGGAGCCGCCGGCGCGCACGGTGTTCCTGCTGTGCGCTCCGTCCACGCATCCGGATGACGTGGCGGTGACGATTCGGTCGCGGTGCCGGCTGGTGCCGCTGCGGATTCCGCCGGCCGAGGCGGTGGCCGGCATTCTGGTGCGCGCCGGCGTCGACGCCGAGACGGCGCGGTGGGCGGCAGCCACGGGGCAGGGGCATGTCGGCCGGTCGCGGCGGCTTGCCCATGACGCCGACGCCCGGGCGCGCCGCGCCGAGGTACTCGCCATCCCGGCCTCCCTCACGTCACTGGCCGCCTGCCTCGCGGCAGCCGACCATCTGGTGGGCGCGGCCGAGGCGGAGGCGGCTGCGATCACCTTTGAACGCGATGCCGGCGAGGCCGAAGCGCTTCAGACCGCGTTGGGCGGCGGTGGTACCGGGAAGGGCGTAGCCGCGGCGTCCCGAGGTGCGACAGCGGCGGTGCGTGAGCTGGAGCGACGGCAGCGCTCCCGGGCCACGCGCACGCAGCGGGACGCGCTCGATCGGGCGCTGGTCGACCTGGCAGCGTTCTACCGGGACGTGCTGCTGCGGCAGGCCGGTGCGGTGGTGGCCCCGGCGCATCCGGATTTTGCCGACGATGTGGCGGCCGTCGCGACCCGCACCACCCCGGCCGGCGCGCTGCGGCGTCTCGACGCGGTGCTGGCCTGCCGAGAGGCCGTGGAGCTGAACGTCAAGCCCCGGGTCGCCGTCGAGGCGATGACCGCAGCCTTACGGCTCTAACCCGCCGGAGGCGGATCCGCGCGCATCGCGGCCGGCGGGCGCTTCGCGCGAGCGCTCAGCGCCGATCACACTCCGACTCGTTGGGCGATGGCAGCCGCCTCCGTTCGGTTGGTGACGGCGAGCTTGCGCAGCAGGTTCGTGACGTGCACGCTCGCCGTCTTCTCACTGATGAACAGCGCCGCGCCGATCTGCCGGTTGGTGCGCCCCTTCGCGACGAGCGCCAAGACCTCGAGCTCGCGTGGCGTCAGATTCAACGCCGCGACGGGATCACGGTCCGGGGCACCTAGCGACACGGTGAGCCGTGCCCGCTGCGCGAGTGAGCGCACCTGCGCCGCCAGCGGTGCGGCGCCGAGGGCATCCGCGACGTCCAGCACGTCGGCGAGCAGCCGCGCGGCCGCGTCGCGGGAGCGCGCCCGCAGCAACGCGTCCGCCTGCCGGAATCGGGCCAGGGCCGCCGGGTACGGCTGGGCGATCCCGTCCCAGGAAGCGACGACCGCGGCCCATTCATCTGGGGTGTCGATGCCATGGGCGCGGGATCGCTCGGCCGGGATGCTGGCCAACCAGGCCCGCACCTCGGGCAGCTGCGCCTGGAGGGTCGCACCCCAGGCGATGGCGTCGGCGGCCAGCCGATCGACTGCTGCGACGTCCGCAGGGATCGTCACGCCCATGCCGTACGCCTGCGCGATGTAGTACTGGTCGTCGGTGCCTCCGGCGACGCTCAGCATTTCGGCGATCAGTGAGCGCGCGTCGTCCCACCGCTCGTCGATCCTCGCGAGCTCAGCGGCTCGCAACAATGCCAGCCCGCGGAACTGAACGTCCTCGGCTTGCGCCGTATCGCGCAGCACATGCTCGACCACGGGGCGGGCTTCGTCGATCTGACCACGCCACAGCAGCAGCGGCAGCCAGCGCAGCTCGTGGTACGGATCGCCCGGCCGGACCCGCCGATCGGCCAAAAGCACGGCGGCCTCGTCCCAGCGCCCGGCACACAGCAGCGCCGTGATCCAGTTGCCGGCGACGGCCGACGTGTAGGCGTGCTGGTATCCGCTGCGTATCGCGTAGTCGAGACCCTCAGCGCCGACCCGCGCCGCTTCGTCGTAGCGCGTGGCGTAGTACAGGCAATGGGCGAGGTTGACGTTGGCGCGACCCACCTCCTCCGGGTCTGTGGTCAGCTCGAGCGCTCGTCGCATCGCGGGCACGCCCTCGTCGATCCGGCCCAGCCCGACCAGCGTCGGACCGAGACTGGCCAGCGCATGCGCGCGCACGTCGTCGGCGCCGACCTCGTCCGCGACCGCTATCGCACGCTGCAGCACGTGCTCCGCATCGTGGTAGCGGTTGCGCAGCATCAGGCTCTGCCCGAGAGCGGACAGTGTGTACGCCTGCTCCCGTGACGCCGGCCGACCTTCGACCAGGGCGCCCGCCTGCTCGTAGGCGGTATGCGCGGCGGCACCCCGGTTGAGCATCCAGTTGAAGCGCCCGATGCGTTCGTACACGAGCGCGCGCTGCTCGGGAGACGCGCCGTCGCCGAGCTCGCGCAGCGCGGCCTCGGCCATGCTTGCGCTGCGCGGCGAGAACGACGACGCGTGCAGGGCGTTCGCGGCGCGCAACAGCAGTTCGGCGCGTCTGATGCCCGGGTCGGGCACCCGGTCGTAGAGCCGTAGCGCCCGTTCGTACTGCGCCGCCGCGTCGGCGAAAGCATGGACACGTTCGGCCTCCTGCCCCGCCTGTAGCGACGCCGCGAACGCCTTGACCGGCATGCCGGCCGCGTCCCAGTGGTAGGCCAAGAGTGCCCAGCGCACGTGCTCGTGCAGCCGCTCGGACGCCTCGATCGCCTGTGCGGCCGCGAGGTGCAGCCGCTCGCGCTCGCCGGGCAGCAGGTCGTCGTAGAGCGCCTCTCGCACCAATGCGTGCCGGAATCGGCACGCGTCCCCGTCGATCACCAGCACCTGGACGGAGAGGGCTTCACGTAGGGCGGCAGTCACCGGCTCGCCGGTGACCTGCTCCAGTAGCACGTCGTCAACCTCGTCGCCCAGCACGGCCGCGACGTGCAGCACCGCCTGCGCCGGCTCGGACAGCCGCTCGACTCGGGACAGGATCACGTCGGAGAGCTTGACGGGCACGCCGTGGTCGATACCGCCGGCGGCCATGAGTTCCTCGACGTAGAACGGGTTGCCGCCGCTGCGGGCGAACAACTCGTCCACGACCTCGTCGGACGGCGGGTCGTCGCTGATCTCGCCGAGTAGGCTGGCCAGCTCGTCGCGGTCCAGCCCGGGCAGCGCGATCCGCTCTACCCGCGGGTCCCGTTCCAGGTCGGCGATCACCGGACGCAGCGGGTGGCGCCGGTGCAGGTCATCCGCGCGGTAAGTCAGCAGCAGCACGGCCGCGGCATCACGCAGGTTGCGCCCGAGGAAGGCCACCAGGTCACGCGTGGAGGCGTCCGCCCAGTGCAGGTCCTCGAAAACCAGCAAGACGGGCTGGCGCCGGCTCAGCCGGGTCAGGAAACCGAGGAGATGCTCGAACAGCGGACCCGAGCTCTGCGCGGTGCCCGCGGCGCCGCTGCCGAGCAGGGCGCCGATGTCGGTCAGGCCAGGCCCGAGCAGTTCGGCCAGTACGTCCTCGCCCAGCTGCGTACGCAGGTCGCGCAGTGCCTCGACGAGCGGCGCGTAGGCGACGGACACCTCGCCCAGCTGGAGGCACCCACCCAGCGCGGCGATGAACCCATCGCGACGCGCCTGGTCGATGGCGGCGCTCACCAGCCTGGTCTTGCCGATGCCTGCATCACCGGAGAGCAGCACCACGCGCACTTCGCCCTCCGCCGCCGCTTGCCTCACTGCGTGCAGTCCGGCCAGCTCGTCGGCACGTCCGACCAGCTGGCGGCTGGTCACCCGGCGCGCCACGTCCGCGAGCATAAGAGAAAGCCGCCAGCCAATCGTTAATTCCGAGTGGCTGGCGGCCGGTGGGGGGCGGTATGTGGCGCCCGGTGGCGCGTTCATGCCGGGCCTCACAGCGATGCGGCGGCGAGATCCTTCAGGAAGGCCGAGACGCGGTGAGTGCGGCCGTAGCGGCGTCCGGCCTTGTGGGCCTTCGGCTGGCGGTCGGTCCGGGTGCGGCGGTAGGCCGCGGCGTTCGCAACGAGCTCGCGCTGGTGCTCCGTGGCAACCTCTGCGTTCAGGTAGGTGCTCATCGTTTCCTCCTCGGTTGGCCTGACATGGACAAGACTCCGGGTAAGGCCGGGGGCACCACATCGGGAGATTGCCTAAGCTCCTTCGCCACAGGACCTCAGATGTGGGGTAGCCCCGAGATTTCGGGCCCCTAAGGCCCCCTAGGGGGTGAGTTAGGCTCGTGCGATGAGCCTCGCGCGGGCGGGATGAGGTAGCGATGGGCCTGATTTGCGCCGTTTCGTTCCAGCGGCAAGGCCGGCTGTACTACGCCGATCCCGGCTCGCTTACGCCGGCCGTCGGCGAGCACGTGCTGTATCCCACCGACGAGGGCCCCGAGGTCGCCGAGGTCGTGTGGGCGCCGCAGTGGGTCAGCGAGGATGTCGGCGGGCTGCCTGTCCTGGCCGGCATGGCCGGGCCGGAGGATCTCGAGCAGGCCGACGTCAGCCGCAAGAAGCGCGCCGCCGCCCGGGTCGCCGCCCGCAAACTCATCCGCGAACACGATCTGCCGATGAAGATCAGCGGCGTCGACTACGTCCACGACGCCAGTCGCACGACGATCTACTTCACCGCACCGCACCGCGTCGATTTCCGAGCGCTGGTTCGTGACCTGTCGGCGACGCTGTCCGGACGTGTCGAGCTACGCCAGCTGTCCGCGCGCGACGAGGCGCGGCTGACCGGCGGTATCGGCTCGTGCGGGCGGGAACTGTGCTGTTCGACGTTCCTGGTCGACTTTGAGCCGGTTTCGGTGCGCATGGCCAAGGACCAGGACCTGCCGCTCAACCCGCTGCGCATCTCCGGCGCATGCGGCCGGCTGATGTGCTGTCTGAAGTACGAGCACGCGCTGTACCAGGACTTCGCGGAAAAGGCGCCAGACATCGGATCGTCCGTTGAGACGCCGGACGGTGCCGGCACCGTCGTCGGGCACAGCGTGCCGAGTGAGTCCGTGGTGGTGCGGCTGTCCGCGGACGGGCGGCGCTCCGTGTGCGCGCTCGCGTCGGTGTGCTCGGCGCGGCGCGCTTACGAGGGGAGCTTGCGACCCGAGCGTGATACGGCGACTCGTTCGTCAGAATCGGGCGCGGTCCACTGATCCCGGGCGATCAGGACTTCGCGCAGCAGGTCGGGCCGGTCGGTGATGATGCCGTCCACGCCGGCGTCGAGCAGCCGGTGCATGTACGGCGGGTCGTTCACCGTCCAGACCACGACGCGCAGGCCGAGCCCGTGTGCTCCGGCGATCGTTCGGCGGTTGACGAGGCGGGCGGGCACGTGCGCGAACCGTGCCGGCTCATGCCACCACGGCGGGATGATCTTCGCCGGGGCGCTCGCAAGCAATGTCGCAAGGGCACGCCAGCCCAGTGCGGTCGTCAACCCCGGCCCGAGGTCGGTACGCAGCCTGGCGAGCCATCCGTCCCACGCGCCGGCCGCGCAGACCCGGTGGGCCGCGTCCGCCGCCCGGATCGCGTGGGCGAGCGGCACGATCGCATCCGCCTCCTTGACGTCGATCGCAAAGTTCGCGTCCGGGAAGGCGCGCAGCAGGTCGGCGATGCTGGGAGCGCCGAGCGTGTGGCTGCTCGTCTGGCAGACGAGGTCCGGCCGGCGCCGCAGCCGGCGGAGGGTGCCGTCGTGGAAGGCCACGCACACTCCGTCCGCGGTCACGCGGGCATCGGTCTCGAGATAGCGCAGGCCGAGCGCGTACGAGCGAGCGAACGCGTCCAGCGTGTTCTCGGCGGCCAGCCCGGCGCCGCCCCGGTGCGCAATGGCCAGGGGCACAGGCGGGCTGCCGTAGCTCACGACGATGACTTTGGGGCACGACGGCCCGCCATGGCACGCGTCGCCGCCTCTGCGCCGAGACGTTCACCGGAGTTTCGTCGCTGCGTCGCACGGCCGATCGATGCCGTTCGCGGCGCGCGCGGCCGTGTCGCTAAACTGACGCGTCGCGCCCGTTTCGCGGGCGCCTGCCGCCTTAGCTCAGTCGGACAGAGCGACGCACTCGTAATGCGTAGGTCCGGGGTTCGATTCCCCGAGGCGGCTCCACGTTGGAATCCCGGAAATGCGGGCCTGGATACCTCTCAGCGTGCCCCATCACTGTCCCGTCGACAATGGCGCGCGGGCAGCGCCTGAGCGCTGCGCGTCGCCGTCTGCGCGGACTGCCTGGCTAATGCACAGCGGCTCCCAGTAGGTTGCCGGAATTTATCCGCGGCGAATGGAGCGTCGTGTCTGAGATGATCGCGGCCCTCGATCCGGGGTGAGCGGCTTTACGACACTCGCCGCGGCCTGCACTACGACAAGCCCCGCCTGCGCGGCTGGCTGCATTTGGTCTGTTTCGAGGCGTCGTTGGTGATCGGGACGCTGTTGATCGTGGCTGTCCAGGGCGCCGGTCGGACCGCAATCGCGGCGGTGTATGCCTCCTCGGTCTCCGGGATGTTCGGGGCCAGCGCCCTGTATGACCGCGGCCGCCGGCAGCCGAGTACGCGGGCCTGGTTGCAGCGCCTGGACCATCTGATGATCTTCCTGGTGATCGCCGGGACGGCGACCGCGCCGATGGTGCTGTGCGTACCTTCGCCGTACTCGTGGATGAGGCTGGCGCTCATGTGGACGCTGACGTTGCTGGCGGCTGGGGGACGGCTGGCCCGCATGCGCGCCCCGGAGTGGGCTGGCCGGCGCGATCTTTACCGGCTTGGGCTGGGCCGCCGGCGCGGCGGTTCCCGCGGTGTGGGTGCACTCGGGGATCGGGCCGGCAGTGCTGCTGATCGTCGGCGGCCTGCTCTACAGTGTCGGCGCGCTGGCCTACCACCATCGCCGGCCTGACCCCGCTCCGGCCGTGTTCGGTTACCACGAGGTGTTCCACCTGTTTGTTAGCTTGGCGGCGGCCTGCCAGTACGTTGCGATCGCGTGCTTCCTGCTGTGTCCCTACCGATGAACGCGGCGAGCCAGCGGTCCGGCGACCGGCCATGGGACCAGGATCGGTGCCCGGCACGGATGCCGTGGGTGTATCGGGTGGGGCGGCTCGCGACGATCCCGCTCGTGCGGTGGTGGGGCCGGCTGCAGGTCAGCGGCGCCGACCAGCTGCCCACTGAGGGGCCGGTACTGCTGCTGGTCAACCACGACAGCGCCTGGGACCCGGTGATCGTCGGGGTGGCCGTGCGCTCGCGCCCGGTGCTGGCCTTGGCCAGATCCTCGCTGTGGGACAACCGCCTACTGGGCTGGATCCTGGACCGCATGGGCCAAATCCCCATCGAGCGCGGCCGGGCCGACCTGACGGCCCTGTCGGCTGCGGTCGCGCAATTGCGGCTCGGCCGCTGTGTCGGTGTCTTCCCGGAAGGAACCGTCTCTCGCGGGCGGACCCTGCGCCCGCACAGTGGCGCGGGACGCCTCGCCCTGGCCGTGCCCGAGGCCCGTGTCGTGTGCGTGGCCGTCACCGGAGCGGTCGAGTTGGTCCGCTTCCCTCATCGCCCCCGCATCCGGGCGGAGTTCTTCACTCCAGCCGGAGGCCCCCCGGGTCCGGACGAGAGCGCGATCGCCTTCACCCGCCGGGCCACCGCGGAGATCCGCGCCCGAGCCCCTCACGTCGTGCCGGGCCGTGCCCGCAAAGCGGCCAAGTTCGCGCGGCTGGCTGCAGAGCACGACGCCCTACGGTCGTCGCGGTGACAACACCGAATACCTGAGCCTGCCGCACGAAGCGGTTGGAGATCATTTCGACCATCGGATTTGCCATCCCTTTGGGATCGCTTGGCACATCTGGTGTCTCGGGAGCCGCTGAGTTCCTTTGCGCAACAGGCGCGCGAAGGTGCACGCAATTAGCCCCTGGTCCGCGCTGTTGCCGAATGTCCGTCGGATGGTGCGCGTCGTGAGATCGCGAGATGTGCGGTGATTAGGTAAAGACGCGGGTCGCGGTGATCTCCATAGGTTGCGCGTCCGGTTCCGTCAAAAGGTGGTGGCGGTTCATCCGCGGGACGGATGTGACGCTGGCGGTGGCTGCCTAGCCTTGTGGGTGTGATCGAGGCCGTGGGGTTGACCAAGCGTTACGGCGCGAAGGTAGCGGTGGATGGGCTGTCGTTCGCTGTGCAGCCGGGCTTGGTGACTGGTTTCCTCGGCCCGAACGGTTCCGGCAAGTCCACAACAATGCGCCTGCTGTTGGGGTTGGATCGGCCGACTGCCGGGGCTGCGAGCATCAATGGTCGACGGTAAGAGCAATTGAAGGCGCCGCTGTGCGAGGTTGGCGCGTTGCTGGAGGCGCGCGCGATCCACACCGGCCGCTCTGCCCGCAATCATCTGCTCGCATTGGCCGCAACGCATGGCATTGGCCGGCGGCGGGTGGACGAGCTGTTGGGGTTGGTCGGCCTGACACACGTGGCTGACAAGCGCGTGGGGAGCTTCTCTCTTGGTATGGGGCAGCGGCTGGGCATCGCCTCGGCGTTGCTCGGCGACCCGCACACGCTGATCTTGGACGAGCCGGTGAACGGTCTGGATCCGGAAGGGATCCTCTGGATCCGCACGCTGCTGCGGTCGCTCGCCGCTGAGGGCCGAACCATATTCGTCTCCTCACACCTGATGAGCGAGATGTCTCAGACCGCGACGCACCTCATCGTCATCGGCCAAGGCCGGTTGATCGCAGATGCCAGCGTCGCGGAATTTACCGCCGCCGCGGGACGGTCGGTGGTGCGGGTGCGATCCGACGAGGCGCCGCGGTTGCATGACTTGCTGGCTGCTGATGGCGTCAGCGTCACGAGCACCGAGCGTGATCTGCTGACGGTAACCGGGTTGTCCAGTGCGGAGATCGGCAAGGTCGCCGCAGAGGCACAGATCGCGTTGATCGAGTTGACGCCGCAACAGGCGTCCCTTGAAGAGGCGTTCATGGAGCTGACCCGCGACGTCGTCGAGTTCGGGACGCCGATGGACGAGGTGACCGTATGACGGCGACTGGGATGGAGACCAGTGGGCATCTCGAGGTTACGCAGTCCCGTGCCATGGTTTCGGAGTGGATCAAGTTCCGGTCGTTGCGCTCCACGTGGTGGAGCATCGGAATCGCCCTGCTGGTCTCGGTCGGGCTGGGCATCCTGTCCTCCGACCTGCGTGGCAACGACATTGCGAACCACGGCGGCTTCGAGCGTGATCCGACCGCGCTGAGCCTGCGCGGGTTCTACTTGGCGCAGCTCGCGGCCGGGGTCCTCGGGGTGCTGTTCATCACCGGCGAGTACAGCACCGGCATGATCCGCGCGACGCTCTCGGCCGTGCCTCGCCGGGTGCCGGTCTGGGTGGCAAAGATCGTGATCTTCGCGGTGGTGATCTTCGGGATCACGCTGGTAGCTGCCTTCATCGCGTTCCTGGGCGGCCAAGCAGTGCTCGCCGGCTACCACGTGCCCGCCGGGTTCACCGTGGCGCCGGACGGTGGGGTCGTGTTCACACCGGGTGTGGCAGGCGGGACGCTGCATAGCCTCGGTGTGTCGATCAGCCATCCCGGCTCGGTCCGGGCGATCTTCGGCGCCGCGTTGTACATGGTCGGTGTTGGGTTGCTCGGGTTGGGGTGCGGATTCATCATCCGCAACACCGGCGGCGCGATCGCGGCGCTGTTCGGGCTGCTGCTGGTGCTGCCGCTGCTGGCTCAGGCGCTGCCGAGTTCGCTGCAGCAGGACGTCAGCAAGTACCTGCCGCTGCTGGCCGGCACCGCGATCATGAACGCCACGCAGCGTGGCACGGATCAATTGGCTCCGTGGACCGGTCTTGGTGTGTTCGCGCTCTACGTGGCCGCGGCACTGGGCCTCGGGCTGTACGTGCTGCGGCGTCGCGATGCGTGACCAGTACGCGCGACACTAGGCACATGTCGTGGGTGCGCCGGTCTAATGAACCCCGGCTCCGGCGCCGCGGTGCCAATGACCGGCACGCTGAGCAAGATCGTGAGCGGCTCACCCAGCTAGCCGTGTCCGCTGAGCGCAACCGGATCGCGCGCGAGATGCACGACATCGTGGCGCACCACCTCTCGGTGATGATTGCTCTCACCGACGGCGCCGCGCTGACCGTCGAGCGTGACCCGGCCCGCGCCCGGGAGGCGATACATTAGGCAGCCGCCACCGGACGGGCGGCGCTCGCTGAGATGCGCAACACGTTCGCGCTGCTGCGGTCCGGTCCGGATGACGACACCGACCCGAGGCTGCACCCGGAGCCCAACTTGGCGGACCTGGATGCGCTGCTGGAGACCGCGCGC
The DNA here is from genome assembly GCA_036506155.1 of Jatrophihabitantaceae bacterium. Classification (GTDB taxonomy): domain Bacteria; phylum Actinomycetota; class Actinomycetes; order Mycobacteriales; family Jatrophihabitantaceae; genus DASXRA01. The sequence goes on from DASXSF010000041.1 coordinate 16,530, forward strand.
AGCACTGGTCTACAGGTCGCCTATCAGACCAGCGGCTCCACCGAAGGACTCTCCACCGGTCTTGAGCTGGCTGTATACCGGTTAGTCCAAGAAGGCATCACCAATACCCTCAAGCACGCACCCCGAGCCACCCGGCTGCACGTTTCTATCCGCCGCGGTCAGGAGGATCTCCGCGTGGTCGTCCACGACAACGGCGGGACAGGGTTCTCGGCCGCTGCGTTAGGACACGGACTCATCGGTATGCGCGAACGCGTCACACTACACAACGGCCGTCTTTTCGCGGGGCCGACCAGCGACGGCTGGCGGGTCAGCGCGTGGCTTCCACTGCACGAACAACCAAGCCGGACGGCCCGGACATGACAGTCCGGGTCGTCCTTGCCGACGACGAGCAGCTGCTACGCGTCGGATTCCGCATGATCCTCGACGCCCACGAAGGCTTCGACGTCGTCGCCGAAGCCTCCGACGGCCGCGAAGCCATCGCGGCCGCCGCCGCTCACCGCCCGGACGTGGTCGTCATGGACGTACGCATGCCCGAACTAGACGGCATCGCGGCCACAGAGACCATCGCCCGGGACCATCCCGAGGTCCGCGTCTTGATCCTGACCACTTTCGACCTGGACGAGTACGCCTTCGCCGGGCTACGCGCCGGCGCCAGCGGCTTCCTGCTCAAGAACGCGCCGCCCGACGATCTGGTTGCCGCAATCCGCACCGTGGCCGCCGGGAACGCCGTGGTGGCACCAAGAGTGACCCGTCGCCTCCTGGACACCTTCGCTCAGCGCTTACCCACCGCCGCGCAGGCCTCACGCCACAAACAGCTAGCTCAACTCACCGATCGTGAACGCGACGTGCTCCAAGCCCTCGCACTCGGCCAGAGCAATCAGGAAATCGCCACTTCGCTTGTGCTTTCAGAAGCAACCGTGAAGAGCCACATCAGCCGGATCCTCACCAAACTCGATCTACGCGACCGTGTCCAAGCAGTGATCTTCGCCTACGAAGCCAAGCTGGTCGAACCGACCTGACTGCTCGCCGGCGCAGCCATCCTTTACCGATACGACGGATAGCCGCCGATTCCCCTCGCCTGCCGTGGCGCTCCGGCCAGGCCCGCACGCAGCAGAACACCAGCGGTGTCCGCTTCGTGCCCAGGGACCAGGCCGCGCTTCGTTCACGTGCCAGCTTCGCGGTCCGCCGGTTGAGGACCGGTCACTCGCCGAGATAGATAGTTATCGCGGCCCAGAGGGAGGCTGGCGCTTGACGCGTGATGTCGCGCCTGTCGCCGCTATGAAGCTGGAGTGCTGGCCTCGGGCTGGACGGAACGGTCGTGCCGGGCGAACCGCCTGTCGTCGGCGTAATCGCAGGTACCTTCGGCCTGGAACTGGCGGGCCGCACGCACGACCTCGGCGCCGAGGGCGCGCAGTTGCCGGGCGACGGCCTCGTCGGCGAGGTGCCCTTCCGGATCAAACGAGCGCCACGCCTGTGGCACGGGCAGCACCAGCGGAACGCTCCAGCCGCGCAGCGCGCGGGCGATGAAGTCCATCGAGTTGACCGCCTGCAGGCCCTGCACCCCGCCAGCGGTGGAAACCAGCCCGATCGGCTTGTTCGACAGGTAGGGCGGCTCACGCTGGGCGAGCAGGATCAGCCAATCGAGGGCGTTTTTGAACGAGCCACTGACCGAGCCGTGGTAGGTCGGGCTGGACCAGATCATTGCATCGCACCGGTACACGGCGTCGGCGAATTCGTGGGCGGCAGCGGGGGTCGCATGTTCGGGCGTGTACAGCGGCAGACGCAGCTCACGAACCGAGACCAGCTCAACCTCGGCGCCGACCGCCGTCGCCCCCTCCAACGCGGCGTTGAGTGCGGTAAGGCTGGTGGAGGCGGCTCGCAGCGAACCGCCGAGGCCGACCACTCGCACGGCTCTGACCACTGCTCTCCCTCCTGTGAACCCGGGCACTTGAGCCTAGGCCGTGCCGGGCGGTTCAGTTCTCTGATCGCCGCAGCAGAGCGAGCCGGCGAAGCCGGTGACCACGACCCGGCTCGACGCCGACGCTGCGCGGTTTCTCGGCCCGATCGCGCTCGTGGTCGGAGCCTTCGACCTGGGTGCCGATTTTCTGGCGGTGGCGGTGGAGGGTCTGCGGACGGAGGGCCGACTCGGGCATCTGCCACGGCTGCTGACCCTGTACTCGAGCATGGCGGGGTCCGGCACACGGTACTCTCCTACAGGCCATGTAGTAGTACGCCAGCCGAGGGGAACCCCAATGCCCAAGCCATCGTCAGTGCGCAGCACGCCCGTCGTCATCCCGGTACTGCTCGGGCTGCTGGGCGTGGTGTTGATCGTCGTCGCCGTTGTGTACTTCACGAAGACCGCCAGCGGTCTGCCGTCGTTCTTCCCGGGGCACGAGGGCGGCAAGAACGGAATCCACCATCACCACACCAAGCACGGCATCCTCGCACTCGTGCTCGGCATACTGGCCCTGATCGGCGCCTGGATGACCGCGGGACGCAGCTCCACCAGTTGACCCCTGAGCGGGTGACGACCGTGATCGCGCACGTTCGACGACTAGAGGGTGGCGGCGAGTCCGGTCAGGTCCGAACGTACGGCGCCGGCGATCGAGGTGTCACCGGGGTCGCCGGTCCGGTTGATCCACACGCTCGGGATGCCCAGCTCGCGCGTCGGGACGATGTCGTGGAAATAGCTCTGCGCCACGTGCACCCACCGCTCGCTGCCGTCCCCGAAGGTGTCGCGGAACCGGGTGAAGTGCGCATGCTCGGGCTTGTATGAGCCGACGTCCTCAGCGGTGATCACGACGTCGATCGGCACCTGCAGCCGGCGCTGGGTGCAGCCGATGATGTCGCGGTCGCAGTTGGTCAGCAGACCAAGCCGCCATCCGGCTTCGCGCAGCTCGGCCAGGCTCTCCCTGGTATCCGGGAACGTCGGCCAGTAGGGGATCGTGTCGCCGAGAATCGATGCGTCGTCGGCCAGCAGTTCCAGGCGGAGCTCGGCGGCAGCGCGGCCGAGCGTCACGGCGAGCACGTCGCGGTAGCGGCGGCCCGGCTGCTCAGCCTGTACCAGGGCCTCGTGCCGGTGGTACGCGTCAAGGACCTGTGCGCCGCGCCCGGGCCACAGCAGGTCGGCAGACGACGCGATGCCGTTGCGCCAGTCGATCAGGGTGCCGAAACAGTCGAAGGTAACCCAGCGAGTCATGCGTCCCATGCTTGCAGGGCGCTGCCACAAATCGACGGTGCACGGGATGCACGGTGGCCGATTTCCGCGAGGTGGAGTTCACGTGGAACGTCCACCTCATCCGGCGATGGAGCGCCCACGCAGGCTGCCGGGGAAAGAATTAGGTGCTGAGGGGATGCTTGCCGACACGCCAGAAGCGGGCCTGGTGACAGTTGTACTTCCTCACGAGCTGATAGACGCCGGTGGCGACCGTGCCGATAATAGCGAACTCGGCAAGATCAGAGCCAAGACCCGACCAGAATCCGTAATACGCGCCCGGCTCGTTGACGGGTTCCCGTCTGCACCGCTAACCAGTGGTTGAGGCCGTGTGCATTGAGCACCCAAACGTGATTCCTATGGCAAGAGCGAATGGCAGGCCCAGGCCGCGACGATACGCAACCGCATTTCCCTTCTCCCATCCAGCGGTCGCCCAACTGCTTTGCCGCGCAGCGAAAGCGAAGCGCCTCGATATCATCCATCGGATTTTCGCAGAGGCTTCAAGCCCGCGGGCTGACTCGCTCTTGCCGGCCGACTGCCGCGATATTCACACCAGTTCGTCCACTCGCGCGTTCAACGCCCCAGTTGAGTGGGCCGAGGTTGCTGTGGAGTCCTCCGCGTCCCTCGGCGTTCCCCCTTGCACGGCCGGCGGGAGGATTGCGGAGAGGGACGGCCCGGCTGGGCACGCTCGGCAGCGCGCCGATCAGCTGGCGCGGCTCGCGGCACCGATGATGACGGGCGCGGCCAGGCCACGGCGTCGCCTCCTTGCTGGCTTGTTCGGGGGCCGCCCGCTATGCAGGGAGCCGGTTGGCGGTCATCATGACGGCGTGATCCCGATATCCGACGGCCTTCCCGCACGCCGCTTCCCGGTCGCGAATGTCGCGTTGATCGTGGCGAACTTCGCCGTGTGGCTCTTCTATGAGCTGCCGAATCTGAATTCAGCGGTCAACCATGCGTCGTTTTACCCATGCACGGTCGATGGTTCGTGTCATGGCCCTTTGCCGTGGGGCATCAGCTGGATCACCGCGATGTTCTTGCACGGTGGCTGGGACCACATCCTCGGCAACATGCTGTTCCTGGCGATCTTCGGCAAGAACGTCGAGGATGCTTTCGGGAGCGTGCGCTATCTGGCGTTCTACTTTGCGGGCGGCTTTGTAGCAATGCTGACGCAGACGGCGATGACCCTGCTGGCCGGCACAGACGCCTCGGCGCAGGTCCCCACACTCGGCGCCAGCGGTGCGATCGCCGCGGTGCTGGGCGCGTATTTCGTGCTCTATCCGAGTTCGCGGGTCACGACGCTGATCGTCTTCTTCCCAGTCAAAATTTCAGCTTGGTTCTTTCTTGGCGCGTGGTTCCTCTATCAGCTCATCGAGGGCAATTTCGGACTTTTCAGCGCTCAAGCCAACGGCGGTGGCGTTGCCTTCTTCGCCCACGTCGGCGGCTTCATCTTCGGCGTGCTCGTCACCCTGCTCCTCGTCCGCTCCGGCCGGATCGCCGCCAATCAAGGGGCGCCGAATCTGGGCACGTAACGCGCCTGAGTTCGAGGCGCTGAGGGCCGCATCTCGCCGCCCACGTCGCCGGACGTGAGCGCTGCGATGCCGTAGCGCGGTGGAACGAACTCCTGCCTGCCTACGAGGATCTGGCGGCCAACGTCGACTAGCGCCGTGGCAAACCGGCTCATCGGAGATTCGGGTGGGTGAGCTTTCCGGCGGCCAGGATCATCCGGAGTCTGTAGTTGGTGGGGTTGCGGAAGCCGCGGGCGATGCGACGGTGTAGCTCGATGATTCCGTTGATCGCTTCGGTGCCGCCGTTGT
>DASXSF010000042.1:0-3230 GCA_036506155.1 Jatrophihabitantaceae bacterium
GCGGTGGCCCGCCGCACAAACGCGGTCAGCCTTCGCGCAACAACCTGCGGCTGATCCACCGCCCCGCCACGGCGAGTATCACGTAGGAACAGGGTCTGAATCACAGCCGCGGCCACGACACGAAGTCTCCCGGGCCCGCCCGCTCGCATCAACGCCCTCCTAAAGTCAGAGTCCGCCGATCACAAGAGCCGCGGTGCATCTGCCTCGGCAGCCCTCAGCCCAGAAACACTGACCTTGTGGCTGTGCTCCTTGTCATCAGTGGCCCTCGACGACCGGCGTTTGATGACACGGCCGATGACACGGCGTCCACAGTGGACAGTCGCCGGGTTGCTGACCTCGTGCACGGAGCCGGATGCGATCCGACGGCACGACCTACGCATTACGAGAACGCAGCGTCACTGTGCCCCCAGAATCTACGGGCACCTCGAACCACACGTCTAAGCTCTCGGTGCTCTGCAAGCACCCCGCGCTCCGGAAGTTCGCACCACAACTGACGTCATGGCCGTGTGAATCCGAACTGGCCGTAGCACGCGGGGTTCGGCGAAGGACTTTCCAGTGAGCAAGACGCCCGCACCTGCTCGCGAAGCCCTGCCCGTGCTTCCCATTCTCGATCTGGACTCCGCGCCGCGCCAGCGCGCGCTGGCCGATGAAATCGGCATGATCAGGTCAGGCCCGCGGATCACGTGCGGGTAGGGCTCGCCGGTCACCCATTCTCCTGGCCCGACCGGATCGCTCGACGCTCAGGCCCAGCCGGCGTCCGGACACCGGTCGCGGCCCTGTCGACAATCGCGGCGACGGCCGTCGACCTCTTCGGCGCTCCCGATGCCTGCGACCTCCGCGCCTGTTTTGCTCCCGGCTGCGTCCTGTAGTTCGTCAAAGACCATCCACGGCGGGAGTGGTGTTCGGACTCGTGCGGGAACCGGGCACGCGCGCAGCGGCACTACCTGCGCCACCGCAGACACTGACCTGGAGCGCCCGCTGACCTAAGCGCTCCAGCGGTCCGGCCCGTAAGGCTCGGGCGGCACTTCTGGCGCCGGCACGGCGTCTCCTTGGACGCCTGCGACTGGCACCGCCTACCGGACTGCTTCGGTGCACATCCGGCTCACGAGGCGGAGGGACGCGACCTGGCCGTCGCGCTGCGCACGGCCGTGAGAACGAATTGACCGACCGGCAGCTGCCGGTATTTTGGCAATCGTCGGCAACGGTGTCCGCTGGACGCGCTGGTGGTCGAACTGGGCACGAACCGCAACGCGATCTACAAGATGACGTACGACGCCAGGCGTAAGTTGCGGGCCGCTCTCGTCGCGAAGAGTTATCCGGCCATCAACGATGCGAGGCACGTCGATGGGTGAGTGGAGTGCGCTGGACTGGTTCCTGCAGACCGATCCGCGCGATGTCGGATGTGAGCAGGCGATGGCGATCCTGCATGTCTACGTCGAGCTCGTCGCCGGCAGCCGGGACGCCGAGGAACGGTACCCGGGTGTGGCGGCGCATCTAGCCGCATGTGGCCCGTGCGGTGAGGACTTCGACGGCCTGCTGGCGGCAGTGCGCGCGGGGAGCTGATTCGGCGGTAGGTAAGACCGCGCCGTCAGCGGATGCTCATGCCGTGACAGCTCTGCACCGACTCTCTGGAAGGAACGGCATGACCGAACGACTCGCGCTGCTCGCGCAGCTGGAGGCCAAACCCGGCACCGGGGAGCGGCTGGCCGCCGTCCTTGAATCGGCGCGGGCGCTCGCGGCGGCCGAGATCGGGACCGTGAGCTGGTACGCGTTCCGGATCAGTGACACCCGTTTCGGCATCTTCGACACGTTCGAGACCGACGAGGGGCGGCAGGCGCATCTTGACGGCGAGATCCCGGCCGCTTTGAGCCAGGTCGCGGCGGACCTCCTCGCCGCGCCTCCCGACATCCAGCCGGTCGAGATCATCGCCGTCAAGTAGCCGCGGTGACACCGGCCGTCCTGCCCGGGCAGGAAACACTGCTGGCGTGCTGGACCGCGCTGGCGCGACTGTCGCCCGGAGCACGTATCCACCACGACCCGGCCGCCGCGGCGGCGGTGTTCCCGTCGTGGACACCGTTGAACAACGCGATCGTGCTCGGCGGCCCCGGTCTCACCGCGGCCAATCGGGTGGCGAGCGTGTATCGCGAGGCGGGCGTCGACCTGTGGGCGTTGTGGCTGCCCAGCCGGGTCACCGACCTGGACGCCCCCGACCGGGTCGGCGAGATCGGCGCCCTCAAACGTGACACCACGACCCTGGTCATGCGGGCGACGCTGCCGGCCGGGCTGCGGCACGACGGTCGGGTCGTGCGCACCTCGATCGCCACAGCGACCCGGGCCGGCGACGAACCGGTTCCGGTCGCGGACCTGGGTGAACCCGACCGCGTGCCAGGCCTGAACGCCTGGGCACTGGTCCACGATGGGCAGGCGGTGGCCGCGGCGTGGACCTTCGTGCACCGCAGCGATTGCGGGATCTACGCCGCCGGCACGGTGCCGGCGATGCGGCGAAGGGGGTTCGCCCGGGCCCTGGGCGAGCACGCGCTCGCCGACGCGTGGCGCGCCGGGGCGCGCACGGCCAGCCTGCAGTCCACGCGGATGGGCCGCCCGCTCTACGAGTCTTTGGCCTTCGAGGCAGTGGGCCGCTACGAGGAGTGGGTCTCTGTGCCGTCACCGACTAGGAGCCCGGAACGCCACCCTTCCCGGCGTAGCCGCCGGCCCCCGAGCACTGGCGAGCCGATGGCGGCACGCGACGTCGTCAGTCAAGGAGGACCTACATGAGCAGCACGTGGACTGAGCACTCCAGCACTTGGCCGACGCGCCTGCGTCCCGGCGCGCTGCGGTGGGCACGCGCGAGCGGCCACTACCACGACACGATCGCGTTCTACCGCGACGCCGTCGGTCTGCCGGTCATCGGCCAATTCACCGACAGCTTCGGCGAGGTTGGCACCATCTTCGGGCTGCCGGACACCACCACCCAAATGGAAATCGTGCGCGCCCACAACGACACTGATCATGCGGGATCGTTCGACCAGCTCGTCTTCTACCTCGACAACGACGATGCGGTAACCGCCGCAACCGCACCGTTGCTTAAGCGGCTCATCGGAGATTCGGGTGGGTGAGCTTTCCGGCGGCCAGGATCATCCGGAGTCTGTAGTTGGTGGGGTTGCGGAAGCCGCGGGCGATGCGACGGTGTAGCTCGATGATTCCGTTGATCGCTTCGGTGCCGCCGTTGT